>CAKUZI010000006.1 GCA_934717855.1 uncultured Candidatus Melainabacteria bacterium
GCTCTTGTAAGGGCTAAATTTGCAGAACTTATGACGACACCAAAATTCCAAATTTCATTTGCTGATATTTTAGGAATAACTGACAGAATTTACAATGTTGCAGGAACTAACAATCGAGATAATTGGAAAGAACGTATTTCTGCGGACTTTTTAGATAAGTATTATGAAAACTTGGCGAGTGAAAATCCGACAGCATTGAATATTCCGGAATTATTGAAACAAGCCTTGCAAGCAAAAATTGATATGCGAGTAATACAAAGTCATGACAAGGATAAAACTCGGGCAGAATTAAATGCTAAGTATGAACCGTTATTGAATGACTTACAAAAATATGCAGATATATTAAAAGAGGCATAAAGCCTCTTTTTTATTTGTTATGCGATTTCGTTGTTATCCGGGTTTTCTGGTTCCGGGCCAACAACTTGTATTCCGAATTTTGTTCTGAACAAGTGTTTAACCGTATCGCCTTGAATTTCGTACATCATTTTGTTGAACAAATCGTAAGCTTCACGTTTATATTCAATTAACGGGTCTTTTTGACCGTAAGCGCGTAAGCCTATTCCCTCTCTCAACATGTCAATGTTGTGCAAGTGATCAATCCATTTGTTGTCTACAACTCTTAACAAGATATCTTTTTCAAGTTGTCTGATTACGTTGTTTTCGCTAAAAGCTTCTTGTATAGGAGCTTCCGGATCGTATTGAGAAATAACTTGATTATAGAAATTAACAACTTCTTCTTCATGCTGTCTATACGCATTAACTGCAAGAGTTTTTAATTTGTCAAATATAGGTTCAAATCGTAAGTTCTGAACATCTGAAACTTGAATTCCTGACAATTGAGGAATGATAGAGTGCAATTCTTTAATCATTGTTTGCAAGTCTTCGTATACATATTCTTCCGGATGAAGTTCCGGCGCTATGTAACTTCTCAATAGTCTGTCAATTTCTTTTTCAATCATATAGTAAATATCTTCAGACAAATTCTTTCCTGCAAGAACTTTTCTTCTTTGAGCGTAGAATTTTTCACGTTGAATATTCATTACATCGTCGTATTCAAGAACAGATTTTCTAATATCAAAGTGATATGTTTCAACTTTTTTCTGTGCTGATTGAATTTGTCTTGTGATAAGAACATTCTCGATTGCGATGTTATCTTCAACGTTAAGAGCGTTCATTAAAGCTGTAATTTTTTCGCCACCGAAAATTCTCATCAAATTGTCTTCCAAAGATAAGAAAAATCTTGTAGAACCAGGGTCACCCTGACGAGCGGCACGACCTCTCAATTGGTTGTCAATACGACGAGACTCGTGACGTTCTGTTCCTATTACGTGTAAACCGCCTACTGCAACAACTTTTTCGTGTTCAGCTTCCGTAATTGCACGAGCTTCTTTAAGAGCAGCCTCTTTTATTGTTTCGTAATTTTCTGTTTGAGGAGTAATTCCTTTCACATCAAGCATTTCTTTCGCTAAAAATTCCGCATTACCACCTAATAGGATGTCGGTACCACGACCAGCCATGTTCGTTGCGATTGTAACAGCTCCGGCACGACCTGCCTGAGCGATAATATAAGCTTCTTTTTCGTGATGTTTCGCGTTTAAAACGTGGTGAGGAATACCTTTTTGTTGTAATAAGTATGAAACATATTCAGATTTTTCAATACTGATTGTTCCAACAAGAACAGGTCTGCCAATTTCGTGCATTCTGATAATATCTTGAACAACTGCGTCAAATTTAGCACGTTCTGTTTTATAAATTACGTCAGGATAATTTATTCTAATGTCTGGTTTGTTTGTCGGAATTGTTGTAACTTCAAGGTTGTAAATTTTTCCAAATTCAGCTTCTTCAGTCATCGCAGTACCGGTCATTCCTGATAATTTTGGATAAAGTCTGAACAAGTTTTGGAATGTAATACTTGCAAGAGTTTGCGTTTCATCTTGAATTTGAACACCCTCTTTAGCTTCAATTGCTTGGTGCAAACCATCAGACCAACGACGACCTTCCATCAAACGGCCGGTGAATTCGTCAACAATCATTACTTCGCCATTTTTAACCACGTAATCTGTATCTTTTACGAACAATTCTTTCGCTTTCAATGCTTGTAACAAGTGATGAGCATATTGAGTATTGATATCGAACAAATCTTTAACGCCGATAAGTTCTTGTGCGTGGTCAATACCATCTTCTGTTAAAATAATGTTTTTATTCTTTTCATCGACTTCATAGTCTTTAATTTTTTCTAATTGAGGAGCAACTTTTGCCATTAATTGATAGGTTTCAGCAGATTTTTCAAGTCTTCCGCTGATGATTAGCGGAGTTCTGGCTTCATCAATTAGAATACTGTCAACTTCGTCGATAATCGCGTAATTATAAGGTCTTTGAACAAGCATTTCGATGTTTGATGCCATATTGTCGCGAAGATAATCAAAGCCGAATTCGTTATTTGTTCCGTAAGTGATGTCGCAGTTATAAGCTCTTTTTTTAGCTTCAAAATCCTCTGCAGAGCGACCGCCGGAAAGAATAACGCCAACTGTCAAACCTAAGAATTTGTAGATTTTTCCCATCCAGTCGCTGTCACGTTTTGCTAAGTAGTCGTTTACGGTAATTACGTGAACCCCTTTGCCTGTCAAAGCATTCAAATATGCAGGTAACGTAGCAACAAGAGTTTTACCCTCACCGGTTCTCATCTCTGCAATATGACCGTTATGCAAAAAGTATCCCCCAATTAATTGAACATCAAAGTGACGCATATTCAAAACACGTTTACCGGCTTCTCTAACAGTTGCGAACGCTTCCGGAAGAATTTTATCTAAAGCTTCTTTTTCAAGTTTTCTATCAGTTTTAAAATCAGTTGATGTTGGACGTTTTGCAAGAATTTCTTTGAATTCGTCTGTTTTAGCTCTCAATTCTTCATCAGTTAATTTTTCAAATTGAGGTTCAAGAGCGTTGATATGGTCAATAATTCCCATTATACTTTTAACTTTTTTTTCGTTAGGATCGCCCAACAATTTCAATAAAAAACTTATCATTATAAAAATTTCCTCTCCGTCTGGTTAATCAATGTTTTTATATTAGCATAGACAAACGAAATATAACATCCTCTTAAGGAAATATTTATATTTTGACCGTAACTTTTGTTAATTATTACTTGATTAGATAAAAGTTTTATGTTTTAATCAAACTTGGAATGAGGCAATTCCTCTTAGCCTTGTTCAAGGATTTGAAAATACGGCGCGGCTGCAGTGTTGGAAAATCCGTAAGTTACAACAAAAAATAAGGGAAAAACAAAAATGTTAAAAATCAGATTGAAAAGATTGGGCGCTAAAAAGAACCCTACATACAGAGTTATTGTTATAAACTCAACTACAAAACGTGAAGGTAGACCGGTTCAAGAATTAGGTCACTACAACCCAAAAACAAAAGAAATGAAACTAGACAAAGTTGCAGCTTTGGATTGGGTAAAAAAAGGTGCTCAACCTACTGAAACTGTTGCATATTTGATTAAAAACTGCAACGAAGACGGTACTTTGAACTATGTAAAAAAAGAAACAGTTAAGCTTTCTAAGAAAGCTCAAGCAAAAGCTCAAGCTGAAGCTGAAGCAAAAGCAGCTGCAGAGGCTGAAGCTGCTCAAGCTGCAGAAGCTCCTGCTGAAGCATAGTTTAGATAATAAACATTTTATAGATAAAAAAGGCTGGAATTATTTCCAGTCTTTTTTGTTATGTATTGATAAGTTCGTTTTGTTAATTTAATTATGCTGAATTATTTAACGCATAATTCACAACACATTTGGCAAGCTCCGAAAACTTTTGCATAATGCAGGTTTTTTCTAAAACATCTGTAATGTGGAAGATTAAAAACCTCTTTAATTGGCATATCTTTTACGTTCCCGATTTTTTGAGACAAACAAGGATAAACATCACCTTGAGGGTTAATCATCATGTTTGAATAAGGGTACATACAAGGCTTGTAAATTTCTCTAACTGGTTTGTCTGCCGGAGTGTTAAAAAATTCTTCAATTTTTTCAAGCGGATTTTTAGAGTATTCAAATTTTGGTGAAAACCTGATTTTTACATTAGATTTTTTGCTTAAACATTCAAGTTCTTTATAAACCTCTTTAAAATGTTCCATATCAAAATATTTTTTGATAGGGTAATTTGCATTAAATTCCGGAACAAAGCTGTCAAATAATACTGAATTTTGTTTCAAATTATTGTTGCGCAAAAAAGAGATTGAAAGAAAATTAAATTTCTTTTCGTCACACATTTTGTATAATTTGACTAAATCGTCGAGATTGTTTTCAAGGACAATAGTTTTAATGTCAATCATGGGTCTTTTTGGTTGAGAATTCATATTGTCAAAGTTATTCATGATTTTATTCCAAATGCCGTCTTTGTTTCGATTTATGTTATGATTTTCTCCATAACCGTCTAATGAAACAGACAAAAGCATCATTTTACTTTTTATAAAAGCGTCAATAATCTCATCGTTGATTAAAATCCCGTTTGAAACAACATTCAATTTGCCGAACGTTTTTTTAGATGTGCGCATCAAAATGTCAATAAAATCTTTTCTGATTAGAGGTTCGCCTCCTACAAGAGTGACAAAGGAATACCAAGGAATTTGGTCTATTATTTTGAACCATTCGTCAGTTGTTAATTCATCTTTTTTACGGTCATCGCCGACATAGCAATACGGACAATTGAGATTGCAACGATATGTTAGCTCGAAAAAGTAGCGCAAAGGCATTGGGGCTAAACCGCTTTTGTCGTTGTATGCCGGTAGGGCGTATAAATTTCTTCCTAAGTCAAATAGATTTGATAAATTCATTTTTTCTGCCTTTTAACCACCTATCAAAATTAAACTAACCCAAATTACAAGAATTCCAGAGATAATTCCAACGATTGATTGGTGCCAATCTCCATATTCTTTTGCTAAAGGTAGCAAAGTATCAAATGAAATATAAATCATAATTCCGGCAACGGCAGCCATTAATGCTCCGATTAAAACTTGTGGTAAGAACAATCCGAAAATAAACATTCCAACTAAAGCCCCGATTGGTTCTGTAATTCCTGAAAGTGCTGCATATAGCATTGCATAACGTTTTTTACCTGTTACGTGGTACATTGGTAAAGCTACTGCAATACCTTCGGGAATGTTGTGGATTGCGATAGCCAACCCAACAGAGAGCCCAAGTGTTATGTTTTGAGTTGTCGTAAAAAATGTTGCCATGCCTTCCGGAAAGTTGTGTACACAAATTGCGATTGCTGTAAAAATTCCGGCTCTTTTAATTCTATAATTTCTGTGAGCGGGGCCGTCAGGGTGAAGAACATCTTCTGTGTCAATGTGGTCAGGCAAAAAGTAGTCAATCAAGATTGCTACAATCAAACCTGCAACAAAACCGGCAAGGGTTAACCATTCGTGAGTTGTTGGAAAGTGTTGAGCCAAAAGTTTTCCGGCTTCCGGCAACATATCCATAAATGATACGAAAACCATTACGCCGGCAGAAAATCCCAAACCGACTGACAAAGCTTTTAAATTATCTTTTTTTACAATAAACGCAATACCTCCGCCGATTGCAGTAGATAAACCGGCAAATAAAGTTATAAGCATTGCTGGAGCAAAATTATTAGGTATAATCATATTTTTATTTTTCCTTTCAAAACAATGATAACATAAAGGAAAAACATGTAAAAATATAATAAAATCTGACACTGTTACGAAATGTAAAAATGAATTTAAAAATGGCTCAAACCCAGATATAATGTCTCTATGCTATGCTATGCTATGCTGGGCGGGGCACTATAGCAAGTTTTTCAGCCTTTCTGTTTTAATATTTATGTAGGTGTACAAACAAGAAAGGTGTAGTAATGTCAATAGATGCAGTAAGAAATTATTCAATTGGACTTCAACAAACTCCCAAAGCAAGTTTGAAATCGCAACAAAGTTTTACTTCAAATTCTGAAGTTGATGAAGAAAAGTCAAATGCTACAAAATATATGATAGGTGCAACAGCATTAGCTGCCGTAGTTGGGTTGGGTATTGCTGGTTATAAAGGTAAACTTGGTAAAGGTATTCAAAAATTTTTAGGTGGCGCCGAAAATGCTGTAGAAAAAGGAACTCAAAATGCGAGTGAAAATGCAGGTTCTGTAAGTAAACCTTTAACATCTGGAACTGAATCAGTCGGTAGTAAGGCTAGTGATGCATTGGTAGATGGAGCTGAAAATGGCGTGGTTGCTACTCCAAAGTCTGAAGTCATTAATGAAAAGCCTTTAAATGAAACATCAGGGCTGAAGCCTGAAATAGAGGCAGAACCGAAGACAAATCAAAAAACAGAAACCAATACAAAAGCTGAATTAGAAGCAAAGGCAAAGGCAGAAGCAGAAGCAAAGGCAGAAGCAGAAGCAAAGGCAAAGGCAGAAGCTGAAGCAAAGGCAAAAGCAAAAGCTGAAGAAAAAGCTTTTATAGAGAAACACAAACAAGCTTTAATTGATAAATTGCATGAAGAAGGCGAACAATTATATAGAACTACAGTTAAGAAATATGATGATTTGGTTAAAAGATTTGCTCATCAGCGTACAAAATTTGATAAAATACCTGGACAAAGAAGCGAAAAACACGGTCTTTTTATAATAGAACAACAACTTGGTAAAGGTGCTAAAAAGACAGCAACAACGATGACTTATTATTCTAAAGATGGTAAAAATATAGACAAAGTAGTATGTACTCGTGGTGGCAAAAAAGCTTATCAAGTCACATATCGTGACAATGGAGAAACTGTTGAATTATGTGCAAAAGATTTATTTATTGATGGTGACAAAAATGGAATTGTAGAAACAAGATCTAGAAACAACCGTGTTCATCTAAGTGTATATAATGATAAAGCCCAAATGGAAATATGGAGGCAAGATTATAGTAATGGAGAGGTAAAACGGCTTGGTATATGCTATGAGAAAGGCTCTGAAGAAAAAATTGTCTCTGCAGATAAAGAAAGTATATGTGATTATTTGAATATTACAGATTAAATTTGTAAAGATAAGTAAGGTGGAGAAAACAAAAAATTCTCCACCTTATTTTTTGTATAAAAACTTATGTATCCAAAATTTTAGAATTTGTATAAATATATTTAAACTTGTCCTCTCTCCAAGGGAGAGAGTTAGAGAGAGGGGTTGGATTTGATAAAAATTAAAAAACTATCACTATTATTTCCCCCACCTCGAAATCAAAGATTTCGGTCCTCCCTCAAGTGGAGGACATGAAATAATAAGTCTTTTTATACAAAAAATTAACCCCTCTCCCGCATTCGTAATGCTCACATCCGTTCGCAAACGACTCCGACCTCTACCCTCGGAGAGGTGAATTTAGCCTAAAGTCCTCTCTCCAAGGGAGAGAGCTAGAGAGAGGGGTTGGATTTGATAAAAATTTAAAAAACTATTACTACTATTAATAATATTAGTAATAGTGTTCAATGACTTGTGTTGGAAGAATGAGTATCTTTGTAGCTAAATTTAAATTTCAACCCCTCTCATCATATCGACAAGAGTTTGAATTGTTGTATCCATGCTTACAATATCAGAGGTTCTTTGTTGTAAAAATGCGTTAATTTTAGGCATCATTTCAATTGCGGTATCAAGTCTAGGGTTTGTGCCTGGTTGATACATCCCAACATCGATAAGGTCTTTGTTTTCTCTATAAAGAGCCATAATTGTACGCATTTTGCCCGCAGCTTCTTTGTGTTCAGGCGTAACAATAGATGACATCAACCTTGAAATACTTCCGAGTACATCAATTGCAGGGTAGTGGTTCATTTCAGCAACTTTTCTTGACAAGAAAATGTGACCGTCAACGATACCACGCACAATATCTACAATCGGATCTGAAATGTCATCGCCTTCCATTAATACTGTATAAAGAGCTGTTACGGATCCTTTTGGGCTGTTTCCGGCTCTTTCCAAAACTTTTTGCAACCAAGAGAAAATTGATGGCGGATAACCTTTCATTGTAGGTGGTTCGCCTAGAGACAAGCCTACTTCACGTCCTGCCATTGCACAACGAGTTACGGTATCTGTCATTAAGAAAACTTTTTTACCTTGATCTCTAAAATATTCACAAACAGCAGTTGCGGTTAAAAGTGCTTTTTGTCTGATTAGAGGTGGTTGATCGCCCGTAGAACAAACCAAAACTGATTTTGCCATACCTTTTTCACCAAGAGCATCTTCCACAAACTCTTTAACCTCACGACCACGTTCTCCGATTAGTGCAACTACGTTAACATCCGCGTCAGAATTTCGAGCAATCATACCAAGCAAGGTACTTTTCCCTACTCCTGAGCCTGCAAATAGCCCTAGACGCTGTCCGCAACCCATTGTCATACAGCTATCAATTGCACGAACACCTGTTGAAAAAACTTCTGTAATAATTGGTCTTTCAAAAGGTCCGGGTGGAGGCCCCTCAACAGGTCTCCAAGTTGCGCCTGCCGTATCAAGAGGTTTCCCGTCAATCGGTTCTCCCATTGGGTTAATCAAACGTCCTAAAAGAAAGTCACCTACAGGAATTGTAATTGGTTTTCCGGTTGAAGTAACCAAACTGCCTTGTCCGATACCCTCACCGTCATATAGCAAAAGTAATTGAGCTACTTCACCTTTAAAAGCCTGTACTTCTGCGGGTTTGCGTCTACCGTCTTTTGTTTCAATATAGCAGAGATCTCCAACTTTCAAGCCGGGAAGTTTTACTTCCACTGTTAAACCAAGCAACTTGGAAACAGTCCCTTTAAATCGGAACAGTTCTGTTTGGTCTAACTTATCTTGTACTTTAGCTTTAAGCTCTGTTAATCTGCTAATATCTAACTCATTCATAAAATTATTATAATTGCGAATTGCGTTTTTTTCAATTTATTTACAAATTAATTAAATTTTTCTTCCATTGTGTTTTTTAATTTGTCTGTAATCTCTCTATAGTCAATGGTTACGGGTGTTGGTTTTGACGTTTTTATAATATTTAAGAATATTTTGGAATTTTTGGGTTTTTTGCCATCAAGAAAATATTTTGAATTTGAAACATCAACTCTTGCCGGCACAATAAGTCCACTCGTTGTAAACTTTTCGCTACTTTCTTTTGAAGCTAAATAATCGACTAATTTTTGAGCTTCTTGTTTGTGGATTGATGATTTTGAAATTGCCCAGCCGGAGGCGTCTAATTGAACGATACTGCCTTTAGTGCCTTTTGGAAACTGAGCAATGTCCCAGTCGAATTGAGCTTCCTCTCTGAGTTTTGGCACCATCCAACGTCCGGAAATATACATTCCGATTTTTTGTTGTAAGAACATTTGAGCCATTGTTGCGCTTGCACTTTCAGATTTTAATGGTGCTACATGATATTTTTTTCTCAAATCTGCGTAAAATTTTAACCCGTCTTGAGAGCCTTTTAAATTAATCTCATCGGGTAAAATCCCACCATCATTGCTCATCAGATATGGAAGATAAAATAACGGATCTTCTTCAAAACTTATTCCAAAGTTTCCGTTATTCGTCAATTTTTGTGCGGTTTTTAAAAAATCTGAATAAGTCCAATTTGGGCTGGGATATTCAATGTTTTTTTTGTCAAACAAATCTTTATTGTAAAAAACAACTAAATTGGAAACATCTCTTGGTACGGCATATAATTTCCCTTTCCAAGACAGAGCTTCAAGTGATTGAGAGTAGTAATCCGTTTGTTTTATGGTTAATTCTTCCAAAAGATTTGCATTAGCGTAAATAGGTAAATACAAATTATTTATAAAAATCACATCAGGTGCGGTGTTTGAAGCAAACAAAAGATGTATTTTTTGAAAATAATTTTGTGGAATGTGCATAAAATTAACTTTTATGTTAGGGTTTTCTTTTTCAAAGTCTGTCAAAATCGGTTTCAGAATGTCAATTTCAGATTTTGAACCCCAACTTGCAAATTCAATTGTTGTTCTGTTGTCTTTTGGAGCGCAACCGCAAAGCAAAATTGAAAACAACAAAACAGGTATAAGTTTTTTTATAAACATTTTCTCTCTTTATTTTTTACTATAATTCAATCAAAACGCCCATTTTTTGGTCAGTAACTTCAACTAACGATTTGAAATCACCTGCTTTAACCATATAAACATTTGCGTTGTCATGTCTAACTTGGATTGGATTTGTTACGTTTGTGTCAAATTTTTTCAAAACGAACACTTCATCATTGACTTTTCCGATTAAAGCTGATTTGCCGTCAAGATTTACAACGTAAAAACCTTTGTTGTTGTCAATATTGTAGCCGGATTTTACGATTAAACCGTTTAAGTAAGACGATTTTGTTTCGTTTCTCAATTTTGTAATAGGATTTGTTTGAGAAACTTTGTTCGGGGTAGATTTTTCTGTTCTGCCAATTTCAACTTTTGGCTGAATTACAGGTTGAACGGTAGGTTGTTCTTTGTCTAAAATTGCAAAGTATTCATCAACGGAAGACATTGTGTAGTCAGAATCATTAAATTTTAATCTGTTTTTATCTACATCTGCAACATCAAGAGTTGCGTCTTTCAATCTTCTTGGGTTTGAGTGCAAAATAGATTCGCCTAATTCAATATTTTTTTGTTCATGAAGAGGCAATTCGTTTTCATACTTTTTAAATCTGCTTTTAATTTTGTCTCTGCTTGTTGTGTCAAGCGTTGCTCTGTGATTGTCAAAAGCTTTAAATTTAATAGATTTTTGAATAGCTTCATCTTCGCTTTCAACAATTTCCGGTTCAATTTCCACACGACGAACATTTGCAACATCGGCAACCATTTTTTCTAAGTCGCTACGTTTTTTGTTCAATTTTTTTACAGGTTCAGCAGGTGTTTTTATGAACGTATAATTTCCTTTGTTATTAGCTCGAGGAACCGGTTTGGCAGAAGCGTCCAAATATCTTTGGTATCTTTCTTGCCATGAAAGATCTTCGTTATCTGCTAAATTGTTATAATTTGTGTCTTCTGTTTCTGAACGATTTTGGGCAAGCTGGTCTACAAAAGATGTTTGAACTTCTTTTGTAGCAGAAGCAATTGCGCCTAATATTCTTAAAATAAACATTAAGCCGAATAATGATGCAAGAGTTATTCCGACAGGTTTAACTGCTTTTTTAGCTTTATGTTTAATTGTTGCAAAAATTGATGCTTTTTCAACTTTTGGCATTTCTTTAATATCTTTAACTTCTTGCGGAGCTTGATTTTCTGCAAGAGTTTCTGCAGGAGGGACAATATTGTCCAAGCTTTCTTTTGGAACTTGCGTTGTTTGTGCAAGTTTTTCTTGTTTTACTTCATTAATCAACTCTGCAAGTTGCGCTTTTCTTGTTTGTCTTGCTTTATCTTCTGTTTGCGGTTTAACTTCTGTTAAAACAATTTTTGGCGCTGTCGATGTTTTTTTAACCTCTTTGCTTGGAGCTTTTGCTTTTGTTGTTGTCGGTGTAGAAGCTTTATTTACAGTTACTTCTGTTTTTTGAACCTGTTGTTTTTGAGGTTCTTGTTTTCCTATATTATTTTTAACCGCATTTGCTTGAGCAATAAGAGTTTTATATTCTTTTTGTTCTTCTGTTACAGGTGAACTTTTTTGAGTGTTTGTTTTTATATCAAGCGGTTTAGTTGTAATCAACGTAACTTTAGTATAACCGCCATTTGTGTCATTAACGGTTTTTACATCAACGTTTGAAACTAAATCCTTAACGCCGTTCAAACTAGACGCACTGTAACCAGAGCTTTGAACTTTTGGGATAAGGATTACATATTTGTTGTCAGACTTTTTACGAACCATAACATTGTCGTTATAGCCGTTTGATGTGAATAATGTAACATTAACGGAATTATTTGAAGAACGTTTCAAATCAAGTTGCGTAAGATTATTCCCGCCACTTGCCAAAGTTCCTGACATAGGAGCAGTTGCAAGAGCAAGTAACAATGCTATACCTATTAAACTAGATTTTTTTACTACCATTTTCTACCGTTAAAAAATTTTCCCTTATATTATATAATACTTTGAGTTGCAAAAAATTGCCAATTTGTTAAAAATTTATACTTTTATGTTACAATTTCTTTATAAATTGTAACATAAAAACAGGAATAAATTATATGAAAAGTGGATTTACGGCAATTATTGGGCGTCCGAATGTGGGCAAGTCAACTCTTTTAAACCAAATTCTCGGACAAAAAATTGTAATTGCTACAGATAAAGCTCAAACTACACGAAAAAGAATTAAAGGAATTTACACAACGGAAAAAGGTCAAATAGTATTTATAGACACTCCCGGAGTGCATAAGCCTTTGAATAAATTGGGTGAATTTTTGCTTGAAGAATCTAAAATGGCTGTGCCGGATGCTGATTTAATTTTATTTTTGGTTGACGGTTCAGAGCCGGCCGGAAAGGGCGATAAGTGGATTGCTCAAAATATTTTGCAAACTCAAATTCCTGTTGTTATTGTGATGAATAAGGTTGACAAATTAAAGAAAATGGCTAAGGTTGAAGAAAATTTGTTAACTTATAAACTTCTTTTTGAAAAGAATTATCCGATTGTAAGAATTTCTGCAAAAACAGGACGAAATATAGATACTTTGATAAAAAATATTTATAAATATCTTCCGGATGGCGATTTGTTGTATCCGGAGGATGTTGTGACGGAAGAAACAATGAGAGATGTTACAGAAGAAGTAATCAGGGAAAAAATATTGCTGAATACGTCTGATGAAATTCCGCATTCTGTTGCTGTAAAGATTGAAAGTTACACAGAAAGTGACGAAATAGACAGAATATATGCGACAATTTACTGTGAAACAAAGAGCCAAAAAGGGATTTTGATTGGTAAAGGTGGAAATCTGCTTAAAAAAATCGGGACAGAAGCTCGTTTAGAATTAGAAAAAATTGTCGAGAAAAAAGTGTTTTTGGGGCTGGAAGTTAAAATTGACAAAGATTGGCGCAAAAAGCAAAGTTCTTTGAAAAACTTCGGTTACGAAAATGAATAGTTAAAGCAGGTGGATGTACTTACGTAGTCACACCTGCTCAGTGATTTTGTTAATATACGAATCTGTTATTCTACGGTATCTTTTTCTTTATGGAAAGTTGCCCCCCATTAAACTTGTAATATCATAAGGTTTAGTATCTTTTTTACCATCATTATTATTTGGTGTTTTTTGTAGTGTT
The DNA here is from genome assembly GCA_934717855.1 of uncultured Candidatus Melainabacteria bacterium. Taxonomy (GTDB): domain Bacteria; phylum Cyanobacteriota; class Vampirovibrionia; order Gastranaerophilales; family Gastranaerophilaceae; genus Stercorousia. The sequence goes on from CAKUZI010000006.1 coordinate 13,165, forward strand.
GAATCAATATACCCAAAAGGCGAGGATTAAATCCTCGCCTCAAAACATATATAATAATAAAATTATTTTTTATACCTATCTTCTGCCATAAAGCCTTGTCCAACATCTGTTTTTTTGATACTTTCCGTAGTTACAGAGCCAAAACCATCATTAGTTACTTTTTCATATTGCACTGTTCCAATATCATTTTTATCTAATTTTGCTCTATTGTGCATTGATATCCATTTTGTTCCGTCTTTTTGGCTATCTTTAAAAACAACAGTATCAGCTTTAGCACTATCATTTGCCAAATCTACAAAACAACAATTGCAACCGTTAAGGACAATATGATCAGCACCCTTTGAACCTGATATTTTAGCATTTGAAATTCTTGTAAAAACAGAACGATTTTCACCCCCGATTTTACCACCAACTACTTTAGCATCATTCTTTTTTGCTTGTTGAGGATATTCAATAGTTGTCCCATTCTTAAATGAAACAATAAATGATTTTTTACCATTATTTTCAACTTCTTTTGAGGACTTAATCGCATTTGAATTAAATTCTACTCCTCCAATGTTAATTTTTTGAACTAAATCTTTTGTCATACTTCGATCTCCTTAATATCTTGTAGTAAATTTTTCGCAATTGCATATCTTACTCTTATATAAAAATATTTCGTTTCTTAAAATTGCGCAAATAAGAGATTAAATATCATATATTTTTTATATCCTATATATATCAAGGTTTTGAGTGCTTTACATTTGTTAATAAACTCGGTTTTAAACTAGATGTTTAATTTCTACGTTCTAGAAATATTCTCAATTTAAGCTCATTTTGATAGACTAAGTTATCTTTTAAAATTAATTTGAGGTTAAAGTTGTGGAAATAAAGAAACAGTTAGGTGCAAAAATAAAAAGACTTAGACAAAAGAGAGGTCTCACCCAAGAACAATTCGCAGAGAGAATAGATATTGCAACTAGAACTCTTAGTGGAATAGAGACAGGTGAGAACTTTTTGACCGCAGATACATTGGAGAAAATCATTGATGTTCTAAATGTTTCCAGCGCAGATTTGTTCGCATTTGATCATATCAAACCTCAAGAAGAATTGGTTAATGAAATAATCTCTGATGTGCAAAAACTTAAAGATAAAGAAAAAATTGAAACAATTTACAAACTTATAAAAGCTACAATTAATGATTAGTCGCTATATTTACTGATTTCAATAAAATAGTTTTCCAGTGCCAAGTAACCTTTGTAAATTTCGTTTGAAATGCTTGCATAGCTGGTAGCAACTATATATTTTAATTCTTTTGTTCTGATTTCTAAAATTGCATCAGAGTCTTTTCTTAAATTTTCGTCCGGAGACATAGACCATCTTTGCAATAGAGACAATTCTTCGTACATTTGTTTTACGGTTGTATATTCAAGGGTGTTAAAATCGTATTTAGCCAAAAGAGATTTTTCAACATTAGTAATCCTTGACATAACAGCTTGAAATTTGAAAACTTTTTTTATGATTACATAGTTATCAGCGATTTTTCTGTGAAAATAAGGAATTGTGTTTTTTGCCAATAATGCAGCATATGATCGAGACGTAAAAACCTCTTCATTACTTGAAAAAGCACTCCTTGATGTTAAGTCAAAATTTGATTTTTTTTCTATTAAATCTTCCGGCATTTCTACCCCCTAATATGTTAATTCTATTAAAAGCGAAATTTATTGTCATGTGATTTTGTCAAACATTTTACATGAATTAACATTCTTGTTAAATAATTTTTTGAAATAATATATAAAAGCAGTGTGTAATGACATAAATTAAAGAGCGCTATTTTTATAAATAGCGCTCTAAAAATATTTATTTTAACAAATTACGCTCTTAATCAGCGAATTGTTGCATAATTTCAAAAGGTTTTTCTGCAACTTTAAGTGTTTCTTCGTCAATAATTCCTCTTTTTAATTCAGAGAAAGTTGCTTTTTTAGAATTAAATTTCTTTTTCAAGAATTCATAAGAAACTTTTGGGTCGCACTTGTCGCCACAAGTAAATAAATCAACTGCTGCATAACCTAATTCAGGCCAAGTATGGATTGCAAGATGACTTTCTGAAATAATTACAACGCCTGAAACGCCGTATGGGTTAAACATGTGGAAACATTTTTGAACAACAGTAGCACCACATTCAAGGGCGGCATCCACCATGTATTTTTCTACTTTATCTAAACTGTTTAATGTGTTTGGATCACATTCAAAAAATTCTGCTAAAACGTGTTGTCCTAAGTGGATTTCTTTTTTACCGTTCTTAAATGCTGTAAATGGTGATGTTACTGCCAATTCATGTGCCTCCTATAAATGTATACTTATCTTCTACAAATTTGCTTGCGCAATTAACATAATACAATAAAAATCCGAAAATTTGTAAATTTTACACTTTTTCTTGAATTATTTACAAATCTTTTCATAACAATATACCCAAAATAACATTATATTGTATTATTCCACCGGATAATTTTAATTAATATTTTTTAACAAAAATGGTTGTATTTTATTTGTTTTATTTATAGAATTCAGATATGAATAAAATTTTGGTAATTGATGACGATTTAGCAATAAACGAACTTATAAAAGTTAACCTTGAACTTTGCGGATATAAAGTTGTTCAGGCGTATGACGGAGTTAAAGGATTTGCTTTATGCAAGCAGGAAGTTCCTGCACTTGTGGTTTTGGATGTTATGATGCCTGATGTTGATGGGTTTACTGTTGCACAGCGAATTAGAAAAAACGAGGAAACAAAGGATATTCCGATTTTGATGTTGACAGCTTTGTCACAGATTAATGACAAAGTAAAAGGTTTTAATATCGGTGTGGATGATTATCTTGTGAAACCTTTTGAGATGGAAGAATTGCAAGTTAGGGTTAGAGCTTTGTTGAAAAGAACTCGCCAAATTCCTGAAAGTGCTTCAACAAGAGAACTTTTGACACTTGGTGAAATTACTTTACTTCCGGAACTTTATAGTGTAAAAATCGGGGAAAAACAGGCAAAATTAACACCAATTGAGTTTGAAATATTCAATTTGTTGTTCCAAAATCATGGAAATATGGTTTCTTCAGCTCAGCTTTTGAAAGATATTTGGGGCTATTCACCTGATGACGATATTGAAACAATTCGAGTTCATATTAGGCATTTGAGAAGTAAAATTGACAAAATAGCTGACGGTAAAAAATATATAGAAACAATTTACGGTGGCGGTTATAAATTAAACGTTTAGTCGTAGATTAGAAAATGTTTATATATACAAAAACGGCTTTCGAATTAGAAAGCCGTTCAAATTTTTTATTTAAGTTTTTCTGAAAACTTTTTCTATAAGCCCAAGATATACCTGTTGCTTATGGAAATCATATTCATTGTATTGAAAATATTCTGTTGTGTCGATTGTATCGTCTCTGCTCTTCCGGAAATGCTTGCCAGTTGCGCCTGATAACTCTGTGCTGTAGATGCTTTTGATTTGTCTCCGGAATTCAACATAACTTGAAGTTCCTTTGAAATATTATCAATAATGTCATCCAGCGAATCTTTAGAAGATACTGTTACGCCAACTTGTCTTGCAAGGTTTTTAGCTTCCGTCAAAAGCTCTTGTTCAGATGAATTTCCTCCTTGTTGTTGCTGTCCTGCGTTGTTTTGTCGTTTCGCAGCCTCCACCTGCGCTATAAGTGTCTGTGCCTGTGCTTCGGATGTAACAGATGTCGCATCTATTCCCAAAGCCTCTAATTTTAATTTTGTTGAAGAACTTAATTCTTCTTGTTTATATGTCGATACTCCGGCAGATTGAATACTGCTCATATTAGTTATCGATGTCATACTCATATCCTTTATTTTTTATACTCTTCTTTCTACTCCTTTTTTTAATGTTTTTCCCTCGATTGTCAATGTTTTTCTGACAAATTTTATAACGGATGTTTTTGAAGAAAACTTTAATGTTTTATGAGTATTTTTTACAAATCTTAAAGTTTTTGAAATGTTAAAAGAGGGAGCTAAAAACGCGCAAAAAAAAGAGGCACGGGGGGCGTGCCTCAATTCAACTATCTCTCTCTTTCTCATATTATGAGACTCATTGTGAGTATGAAAAGTTATTGTAAAGGAGCTCTCCACAATGAGTCGTTAAATTTGTTTTGGTTAGCAGTAACGTCAACAGACAATGTAACGTTGCTTGGAGTGAATACAAATACTAAATCGCCAACTTTTTGAGGTTTGCCGTCCAAAGCGTGAGCAGCTCCGCAAACAAAGTCGATTGTTCTTTGTGATTGTTCTTTATCTAAAAGGTGTAGGTTCAAAACGATAGTTTTTCTGTTTCTCAAATGTTGAACGATAGTCGCAGCATCTTCAAAAGATCTTGGTTCCATAACTTTAACTTCATAACCTTTGTTGAAGTTTGGATGATTAACTACTTTTAATTCGCTTGGTTTTTCTACAACCGGTTGATATGAATATGCAGGGTCGATTGCCAAATTGTCTTGTACTTGATAATCTTCATCTGCTTCTTGAGCCATTTCATCGAAAATAGTTTCTTTTGGTTCGAAACCATTCATTAAATAATCTACTATTGATTTGATTTTGTCTGCTACTACTGCCACCGTTTTTCCTCCGTTTATCTTACTTTATCTAAATAATTTTCTACCAATTCTTAACATCGTTGCGCCGTGTCTTACCGCTATTTTGTAATCTTGACTCATCCCCATGGATAATTCTTTTAATTCACAATTAAATTTTTGTTCAAGCTCTTTTTTGATATTTGAAACATCTTCAAAAAGTCTGTTTAATTCATCTTCTGACGCGCCTAGAGGAGCCATATTCATTATTCCTGCAATATTTACAGATGGAAGCTCTTTAATCAAAGGAAATTCTTCAAAAATATTAGTTTTTGAAAATCCAAATTTTTGTTCTTCATTTGCGTTATTAACTTGAAGAAGAATGTTTTGAACTTTCCCGATTGCGTTTGCTTCGTCTGAAATTGTCTTTGCGAGCTTAAATGAATCAACGGAATGAATATAATCAAAAACCGGAACAACTTTCTTTACCTTGTTTGTTTGAAGATGTCCGATAAAATGAAATCTTGAATTATTTCTAACTTCCGCCGGAAGATTTTCGATTTTTTTTACTGCCTCAACCGCTCTGGATTCGGCAAAATCTCTCAATCCTGCTTTGTAAGCTTCAATCATAGCATTTTCGTCAAAATACTTAGTTACTGCGATAATATTCGGTTTACAAGGTGCAATATCTTCCTGTATTTGTAAAAGATTTTCTCTAACCGTGTTTTGCATAATAATCATCCTACCCTTACAAGAAGTTGAATATAGTATTAATTGTAACCTATACATCAATACTGGACAACTTTTTAATTTTTGAACCTTCCTCCTACTATTTTTTATCCTGAAAACCATGATGATGACATGGTTTGCGGTGATTTAACATTTCTTCAAGTTTGGTTAATATTTTGTAATATTGTCTCTTTTGGGGCATGCTTTTTGATATTTTGGGCATGCCTTTGATGTACATTATTAAAATAAACTATTTTTTCGAGATTTTTATCCTTTATTTGATGGAGATTTTTGTTTTTAAGTTTCACATTTCACCTCTCCCTCCCAATTCGAAATCTTGCAATATTTTCAATTTCCCTCTATAATCCCACTATGTTTAATGTTGCATTTAATTTACACTCTCAAGGAAAGCTTGATGAGGCTGAGAAAATTTATAGAGAGATAATAATTAAAGAACCTGAAAATGCTCAAGTTTACAATCTTTTGGGGTTGATAAAATTGTCTGAAAATAAAATTGATGAGGCAGAAAAGTTTATTTTAAAAGCTTTGTCAATAAATAAAGATGCTTATTTTTATGAAAACTTGGCACGAGTGTACGAATTTAAAAAAGACTATGAAAAAGAAATAGAAATTCTTGAGAGAGCTTGCAAAGATGTAGTTTGCGGGTTTGAAATATATTTTTTGCTTGCACTTGCATACAAAAATAATATTGAATATGAAAAATCAGAAAAAGCTTACATTAAAGCGCTGGAAATGAACCCAAAATCAGAAAAAGCCTGCTTCAATTTGGCAAGCCTTTATTTGTTTTTGAACAAACCTGAAAAGGCTATTGAATATTTTAAAAAGTGTCTTGAAATTAATCCTAATGATAAAGAAGTATTGTATTTTCTATCTCTCGGGTATTTTAGAATAAAAAATTATGAAATTGGTACAAAGTTTTTTGAAAACCGCCTTTGCAGAGGTACTGCAATAACATCCCAAAAAGTTACGTATCCGCAAATAATGTCAAAAGCTCCGCTTTGGCAAGGGGAAGATATTTCTAATAAAACGCTTTATACATACTATGAAGCAGGTTTTGGTGATATGATTATGTTTTCAAGGTATATTCCGGAACTTCAAAAGCGTTGTAAAAAACTTTTAATAAAGCCTCAAAAAGAACTGTCACAATTATTCAGAGATAATTTCCCTGACGCAGAAGTAATGGATTTGTTTTATGAAGAAAATAAGACAGATTTTGATGTGCATTTGCCGTTTTTAAGTATTCCGTATGTTTTAGGACTCAAAAATGATGAAATTTTTATGCATCATGACAAATATTTGAGTGCAACTCCTGATAAAGTAGAATATTTTAAAGAAAAATATTTTAATAATGACAAGTTTAAAATTGCGATAAAATGGCAAGGAAACACTTATTATGAAATAGACAGAGTTATTAATGTAGAAGCGTTTGCGCCTTTATTTGATTTGTCGAATACTAAAATATATTCAGCTCAAACATTTGAGGGAGCGGAAGAGTTTTCAAAACTTGCAAATAAATATGATATAACAGATTTGAGCAAGGATTTTAAAGATTTTTCTTATACCGCAGGTGCTCTTGAGAATGTTGATCTTGTTATTTCAAGCGATTCATCTTTAGCACATTTGGCGGGCGCAATGGGAAAACCGTGTATAATTCTCTTGCCATATAACTATAATTGGCGCTGGCATATGGATTTGAACCATTGTGATTGGTACGACAGCGTAAAACTGTTCCGACTAGGGGAAAAAGAAAGTTGGAAAGAATTAATGGTCAAAGTTGCAAAAACGATTAGAGTTTAGTTACTTTGTCCTGCTCTATATCCGCACGCTGTGTATATAATCGGTAAAAATCTGCCAATATTTAACTTTTCAACAAAAGGGATTTTTGCCAGTGCTAAAGCTCCAAGACCATCATCAATATTGGCTAATGCATCTTTAAACGTAAGTTTGCGGTCAGGATATTTGTCTTTTGGGTCAGTTATGACATTTGCTAGCGCCGCAGAACCGTACATTCCGACTAAAAGTCCGCCAATTACAGATAAAATTTTGTTTCTTTTAGTGTTATGTTTTTCACTGTTCTCGCAAAGACTGATTACACCTCCAACTATCCAAGTTGGAATAGAGGCGTTCATAAATTGGAATAGCCCTTCTTTTAGTCTGTTTTTCTGAACTTTTCTGTCTTCTGCAATTAAGCCTGCTCCAACACCGCCAATGATAGAACCTGCAGAAACTCCAATCATATCCCACATCTCGTATTTAAGTTTTAAAGGATTTTTTACGTTTTGTTTTTTCATCATAAACAAAATTGGAACAGTAGTCCCGATAACAGAGCCGACCAAAGCTTTTGTTTTGTCTGCTTTAGAAATATCTCTATTATAAGTTCTAACGCGGTGCTTAGTTATATTTTTTGTCTGGCTTGTGTTTAAATATATATAATTTTTGTTTGATGAGATAGCGTCCATTGCCTCTATTATAAATTAAACTAATATAGAAACAATCATTGTTTACGATATATTACAAGCGTAATATATTTGTGATAAAAATTGTATAGTTAATTGTTTCATTTTGCGTGATACAAATATTTATAATTGCTGACAGCGTTTTACAATCTATTTTGTAAGGTAATCATAAAAGTCAGATCGCGCAACTCGTTATTTTAAATTTTATAATTATTGACCGATTTTAATTCCCGTGCGCAATGACATGTTTTTGAGCATGATACCAGTATTTGTCATCGCGGACTCTGTTCCGCGATCTGCCTTGAACATAAATGCTAAAACTTGTCCTCTCTCCAAGGGAGAGAGCTAGAGAGAGGGGTTGGACTTGATAAAAAATAAAAAACTATTACTATTACTTTCCCCCACCTCGAAATCAAAGATTTCGGTCCTCCCTCAAGTGGAGGACATTGAGTAATAAGTCTTTTATACAAAAAATTAACCCCTCTCCCGAATTCGTAATGCTCACATCCGTTCGCAAACGACTTCGACCTCTACCCCCGGAGAGGTGAAATCTATCTAAAGCCCTCTCTCAAATGGAGTACATGAAATAATAAGTTTTTTGTTAGACATTCTGAGCGGTTAGCGAAGAATCTAAAGGTATAAAAATTTTTTTTAGGTATTTTGGCACCTTCTAATTGTCAAATGTAAACAAATGTAAAGATGAATTTAAAAATGGCTCAAACCCTGTCATAATGCCTCTATGCTATGCTATGCTATGCTATGCTATGCTGTGCGGGGCACTGTGTCAATATTTTCGGCTTTTATGTTTTTATAAATAAGTAAGGGAAATCGATTTCAAGATGTAAGAAAAAATAATAGGAGAAAAATTATTATGGTAAATATCGCAAAATGTGCTAACAAAGTTTTTTCACATGTAGATCCTAATTCAGTTGCAAAATATGCTAAAAAAATGCCGGAACTGAATGTAGATATGCAACGTATTTTGAAAAAAGCAAAAGTTCATAATGTTGATAAGTTTGAAAAAGCGAATCGTGAACTAAATGCAATAAAAAAAGAATTTTCGCTTGCAGATCTTCCGCTAGTAGAAGCCAAAAAAGCTCCTTTATGGAAATGGGTTTTAGGTAAAATTTTCGGTTAATTAAAAAATTTAAACACACAAAGCTAAGGCGCGACGAAGTCGCGCCTTTTCTAATTAAATAAATTATTGAAAAATTTAATTATTTTTTGCCTATGTTAATAAATGGAACTGAGCCACCTAGCATATATTCAGGAAGTTTCCCATCCCATTTTTGAACAGCTTCATATTCAACAAGGTTTTTGTTTTGGGTTAGGGCGTGTGCTCTAATTGACATTGATTTTGCTTCTGCTTCTGCTGAAATCAATTTTTGTTTAGCTTCTTCTTGGATTTGAACTGTTTTATTTTTAGCGCGTAAAGCTTCTTGTTCTGCAGTAACTTTGCTTTCAATAGCCTTTTCAAATACACCAGAATATGCAATTGCTGTCATTTGAAAATCAGTTACGTTGATATATTTCGGTGTAAGGTGCTTTTGAAGTTTAATCAAGATTTCCTGAGTTGCTTTTTCTCTGTTTGCAACTAAGTCTTGAGCGTTCCATTTCCCGATAACGTCTTTAATAGTACCTTCTACAACAGGACTTACAACAGTTTCAAAATAGTTTGCGCCTACTTCCCTATACATTCTGTGTGCATTTTCAGGTTGAAGATTGTAGTTTAAAACGTAAGATATTTGCGCTTGTTGAATATCTTTTGTATAAACAGATGTATTTATGTAATTTTTTTGAGTTTTAACGTTCATGTTTTTGATTGATGAAATAAATGGGGTTACAAAGTGAACACCCTCAGTGTAACTTGTAGGAGAAACCTTTCCGAGAGTTACTTTTACACCTCTTTCGCCGACGCCTACGATTGCTATCGGGTTAAAAAATGTGATGAAAATTATCAGCAAAAGTGTGATAATTATTGGTCCGATAAATTTGTTTTGTTCTTCTGAATTTCTTGATGAAATGAATTCATCTACTAAATTTGATTTTTTTACCATTAGTCTGTTCTCCGTTATTCAATTCCTGCAAGCGAAAGAGCTGCATACAATACTAATATTATTAGTGCAAAAATGCCGTAGCAATTTGCGATTAGTTTTCCGTGTGTTTGGTATAAATTTCTTTTTAAAATTAGGCTTAAGAGCATAATAACAAGATTTGTAAAGATTACAAATGAAAGAAGTAAAAATAAAATTCTTAAAGGCATATAAATTCTCCTATTTCTTGAGATTTTAGTATACATTCACATATTAAAAATCATCTTGTTGCTTGATTTTAGGAATTATGCTATAACATGCCTATGAAAAGTTTTGCGATTTGCTATAATCAGGAAATATCTCATTCGGTTGAAGTTAAGGACAAATTGTATAAAATTTTGGCTTCAAAAGGGATTGTTGCAGAAGTTTTAGATATTGATAATTTAAAAGATGGGTTCGATTTCGTTTTTGTAATTGGCGGTGATGGAACTATTTTAAAAACTGCAAGATTTTATGCAAAATTTGAAACACCGGTTTTTGGGGTGAATTTAGGGCGTTTGGGGTTTCTTTCTCAATCGTCTAAGGAAGAAATCGAAAATTCTGTTGACAAAATTTTGAATGGTGATTATGTTATAGAAGATAGAATAATGCTTGAAAGTGGCGATTATACAGCTCTTAATGATTTTGTTATAAAGGGTTGCAATCTTGGTAGGACTTCGCGTTTTTCATTAAAAATTAACAGAAAATTTGTTTGTGATTACTTGGCTGACGGCGTGATTGTTTCTACTCCTACCGGATCTACAGCTTATGGGTTGTCAGCTGGCGGGCCTGTTTTGGCTCCATCTTTGAAAGCTTTTACAATTGTCCCTATTTGCCCGCATACTCTTACGGCAAGGCCGATAGTTGTTCCGGATTGTGAAGAAATAACTGTTTGTACTGATGCAAAAATGCAGTATGTTTTGTCTACAGATGGACAGGAATTGTATGAATTTTCAAATGAAGTAAAAATTAAAAAAGCTCCGTATCCGGCTCGTTTGGCTCTTTTAAAAGAAACAGAATTTTACTCGATTTTACAGAATAAATTGCATTGGGCTATGCCTCCGGCGTATGCTAAATAAGTGAATAGTGAGTGGTAAATGGAGCATAACAAGTGTTCGTGCACTATAGATTATTTTCGAGCAAAGCGAGCTATTTGAGCTACTCACTATTCACTGTTCACCACTCACTACCGATAATTATTAACTTTTGTTCATAATTTGCAAATAATTTCTTGTACTTTTTCCCTATTTAAAATAGTATGTTAGTATATTATAAAGATAGCTAATTAATATTACATAAAGAGGTAAAAATAGTGGAAAATTTCGTATCAGATATCTTTGCGAAAAAAGATGAATCAACAGGTAATACTCAACAAAGACCTCCTGTTAACCCAACAAAAATTAAAGTTATTGGTGTTGGCGGTGGCGGTGGAAACGCTGTTAACCGAATGATTAAAGCAGGCCTTTCTGGAGTAGAGTTCTGGTTAATGAACACAGACTTACAAGTTTTGGAATATGGCCAAACAAAAAATAGAATTCAATTGGGTTCAAAATCTACATCTGGTCTTGGTGCCGGTGGTGATCCTTCAGTAGGCGAAAAAGCTGCAGAAGAAGCTCAACAAGAAATTACAGAAGCTCTAGATGGCGCTGATATGGTATTTATCACTGCCGGTATGGGCGGTGGAACAGGTACTGGTGCAGCTCCTGTTGTTGCAAAAATTGCAAAAGAATTAGGAATTTTGACAATTGCAGTTGTTACTAAACCATTTAGCTGGGAAGGTAAAAAAAGACAAAACCAAGCTAGTCAAGGTTTGGAAAAACTTAGAGAAGCTGTTGATGCAGTAATTGTTGTTCCTAACGATAAATTGTTGCAAGTTGTTGATAGACAAGTATCTTTGACAGAAGCATTCATTATCGTTGATGAAGTTCTATTGAGAGGTGTTCAAGGTATTTCTGATATTATTACAGTTCCTGGACTTATTAACGTTGACTTTGCGGATGTTAAATGTGTTATGCAGGCTTCAGGTTCAGCTCTTATGGGTATTGGCCGTGGTCAAGGCGAAGGCAGAGCTGTTAAAGCTGCTGAAATCGCTATCAATTCTCAATTGCTTGAATCTTCAATTAACGGCGCAACTGGTGTAATCGTTAACATTACAGGTGGACCTGACATGACATTGCACGAAATCTCAGATGCTGCAAATATTATTCACGATGCAGTAAATGATGATGCGACAGTTATTATCGGTACAGCTGTAAACGAAAATATTCAAGGTGAAATCCAAATTACAGTTATTGCTACTGGTTTTGAAATGAAAAATCAACAAAAACCGGAAGAAAAAACTGACGTAAAACAATTGAGTGCTTCTGATTTCTTTGCAGGCACATTCAATAATTCAACAGCATCAAACAGCACAATTTCTTCTCAGCCAATTAGAAGAAGTTCTATGCCGGATGTTTCTCCAAGTTTTACGAATATAGAAATCCCTGATTTCTTGAAAAAATAGTTCACACAACAATAGTTGGAGTATGAAAGAGAAAAAAGGAACGATGAAAGTCGTTCCTTTTTTGTTATTTTTTTTTAATAGCCGAATGAGACTAGTCTTGAATGTGTATTGACAAATTCAAATAACTGATTATAATAACTTTGAGGCTAAAAATGAGTTCAAAAGATTGTAATAAAAATAAGTGTTGTTGGGGTGGACGTCGAGATTTTGCAGGAAGAAAGAAATCTTGTCGAAAAAAAGTCCCATTCAACAGAAGAATTAATGAAGATGTTTTGAATATTTTGAGAGAATATGCTCAAAATCATAATATGACACAAACAGAAGCATTGGAAAGCGCGATATTATTGCAATCTAATGTCGAAAAATTAAAAGGAGATAAAATTATGAAAATTGTAATTCCGTCGGCTGATGGTAGATTGTGTGGACATTTTGGGCATTGTGAATATTTTACATTTGTAGATGTTGAACCGGAAAACAAGGAAATATTAAGCATTGAAAACAAAGTGCCTGAAGATGGAATTTCTTGCCAAAGTGCAAGTTGGATTGCTTCACAGGGCGCAAATGTTATTTTGGCGGGTGGTATGGGTGGCCGTCCAATGGCTATTTTTGCTCAAAATGGAGTAAAAGTAGTTGCCGGTTGTCCTGAATTGGAAGTGAAAGAAATTGTTGAGCAATTCATGAATGGGACTTTAGCAACCGGAGAAAACAGCTGTGGTGGGGAGCATCACCATTGTCATGGTCATAGTCACGGTGAACATCACCATTGTCATCACCACGAATAATGTTATTTAAGTACAATTTTTCCATTTGTCAGTCGTGTTCTATATTTAACACGGCTGATTTTTTATAAGGCAAGGTGCAAAATCCGCAAAAGTTTAATATTATTTCCAATGTAAAGAAATGTAAAGATAAATTTAAAAATAGCTCAAACCCTGTCATAATGCCTCTATGCTATGCTATGCTATGCTGGGCGGGGCGGTATAGCAATAAATTTTGCGAAATATCGTTTTAATATATGTGCAACATAGTTATTAAGAGAAAAGGAGATTTTTTATGACAGATGAAATTCAAATGATTGGAAATGTTCAGTTTTACAAAAGCGATATTTCAAAGACATCAGTAAGTACTAATGCCTCTGGGACAAAAATTAATACTGTTTTTATGAAAGATGGGACAAAAATTGAATTTTCGGATCAACAGATTACAGATCCTAAAAAGATGCCAAGCGTAATGATGGGACGAGATGGTGCAGTTAATAATGCTCCGAATGGTATTAAATTCTCTAATTTTGGATCTGGAAAAGTAAGCGGAACTCCAAATAAAGATTACTATTATTTTGAAAATTCTGGGTTGGCTGTTAACGTAGCTGATGGAGATAATGCCGATACAATGAAAGTAGTTCATCGTAGAGGTGAAAATACTCCTTTAATTTTTAAAGATTCAGGTGATAAACAGATAAATGTAGATACAAGTAATGGCGTGTTTAATATGAACGAAGGTCTATGGCTAAGAGGTTAATAATTAGATAGATGTCAATGAATATACGCCAAACTTTGTAAATAATTGAAAGCAGAAGAAACTTACAATTTCTTCTGCTCAATTATAATAAAGTAACTTAAGTAAGAGTACCCAACAGACGTAATTACAAGAGGCGAGAGACCTCCGCCCTTAAGTCATTAAAAAAGCTCATCTAACGATGAGCTTTAAAAAACTGGGGTGGAATGACTCCCATTAGCCGTAGGCGAGCAACACGAGCCCAACGGATAATGATATCCGTAGGATTGAACCTAGTAAGAGCGCCTCAACAGGCGTGATTACAAGAGGCGAGAGACCTCCACCCTTAAGACATTAAAAAAGCTCATCTAACGATGAGCTTTTAAAAAACTGGGGTGGAAGGACTCGAACCTCCGAAATGGCGGTACCAAAAACCGCTGCCTTACCACTTGGCGACACCCCAATATCGGGTACTTCTTAATTATATATGGTAAAATTTTATTGTCAATAACAGCTACTCAATTTCTTTGAAAAAATCTGTGATTTCCACTCGTAAAATTTTAGATAATTTAAAAATTACAAGAGCGCTGGGGATAATAACTCCTCGTTCCATTTTTCCGACATAGTTCACACTCATGTCGAGTAATTCTGCGAGTTTGTCTTGAGTGTAATGTCTTCTCAGACGTTCTGCTCGAATGTTAGAACCTAATATGTAAGCGAAATCGTTTTCCATATAACAATTTTATATTATTGACATTAGTCTTCAAAGATATTATTATAATTATAATGATTATTATAGTAAATAATTAACATATTATTATGTGTTTGTAAGAAAGGATGTTATGAAACGAGCTTTTACTCTTGCGGAAGTTTTGATTACTTTAGGAATAATTGGGGTTGTTGCTGCATTGACTATTCCTGCGCTTATTCAAAATTATAAAAACCATGAGACAGAGGCAAGGCTTGCAAAGTTTTATTCAGTCGTAAATCAGGCTATTGCCATGGCAGAAGTCGATTATGGTGATAAAATTTATTGGGCTGAAGATGGTAATGACCCAAAAAAGAGAGATGCTTGGTTCAAAAAGTACTTTTTCCCTTATATGAAAATTGTCAAATATGAACAATTAAAAGGAGGAACAAGTGGTATTATGATTTATTATTTAGAAGATGGGAGTGCTTTTACGAGTGTAAATGGCGGAAATATCAACAGAGATTGGTTATATTATCCCCATGGACAAGAAAAATGCCCAAATCATGATTCTTCAACAGGAATTTGTCGTTTTTGGTTTTTCTTTTCGCCGAACAGAGACGGTTCATATGGTTCATATAAAAACAAAGGGCTTGAACCATGGCGTTCAGGCACGAATTCTGCTGAATATCTTGAAAGTTGCAAAAATAGTCAATTCCGATATGGTTGCACTGCATTGATTTATGTGAATGGATGGAAAATCCCTAAGAATTATCCATATAGGGTTAAATAGAAATAAACGGAGTTGTTTCTTTTGCATAAACAAATTCGACTTTGTCACCTATAATTTGTTCAAAAACTGGTAAGGCAAGGATTTCGCTCTCAAAATGTCCGATATCAAATACAACAATCGGGCTATCCAGTGCTGTGTGGAATTTTAAATCGCCTGTAACAAGAGCATCTGCTCCGTTTTCAAATGCCTCTTGAATAAATTCGGTTCCACTTCCTGCACAAAAAGCAATTCGTTTAAGTTGGGTAACACCTTTGTTATTAACGTATCTTAAATGTGGTGAAATTGTTTTAAGGCGTTCAACAAAGTCTTGAAGAGAGGTTTCGTAATTTATGTAACGAGTGAACCCCTCTCCTGAATTTCTAAGCTCACTGCATTCGCTAAGAAATTCTATCCTCTCCCCGTCGGGGCGAGGAAACAATTTACGAATCAAAGTATCGGTTGTTCCGCCCTGTGCACGATCAAGATTTGTGTGGGCACAGTAGATGTCGAGAGACTTGTACCCCTCACCCGCATTTGTAACACTCGCTCTAGCTCGTGAACAACTGCGACCTCTCCCCGCTGGGGCGAGGTGATAGTTTAATGGCACTGTAAACAATGGGTGGTGCGAAATTATCATGTCGCAATTTTGCTCTCTTGCTTGTCTTACAATATCGTCTGTCACAGTCAAGCAAAGCATGATTTTTTTTATGTCTTGATTTTGGCTTTCTACAAGCCAACCTGAACAATCCCACTTTTCTTGCGTTTCAAGTGGTGCAAATTGTTCTATTCGTGTTATAATTTTGTATTTGTTCATTTTGAACCCCTCACCCGTCACTCCGTGACACCCTGCTTGGTTGTTCGCGTTTAACGGGTCTACGGAATGCTCCGCCGGCTTCACGCCACCGTGTGCTTCCTTCGCCCTCAGCTCACAATCCGCTCTCCCCATAGGGACGAGGTTATTTTAAATATTTATATAATTAAATATTTCTTTTGCAATTGTTTTTTTGTCCGCTTTTTCAAGTTTTTTCATTCCACCATTTTTGTCCAAAATTGTAACTTCATTAAAATCACTCGAAAATCCTATATCTTTTCTTGAAATATCATTTGCAATCAAGTAATCACAACCTTTTTTGGCAATTTTTTCTTTTGCATTTGCAATCAAGTTTTCTGATTCGGCACAAAATCCAATAATCAGTGGTAACTCTTCATCCGTATTTGCAATCTTGTTTTGTTTTTTTAAGCACAATTCTTTCAAAATGTCAGGATTTTTGACAAGTGTTAAGGTGATTTCATCATCTGCAGTCTTTTTCATCTTTTGAGAAGCTCGCTCTTTCACTCTGTAATCTGCAACAGCCGCCGCCATAATTATACAATCAGCATTGTTAAATTCAGCCTCAACTGCGTTTTTCATTTCTTGGGCAGATTTAACTTTTACAATATTATATTTGCGCTCAACATTGCAGGTTGTAATCAAAGTTACATCCGCGCCGAGATTTTTCGCTACATCTGCAAGAGCCAACCCCATTTTGCCTGATGAATAATTTGAAATGTATCTTACGGGGTCAATTTCTTCAATTGTACCACCGGAAGTTATTACAAATTTTTTACCATTTAATCTTTTAGCGTTCAATATTTCAACTGTTTTGTCAAAAATTTTGTCTAATGAACAAAGTCGTCCTTTACCCTCGTAACCACAAGCCAAGTAACCACTTTCTGGTTCTAAAATTTCAACATTTAGCTTGCTCAAATTTTGTTGAATAATTGGGTTTTCCCACATATTGCAATTCATTGCCGGAGCGATAATCATAGGTTTTGTGAAAGCACAGGCGATTGATGTCAAAAGATTGTCGCAAACGCCCGTTGCAATTTTTGAGATAGTGTTTGCTGTTGCAGGGGCAATAACCATAATATCTGCTTTATCAGCATAAGAAATGTGCTCCGGATTGAATTTTTCAACATTAAATTCTTCAACCGCGACAGGGTTTTTGCTTAAATTTTCAAGCGTCAATTTTGTCACAAAATTCAATGCATTCGGAGTACAAACAACCAGAACTTCCGCATTTGCACGTTTGTACATCCTTATAAGTTCGCAAATCTTATATGCTGCAATTCCGCCTGAAATCCCGATGAGAACAGTCTTTCCGCTAAGCATTTTTATGCTCCTTTTCGACAATTTGTTCTAACTCCGAAATGGTTCGTTTCAAATCGTCATTCACAATTTTGTAGTCAAACGCCTCTGCCCTTGCAAGCTCCTGCTTAACCTCATTCATTCGTTTTTGAATAGTTGCCTCGTCCTCTGTATGACGTCCTCTTAGACGATTTTCCAAAGCTTCTAATGATGGCGGGCAAATAAAAATCAAAACAGCCTCAGGCATTTGTTTTTTTACCTGCAAAGCCCCTTTTGTATCTATTTCCAAAATCACATTTTTGCCTTCTTCAAGACATTGGTTTATAAATTTTTTCTTTGTTCCGTAACGATTTCCGGCAAATTCAGCCCATTCCAAAAACTTTGTTTCATCGATGCATTTTTGAAATTCATCTTTGTTCAAGAAAAAATAATTCACGCCGTCAATTTCTCCCTCACGAGGCGCTCTTGTTGTGCAAGAAATTGACAACATAAATTCGTGGTTTTGTGCTAAAAATCCTTTTAGAACGGTGCCTTTGCCGACACCTGATGATCCTGATATTACAAATAATTTTTTGTTCATAGAAACATTATACACTGAACAAAAATTTCTGCATTAAAAAAGAACGGTTTTTACACCGTTCTTTTTATTAATCCCCTCACCCGTCACTTCGTGACACCCTCTCCCCGATGGGGCGAGGGGAGAGATACGAGTTACGCTTTTTTAGCATCTTTTTTGTATTCATCAATTGCAAGAATTGTACAAATGATTAAACAAATTACACCTGAAGCTAACCAGAAATATATTGCGCCATCCCAGTTTTGATTACCGTTTGAACCCAATTTATCAACAAGGAAACCTGTGCCTGTTGCTGACAAAAATGCACCGATGTAACCGAAAGTTCCGGTGAAACCTGATGCTGCTGATGCAACTTTTTTTGAACTGCTTTCTACTGCACAAAGTCCGCCAATCATCATTTGAGGGCCATAAGTGAAAGCACCTAACAAGCCGATGATTACGTAGTTTAAGTTTGCAATAGTGTTGAATTTCAACGCAATAATCGCAAAAATTACACCGATTAAGTAAATCAAGTTTACAGGAGCTCTTTTACCTTTGAACAATTTATCTGAAATCAATCCTGCGCAAACAGTTCCGCAAATACCTACCAAAGGTAATGATGCAATCATGTTTGTAGCGTCTTGAAGTTCGATGTTTTTAGCGTTTTTCAAGTACATAATCATCCAGTCCTCTGCACCAAATCTGATGATGTAAACGAAAACGTACGCAATCGCAAGCAACCAAAGAGTTTTATTGCATAATACATATTTTTTGAAGATTTGAACGTAAGACATATCGTCTTCTTCTTTTTGTTCAGCTTCTGATTTTTCTTTAACAGGTTCATCTCTATAAACCTCAACGTCAGGTAATCCAAGAGATTGCGGTCTGTCTCTAAGTCTTTCAAATAACCACAAAGCAGTGATTACGGCCAAAGTCCCCGGGACTAAAAATGCTGCTCTCCAACCAAAATGAGCTGCGATATGACCTGCTAAAATGAAACTTAAGAAAGTTCCTGTTTGGTGTGAACAAGACCACAATGACCATTTTGTGCCACGTTCAGAGTTTGAGTACCAGTAAGTCAAACTTTTCGCAACTGCCGGAAAACCAGCTGATTGGAACCAACCGCTAACGCCCCATAAAAATGCCAAAACCCACAACAAAACCATTGCGGTCATTTTAGGGTCAAGCCCAAGCATATTAACAAAATTTGGAGCAAGTGCGAACAAAATGTTTGCAAGAGCTGTCATTAACAATGCTGTCGGGAAGAATTTTCTAACGTCAGATCCGTCAGCCAAAACGCCGTTTACAAATTTACCGATACCATAAGTCAAGTAAAGTGAACTTCCCAAAAGCCCTAATTCTGTCGCTGAATAGCCGAATTCGTCCATAATTCCGGGAAGTGCTACGGCGATATTTTTCTTACACAAATAAAAAATTGTGTAACCGATAAAACAAGCGTAAAATATTCTCAATCGCCAATGAGAATACATGCTTTTAACTTTTTCCGGATCTTGAATAGGCTCTTTCACCGGAGGTTCTTTAAAAAATTGAGCAAAATTTCCTAACATGTTCATTTTCCTATTTTTCTACTATTTTCCTGCTTTTATAACTTGTACATTTCTTGTTTCGTTTATTTCGTGACGAGCATCTTTGATAAGTTCTCTTTTGTCTTCATCCAGTCTGCAACCGCCAACTAATCTGTCAATAAATCCTGTGTTAAGTTTTACGGCTTTGTCAAAAGCACCGACTTCTTCCAAAACGTCTTTGATTTGGTGTAAATCGTAACCAAAAGACTGCTTAGAGTTGTAAACAAGAGTTTCGCCTGTTTGTGAAATTATAGGTTCTCCACCTTGTTCAAAGTACAACTTAAACACAGATTTCAAATCCTGTAATTCTGACTGCAAAGTCGTTACAGTCTGTTGAATTCTCAAAAATCTTTCAAACAAATATTCCACGTTATCCAACTGTTTAACTTCCCAATCGTATTTTTGGAAATACAATTTTTTTAATTTTGGGTAAGCAAGAGCCAATCCCATTGTATCTGCCATTGCACGGTGGTGATTTTTAAGTTCAACGTGAAATTTTTCGGTTAATGCGTCTAACCCATGTGAAAACAAGTCCGGATAAACTTCTTTAAACATTTGTTGAGAATCAATTCTCGGGTTATTCAATTCTTTTCCTGTTGTACGCAAGCTTGCTTCATTTAAAAATGAATAATCGAAAATACAATTATGTGCAACAATTGGATAATCCCCGATAAATTCCAAAATTTTTGGCATTGCTTCCGCTTCAGTCGGAGCGTCTGCAACCATATCAGGAGTAATTCCGTGGATTGCAATACTTGATTTCCTAATATGTTGTTCAGGATTGATTAAAGTTTGAAACTCATCCTTAATTTTGCCGTTTTCCAACCTTACTGCGGCAAATTCAACCATTCTTTCTTTGGTATAATCTAAACCTGTTGTTTCTGTGTCTAAAACAATTTCAATTACTTTTTTTCTAGCCATTTTCCTATCCCTATAGAGTTCTGTATAGATGATAGCACAAAAATAAATTATGTGGTAGGATTAAGACGTTAAGTCATTAAGACGATAAGTACTTTACATAAAATTATTTTGAAATAATTTTATTATGATTACTTATTGATATGAACTTAACGTCTTAACGTCCTAGCGACTTAATGACCTTACAAAGAAGGAGATCAACCATGTCAAATGCAATTGAAATAACTGATACAAATTTTGAGCAAGAAGTCTTAAATTCAGAACAACCCGTTGTTGTTGATTTTTGGGCTCCGTGGTGCGGACCTTGCAGAAAACTTAGTCCTGTTTTGGATGAAGTTGCTACAGAGTTTTCTGGTAAAGTTAAGTTTGTCAAAATTAATACAGATGAAAATATTAAAACAGCTCAAGATTATGCGATAAGCGGTTTGCCAAGCCTTTTGGTTTTCAAAAACGGAAAAGCTCTTGAAAGACTTGTAGGACTTATGCCAAAATCAACAATTATTTCAAATATTGAAAAACATTTGTAGAGAGAAAGTTACTAGGATACTAGGACGCTAAGACGCTAAGTTCTTTTCAGGCTTCGCCAAAATCTGTTTTCGAACTGAGCGAGTTATATGCCCTAGTACCTCAGTAACTTAGTAACCTAGTAACTCAAATAAAATGTAAACTTTTCTTAACACGATTGTAAAAAAGTTAAAGAAACCTTGCAAATAACCCGTTATTTAGATTAAAGGAAAAGGGTCATTATGCAAGTAGAAAGCCAACCAAATAAATATAAAATATTTCAAGACTATTATTTTTGCGTGAATGGCGAAATGATTAGCTATTCTGAAGCATTGCGCTTATTTGCTAGTCTTGATGATGACGCTAGACTTGATTTTGAACAATTCTATAAAGACGAAACTGGTTATGAAATTATTTCTTCAAACGGTTATGGTCTTGACTCTGCTCCTGAATTAAAAGTTGATGAAAATGGTGAATTGATTGTAAAATCAACAAAAACATCAAGCAAGAAAAAAAGTGTAAAAACTAAAGATGGCGACAAAATCGTATGGACAAAAGCTAAAAAAACAGTTAATACATACGAAACAACTTCTTCAGCTTCCAAAAAGGCTGCATTAGATATTAAATATAGTATTGAAGCTTTTGCTAAAAAAACTGGTAAAATCCTTGACCCTCAATGGTCAGGTTATTCTGCTGAAGAAATTATACAAATGTTTAATGATGGTGTAAATATTCCTCAAGACATAGTTGACCTTGCAAATACTATTTTACAAACAACAAGCGCAAATGTAGAAGGTACTGATGAAAATCCAGACGGCGCTGAAGAAACAACTGAAAAAGAACCTTATTTAGCCCTTATTCCTAAAGCTAAAAAGAAAATTGAAAAATGTAACGATACTAATGAAAAAATTAGTGACAAAATTGATGACCTTTTACCTGAAAAACAAAAACAAGAAAAAAATCTTAAAAACAAAATGAAAGAACAAAAAGATTCTCTAAGAGAGTTTGAAAGTCAACTTAAAGAATGGAGAAGATTGCAAGATAAAGTTAACCATGGGGAAGCTTTATCTGATTCTGAAGCTAAAAAATATGCCCAAATTACAGGAATGTTAGAAGATAAAAACAACAAAGATGACATCAAATTTGACAAAAAAGAAATTACAAGAGCATTGAATGACCTTAATATATGGGCAATTTTAGGTGAAAAATTAGCAGATGAAACTATCGAAATTGGGGATACATTAGCTGATTATACATCACAAATGAACTATAAAGCGACAGCTAAAACAGTTTCAATGAGTGTTGGTTCTTTTGGAGCAATAATTGCAATGATTCAAGGTAAAAACCTTGCTAAAGAAGCAAATAAAATTGGTCATGATACAAAAGAATATGCTTCTGATACAACTAATTCAGTAGGCGATATTGCTTCTGCTTTAGGTGTTGAAAATTCAATTGTTTCAAAAGATGAACTTCAAGATCATAATATTGATGAATTATTTGAAAATAAATCAGGTAAAGTTGAAGACATCTTAAAAAATCAAGAAGGAAATTCTCCTGAAAATACAGATGAAACAAAAACTCCAGAAACAACAGCTGAAGAAGATTTTGTTGTAAATGACAAAAATGTAACAGAATTGATAAAAGAAGGCGGACATACTCATTCTGATATGGCTTCTCAAACAATCAGAGCTTTGAGAAATACTATTGATGCAAAGAATGATAAAAAATTCTCAAAATATGCAAAATACAAAATTACAAGAATTATCAAACAATACAAGTCAGAAGAAGAAAAACGCGAAGAAGAAATTGCAAAACTAGAACAAGAAAACAAAGAAGCAAAAGAAAAACTTGAAAAGTTAACAGGTAAATCTGGAGATGAACTAGATAAAGAAATTAACAGTACTTCTGACAAGAAAGAAGAAGATGATAACAACAGTGCTTTAAGCGAATCTGATAAAAAAGAAGTTGAAAATCTTAAAGCAAGTGTTCAATCTAACAACCAAAGAATTGCAGAATTAAGAGCAGATGCCGAAAGTTCTGTTGCTGAATTCAAAAACAAAACCGTTAAAGAAAAAACAAGAATTTCTTCAGCTGTTCCAAAAGAAAATAATGAACTAGAAGCAAACAAAGAATATAAAGAAAAAATAATTCCTAAAGCAAAAGAAGATTTGAACTTTACTGACAATTCCGGTGAAACATTAGCTAAAATGGGTAAATACCGTATTATTGTTGGTATGGAACAAATTGCTCTTATGCAATTTAAAAAAGGTTTAAAAAATGTAGCTAAAGGGACAATTAGTGCTGGAATTGGTCTTGGGGCTATGATTGTAGGTAGTTTGCCAACTCCAAAACTTGCTGACAAAGCAACTACATCTGCAATTAAAAATGAAACATCTGCTATTGAAGGACTAAATCAAGCTGATGCAATGATTTCTTCTGTTACAGGAGAAGAGACAACTCAATCAGCATATAATTCAAATAAACAAGAAGCTCAAGATGATACTGCAGGCAATGCCGAAGAAGGTGCTAAAGATACTGGAGATGGTACAACTTCAACATCTCCGGCTCCAGAAGTTCAAACAACTTCAGCTCCAGAAGCTCAGACAGCTCCAGCTGAAGCACCTGCTCAACCGCAAACAAATACATCAACAACTACAATAGAAGATACTGCAAAAACAACACAAACAGTTTCTAACGGTAAAAAAATGACTCCGGAAGAAAAAGAAGAAAATAAAGGTTTAAAATCCGCAAGTGATGCTACAAGTTCTTCTTCTTCAAGCAAAAATTCTAAGAAGAAAGAAGCAATGACAACTGACAAAGCTGGGGATACAGTTAAAAAAGCAGAAAAAACAGCAAAAGATGATGCAAAAGATTCTGAAAAAGTAAAAAAAGATACAGATAAAACAACAAAGCAGCTTGAAAAAGAAACAAAACGTCTTACAAAACAATTGAAAAAAGACGAAAAAGAAATTATTAAAATGACAAAAGAATCTGAAAAAGCTGCTAAAAAACAAGAAGAAATGGTTGTTGAATTTGAAGCTTTAGTAGCAGAAAACGAGCAACTTACAGCAGAAGAAGCAAATCAGTCTCAACAAGCTCCTGCTCAACCGGCTCCTCAACAACAAGGTGTAGTTGATATGGGTTCTGCTTCTGCTGTAATTGGAGGTGCTCAACCTCAACAATCAGCAAATCAAGCAAAAATCCAAAATAATGACGCAAGATTAACTCAAATTGGCGCTGAATTTGCTGTAAATGGCAGAGTAATTACAAGAAATTCTGCAAAAATTAAAAGATTGCAAAAAACAACAAAAGCAACTCAGAAAAAAGTTACTAAAAAGACAAAAGTTATTAACCAAAAGAACAAAGAAGCTGAAAAGAAAGAAATTGCAAAACAAAAAAGATTAGCAAAACAATTGGCAGCTGTAGGAATTGCTGAAAACGTATTTTCTATTACATTGGCAACAGGTACAATTTTGGCAGCTATTCCATGGTCTCATGCCGTTGGTGTTGTAATGATTAATATTGGTACCAAAGGTGTTCTATATTGTGGAACAACAAAAGCAATAATCAATTTTGCAAACGGAAACGTAACAGCTGGTTTAATGGCAATTGGTCAATCTGTTCTAACAGCCGCAATGAGTACTACCGGTGTTGGTGGCGCTGCAAGCAATGTATTAACTCAAGTTAGTGCAGGTTTGAGCGTTATGGCATCTTCTGCTGATTTGGTAAATAATGTAAGAGCAGTACAAGGTAAAGAAGCAAGCGGTTTGTTTAGTAAGATTTCAGCTGTTGCCGGTGCAGCTTCTGCAGTTGCAGGTATTGCAGGTGCATTAGGAAATGGTACGAAACTTGTTGAAGATGCTGCTGGTAATATTACAAAACAAACTGTAAAAAGCACATTTAGCCAAGCTGGTACATTTGGTAAAATTGCCCAAATTGCCGGAGCAACCGGTAATGTACTTGGCAAAACAAGTCAATTAATGTCTTCATTTGGCGGGGACAGCAAAACAGCTTCTTTACTTGGTGCTATTGGCGGTGCAATCAGTATGGCTGCATCTGTTGGAATGCTAGTTGATTCTAAAATGTCTCAAGCAAAAGCAAAAAATCAAGAAAATAAAGATACTCAAACTACTGAAGCTGTTCAAGAAACATCAGAAACATCTCCGGAACAACAAAAACAAGAAGCAGAAAAGCAACAAGCTCAAAAAGAAATTCAACAAGAAGAACAAAAAATTCAAGCAGAATCAGATAAAAAAGTTGCAGAAGCAAAAGAAACTCAAAAACAAGAACAAGCAAGCAGAGACGAAAAGCCTTCATTAAAAGAATCAAAAGAAGCGAAAATGGCTCAAAAAGAAGAAGCTAAAAATTCTGGCTTGAACAGTGCTGAACAAAAAAATATGACAAAAAACGGCGCTTCTAAAGAATATGCAAATGTTAGCGATGCAGAATTAGCAGAACAAATTGAATTTGCACGAGCAACAGGTGATGATGCATTAGCAGATAAATTAAATGCAGAAATGTCAAAACGTGGTGATTACAAAGAAAAAATGGCAGTAATAAAACAAAATAAAGCAGAAACATTCTCAAAAATTAAAGATGCTGTAGGCAGTGCCACAAATGCTGTTGCCGGTGTTATGGGCATGGGTAATAATGGCAACGATCAACAAAAGAAAAAAGATCGTCCTGTAGGTAAATTAACAAAACGTTCAAAAGAAATAATTAAAAAAAATAAAAAACGTATTGCTGCATTAGCAAAAAAGAAAAGAGTTGCATAACTCTTTTCTTTTTTCATATTTATTTTTATTTTTAAATTTATTTAATTTCTAAATTATTAACAAATAAAACTTGTGTTTCGCCTGCGTTTAGAGTTACTTTAATGCGTCCTTTTTCGGTTACCGGAATGCTGTCTATTTTTATAGGCAAGATAATATTTTTATTTTCAATTTTGGGGATTTTTACAACTACATCAGAATTATTTCTGAAATTTAAATTTCCAATTACTATTATGCTTTGTCCATTGTAGCTTTCTGCATATGCAAAAACTGATGGGTTAGAAGTCTTAAGCGGAATGAATTTCCCATTATTTATAATTGTAGAAAATTCTCTTTTAACCCTATTTGCAAGAGCAAAAGAATCTGCTAAATATTCATTTGTTCCTTTGGGCGGACGAGAGAAATTAAAAATATCAATCTTTCCTCTATGAACAAAATAATAATCATCATCGGTATATGTTTTTGGAGCTTCTTTATTTGCCCACATATAAATATAGTTGTCGCCACTATCAAAGCCGTCTACAAAATACGAATTTAATGGAAGTGTAGCGTTTAGCCAAATAATCATTTCACTGAGTTTTTGACCATTAATTAGTAACGGGCTCATTTCATCATGGGTTGTAAAACTTCCGATAACAGATTTTTGCTCTTGAAATTTTGCGATATTTGACTTTGTTGCAAGAATTTGGTTGATTAGTTCTTTGCCTGTTTTGTAATTCTTTATATTAAAGTAGCTTCCGTAATATCCGTCAAAACCTGCTTCCAACAATTTGTTGTAAGGTGTGAATACTGCATATGGAGAAACTGCTTCTGTCCAACTTTCTGAAGCTTCTGCCAACCATAAAAATTGTGGATCTTTTGTTCTGGAATAGTCGATTAAACTTTTCCAAAATTTGGCAGGTTTGTTTGTTGCCACGTCAGCTCGAATTCCGTCTGCACCAAGACCTATAACCATGTCTACAAAACCTTTAAATAAATTGTATACATCTTGATTGATCGCTGTTTCTGTTCCTGCATTGAGTAATCTTACATCTGTCCAATCTGCAGGAATTACCGGTTGACCGGTTTTATCTTTTACAAAAAGTTCCGGACGTTCCATATATAAATCGTATGAACCGCAAGAAGGCAAATCTATAATTACGCTAATACCTTTTTTGTGAGCTTCATTAATAAATTTTTTTGCTTGAGCTTGTGCGGATAATGCGCTTTTGTCGCTTACTAATTGCGGGTTTATGGTATTAAAGCTTGATGCAGAATACAATGACCCTGCTGTTCCTAAAGCTTTAGTTTTTCCAACAGGTGTGATTGGCAACACGTGAATAGTGTTTATGCCTTTTTGAGCTAATTCGTCAAGACGCGGAATTGCATTCAAAAAAGTTCCACTTTCTTCACCGTCGCTAAATTCTATAATTCCGTCTTTATTAATGTCTTGAGCCCCAAAAGTTCTAAGATTTATTTCATAAATAATTGAAGAATTTCTTATAAACATTCTTCTTAGATTGTTTACCCAAACATCAGCACTAAAAGCACTTTGGCTGAAAAACGCCATTAAAGTTAAACACAATACCAATCTTTTTATATAAACCATAATCACATCTCCCTTTTGGTTAGTATATTATCAAATAATCTCATATTTTGCAAATTTTATATTTTTAAGCTATAGTTTGCTTGTATGAAAAAATATTCAATTGGAATTGACCTTGGCGGAACGAAAATTCTCACAGGTTTGGTAGAAAAAGAGAGTGGTAAAGTAATTTGCCATGTAAAAAAGAAAACAAGAAAAGAAAAAGGCCCTGAAAATATTGTCAGAAAAATAGTTGACGGAATTCAAGAACTTCTTGAAGAAAGTAAAAAAAACTTAACTGAAATAAGTTCAATCGGTATTGGTTCAGCTGGACAAATTGATAGAAAAAATGGAATTATTGTTGGTGCGCCGAATTTAGATTGTTATAATTTTCATATAAAACAAATTTTGGAAGATAAATTTAATATTCCTGTTTTTGTAGGAAACGACTTGGAAGTCGCAACTATTGGAGAACAAAAATTTGGAGCCGGAAAAGGCTGTGAAGATTTTGTTTGTGTATTCGTTGGGACAGGGATAGGTTCTGCTATTGTGAAAAATAACCATATAATTTATGGAGCAACAGGAACTGCAGGTGAACTCGGCCATATGATAGTAGATTTGAACGGACGACCTTGTGCCTGCGGAGCTCATGGATGTTTAGAGGCATATGCTTCTCGTACTGCAATAGAAACAAGAATTGAGGGAGCGCTTAAAAAAGGTCGGGAATCGGTTATTACAGAATATTTGGAAGAGGGAAAATCCATAACTTCCAGCATGATTAGAAAATCAATCGAAAGAGAAGATGAGTTGGTTACTCAATGTGTTGCAGAGGCTTCAGAATATCTTTCCGGAGGCTTGGCAAGTATTATTAATTTTATAAATCCGGAATTGATAATTTTGGGAGGTGGGTTAATTGAAGCGGTAGATTATTTCTATCAAAATACAATTAAAAAAGCGAAATCAAAATCGTTGCCTGTTCCTGCGGAAAAAATTCAATTTAAAAAAGCATCATTAGGAGATTATTCAGGTGTAATCGGTGCCGTATTTTTAGAAGAAAGAGGTGCCGTATAATGAAAAAAGCAATGTTAGTGAAACTTTCTTCTCTTGGAGATGTGATTTTTAATATCCCATTGGCTAATGTATTGAAAAAGAATGGATATGAAGTGACTTGGTTGGTTTCTGAAAAAGGGATAGATGTTGTTGATGGAAATCCTGCAGTAAAAAATGCAATTTTGGTGCCTTTTCAACGTTGGAAAAAAAATGGATTTTCAATTAAAAATATTTTAGAATTTATAGATATTATAAAAAGAATAAGAAAAGAAAAATTTGATCTTGCTTTAGACACTCAAGTAATGTTCAAAAGTATGTTATTAATGATATTTAGCGGTGCTAAAAAACGAGTATGTTTGAAAAATGCAAGAGAATTTGCAAGTCTGGGCGCTAATGAATTGATAGAGCAAATTCCGAGTGAAAATTATTCGGTGCATGCTGTGTTTATGTATCTTTGGTATGCAAAATGTTTGGGGTTAGATGGAGCTGATGAAGTTAATTTTACTCTTCCGACTCCAAGTGATGAAACGAAATTAAAAGTCGATAATCTTTTAAAAGATATAGATGCATTAAAACCAATAGTTATCATTGCCCCTGCAACAACAAGAAGGTTAAAACATTGGAATAAAGACAACTGGAAGACTGTAGCAGAGGCGATTGGAGATAAGTGCAATCTTATTTTTACCGGTGGCGCTTGCGATAACGATTTGATTTCATATATAAGTGACGGAAAATATTTAAATCTTGCCGGAAAAACAAATATTAAAGATTTGATAGAAATTTATTCAAGAGCTAAACTTGTTATGGCTCCAGATTCCGGAAGTGTTCAAATTGCCAGAGCAACAAATATTCCGGCCGTGATTTCTATTTTTTGTGGTACTCCTTCAACTATGTATGGGCCTTTTGGAGATGATAATAAGTATTTTGCGATATCAGGTAATTTAAAATGTCAACCTTGCTATAATACAGTAACTTGTCCGCTTACTGGAGAAGATGCTGAACAATGTATTAATTACCCTAGACCTGAAAAAATAATAAATATTGTTAACAAAATATTACAAAATTGAAAACATAGTGTATAATATATGTATGAGTTTTTTGGATAAATTAAAAGATATATATAGACAAGTTTCTGAAGTAGAAAGTACAATTTACAACGGGAAACAAGATTATTTAGAAATCTATGAACGTAATCTTCAATTAGAGCAAGAGATTAAAGAGCGCACGCATGAACTTAATATCGCAAATAAAAGAATGCTGACGTTACAACATATTTGGGACATGATGAATGCATCAAGACCGTTGCAGAGCGTTTTAGAGACTATTGTTAATAATATTCAGGGAGAACTCGGATATCTTCACTGTAACATAATTAAAAAATGTGAAGATGAAGCAGGTGTTTATTTATGTGTTTTAGCTCAATCTGATGATAGTTCTATAAAAAAAGTCGATACGCTTATAAAAGGTCCTATTCAAACAAAAAGACTTGTGTATGATGAAAATAGTATTTATGCAAAATCTGCTAAAGAAAAAGTAATTATGCAAACAACAGAAGTTGGCGAAACTTTAAAATCAGTTATTCCTGAAATTTCTGATGATATTGTTTATGAAATTAATACTGAGTATGCTTGTAAATCAATAATTACAGTACCTTTGTATTCCAGAAATACTCATTATGGCTGGTTTAATGTTTTTTCTTCAAGAAAAGATATGACAAATGGAGAGACAGATTTCTTGACAATTTTTGCTCAACAAATAGAAATGGCGATAACTATTGCAGGTTTGTTTGAAGAGGTTAAGGCGCAAGCTGTTACAGACGGCTTGACTGGGCTTTATAATAGAAGATACTTTGAAGAATATCTTAAAAAAGAAGTTACTCGTGCACTGCGCCAACAACAAGCATTCAGTATTGTTGGATTAGATTTAGATCATTTGAAACAAATTAATGACAAATATGGGCATGCATACGGTGATTTAGCGATTAAAACTGTTGCAAATGTTTTGAAAAAAAATGCTCGTTCGATTGATACCGCTGCTCGTATGGGTGGAGAAGAGTTTAACGTAATTCTTCCGGGAGTTGATTCTAAAGGAGCGATGATTGCTGCGGAAAGAATTCGAAAAGCCCTTGAAAGTGAACAACTGGACACAATTGGTCATGTTACTGCAAGTATCGGTGTTGCAACATTTTTAGAACATTCTGATAATATTGAAGATATTCTTGAACTTACCGACCAAGCAATGTATCAGTCAAAACGTAATGGGCGTAATCAAGTTACTTTGGCAAAACCTATTAATGAAACAAGCTGGCAAGAAATTGCAGTGAACACTTTTATGGATATTTTGTCAAAACACAATATTCCTTTGAGTTCAGATATTACAGAAAATCTTAAAAATAAACTTAAAACAGATGAAGTTCCTAAAGATGCACTTTATTCTGTTGCGGATATGTTGACTCAAACCTACAATCCTCTTCATCATTCAGGAGTTGTGAAATCAAAAGTGCAACTGGCAGTCAGTCTTGCAAAACGTTTTGATTTACCGAAAGATGATATTGATAAACTTAGGATTGCAATGCTTTTGTATGATATTGGTAATTTGATGCTTCCGACAGAACTTCTTCAGAAAAAAACGCCATTAACAGAAGAAGAACGCAATCATATCAAAGAACATCCGATTATCGCTGCTAGAGAAATTTTGAAACCAATAAGCTATATTCAAGATGTTATTCCAATAATTGAACATCATCACGAAAATTGGGACGGTTCAGGTTATCCTGCAAAAATCTCTAAAGAAGAAATTCCTATGACTTCGCAAATAATTTTGATAATAGATGCATATTTTGCGTTGACAGAACCAAGAACATATAGAGCAGAATTAACCCCGAAACAAGCAATAGAACTAATTAAGCAGGATGCGGGCAAAAAATGGAATTCCACTTTGGTAGAAGAATTTATTTCACTAATTGACCACGATATATAATGAACGAAAAAGAATTAATTAAAATTATAAAAACAACTTTAAATTCTGAATACATAGGCGATGATTGTGCGTATTTAGAGGATTTAGGGATTGTTGTATCTCAAGATAGTCTTGTAGAAGATGTTCATTTTAAGTTAGAGTTTATAACGCCGTTTCAGCTTGGCTATAAGTCTGTAATGGTTAATATCAGTGATATCTGTGCTTCCGGAGCTGAACCAAAATATTTGACAATTGCTCTGTCTTTGCCAAATTATGTAGACGAAAAATTTGTTGAAGAATTTTATAAAGGCGCAAAAGAGGCGTCAGGCGATGTAAAAATTGTTGGTGGAGATTTGACAGGTGGAGAAAAAGTTTTTATTTCAGTAACTGCCATTGGAGCGACAAAAAATAGAAAAATATCATCCAGAAGTAATGCAAAAGTCGGTTATAAAATACTAGTTTCCGGAGAACATGGTAATAGTGCAACCGGTTTGAAAATGTTGTTGAATGGGAGCAAGTTAGAGCAAAGTTCAAAGTTTATAAAAGCTCATCTTATGCCTGTTGCGCAAAGAAAATTTTCTCAAAAAATTGCAACACAAATAACAGAAAATTATGCAATGATGGACACTTCAGACGGTTTGGCTGATGCTTTAATTCAAATTGCAAAGGCAAGTAAAGTTAGGGTGAAAATTAATACTTCTAAAATTCCACATGACAAAAATGTTGATATGCAAACTGTTTTGTATGGCGGAGAAGATTATCAGCTTGTTGTGGCTGTGCCAAAAGATTTTTTACCACAGGATACAGATTTAATAGAAATTGGTGAAATTACAGACGGGGATATTGGGTTAGAACTTGATGGAGAATTTTACCAAGATATTGATGACAAATTATTTAACCATTTTAGGGAGCAAAATAAATGAACTTTAAAGTAAATGCAATAATTCCGGCAGGAGGAACCTCATCCAGATTTGGAAATAAAAACAAACTGTTAGAAAAAATAAACGAAAAAGAGGTTATAAAATATACGGTTGAGGCTTTTGAGGCTTCAAATGTTTGTAAAATTATAATTTGTGCGAATGTTGCAATTATGGATGATTTAAAAGAAATTCTAAAAGATTGCAAAAAGGTTCAAATTATTGAGGGTGGAGCAACTAGACAAGCTTCTGTTTTTAATGGATTGAAAGCCGATGAATGTGATTATGTTTTAATTCATGATGGTGCAAGACCAATGATTACAACAGATTTAATAAATTTGGCGATAGATGAAGTTGTAACCAAAAAAGCTTTGACAGTTGCAACAAAAACGGTTGATACCATAAAAGAAGTTCAGGATGGAAAAATTATCAGAACAATTGATCGTTCGAAATTATACAACACACAAACTCCACAAGCATTTCAATATGATTTGATAAAAAATGCACATATAAAATTGTTTGGACAAAGTTATACGGATGACGCAGGTATGCTTGAAGAACTGGGACAAACAGTCTATATTTTAAACGGAAGTTATAAAAATATAAAAATTACAACTCAAAATGATATTGAAATTGCTAAAGTTTACTTGAATAATTAGTTATACACTGGCTCCGCCATCTTGCATTTTTTCGAGAACTTTTTTGGAACCGTCTTTTTGCTTTGCAAGGTCAAGAGCAAAAGTCGTAGCTTCTTGATCTCTAGCAATAGCTTCTTTCAATCCTGTCATTTCATCAAGTGTTAAGTTTGAAAGAATTGCACCATCAGAATTTAAATAAATTTTAAAAATCTTTTGTGACATAAAATCAAATCCTGGAAGTTTCATTTGTAATGCGTACCATTTATAAAATTGGTGAGCCATATAATAAGGATCAATTTGACCGTTACGCATTATAAACATTGGCTTTGATTTTAGAGAAAATCCTGAGTTTGTAATTGTGTTTATATAAAGAGCTTCAATTCCCTCGAGAGATGTAATTAAACCCTCTTCTTCCTTAATAACAGCGAGGATTTTATCAGCGTTTTCAAGTCTGATTACTTTAGTTCCTTTGCTTTCAATATATGACAAAAGCTTGGTAATATCATTATTACAACTTTTTATAATATCAGATACATTTTTCAAAACTAAGTCTTTATTCTTTTCGGTTTCTGCGCTGAGGGTCATTGTCACCCCTTTAGAAACAACTGTTTTGGAAGTTGAATTTGAACTGGATGTTTTTAAATGTCTGCTAAGTTTTTTTGTTAAGGCTTTTTCTTGCTTTTCCAAGAAAAAATATATTACTCTTTGAAAAATGTTCATAAAAATAGTATATATTATATTTGAATTTATGGCAATCATATAAATTCATTAAAAAATCATTAATTATATAAGGTTTTTGTATTTTTTATATTATTATATGATTAGGAGATAACAAACTATGGAATACAAAGATTACTATGAAACGCTTGGTGTAAAACGAGATGCTACAGATGCTGAAATTAAATCAGCATACAGAAAACTTGCTCGTAAGTATCACCCGGATGTAAATAAGACAAAAGAAGCAGAAAGCAAATTTAAAGATATAAATGAAGCTTATGAAGTATTGGGCGACAAACAAAAACGTCAAAGATACGACAGCTTAGGTGCAAATTGGCAGGGCGGTCAAAACTATACACCACCTCCTGGATTTGAACAATTCGGATTTGGAGGAGGTCAAGGCGGTTATCAAAGCTTTAACTTTAACGGTCAAGATATGGGCGGTTTTTCAGACTTCTTTAGTTCATTATTTGGTGACATGATGGGCGGAGGTGCTCGAGGCGGTGCTCAAGGAATGAACTTTGGTGGTTTTGATTTTGGTGGTGCACAGGGCGCAGGTCAAAGAACTTCTTCAAGAAGACGTGCTTCTCAAGAGCCAAAGGCTGAAAATCTTGATGTAACAATGAATTTGAATATTACAATAAAAGACTTGTTTGATAAAAAGCCAATTAACGTAAAATTCAATAATATTGAACGTTGTACAAAATGTTCCGGAAACGGAGGTTACTGCTCTGAATGTGGAGGAACAGGTTTTAAGTCAGAACCAAAATCAATAAAAGTCAAATTGCCGTCTGATGTTACTGAGGGACAGAAACTTCGTATTAAAGGCGAGGGAAAAATTGATGCTTATGGACGTAAGGGCGATCTGTTCTTAATTATAAATATTAAAGATAAAGATTACGAAGTAAACGGTTCTGATTTAACTAAAGAAATCGAGATAACTCCTCCAGAAGCTGTTTTGGGTTGTAAAAAAGATATTGAAACTCTTCATGGCAAAATTGGAATTAAAATTCCACCAAAAACCTCATCCGGTCAGGCTTTAAGATTAAAAGATTTGGGCTTGCCTAAGAAGGGTGGAGGCTATGGAAATCTTAATGCAAAAATAAAAATCGTAATACCTAAAAATCTTACAGATAAACAAATTGAGCTATACAAAAAATTAGCCGAGTTATAAAACTAAATAAATTGTTGACAATATCCCTCTTTATGTAGACAATAATAGCAAAAGGGGGATATTTTATGACTAAAGAAACTTTTTTGCACGATAAACACGTTAAATTGGGAGCTAAGATGGTGGATTTTGCCGGATGGCATATGCCTGTTCAGTATACATCCATTATAGAAGAACATAAAACCGTAAGAGAAAAGGTTGGCCTATTTGACGTTTCTCATATGGGAGAAGTTTTTGTTACCGGCAAAGAAGCTATGGAATTTTTAAATAGTATTGTCCCTCAGAATATTTCTAAATTAGACTACGAAAAAGCTGTATATTGTCAACTTCCAAATAAAAATGGCGGGCTAATAGATGATTTAATAATATATAAACTGGGTATTTTAGAATATTTGGTAATTTGTAATGCGTCAAGAATTGATGAAGATTTAAACTGGATGGTTCGCAACAGCAAAGGTTTTGACGTAAAAATAGACAACCAATCTCATAATTATTCTCTTTTGGCGATTCAAGGCCCTCTTGCAGATAAATTATTGAGAAAAATGGGGTTAGATACAAATCAAGAATCATTTACAATTAAGGTTACAAAAGTTGCAGGAGTAAAAGTTTTGGCTTCTCGTACTGGGTATACCGGAGAGGACGGATATGAAGTTCTTGTTGAAAATAAGCACTCAGAATATCTTTGGGACAAAATTCTTGAAGATGGAGAAGAATTTGGAATTAAGCCAATCGGACTTGGCGCAAGAGATACTTTGAGATTGGAAGCCGGACTTCATTTGTATGGTAATGATTTAGATGAAAATACAACCCCTATTGAAGCCGGTTTAAGTTGGTCTGTTCCAAAAGATAAGGAAGTTGATTATAACGGAAAAAATGTTATTATGGAACAAATTAAAAATGGAACAAGTAAAAAACTTGTTGGCTTAAAAATGCTTGACAAATCTATTGCTCGTCATGAGTATGAGGTTTATAAAGATGGCGAAAAAATTGGCGTTGTTACAAGTGGAGGTCCATCTCCAATATTAGGTGCAAATATTGCACTTGCATATGTTAAAAATGATAAAGATATTTGCACAGGAAGTACTGTTCAGGTTATGATAAGAGAAAAACTTCACGATGCCGAAATCGTAAAACGACCATTTATTACAAAAAGAAATAAAATTAAGTTATAAAATATAAAAGGAGAAATTAATGAGTATTACTGAGAAAATTTTATGTTCAAAATCTCACGAATTTTTATTAGACAATGGTGATAATACGTTTACTATTGGTTTGACAGATTATGCGGTAGACCAATTAGGCGATATTGTATTTTTAGAATTACCGGAAGTTGGTGCAGAATTTAAAAAAGGTGAAACTTTTGCAACTATAGAATCTGTAAAAGCTGCTTCTGAAATTTATATGCCTATTAGCGGTAAAATTTTGGAAATTAATGAAGACGCAGTTAATGCTCCAGAAATTTTAAATGAAGACAGTTATGAAAAAGGCTGGCTTGTTAAAGTTGAAGCAACAGGTGATATTTCAGAACAAAATGACCTTTTGGAATATGAAGATTATAAAGAAGAATTGGAATAACTTATGAAAAACTTTTTAGTACATACTGACGAAGTAAAACAAGAAATGCTTGATAGTATTGGTGTTGCGACAATTGAAGATTTGTTTAAGCAAATTCCAGAACAGGCAAGAATGGAAAAACTTGATTTGGGCAAAGCCTTGAGTGAGGCTGAAACTCAAAGAGTCGTTAAAAACTTGGCGAAAAAGAATAATACAGATTATATTTCTTTTTTAGGTGCAGGTACTTATAACAAGTTTATTCCGGCTTGTATTTCTCAAGTTGCAAATCGCTTTGAATTTTTGACAGCTTACACTCCGTATCAACCGGAAATCTCTCAAGGAACACTTCAAATTATGTACGAATTTCAGACCATGATTTGCAGAATTACAGGCATGGATATTTCAAATGCGACAATGTATGATGTTGCAACAGCTTGTGCAGAAAGTTTGTTAATGGCTGTCAGAGTATCTAAAAAGAATAAAGTTCTTGTTTCAAATAAGCTTAATCCTGAGTATATTGACGTAATAAAAACATACTGTTGGGCAAATGAAATTGAGCTTGAATTGTTTGACATTATCCCAGAAAACACATCAGACTATGCGTGCGTATTAGTTCAAAATCCTGATTTTTATGGAGAAATCACAGAAGTTAATAAGCCGGATTGCTTGTTGATTGTATGCGTGGATGTTTCTTCATTAGGAATATTAAAACCGCCTAGTGACGCGGATATTGTAGTTGGGGATGTTCAAACTCTGGGAATTCCAATGAGTTTTGGCGGGCCTCATGCCGGTTTTATGGCTTGTAAAGAAAAATTTATGAGACAACTTCCAGGGCGGCTGGCAGGAAGAACTGTTGATGCTGACGGCAATCCTGCATATTGTTTAACTATTCAAACTCGAGAACAACATATTAAGAGAGAAAAAGCAACAAGTAATATCTGTTCAAACCAAGCATTGATAGGACTGTGCGCAACTTTGTATTTGACAGTGATGGGAGAGGATGGTTTCCGCCAAGCAAGTTATTTATCTGGGAAAATGGCTCACAAATTATCAGAAAAACTTGCGGGAAAAGGAATTAAGACTTTAAACACTAATTACTTCAATGAATTTGTCATTGAAGTTAAAAATGCGGATGAGTTTTTGACAAAACTCAAATCAAACGGCATTATTGGCGGACTAAAACTTTGCGATAATAAAATTCTTGTTGCAACAACAGAATTAACGACAGATGCAGATATTGATTTATATATACAGAATGTATAATATTTGTTTTTTACAAAAAGCCAAAATTGTTGATAAAATATATTGTAGTCTCCCAATAACAATAAAAAAAGAGACCGTATAAAACAGCCTCTTTATTTGGGCGATACGTGACTCGCTTGCATCGTAGGCGAACAACATGAGCCGTACGAGGCAGGATACTCTTTAGGGTAGAACACTATAGTTTTTGTTAAACAAACAAAAACTATTGGTGAGAGTAACCATCGTCCAAATAACAATAAAAAAAAAGAGACCGTATAAAAAACAGTCTCTTTATTTGGGCGATACGTGACTTGAACACGTGACCTCCACAACGTCAATGTGGCGCGCTACCAACTGTGCCAATCGCCCGTTTCTTTATTGTAACATAAAGAATTAGAAACGCATAGCGTCAACTTGTTTTAGGATATGTTGAATATCTTTAACAAGTTCTGCTTCTATATACATAAGCTCTTGTTTTGTGTAGGCATCGCCTTCATATTTCACTTTTGCAAGCTTCAACATAACTATTTTGTTGAAATTTAAGTAGTTAGATACAAATTCAATTATATCGACAGCTCTATATGGTACTGCGCAATCGTGAAGTCTTAAGACAGAACGAAAAATTACTAATAATGTTTTTATTACGTGGCTTAAAAGTTTTTTCATTTCTTTGTCTGAGCGAATATTCATTAAAAAGTTATTTTTGTATTTTAAAAGAAGGCTTTTTAATTCAGCTTCGCATTCTAATCGTAAGAAGTATTTGTTTATGCTGATAGATTGAACTAAATCTTCGCCATAAATTAGTCTGTAATTTCCTTTGATGTCAGAATATTCAATCGCATAAACATCAAATGAAGAATACCATTCATCTCTGTTCATGATTACGGGAATTGGGTTTTTGGCTTTAACCCATTTTTGTATAGGTTTTGAGATCGCGTACAAGTTTTCTGCACTTAGAGTATTTGTAACAATCATTATATTAAGATTGTTTTTTGCATCTTCTACGTTTGCTTGAGAGCCAAACGCAATAATAGATGTCAAATTTTCGCCTAATTCCTTTTTTAAACTTTCAACTAATTTATCTAGATTTTTCATTTTTCCCTCTTTTGTTTAGTTTTGTTTACCAGCTTCCGGAGCATCCGCATCCGCCAAAGCCTCCACCACCGCCGAAACCGCCAAATCTTCCAGAATTGAAACGTCTTCTTGGTGAAAATATGCTCATAATTATTATGAATGGCCAAGCCCACCATGGAACATCATTTCTACTTCTTGAGCCTGATGAATTTGTTTGTGGAGGACAGTTCCCTTGAGTTTTGATTTGAACATTTTCTGCTATAGCTACAGTGTTTGCTAAAACGTAGGCTCCACGGGCAATTCCTTTTTCATAATCGTTGTTTCTGTAGTAAGGAAGAATATCTTCGTCACGAATACTTTCTAAAGTGTTCATTGAGATTTTATTTTCGAGCCCTGTTCCAAGTTCAATTCTCATTTTTCGTTCATTCGGAGCTGTCAAAAATACGACACCATTGTTTTTGCCGACAGCACCTAATTTGTATGAACGACCAATGTCTATCGCAACATCTTCTACAGTTCTACCGTTCAAAGTTGGAAGTGTTACAACAACTAAGTCTGCACCGGATTTTTTCTGTAAATCCCAAAGGGTCATATTTAAGTCATTTTCTACTTGAGGTGATAATAAATTTGCCTCATCGGCAATAAAACCGTTAAATTTCACGGTTATAGCATTTGCTTGAGAAATACTCAAGAACAAAGCCATTAAAATTAATAACCAACATTTCTTAATCATAGTGAAATTTTAGCAGTATATACGGTTTATGTCAAGTTTGAATAAAATGTTGTGAAATAGAGTTTAGATGTAAAAACAAATTCTTGAAATGAGCAAATAAAAAAGGCGACACCCAGATTCGAACTGGGGGATAAGAGCTTTGCAGGCTCCTGCCTTACCACTTGGCCATGTCGCCGTCCTCGTTACTCTATTCTAAAAAGAAAATAATAAAAAGTCAAGGCAACTAAAATTGCAAAATATAAAAAAATATGTTAAAATAGAAATGTAAGCATACAATTTGGAGGTTGTTTTATGAAAAAAGAGATGAAAAGAGTTGTCGGGGGGGGGGGCAATCGCGCCGTGAAATTGGGCTTTACGTTAGCTGAGGTTTTGATTACTCTCGGAATAATTGGCATAGTTGCAGCAATTACACTTCCTAATTTGATTGCAAATCATAAAAAACAGATAATTGAAACGAGGTTAGCAAAATTTTATTCAACTGTAAACCAAGCTATTACACAATCAGAAGTTATAAATGGTGATAAAAAATATTGGTTTGATGATTTAGGAGGAGCGCAAATCGGAGAGGACGGGAAACCAATTGAAGGAAGTTCTGAGGCGCAAAAGTGGTTTAATTCGTATCTTGCACCGTATATGCAAATTACCAAAGAAGAAATTGATTCTTCAGGTAGGTTAATAATTTATTTCCCAGATGGAAGTGCTGTTAAAACCCGGTTTAGTGATAGTTCAAGGGAATGGATTTTTTATCCGGAAAAACCAAATAATTGTAGTGAAGCAACTTCCAATTTTGGAAAATGTGCTTTCTTGTTTATGTATTATCCAGCGAAAGCTCCTCATGGAAATGGTACAGAAAACAGTGACTTTAAATATCATATTGGAAAAGGTTTTGAGCCATTTAAATGGCACTGGGATGGAGAAGCTACGTCATTGTATGATGGTTGTAAGGAACGTTTTAGCTATACTATCGAACATGCATATTGTACAGCTTTAATACAACATAATGGTTGGAAAATTCCAAAAGATTATCCAATAAAATTATAATCGTTAATAAGCAGACCAAATACCAATTTTTCAAGTATTGGATAATAATTCTCATAAAATTTGATGCCTATGGAAGCTAAGGTTAAGGAGCAAATAGGTTAATATTTATTAAAAATTAAGCAATTATTCTGCAATAATTTACTTAATATAAATATAGGGAAATTAAAAGGAATTGTTATGCTAAGAAAAATTCTAGCTACAATGGTTAACGGTTGTAAAAATAGAATACATTTGTATCCCAAACTGTTTAAGTCGAATAGTGTTTGGGCGCCAAGGATTGCTAAAAATATAACGCCTTGTGAAAAACATATTTTTGAAAATTATATTCTAACGAAAAATAAAGTTAGAAATGATGTTGCAGATGTAATCGTAAATAATAAAGCAGCAATGCAGATGTATTGTGCTACCGGTCAAGTAGCCGGAAATCAATCAGTTATGCAAATACTTGATAATCTTGATGATTTTATCAGGTTTTTAACATAAAATTAAAATTCGAAAAATTCTTTTATCGGTATATCAAGAGCATTTGCTAGTTTCAATATTGTTCTTATGCCTGGTTTGTTAATACTTACTTCTATTTTGCCGAGATAATCAAGGCTAATTCCTGCTTTTTCTGCAAGTTTTTCTTGTGTTAAATAAGCGTTTTCGCGTAGTGTTTTAATTCGTTTACCTAGTAATTTATAAAACTCAATTTCGTCCATTTGACAATATTACTGGATATAGTAACATAATGTTACTGGATATTATGTCGTAAAAAGTGGGTATATTTATATGATTGAAAAAGATAAAGAAGTATGTAATAATTGTGATATGGAATATCACAATTATAAAAAAGCATTCACCTTAGCAGAAGTTCTTATAACTTTGGGGATTATTGGAGTTGTTGCTGCGTTAACAATGCCTACTGTTATTCAAAATTATAAGAAAAAACAAGCAGTAACTCAGTTAAAAGCAACTTATTCTATACTAGCGCAAGCTTTTGAACATGCGCAAGCAGATTATGGGGATATGAGTAACTGGGGGCTAAATGAATATTATGGAACTCCATCATCAGGAGCAAATGAAATAACAACAAAAGTTGTAGAAACGTATTTTATTCCTTATGTAAAGCCTCTCAAAAATAATGGTATAACCTCTTTTCAAAAGTTGGGTTACAGTGGGATATACGCTTTAAATGGAAAAACAGATAGAAATCTCTTGGGACATTGGAGATATATTATATTTCTTTCTAATGGAACAATAGTTGCTTTTAATATGGATGGACATTGTTATGGTGAGGAAGGAACTAATGAAAATGGAAATTGGTATTGTACTGACTACCGAAATACTAATATATACATAGTTGTGGATATTAATGGTAAGAAGCACCCAAATACGCTTGGAAAAGATGTTTTTGTTATGTCTGTAAATTCTTCAACAAATAAATTTGAGTTTTATAATTACTCTAATACTGCTAATGATAGGAATTGGCTATTAAGAGTTTGTAACAAAAATGCGACTGATGATGGGGGAGAAAGTCGTCATTGTGGTCGTTTAATACAACTAGATGGCTGGAAAATAAATTATGATTGGTAAACTGTATTAAAAAATTGTGAACTAAGAATATAAAAGCGTAAAAATAAAAGAACCGCCATTTCTGACGGTTCTTCTTTATTTTATAAGCGGTTACG
Organism: uncultured Candidatus Melainabacteria bacterium; assembly: GCA_934717855.1. Lineage (GTDB taxonomy): Bacteria > Cyanobacteriota > Vampirovibrionia > Gastranaerophilales > Gastranaerophilaceae > Stercorousia. Next base: position 55,259 of record CAKUZI010000006.1, read on the forward strand.
CTCCTATTTTGTAGGGTAGTAATCTCTAACAACACCGTTGAATGCGTCGATATAAATTGCTTTAATATCTTCCATCAATGGGTATGCAGGGTTTGCACCTGTACATTGGTCGTCAAATGCAAGTTCTACCATTTCATCCAATTTAGCGTTGAAGTCTTCTTCTGATACACCAAATTCTTTAATAGAGAATGGCAAGTTGATTTTCTTCATCAAATCTTCAATAGCTTTGATGTACAATTCAACTTTTTCATCATCAGTTTTTCCGCCCAAACCAAGTTCGTCAGCGATTTGACCATATTTAGCCTTAGCGTTAGGGAACTTGTATTGAGGGAAGATTGCTTGTTTTTTAGGACAATCAACTGCGTTGTATTTGATGATTTGTCTGAACAACAATGCGTTTGCAACACCGTGTGGTACGTGGAACATTGCACCAAGTTTGTGAGCCATTGAGTGGCACAAACCTAGGAATGAGTTAGCAAATGCCATACCTGCAATTGTTGCTGCGTAGTGCATTTTTTCTCTTGCAATTGGATCGTTAGCACCTTCTTTGTATGATCTTTCTAAGTATCTGAAGATAAGTTTAGCTGCTTCCAAAGCGTTTGAGTTTGTGAAGTTAGTAGCCATACAAGATACGTAAGCTTCTGTTGCGTGAACCAAAGCGTCGATACCAGATGCAGCTGTCAATCCTTTTGGCATGCCATCAACGAAGTTAGGGTCGATGATTGACATATTTGGAGTCAAAGCATAATCTGCAATCGCATATTTTACGTGAGTTTCATCATCAGTGATGATTGCGAAAGGTGTAACTTCTGAACCTGTACCTGAAGTTGTAGGAATAGCAACCATAGTAGCTTTTTTGCCAAGTTCAGGAATTTTACAAATTCTTTTTCTGATATCTAAGAATCTCATTGCGATATCTTCAAAGTTTGTATCAGGTTGTTCATACAATAACCACATAATTTTAGCTGCGTCCATCGGAGAACCACCACCTAATGAAATGATTACATCAGGTTCGAATGGTTTCATAATATCCATAGCTTGGTTAATTGTTGACAATGTAGGATCCGGTTTAACGTCGAAGAATACTTCGTGATCCATGCCGATTTCGTCCAAAACTTTGATAATGCTGTCAACAGCACCAGAGTTGAACAAGAATCTGTCTGTTACGATAAATGCACGTTTTTTGCCTTCAAGTTCACGAAGAGCTAGATCAACAGCGCCTCTTTTGAAGTAAACTTTTGGCGGAACTTTGAACCAAAGCATATTTTCTCTCCTTTCAGCAACTGTTTTGTAGTTCAATAAGTTTTCAACACCGATGTTACCTGAAACGGCGTTTTTACCCCAAGAACCGCAACCCAATGATAATGACGGTTCAAGTTTGAAGTTGTACAAGTCACCGATACCACCCAATGCTGATGGAGAGTTAATCAATACACGGCAAGCAGGCATCATGTTAGCGTATTTGTCAATTCTTTCTTGGCTTCTAGCATCTGTGTAAAGGTCTGCTGTGTGACCTGCGCCACCTTTTGAAACCAATTCAAATGCAACTTGTGCAGCAGCTTCAAAATCTTTTGCTCTGTACATAGTTAAGATTGGAGAAAGTTTTTCTCTTGAGAATGGATCTTCCCAATCAACAGAAGGTCTTTCTGCCAACAAGATTTTTGCAGTTTTTGGAATTTCAAAACCTGACAATTTAGCGATGTTGTAAGCGCTTTGACCAACGATGTCAGGGTGAGCTGTACCACGTTTAGGATCGATGAATGGAAGATCGATCATTTTCTTTTCTTCGGCAGCGTTCAAAAGATATGCACCTCTGTAGATGAATTCTTTTTTAACAGCTTCGTAAACTTCGTCAACAACAACAACTGATTGTTCAGAAGCACAAATCATACCGTTGTCGAAAGTTTTTGACATCAAAATTGAAGAAACAGCCATTTGAATATCAGCAGTTTCATCAATCAAAGCACAAGCGTTACCAGGGCCAACACCTAATGCAGGGTTCCCTGATGAATATGCAGCTTTAACCATGCCAGGGCCACCTGTTGCCAAAATGCAAGCGATGTTAGGGTGTTGCATCAATTGGCTAGACAATTCGATAGATGGAACATCAATCCAACCGATAATATCTTCCGGAGCACCAGCTTTTACAGCAGCTTCATAAACCAATTTTGCAGCTGCAATTGTTGATTTTGTAGCTCTAGGGTGTGGTGAGAAGATGATAGCGTTTCTTGTTTTCAAAGCGATTAATGATTTGAAAATTGCAGTTGAAGTTGGGTTAGTTGTAGGAACGATACCTGCAATAACACCAAGAGGTTCAGCAACAATTTTAATACCGTTTGCTTTGTCTTCTTTGATTACACCACAAGTTTTAGCGTTTTTGTGCTTGTTGTAAATATATTCTGATGCGAAGTGGTTTTTGATAATTTTATCTTCCAAAACACCCATTCCTGTTTCTTCGTGAGCCAATCTAGCCAAAGGAATACGAGCTTTGTCTGCAGCTGTAGCTGCAGCTTTGAAAATTGCATCAACTTGTTCTTGAGTAAATGTTGCAAAAATCTTTTGAGCTTTTTTAGCTCTTTCGATAAGCAATTCCAATTGTTCAGCACTGTCAACAAGAGAAGACTTGTTTAGGGTCTTTTCAAGGTTTTCAACAGTCTTTTTGCTTTTTGTTGTCATATATTTTTCTCCTTGTATATTGTGCAAGACGCACATTTAGTAAATAAAGTTTTTGAGATTTATTCGTGAATTATTTCACAATTACATTATAAAATAAAGTTAACATAAAAGCAAGTGTAAAATTTACAATCTTTATAGAAATTTAATATGCTTGTAAATCGCTGTCTGAACAAGGTATTAAGGTTTATTTGAAAATGTTGCTTGAGTGGTATAAATTGTATAATTACTGTTGGCTGGCTTTGCTATGTCGACGATGAAATTATATTGTCAAAATTTTTTCTTGTATTATAATTGGTTTATCGAAAAGGAGAGAGGAAATGGAAACATTAACGAAACAAGAGGGATTAATTACAAAGATTATCGGTCCCGTTATTGACGTTGAATTTCAACAAGGCGAATTGCCTGAAATATATACAGCACTTCATATAAACAAAGAAGATGGTTCTTTTGTTGTTGCAGAAGTTCAACAAATGCTTGGCGGAAACAAGGTTCGAACAGTTGCAATGTCTTCTACAGATGGTTTGAAAAGAGGCATGAAAGTTTTTAACACAAATGAACCTATTAAAATTCCTGTAGGAAAACCTATTTTGGGTAGAATTTTAAACGTTACAGGCGATCCTGTTGATAAAATGGGAGCAATTGAAACTGATACATATTTACCAATTCATAGAGAATCTCCAAAATTGGTAGATCAAAACACAAATGTAGAAGTTTTGGAAACTGGTATTAAGGCTATTGACTTGCTTCAACCATACCAAAAAGGTGGAAAAATCGGCTTGTTTGGTGGTGCCGGTGTTGGTAAAACAGTTTTGATTATGGAACTTATCCACAACATTGCAATGGAACACTCCGGAGTATCTGTGTTTGGTGGTGTTGGAGAAAGAACTCGTGAAGGTAATGACCTTTGGAACGAAATGAAAGAATCAGGCGTTATCGACAAAGTTGCACTGATTTACGGTCAGATGAATGAGCCACCAGGAGCCAGAATGAGAGTTGGGCTTTCAGCTTTGACTGCTGCTGAATATTTCAGAGATTTTTCAAAGCAGGATGTACTTTTATTTGTAGATAATATTTTCAGATTTACTCAGGCTGGTTCAGAAGTTTCAGCTTTGCTAGGACGTATGCCATCTGCTGTTGGTTATCAGCCAACATTGGCGAATGAAATGGGTGAATTGCAAGAAAGAATTACATCTACAAAAGATGGTTCTATCACGTCAGTTCAAGCAATTTACGTTCCGGCAGATGACTTGACAGACCCTGCTCCGGCTACAACATTCTCCCACCTTGATGCATCAACTGTATTATCAAGACAAATTGCGTCATTAGGGATTTATCCGGCAGTTGATCCTCTTGAATCTTCTTCAAGAGTTCTTGATCCAAATATTATTGGTGAAGAACATTACAATACAACAAGACGTGTTTTAGAAATTCTTCAAAAATATAAGGAATTGCAAGATATTATTGCAATTTTAGGTATGGATGAATTATCAGAAGAAGATAAAGAAACTGTTAATAGAGCAAGAAAAATTCAAAAATTCTTGTCACAACCGTTCTTTGTTGCCGAAAAATTCTCAGGTATTGACGGGAAATACGTAAAACTTGAAGATACAATTAGAGGTTTCAAAGAAATTATTGAAGGTAAACATGACAATTTGCCTGAGCAAGCTTTCTATATGGTAGGTACTATTGAAGAAGCTGTTGAAAAAGCAAAAACTTTAAAATAGTGAATGGTGAATAGTGAGTGGTGAATTGTCCGTTTTAAAAGATAGTTCACCATTTGCACCGTTACATGAGGAATAATTATGCACTTAAAAATAATTACACACGAACGAGTTGTGTTTGACGAAAATGTGGATGAAATTTATACAAAAACGACAGATGGTGAAATCGGAATTTTGAAAAATCACGTTCCTGTTATGACAGCTTTAGATATTGGTGTAACTAAGGCGGTAAAAGATAATGAACCTATATACTTTACAACGATGGGCGGGGTTTTGCAGTTTAAGGATGATGAAGCTCTTATTCTTACAACAACAGCAGAGCGCGGTGACGAAATCGATGTTGCCAGAGCAAAAGAGGCATTGAGTCGAGCAAAGGCAAGATTAGAAGATTCAGAGGCAGAAATTGATGCAAAACGTGCAGAAGCTTCAATTGCAAGGGCAATGGCAAGACTAAAAGCAACTTTGAATTCATAATTAAAAAACATCCGATATTTTTTAATATCGGATGTTTTAGTTTTACCATGGATAATCTTTTGGGAATTTCCAACCATTGAGCATAATTACAGCGGTACAAAATGCTACTCGGTCTTGAGTTTGGATAGTTGTTACTATTCTATTTTCCTTGTTACAACCTAAAGTACCTGCTGTTCGTAATGTTTTTATATCTCCGTTCCAAGTCCAAGTATATGGTTCTATTGGATTGTTAAAAACGGTTATTAGTGTACGATTTGTATGTGGACTAAATGCAAATCTATACCTGTCGATTCCTGGACGTTTACAAGAATTGCCGAGAGGGCAGTAAAATATATCTCTAAAATCTGAATTAGCAAAGGTTTCATAAAAATAGCTTCCGTCAGGCAAATATATGTATTGTCTAGAGTTTAATTTTTTCACTTTGACAGTTTTTAAGTATTTTTTTAGATAATCATCATAAAGGTTCTTTTCACTTGAAAGTTCCCAGTCTCTGAAATCTCCATTTTCTATCTGAGAGTTTAATACAGCTTGATTCATTGTGGTGTAAAACTTAGAAAGTCTAGTTTCAATAACCTGTTTTCGGTAATTAGTAATTAATGACGGCAAGGTTAATGCTGCAACAACACCGATGATGCCGAGGGTGATTAGAACTTCGGCAAGAGTGAATGCGGATTTTCGTTTGAGTGAATGGTGAGTAGTGAATTGCGAATAGTTCGTTTCTGGAAAAGCAACTTGGTTATTAGGTTGTTTTGGTTTTAAATTGTTTTCATTCATTATTATTTTTCCTTTTTTGTCATCAACATCCGTCATCGCGCACTCCGTTGCGCGATCTGAATTTTTATATTTTTTATACCCCTCTCTGAAATTTCTAAGCTCACATAATTCACCAAGAAATTTCTTCTCTCCCTCAAGGGGCGAGAATAAAATGTTTCGTTTAACTAAACTTAAAATATCACCAATCTTCCTAAATAAACCAAACTTCCTTAACCGTAAAAGACTATGCCTTTTTGTATTTTGGTCTCCAACTTTCTTTAGTGTAGCACCTTCGGGGGGGGGGCAATGGTTGATTTATTATTAAACATTTTTAAAGCTCCTTTTTGTTCTTTTTCATTATTATTTACTATTAAGCTATATTTGTCAATATATTGAATTGATTTGCTATTTTACTTGATTTTTGTATATAATAATTTTATGGAAAAGACGCTTTATCAAATATTCAAAACGTTCTTTAAAGTTGGAACTTTGTTACTTGGCGGTGGTTATGTTATTTTACCACTTTTGCAATCTGAGCTTGTCGAGAAAAAACATTGGATTGATGATGATGAACTTTGTGAATATTATGCGCTTAGTCAAAGTGTTCCGGGGATTATAGCGGCTAACACTGCGATTTTCACGGGTTATAGGTTGAGAGGAACATTAGGCGCAATTACTGCCACTATCGGAATTGTTCTTCCGGCTTTTGTTTCCATAATTATTATTGCAAGAATTTTAGAACAAGTTGTTAAAATGCAATTTATCCAGAGTATATTTTGGGGGGTTGGGGTTGCTGTTTTAATCCTGATTTTTCTTGCCGTTAAAGAAATGTGGCGAAAAAGTGTTGTGGATAAATTTACGTGTTGGATATTCTTTTTAACATTCATGCTTTCTGGGTGCTTTAAAGCTCCTCCGGCTGCGTTGATTATTTTAGCGATTTTTATTGGTTTGTGGCTTCCTGTTCAAAAGAAAATAGAGTTTGGAGATAAGGAAAAATGATTACGTATATAAAATTATTTTTAGAATTTTTCCATATCGGTTTATTCTCGTTTGGCGGGGGATACGCAACATTACCGTTTTTGTATCATATTGCAGATGTTCAAAAATGGTATACAACAAAACAATTAGCAGATATGATTGCCGTTTCTTCAATTACACCGGGGCCTGTAGGGGTGAATGTTGCAACTTTTGCCGGATTTACGACAGGTGGAGTTTTAGGGGCATTAATTGCAACAATTGCAGTAATTTTGCCATCATTGATTTTGATTATTATTATTTCAAAATTGTTGGAACAATTTAGGCAAAACAAATATGTTCAATCCGTGATTTATACGTTAAAACCAGCAGGATGCGGACTTTTGGCAGCTGTTGGAGTTGATATGTTTATAAATAATATAAACATTTTTGGAATGGTATTGCTTGTCGGGCTATTTATTGCAAGTATTACTGAAAAACGAGATCCATTGTTTTATATTGCAGTATCTGCTTTTGTGGGGTTGGTTGCAGGATTTTTTAATTTGACAGGGAATTAAGCATCCTGTATTGCAAAGCTTGCATAAGGTGAGTTTGTTTAATATTTTCTGAGCTGTCTAAATCTGCGATTGTGCGGGCAAGTTTCAAAATTCTATCATAGCGTCTGCCGGAAAGCTGGTATTTTACAACAGCCATTTTTAACAACTCTGCGGATGCTTTATCAATTTGGCAATATTTTTTAATTAGTTTAGATGTTAATTCTGAGTTTGTTAAAATTCCATCATTTTTATAGCGTTCTGCCTGTATTTTTCTTGCTTTGACAACTCTTTTTCGAATATCTTCAGATGTTTCTGTAGTCGGTTGTGTATTTAAAAGTTCTTCTGAGGTAAGTCTTGGAACTTCTACTTGCAAATCAATTCTATCTAATAATGGACCGGAGAGGCGAGATTGATATCTGTTTATTTGAAAATCTGAGCAGGTGCATTGTTTTTGCTTGTCGCCTAAATATCCGCAAGGACAAGGGTTCATAGCACCTAACAACATAAATTTTGCAGGATATTTGATAGAATGTTTTGCTCTTGAGATAACTATTTCACCATCTTCAAGCGGTTGGCGCAAAACTTCTAAAACATTTCTCGGAAATTCTACCATTTCATCTAAAAATAAAACTCCTCTGTGTGCAAGTGTAATTTCTCCCGGTTTTGGAATTGTTCCGCCCCCGATAATTCCGTTTGCTGATGCAGTGTGATGAACAGCGCGGAAAGGACGTTTTGTCATGAGGGGTTCTTGTGATGATAAAAGTCCTGAAATACTGTATATTTTTGTGAGTTCAAGGGCTTCTGAAAGTTCTAAAGGAGGTAAAATAGATGCAAAACATTTTGCCATCAGAGTTTTGCCGGAACCAGGGGAACCAATCATTAGCATATTATGTCCACCAGCTGCTGAAATTTCGAGAGCTCGTTTTGCTTTTTGTTGTCCTTTTACGTCTTTAAAATCGTAGACGTAGTCTTGTTTTGAACCTTCTGTGAGGTAATTGTTAATATCTATAACAGTTGGCTTTATTGGATTGTCTGAAAAATGGTTGACAACTTCTGCCAAGCTGTTTGCTCCATAAATGTTTACATCACCGGCAAGTCCTGCTTCTTGAGCGTTTACAGTGGGAACAAATATGTTTTTTATGCCGAAAGATTTTAGGCCAAGAATTAATGGTAAAACTCCGTTTACGCCTCTCAAACTCCCGTCAAGAGAAAGTTCTCCAATAAATGCGTAATTTTGCAATTTTTCTTCCTGCAAAACTTCTTCTTCTATTAAAAGCCCTATAGCAATTGGCAAATCAAAGTTGGAACCCTCTTTTTTAAGGTCTGCTGGGGCAAGATTAATTACAACTTTTTTTGCAGGGAAAGTAAAACCGGAATTTTTTATAGCAGAACGGACTCTATCTCGCGCTTCATTGATAGCAGTATCCGGTAACCCTACGATTGAAAAAGCCGGCAAACCTCCAAGTACGTCAGTTTCTACAGTGACATTAAAAGCATCAAGCCCAATTACGGTTGCAGTTGTAACTTTATTTACCATAGGTGCATTATAACATGAAATATCTTTTTGTTATATAATTATTTTATGAACATATTAGCAATAAATTTTGGCGGAATTGGCGATGAAATATTTTTCTTGCCGACATTAATATCACTTAAAAAAGAATATCCAAATTCAAAGATTACTCTTGCGCTTGAGCCGAGAAGTAAAAGCGTTAAGGATTTAACAGATGTTATAGATGATTTGTTTTTGATAGATGTAAAAGGTAAAAATAAATATCTTGAATTATTGAAACTTGTTTTTTTAGCTCAAAAAGGACATTTTGATATGGTTGTGTCCTCTGGAGGTAATAAACTAATCAGTGTTTTGCTCGCTATGACTGGAATTAAACAGAGATATGGTTATTATACAGGTAAATTGAGTCAGATTTTGTTGACAAAAGCTGTGCCATTGAACAAAAAACAATATGCCTGTGCGATGTATCATGATTTAATTACACCGATTACTGCTCATAAAACGGAGTTGCCTGAAATTAATGTTGCTCCGCAGGAAAAGATTTCCAATACTGTTCTAATTCACCCTGGGGTTAGCAAAATGAGCATTAATAAGGGTATGATTAAAACAGTTGGTGCTGATGTTTGGGCTGATGTAGTAAGTTTGTTGTTGAAACAAGGAAAACACGTTCTGCTAGCAGGGGGGCCTGATGATAAAGAGGTTATCGAAAGTATTTTGTCTAAGGTAGATGAGAATTCCCCTAATTTTACAAACTATTATGGTAAAACTAGAAGCCTAAAGGATTTAGCGGTGTTAATAGGTCAAGCAGAAAAATTTGTATGTTCTGATTCTGCACCATTGCATGTTGGAGTTGCGATGAAAACAAGAACTTATGCGATTTTTGGGCCAACTGATGATAAGATGTTAATCCCGCAATCTGACTTGGTTACAGCTATAAAAGCAAACGATAGTTGTTCTATAAAACCTTGTCTTTGGGCTCATCGTCAAACAACTTGTGAAAATTTAGATTGTTTAAAAATTACCGCACAAGATATTGTAAATGCCGTAAATTCATAAAAAACATTGTTAATATGAATGCTTAAATTCCTACGCTTAGTCCGGCGCAAAGGTTGATGGATTGACCTGTAATACCTTTTGCGTCTTCTGAAATTAAGTATTTACAAAGTTTTGCGACTTCTTCAGGTTTTACAAAACGGCGTTGTGGAATAGTTTCTACGATTTCTTCTCGTGAAAATTCACTGTCTTCAATAGATGCCATTCCGAGTTCTGTTTCTACCCAACCGGGGTTGATTGTGTTTACTGTGATGTTGTATTCAGCAAGTTCAAGTGCGAGTGCTTTTGTTAGACCGATAAGACCGGCTTTTGAACTTGAATAAATACTTGCATAAGCTTCGCCCATAACGCCGGAGATAGAACCAATGTTAATAATTCGTCCCCATTTTTTGCTTTTCATATTAGGAATAGCTTTTGAAGCAAGGTAAGCAGGAGCGATTAAATTTGTTTGGTAAAGTCTTTGAATATCTGCAATATTCATTTTGTCTAAGTCTGAATAAATGTATTCGCCCGCGTTATTAATCAATACATCAATATTGTTTTTTTCGATAAAATCTGCCAAAATATTGACATCTTTTGATAGGTCACAAACACAAAAACCTTTAGAGTTACATTCAATTAAGGCTTTTTCATTTCTTCCGGTAACAAAAACATCGCCAATGTTTTTAAGTTCATTCGCGATTGCGTTACCAATTCCTTTAGATGCACCTGTTACAAGTATGTTCATACCCCTCCTCGAAATCAAAGATTTCGGTCCTCTCTCAAGGAGAGGACATGAAGTTTCATTTTCTATTTAATTATTCCAAAACCTAGTAGGAATGTGCAAATCAAGAATATTCCTGCAACAATTCCTGTAAGTTTGTTTAAGCCTTTTTCAGCACTCTTTTGAGATGCAAAAACATGTGATGCACCGCCTATGCCGGCAATTCCATCGCCTTTTGGGGAATGCAACAATATTAATACAATTAGCAATAATGCTGAAGTTATTTGAATAGCCCATACTAAAGTTAGTAACATCTATTTTTTCTCCTTTTTCTTAGAAATAAAATGAGCTCTTTTTGAATTCAATTTAATATCTTTAAATGTATATAATCTTGCAGGTCTTTTTGATGATGATTTTGTGTATTCGTCAAGTTCAATCAAACCTTGAGTTGCAAGTGCTTTTTTTCTAAAGTTTCTTTTATCGAGTTTTTTGCCCATAATTAATTCATAGGCTTTTTGCATTTCTGTTAAAGTGAATTTTTCATTCAATAATTGATATGCAACAGGACAAAGTTCTAATCTTTCACGAGTTCTTTTTAATGAATATTCTATAATGTCTTTGTGGTCGAATGCTAAGGCAGGCAAGTTAGAAATTTTGTGCCAGCCTAATTCCGGAGTTGTTACAATATTAAAATCTTCAGCTCTAACAAGTGCAAAATAAGCACATGTGATAACCCTTGCATTAGGGTGACGAAGCGGATCGCCAAAAGTATAAAGCTGTTCAAGATAGACATTGTCTATGTTTGTACGTTCTTTTAAAATTCTAAGTGCCGCTTGGTCAAGGTTTTCGGATAATCTTACGTATCCACCCGGAATAGCCCACTTATCTTTGAACGGTTCTGTTGTACGTTTTACAAGTAATACATGCAATGCATCATATTTCATTGTCATAATAACAACGTCGACTGTAATTTCGTGTGTTTTGGTTTCGTTAAAAATCATAAATTCTCTGTCCCTACAATTAATGATATAATAAAAATAAAATTTTACATAAGTTAATAGTTTATTTTTATTAACAAAATTTAACATGTTGGCTAATTTTAATCAATTTTTTCAATCGTAAATACTTTATATATATACGGGGAATAAATTAGGGATAAATATGAGAATTATCAACAATTATTTTATGAATAGCTGTATGCCTCCAATAAGGATGAATCCTTTTATGGGTGGTTTTTGTTGTAATTCATTCAACCCTATGTTTCAATTTGGAATGATGAATTCTTTATTATCTATGCCTCAAATGTTTTCATTCCCTAATTATTCAATGCCAATGTTTTCACCTATGTCAATGATGGCAAATTATACTATGCCTGTATTGCCGACAAGTGGAAATATTTTTTCAATGGCAAATTCAGCGATGGCTATGCCAGCATTCAATTCTATAATGAATTTTTCTATGCCGGCTATGTTAAGTGAACTTAGTTTACTTAATCAGACATTGAGCAGTTTTGGAAGTTTGACTGCTAAAAAATCTAAAAAAACTTCTTTGGATAACTCTCCTGTCAAGGATACAGGTAAATTGGATAAACACTTTTTGAAAAAGGTGAAACAAGTTGCGAAAAATATAAATTGTGATTACAAAGATTTATTGGCAGTTATGAACAGTGAATCTTCTCTTAATCCAAAATCGGGTAACGTAAATTCTGCGGTTGGACTTATTCAATTTACGAAAGATGCAATAGCTCAACTAAATAAAACGTATGGTTTAAATGTAACAAAAGAAAAAATATTGCAAATGAGCCCGATAGAACAACTGGATCTTGCGGAAAAATACTTTTTAATGGCTAAAAAACAAACATTTGGCAATAAAAACAGAAAAATGACGGCAGCAGATTTGTATGCAGTAACTTTTCTTCCTGGCAGAGCCGGCAGTGAAATCCTTTGCAGGAAAGGTGAACGAAGAAGAGACGGGAAATTACTAAGCTATTATGAAAGCAATTCCGGTCTTGATAAAAATGGTGACAATAAAATTACAAAGACAGATTTAGCTCAGCATTTAGCAACAAAACGAGTTGATGAGTCCATGTTTGCATAACCAATTTTCAAAAATTATTACAATTCGACATAATTCATTGATGTTCTACGATGTTTCATGTATGGTCATAAAATAGGTGAAATAATTGCGGAAGGATTAGCAATGGATAAGGGATACATCGAAAATGGTTTTATTGTTGACGTTAGCAATGCCCAAAAAACCTCTGAAATTATCTATGAATTAAGCAGAGTTTTGGACTTGCCTGATGCTCAAAGTAAAAATGTCTGCCTAAAGTTAGGCGGGGTTAATTTAACAACTACAGAATTAACAAGTATTAAAGCGCTTGTGGAATCTATGAATTCTGAAATCGGCTTTATTACAACAAGTTCTGATGTGACTGCAAAATCAGCAGAAGAGCTAGGAATAAGTGTTTCTATTTTAGAAAATAAAGTTCCAACTCCGGATTTTAATGCGGATCAAGAAAAAGTTAACAAAGAATTAGAAAAAGCATTGGACAAAATTTTTGGAGATGAAACAGTTGAAATCAAAACTTTTGCTCAAGAAAATGATTTGAAAGAATTGAAAAAAGACGCTCCGGCAGAAGCGGTTCAACCGATTGAAGAAATTAAATTGGAAGATATTGATCCTAAAAATCAGATGGAAACTATTGCAACACCTGTTGTTGAGCCCATTGAAGAAGCAAAAGCTCCTGAGGATGAAGAGGTTAAGGAAGACGTAAAAGAACCGGTTGCAGAAGTAGAAAACACTGATTTGAAAGAAGAATTAAAAGATTTTAATGCAGAACTTGAAAATGCAAATAAAATCGAAGGCGAAGATATTGAAGATATTGACTACAATCTTGATGATTTGAGAAAATCTTTGAGAGAAACAGAAAAGCTTCCAACTCTTTATATTCAAAGAACTTTGCGTTCAGGTCAAAGTATTTCATCAGACGGCAATATTGTTATCATTGGTGATGCAAATCCGGGATCTGAAATTATTGCAAAAGGGGATATTACTGTTTGGGGAGTTCTTGGAGGAATTGCTCATGCTGGATCTGCCGGTAATCAATATGCTAAGATTAGAGCGTTGAAAATGAATGCAATTCAATTGAGAATTGCTGACACATTTGCAAGACGTCCTGATAATATTAATATTCCATATATTCAAAAGACAGATACTTTTGTCCCGGAAGAGGCTTGCATTTACAAAAAACAAATTGTTATACATAAAATACATGAATCATAATATATAAAGGAGAAATAATGAGCGGTAGAGTTATCGTAATAACATCCGGTAAAGGCGGAGTAGGCAAAACTACAACTAATGCCAATATTGGTACAGCTTTGGCAAGAGCCGGCAAAAAAGTTGTAATGATTGATACTGACCTCGGATTGAGAAATTTGGACCTGCTACTTGGTCTTGAAAACAGGATTGTTTATACAATCGTTGACGTTGTTGAAGAACGTTGCAAATTAAAACAAGCATTGGTAAAAGATAAGAAAAATCCGAACCTTTGTCTTTTAGCAGCAGCTCAAACAAGAGACAAAACAGCGGTTACTGAAGAACAGTTGAAAGATATTTGTGAAAAACTTAAAAAAGATTTTGACTTTATTCTGGTTGACTGTCCGGCAGGTATTGAACAAGGTTTCCAAAATGCGGTTGCAGGAGCTTCAGAAGCAATTGTTGTTACAACTCCTGAAATGTCAGCAATTCGTGACGCTGATAGAATTATCGGGCTTTTGGAATCAAAAGAAGAAATTAAATCTTACAAATTGTTGTTGAATAGAGTTCGTCCTAACTTGATTGAATCAAAAGATATGGTTAGTGTTGACGAAGTTGTAGATATTCTTTCAGCAGAATTAATCGGTATAATTCCGGAAGATACAGGAATTATTGTTTCAACTAACAAAGGTGAACCAATTGTTAATGATGAAAAATCATTGGCAGGTAAAGCTTATAGTAATGTTGCAAGAAGAATTATTGGCGAAGATGTTCCGTTTTTGGATTTAGATGAGCCAAAAGGTGTTATGGCAAGGATTAAGAAATTCTTCTCCGGCTTAACAGGAAAGGAGAAGTAAGATGATATTACAAAATTTATATAATAAAGTTTTAGGCTTTTTCCGCCAAACCGAACAAGAGGAAACAGAATCTTCAAAAGACACGGCTTGCAATAGATTACGTGTTGTTTTAATGCAGGATAGAACGAATTTAACTCCTGAACTTATGGAACGTATGAGAAAAGAAATGGTTGAACTTCTTTCAAAATACGTTGAAATGGATAAAGAAGCACTTGAACTTAATCTAGAACAAGATGGAGACCAAGTCGCATTGATGCTTTCGATTCCTGTAATTAGAGCGAAAGACGAAGATGAAATTAAAGAAGCTCTTGCTTTAGAAGATGCTAAAAAAATGGAAGACGAAGGACAAGATGAGGATGCATCTGAAGAAGAAACAGTTGAAGTTGAGGAAACTGAGATTGTTATAGATTCAGAATCTTTGGATGATGACATGTCAGACGATGATTACTCTGAAGAAGAGTCTGACGATGACGATAAAGATGCAGAATAAATAATCAAAAAATGTAAATGGAAAAGAGCTCGTGAGGGCTCTTTTTTTTTTTGATAACCAAAAAACAATATTACAAAATGTAACAATTTTTAGTAAAATCTAAAATTTTTTTCAAATATTGTAACGAATTATATACAAAAATAAATCCCCCTTGTTGACAGTATGTTTTGTTTGTTTTACCATTGTTATGCTTGGAATAAAGTATTTACTAATATCCGAAATATTTGTTGAATAGCGGTTCCGAGCAGTGTATTACAATAAGTAAAAGAAAAAGGAATGCAAATGGCAACCACAACTAGACAAAGAATCAGAGTTTGTTTAAAAGCTTATGATCACAAATTAATTGACGTTTCTTCAGATAAAATCGTTGAAACAGCAAAAAGAACTGAAGCTAAAGTAGCCGGACCTATTCCTTTACCTACAAAAAGACGTATATATTGCGTTTTGCGTTCACCACACGTTGATAAAAAATCTCGTGAACATTTTGAAATGAGAACTCACAAACGTATTATTGATATATACGAGCCAACACAACAAACTGTTGAAGAACTAGGCAGATTAGATCTTCCAGCTGGTGTAGATATTGAAGTAAAATTATAATTTATTGGATTATAATTTATTGAAAATTTAATAAGCATTATGCATGTAATGTGAACTACACACGTCTGGCACGTGTCGGGTGAAATTCCCGAAAAAGGTAAAGAAGTAGCGCTCGCAAGAGAAAAATGCAATCCCGAAACAGGGGCAGAAAAGTGTCTGCACCAAGTAGGGTGAGCTAGAAAGGTAAAAAATGACACTAGGTGTAATAGGTAAAAAACTTGGAATGACACAAATCTTTGACGAACAAGGTTTGGCGATTCCTGTAACTGTAATCAAAGTTGATCCGATTGTTGTTACTCAAGTAAAAACAGTTGAAACTGATGGTTACAACGCTATACAAGTTGGTACAATCGCAGCTAAAGAAAAACACTTAACAAAAGCTGAAATTGGACACTTCAAGAAAAACAACCTTGAAAACTTCAGACATCTACAAGAATTCAGAGTTGATAATCCTGCTGATTACAAAGTTGGCGACAAAATTGAATTATCAGTTCTTGACAATGTAGAAAAAGTTGATGTAACTGGTAAATCAATTGGTAAAGGCTTCCAAGGTACAGTAAAAAGATGGAACTTCTCAAGAGGACCTATGGGACACGGTTCTAAAAACCACAGAGAACCTGGTTCAATCGGTGCTGGTACAACTCCATCACGTGTTATCAAAGGTAAAAGAATGGCTGGTAACATGGGTAACGAAAGAGTTACTATTACTAAGTTGAAATTAGTTAAAGTTGATGCTGAAAAAAGCTTAGTATTGGTAAAAGGTTCTGTTCCTGGATGTGAAGGCAGATTGGTAACAATCGTTCCTACAAGAACAAAATGGAACTAGATTTTGCGTAGTGCGCCGTGTGAGCTTAGGCGAGCCTAAAACAAAAAATAATTAGGTGAGCAACAGCAAGGCGAACCCAGCACGAAGTGGCACGAAGCAAGCGAATGGCAGTTTTATTTATAAAACGAAATGAGCAGTGCATTGTGTGAAGCAATAATCTAGGCAAGAAAGGCAAAAAGACAAGGAAAAGTCCAAACCGGCTGGTCTTGCCAGATAAAGCAAATAAGCAAGCGGTAAGCAGTCTTAAACGGAAGATATAACTAATTAAAGGAAAAACAAAATGTCAAAAGAAATATTAAGTACAAATGGAGAAAAATTAGGCGAAATCGCTTTGAACGAAGCCGTTTTTGGTGTTGAACCTAATTTACACGTAATGCACTTAGCATTAAGAAGACAATTAAATAATGCACGTCAAGGTTCTGCTTGTTGTAAAACAAGAGCAGAAGTTTCTGGCGGTGGTAAAAAACCTTGGAAACAAAAAGGTACAGGTAGAGCAAGAGCTGGTTCTCTTCGTTCTCCATTGTTTGCAGGTGGTGGCGTAATCTTTGGACCAAAACCAAGAAGCTATGCTTTCAATATGCCTCAAAAAGCTAGACAATTGGCTATCAAATCAGCTTTGTCTGCTAGAAACGAACAATTAGTTGTAGTAAAAGATTTTTCTACAATTACTGAACCAAAAACAAAATTGATGGTAAGTGCACTTAAATCATTGAACGTTTCAGGTAAAACTTTAATCGTTGCTGATGTTAGAGCAGAAGAAAACAAAAATCTTGAATTATCTGCAAGAAACATCCCTAGCGTAAAAATTATTTTACCTTCAAACTTAAATGTAAAAGATTTACTTGAAGCTGATTTTGTTGTAATGACTGAATCTGCTGTAAATGATATCACAGAAAGGTTACAATAATGGCAAGATCAAATACAGAAAAATTATATGATGTAATCAAAAAACCTATCATTACTGAAAAATCAGTAGGTGCTACAACTTTGGGTCAATATACTTTTGAAGTTGTACAAAACGCAACAAAAGTTGAAATTGCTCAAGCAGTAGAATTAGCTTTTCCTGGTAGAAAAGTTAAAAAAGTAAGAACAGTTTATATGCCATCTCACGAAAAGAGAATGGGATATAAATTCGGTAGAACAGATTCTTCTAAAAAAGCAATCGTAACTATCGAAGGAGATCCAATCGAAGAATTGATTGGTGCGTAGCGGATTTTGTGTAGTGCGCCGTGTGAGCTCAGGCGAGCCTAAAACAAAAATAATTTGGTGAGCGACAGCAAAGCGAACCCAGCACGAAGTAGCACGGAACTAGCGAATGTAAGTTTTATTCATAAAACGAAATGAGCGACAGTGGAGTGTGAAGCAAAATCCAAGACCAAACCAAAGACTGATTAAGTCTAAAAAGGGGCGTCTGGCACAAGTCCCGAAAGTACAGAAAAAGCCAAAGGAGAAAAATTAAAATGGCAATTAGAAAAATAAATCCAACATCTCCAGGACAAAGAGGGATGACAAAAAGTGATTACCAAGAGGTAACTACTTCAACTCCTGAAAAATCATTGTTAAAATCATTGAAAAAAACAGCAGGAAGAAATAATACAGGTAGAATTACATGTCGTCATAAAGGTGGCGGTGTAAAAAGATCTTACCGTATCATCGATTTCAAACGTGAAAAATTCGGTGTACCGGCAACAGTTAAAACTATTGAATACGATCCAAACAGAAATGTAAGAATTTCATTAGTATTCTACGCTGATGGTGAAAAAAGATATATCTTGACTCCAGAAGGTTTGAATGTTGGTGACGTTATTGTTTCTGGTCCGGAAGCACCTGTTCAAACAGGTAACGCTTTACCTCTAGAATTAATTCCACTTGGTACAATTGTTCACAATATCGAATTGATTCCTGGACGTGGCGGAAAAATGGTTAGATCAGCTGGTAACGCTGCTCAAGTAATGGCTAAAGAAGGCGATTACGTTACAATCAAACTTCCATCTTCAGAAATGAGAATGGTAAGAAAAGAATGTATGGCTACAATTGGTACTTTAGGTAACTCAGAATTTAAAAACTTGTCTATCGGTAAAGCTGGTAGAAAACGTTATATGGGTATCAGACCAACAGTACGTGGTGTTACAATGAACCCTTGCGATCACCCTCACGGTGGTGGTGAAGGTAAAACCGGTCCTGGCGGACACCCTAAAACACCTTGGGGTAAACCAGCTCTTGGTTATAAGACTAGAAAAAAAGGTAAATCTTCTGATAAATTAATCGTTAGAAGACGTAAAAAATAGTTACAAAGTGTAAAGGGTTGAGGGTAAAACTGTTCAACTTTTCAACCCTTGAACTTTATATATAAACTACCAAATAAAATTAAGAAAGGTAATAGAATGGCACGTTCATTAAAAAAAGGCCCTTATGTAGAAGAAGCTCTACAAACAAAAATCGAAAAAATGAATGCAAACTCTGAGAAAAAAGTTATTAAAACTTGGTCAAGAGCATCAATGATTATTCCAGATATGTTAGGCCACACAATCGCTGTTCACAACGGGAAAACTCACGTTCCTGTATACGTAACAGAACAAATGATTGGACACAAACTTGGAGAATTTGCACCAACAAGACTATTTAAAGGTCACGCAGGTTCTGATAAAACTGCTAAAAGAAAATAGTAAACCCAAAAGGTAAAACTTTTAAGATAAGGAAAATTAAAAATGGAAGCTAAAGCAAGACAAACTGATATAAAAATGACAGCAAGAAAACTTCGTAGAGTAATCAACGAAGTTAGAGGTAAATCTGTCGTTGAAGCTCAAGATATGTTACGTTTTATGCCTTATTTTGCAGCAAGAGTAGTTGAAAAGAACTTGAAAGCTGCAGTTGCAAATGCACAAGAAAAATATGGTGTAGGAGCTGAATCTTTGAAAGTTTCTGAAATTTTCGCAGATGAAAGCGTTACATACAAAAGAGCAAGAACAAGAGCGCAAGGTCGTATGTATTCAAGACTAAAACGCACTTCTCACTTAACTTTAAAAGTAAGTGATATCACTAAGTAGTAGTAATAACAAAAGGTAAATAAAATGGGACAAAAAACACATCCAACAGGATTTAGAATCGGCGTAATTCAACCTTGGGTTAGCACATGGTTCGCTAAGGTAAAAGATTACGGCGCATTCGTTGCAGAAGATGCAAAAATCAGAAAATTTATTAAGAAAAAACTTTATACAGCAGGTGTTTCTAAGATTTTAATCGCTAGAAAAGCTCAAAACACAACTGTTACAGTTGTTACAGCTAAACCTGGTATCGTTGTTGGTCGTGGTGGTCAAGGTATCGAAGATTTGAAAAAAGAAGTTTCAAAATATCTTGGAAAACCTGTTATCATCAATGTTGTTGAAGTTGCAAGAATTGATGCAGACGCTCAACTTGTAGCAGAAGCAATTGCTCAACAATTAGAAAAACGTATCGCTTTCAGACGTGCAATGAAACAAGCAATGCAACGTACAATGAGAGCTGGTGCTCAAGGTATTAAAGTAATGGTTTCAGGTCGTTTGGGTGGTGCTGAAATCGCTCGTTCTGAATGGGCTAAAGAAGGAAGAATTCCTCTTCAAACATTGAGAGCAGATGTTGATTACGGTTTCACAGAAGCTGATACTATTATGGGTAAAATTGGTGTTAAAGTTTGGATTTTCAAAGGCAACTTGATGCCTGGCGAAAAAGCTGACCAAAACATCAAAGCAAAAAGCGGCAAAGAAGAAAAAGGCGGAAGACGCCCAAGACGTAGAATTTCTTCTGAAAAAGTTGAAGAAAAATAAGTAAAGAAAATATAACAGGAGTAAAATATAATGTTACAGCCTAAAAAAACTAAATACCGCAAAATGATGAAAGGCAGAATGAAAGGTACTGAAACCAGAGGAACTCAATTAGAATTTGGTGGATATGCTCTTCAAGCTGTTGAACCTGGTTGGATTACCAGCAGACAAATCGAGGCAGCACGTCGTGCAATGACTCGTGAAATCAAACGTGGCGGTAACGTTTGGATTAAAATCTTCCCAGATAAACCGATTACAGCAAAACCTGCTGAAACTCGTATGGGTTCAGGTAAAGGTAACTTGGAATATTGGGTAGCAGTAGTTAAACCTAACAGAATTCTTTTTGAATTGGATTACTTCGATAGAAGTGTTGCAGTTCACGCATTGGAATTAGCTGCTCAAAAATTACCTATCAAAGTTAAAGTTGTTGAAAAAGCAAAATTAGAAAACAAATAAAAGGAAATAAGCAATGAAATTAAATGAAATGCGCGAAAAAACAGTTGAAGAACTGCAAGGTGCTATAATCGATTGGAAGAAAGATTTGTTCAACTACAAATTACAACTTTCAACTCACAAATTAGAAAACACAGCGTTGATTTCTAAAACAAAAAGACTTATAGCTCAAGCAAAAACTGTAATAAAAGAAAAAGAGGTACAACATGCCTAAAAAAGAAAAACAAGGTGTAGTTATCAGCAACAAAATGGATAAAACAATTGTTGTAAAAGTAGCAGACTACGAACCACATCCAAAATACAAAAAAATTATGGAAACAAATAAAAACTACAAAGCACATGATCCAGAAAACGTTTGCAACGAAGGCGATATCGTAAGAATCGTCGAAGCAAGACCTGTTTCAAAAGACAAACGTTGGGCTTTGGCAGAAGTAGTAGAAAAAGCAAGATAACATTAATTTTAAATTAATGCGCTATCGAAAAGTAAAAACATTCTTTAAAAAATAAAGGAAATTAAAATGATACAACAAGAAACTAGATTAGAAGTAGCAGATAACACTGGCGCAAAAGAACTTTTGTGTATTCGTGTTATGGGCAGCTCAAATAAAAAATTTGCAGCAGTAGGCGATGAAATCGTTGCAGCTGTAAAAGATGCTAACCCTAATATGCCTGTTAAAAAATCTGAAGTTGTAAGAGCAGTTGTAGTTAGAACAAAAGCTGATATCAAACGTGCAGACGGTTCTGTTATCAGATTTGATGAAAACGCAGCAGTAATTATCAACAAAGATGGCAACCCACGTGGAACTCGTGTTTTCGGACCAGTTGCTCGTGAATTGAGAGACAAAGGATATATGAAAATCGTTTCTTTGGCTCCGGAAGTTATCTAATTCTCAGTGAAAACTAAGAAGTATAAATTACTAAAAGTAATAATTAAAGGAATAAAACAATGACTAAGAAAAAATTGCATGTAAAAAATACTGATAGAGTAATGATTATTGCAGGCAAAGATAAAGGTAAAGACGGTAACATCAAGAAAGTTGACGTTGCAAAAGGAACTGTTACAGTTGAAGGTTTGAACATGGTAACAAAAGCTCAAAAACCTCAACCAATGGCAGGAATACAAGGTGGTTTGATTAAAGTTGAAGCACCTGTAGATGCCTCAAATGTTATGGTTATTTGCCCTGCTTGCGAAAAACCGACAAGGATCAAACACGCAGTCGTTGACGGCAAAAAAGTTCGTGTTTGTAAAAAATGTGGTGAACAATTAGATGCAAAATTATAATTCGTGTTATAATTAAAGCATCAAAGAATTAAGGAAATACGAAAATGACAACAAAAACAAGAAGTTTAAAAGCAAAATACCAAGAAGAAATAATTCCTGCATTGACAGAAAAATTTGGCTATAAAAACATCAACCAAGTTCCAAAACTTCACAAAATCGTTTTGAACATGGGTGTTGGCGAAGCTTCTCACAACTCAAAAATTGCTGAAGCCATCGAAGCTCAATTGACTAAAATTGCAGGTCAAAAATGTGTAGTTACAAAAGCTAAAAAGTCTATCGCATCTTATAAGTTAAGAGAAGGAATGCCAGTTGGTGCAATGGTTACATTGCGTGGCGAAAGAATGTATGACTTCTTACAAAAACTTATTTGCGTAGTTCTTCCTCGTATTCGTGACTTTAGAGGTATTTCACCTAAGAGTTTCGATGGCCGTGGAAACTATACTTTAGGCTTGAAAGAACAAGCTTTGTTCCCTGAAATCACTTATGAAGAAGTTGATTTGGTTAAAGGTATGAACGTATCAGTAATTACAACAGCTGAAACAGATGAAGAAGCTAGAGAATTGTTGAAATTGTTAGGAATGCCTTTTAAAGGAATGAACAAATAGGGAGCGTAGCCGCTCCACCCACCACTCAGGTTTTGTATAAGTTTACAAGGCTTGAGTACATAAAAGAGCGTAGCCGCTCCACCCGTTTGCTCGGGAAATCGTTAGTTAATAAAAAAACAAACAACATAAAAGGAGAAATTCATGGCTAAAAAAGCGATGATAAACAAAGAACTAAGACGCGAAAAACTTGTTGCAGCCGGTAAATACCCTGCAGTAAGACTTCATAACAGATGTAGCATTTGCGGGAGACCTCACGGTTACCACAGAGATTTCGGTCTTTGCAGAATTTGTTTAAGAAAAATGGCTCACCAAGGTCTATTACCTGGTGTTACAAAAGCAAGCTGGTAGTGTGAGCGCAGATATCAATCTGCCACTGAAAGCAAGGTTTGTTGTTGCCTTTGCGATGTAAAGACAAACGAAACGGTATGTTTTTAAGTGGTGGTGATTAAGCGAGCAACTCTGTTTTATCCATTTCAAATTTATGGAGTAGGCAGAATTAAGCCAGTGAGTTTAGTTGTGAGGTGCGTTTTGACAAACCTAACAATTATAAAATAAAATATATAAATAACCAAAAGACCGAGGGATGCGGTCTTTTTTGGTGTGTATATAGTTTTGTTGCAATTAACGTAAAGTTTTGTAAACATGGATTTAAAATAGACTGAAACCCTGTCATAATGCCTCTATGCTATGCTATGCTATGCTATGCTATGCTATGCTATGCGGTGCACTGTGTCAATTTTTTCGGCGTTTAGGTTTTCATGTAAATGTGTAGAAAATATGGAACGTAAAGGAGAAAAAATTATGGCATTTTTTAATGATGTAGCAACTAAGCCACAAAATTATTTTGAGTTGTACGGTAGAGGTCCTGTACGCGAAACCCCTCTTGGTAAGCCACAAAATTATGATAGTGGAACAATAGTTGAACGATTTATCTTACGTAGGGAGGATGGGCAGAGACCTTTTGGTTCAAAAAAACTAGTTACTCTGCCTGACAATTCTCCACTTAGAAGATTTGGTTTGGATAAATTTGAACTAATTAAGGAAAAGAGGTGTAACTTTGGGATGGATGTTGTTCCAGGGCTTAAAAAGACGTTAAAAATTTTCGGTCAAGATGGTAAAGAACTGTTGTTGGGAGCAGATTCCATTCGTCAGTTTATGAAATCTATTGCACATGTAATTCGTAAAGGATAAGCATAATAAAAATTAATAAAAGCTAAAAGTTGGGCATACGTGCCCAACTTTGTTAATATAGATGGGTACTGATAAGTATTTATTATATGTAACTAATAAATATCCAAAAACAAAATAAGTTCTTAAAATCTTTGTTAAAATATATTACAAAAGATCTAAAAAATAATTATTTTTCGAATAGATTTATTAAGTTTTGTAAAAATTGTAAAATAGGCTGAAATCCTGTTATAATCCTCGATATGATATGATATGATATGATATGAGGGGGAATGTGTCTATTTTGAAAAAATAAACCGGCGCTTGTTTTTATATAAATAAGAGAGTTAATGCAAGGAGAGCGCAATGGTTCAAATTAATATTGGTACAGGTCAAGGTATTACACAAGCGATTAGAGATAAAATTGGTGCTACCAATATTAAAAACTCTGATTTGGGTACTTGGCAAAAAGTTGTTGCCGAGGTGAATAATGCTCAAGCTAAGGACAAGAGTATATTTAAGTCTGGTGAAAATAATACTACAGATACGACCAAATTGGATGACAGTAGTACTTATTACTCAAATTTCGTTGTTGATGAAGGGAATGTCGAAATTGATGACGGGGTTTGGAGTAGAATAAAGGCGCTTTTGACAGGAAAAACAGAGACAAGTGTGCCAGCAAAAGAAACTAATCCTTCGAATGCTCCTACACAGCCGGAAAACAAAAACGAGACATCGAACGGACAAACTTTAGTATCAAAAAACAATAATGCAGAAATTTTGAATAAAGAAACATTTCAAACTCCGAAAAAATATTTATCAGCCGGAGATTTAGAACAGTGCAAACAAATGCTACATTTAGAAGAATTGCCGGATGGAGTTTCTATTGCTAAAGAAAATGGTCAATTTTTGTATTTTAAAGATGGAAAACAAATATCTTTCCAAGAAGTAAAAAATCTGGGTAACAGCACCGAAACAAACGAGAAAGTTAACCAGAGTGAATTGAAGAACACATCATTAGGAGAATATTCTAAACAGTGGAAGCGTGGAATAGAATATTTTTATGGTTCTTCTGGTATAGAGCAAATGGACGCAGCGGAAGAAGCACAAAAAGCGAGATATGAATTTAATCAAGCAAAAAAACAGGCAAAAGAGTTAAAAGGCACTGATAAGCAACAAGCAGAAGAATTGTTGCAAAATGCTAGAATTAACTATGATAATCGTATGTATAACGCATATTGGGCATTCAAAAATGCAGGTGGAACTCCAAAATTTAAAGCTGAATATTTCTATAAAGAATATGGAAATATGGCTCATAAAGTTAGTAAATATGTTGACAAGTTTCAAAATTCGGAAGTTAATAATTCGTAAGTTAATCGGTTTAGCTTTCTATCTCAATATTATGAATTAAAAAACTTTTTATCGGAAATTAATAAGATAATTTATCAAGTTTATAAGTGAGTAATTTTGTAAGAACAAAATTGTTAATTTTTCGTAATTTCTATCTTGCAAATGAGTTGGTTTCATGCTAATATCTCATTGTCAGACTATCGAAAGAAGTTCCCGAATGTGGAGCAACAGTTAATTCGACAAGTGACGAGTAGAATGGATACTGCTGATGCTATCAGTAAGTCCGCAAGAGTAAAGGAATAAAAATATGTCAATGACAGATCCTATAGCAGATATGCTAACAAGAATCAGAAATGCTAGTATGGTTGGACACGCAACTGTTTCTATGCCAGCTTCTAAATTGAAAGAACAATTAGCAAAATTGTTAAAAGAAGAAGGTTATATTTCTGATTACATCGTAAAAGCTGAAGGTAAATTCAATGTTCTTGAAGTTACATTGAAATACGACGCTAAAAACAAACCTGTTATTTCTAAATTAGAAAGAATTTCTAAACCAGGTTTGAGAAACTACAGCAAAGCTAAAGACCTTCCAAAAGTATTGGGTGGTATGGGTATCGCAGTTGTTTCTACTAGCAAAGGTCTTTTAACAGACAGAAAAGCTCGTAAAGAAAACATCGGTGGCGAAGTTATTTGCTACGTATACTAGGAGCGTAGCCGCTCCACCCGCCCATCAGGTGTTGGAAATAAAGAAATGTCAAATGACTTCGTAAGGAGCGTAGCCGCTCCACCTGCCCAAAAGGTGTTGGAAATAAAGAGATGTCAAATGGCTTCGAAAGGAGCGTAGTTGCTCCCCACTCAACAGACTGGTGCGCTTGGAGAAAGGCAGACGACTTCATAAAAGAGTGAATACCGCAAAGATTTGAAACTATGTTTATATTTGTGCGAAGCACTGATTTGAACTTCTCACTTCTCACTATTCACTTTTCACAAAATCCAAACATAATTGGTAGAAAAGTTTGGAAAAAGTACATAATATACCAAAAGGAGAAATTAAAATGTCACGTATTGGTAAAAAACCTATTGAAATTCCTAACGGAGTTGAAGTAAAAATAGAAGATCACCAAGTTACAGTAAAAGGACCTAACGGAACAGAAGTTGTTAACGTTAGACCTGAAATCACTGTAAAAGTTGAAGATAATCAAATCGTTCTTTCTAAAGTTGGAACAACTCGTGAAACTGACGCATTGTTCGGTTTGTTTAGAACATTGATTGCTAACGCAGTTCATGGTGTAACTCACCTATTCGAAAAGAAATTGGAAATCCAAGGTGTTGGTTACAGAGCGAATATGGAAGGTAAAAACCTTAACCTTGCATTAGGCTATTCTCACCCTGTAATCGTTGAACCACCAGAAGGTATTACAATTTCAGTAGAAGCTAACACAAAAATTTCTGTTAAAGGTGCTAACAAACAAACTGTTGGTGATGTAGCAGCTTTCATCAGATCAAAAAGACCTCCTGAAGTTTACAAAGGAAAAGGTGTTAGATACGAAGGCGAACATATCAGACGTAAAGCTGGTAAAGCTGGTAAAAAGTAAGATAGTCGCTTAGGTTAATTTTAACCAAGAAGCAGTAGTTCACGAACGATTAGTAAGTGTAACGAATGCAGATTTAGGGGTAAATCCCTTAGTAAATATTACATGCGGAGGGTGTAAAGCCCGTTAAAGCAGTAAGAAAGGAAAATAAAATGATTAAACAAGAAATTAGAAAACCAAAAGTACAAAAAAGACATAGATCAATCAGGGTAAAATTGTCAGGAACTTCTGAATTCCCTAGATTGGCTGTATACAGAAGCACAAAACACATTTATGCTCAATTGATTGATGACGTTAATCATGTAACATTAGCATCAGCTTCTTCAAACGACAAAGAATTAAAAGAAAAATTGGCTCACGGTGGTAACATCGAAGCTGCTAAACTTGTTGGCGAAGAAATTGCTAAAAAAGCTAAAGTTAAAGGCATTGAATGTGTAGTATTTGACCGTGGAGGTTTCTTATACCATGGTCGTGTTGCAGCATTGGCTGATGCAGCTAGAGAAGCTGGTTTAATGTTCTAATGTTTGTGCAAACAAACATCAAATACTTAAAAGAGAACCGTCAGAAATGGCGGTTCTTTTTTGTGTTATAGAGTATGTTATTGTAGATTTATTTTGTGGTCTAATAAAACTAATAAAAATTTATGGCGGGGTAGGGCCCCCGCCATACTACTAAAAATCCCCTCTCCCGAATTCGTAATGCTCACATCCGTTCGCAAACGACTTCCGACCTCTTCCCTCGGAGAGGTAAAATCTGCCTAATATTCTCTCTCAAGTTGAGGACATGAAATAATAAGTGTTTTTGTGTAAAACTTGTCCTCTTTCCTAGGGAGAGAGTTAGAGAGAGGGGTTGGTTTACGCCTTTCTTTTTTTTGTTTGTCATTCTGAGCGATTAGCGAAGAATCTCATGATTGATAAGTTCTAACAAGATTCTTCGGGCATAAAATTATTGTTACCCTCAGAGTGACGGTGAAAATTTAATAGTGGTGGAATAGGGCGCCCTACTTGCTTTTGCTATAATTTTGGTGTGAAAAATTGTATCCTAATAGTTAAAACTGGTATTACATCCCTTAATGCCGGTTACTCATATAACCAGCTTTTATATTTGCATGGAGGATTGTGACACCAAGTACCGACGGAGTTTACATCTCCATTAATTAATATACCTATTCGTTTATAGTTCGTTGCAATATTGGATCTATTCCCGTTGCTGTTTACAAAAGTAAATATCCATCTGTCTTTCCCAAATCTGTTTGGGAGTTTTGAACCGTTTGTGTCTACAACGAATATATTTTCGCTATCAAAATATGTGCACCAATTTCTGCCGGAAGCATCTATAAAACAACTGGATTGGTAGTCTATTGGATATGTTGAGGATGCCATGCTACCTCCACCAATAGAATCTCCTTTTTCCCAGCACTTTGATACCAGTTTCCCACAATCTTTTATAACTTTGAAGTTACTCTTCATTATCTCAAATTCTTGCTTTGTTGCTTCAATTTGGAACATGCTCCCATTTCTTATCAATTCTCCCTCAAAAATTGCATCTTGAAATGCATTTTGAATATCAGAGTAAGCTTTTTTATATGCAACTTTGTATTGCCTATCTTTATACGAATTAATTAAACTTGGCAAAGTTAATGCTGCAACAACTCCAATAATTCCAAGAGTAATTAAAACCTCTGCTAATGTAAACCCTTTATTTTTATTGTGATATACCATATCACTATTATAATTGATATGTTTCAAAAAGTAAAGTCTTTCGGGGGGGGGGCAATCGTTGGATTATTATTAAACATTTTTCAAGCTCCTCTTAATTCTCTTAATATTTATTATGTATTATGTATTATTTTATTGTGTTTGTCAATTGTGCGTGTACAGTTTGTTATTTTAAATTAAGAAGTTTTAAGCTTTTAAAAGTTATGTAATATTTTTTCATATTACACTAGCAAAAAAATTTTTTCTCATGTATTATTACATTCATAACAAATTAATATTTAATTATGGATGAAGAAATGCAATTACTAATTGACAAAGAAATTAATTCCGATGATAAGATATTAAAGCCTGACTTTAATTCTAAGACCGGACGCGAACTTCTCGCCTTTTACCTCCAAACCAAGTTTAAGCAAATCTTGGCTTATGACAAACGCTGTGAATCTCCAATTTTTAAGGAAGTTGATCCGACGTTTATTTCAAGGTTTACGAAACGTCTGATTACAAAGCCTGCCAAGCGTTTATTGATTGGGATTGCGGGTGAATCCGCCTCCGGCAAGTCGACAGTGTGCTCTGAGGTAAAAAGTATTATTGAGCGTTTAAATATGCCGGTTTCTGTCCTAAGTACTGATAATTATTTTAATGACATTTCTGCACTGATTAAAAAATATGGAAGTTTTGATAATTTACGTGATAATGGTTACGATGTTGATGCCCCAAGCAGTTTTCAGCTTGATTTATTAAGAAAAGATTTGCAAGATTTAGCTAATGGTGAAACAGTTTATGCTCCAAGATATGTTCCGAATGGAACCGGGGTTTCTATTCCAAATGCATTGAAAATTGAGTCAGATAAGATAGTTGTTGTAGAGGGAATTGCGGCTCTTTATGAAGATGTTCAAGATGTGTTTGATGTGAAAATATATATTGAAACAGATAATGAAATTCGTTATAACAGGTTTATGAGACGTGCTCAAGAAGAACGAAATCAGGATAAAGAAAATGCGATGAAGCATTGGCAGTATTTGCTTGACGTTGGTGAAAAATATGTTATCCCTTGTAGAAATTCTGCGGATTTTGTTTTGGATGGAAATTCTGATTTGAGCTATTTTGATCAGATCTTAGAATATATTCATACGATTACAAATAATTTTCAACAATAATGGTGTTTTGTACATAGCACTACAATTCTTGATCTTCGTTATTTTTAGTGGTTAGCGAATAATTGTAAGAAGTTTTAAATAATATTCTTAGGATATAAAATATTATAGCCATCAGAATTCGATAAGAACTACTCACTATTCACCACTCACTGATTACATTCGTGACGAATTTAGTATTTTCGTAACCTAGCAGGTTTCTTTTATTGAGAACTCTTAACAATTTTGCCCCTTTTTGCCAACTTTGAAAAAAAATGATAAAATTTTTATTGAGTGTAGGTATGTTTGAATTAAATACACTTAATGATTGATATACTAATGTAGATATTTTACTATAATGTAGTAGAAAAATAAAAAATAGGTGGCAAGTGAGTAGAAAATTTTTAGACAGATTTAATGAGGAAGGCATTCACGACCGTTTTTGGAGCTTCAATAAACAAATTGGAGTTGCTCTGGGTGTGCTATTCTTGGCAATAATTATGATAAATACTACGGGTTGTACACAAGGTAATTCGGGTGATTCGCCTGATGATATTACTAATATCGAGGTTAACCAACAACCGCAAGAAACAGTAAAAGTAGGGAATGATGGTGTTAATGCCGCAATTGCGCCAGATGATGTTTCTATTGTCGCAGATCAAGCTACAAAGAACTCTACTATGGTTGCAATGTCTGTAGAGGATATGGGGCGCTCAGATCCGTTTTTGCCAGAGGCTGAAAAAGGAAAGCAAGTAGTTCGGAAAAAACCGGCTTATTCTAGTTATTTAATGCCTCCTCCAGAAACAATTACGGTAGATACAATGGCAACAGATGTAATGACTACCAAGGTTTCCGGAATTATGTATGATAAGTTTAATCCGTCAGCAATATTGAATATTAGCGGATCTGATTATCTTGTAAGATCAGGTGATGTAATCAATGGCTATAAAGTATTGTCGATAGGAAGAGAGACTGTGACCGTTCAATATGGTTCAAATGTATATAAAGCAAGTGTTGGAGAGTTGTTCACCGGTGAGGGTGTAAACTTCAATACTATATCTAATTTGAATAGTAAATTCGGTGGTAGTCACAACAAGCGTTAATAAAAATAAGAGCAGGAGCAAATATGAGAAATAAAATTTCTAACAAAATTATTGCAGGATTAATGCTTATGTCATTCGTTTTTTCAAACGGAGTCATGGCTGTTTCTGCAATGGAAAATGCTGGAGTTAACCAAGTAGGGCGAGATGGTAGACCCGTATTGAGAGATAATAATGGAGATTATTCATTAAAATTGAAAGGTGATGTTACCTTTGTAAAGAAAAATCCGGCAATCAGTATTAGTTTAAGAGATTCTGATGTAAAACAAGTTTTAAGAATGTTTGCTGATAAAGCGGGTATGAATATTGTTTTCCATGACTCAGTTTCAGGAAATGTTACTCTTGACCTTGTTGATGTGCCTTTGAATAAGGCTTTTGAAATGGTTATGCAAATTAATGACCTAAATTATGTTGTTGATGATAAAACAATTATCGTTGCAAAAGCTGGTACAAGCGGATTTAATTTCGCAAAACAAGATATGACTTTAATTCCGGTAAAATATGTTAGCGCTTCAGCTTTAGCTGAATTCTTGAATAAAAATATCTATGCAATGCATAAGCCAGGGCTTTCAGATACAGATGTAGTTACCACAAATCCAGCAACAAATGAGTTGATTGTTTTTGGTACTAAATCTGATGTTGCCATTGCTAAAAAAGTAGTTGAAAAATTTGATAAAAAACCTACAACAACATCGTTTAAGGTAAATTATACTACTCCTGCTGAAATGGCTGATATGCTTTGTAACATGTTGTTACCTGCTGCAGGTGGTTCTACAGGAGGTACTACAGGAGGTGCTGCTGGTGTTATGACAGGAGCAGCTGCTGATTCTGCAGAAGGAGGTGCTTCTAGTGGCTCTTCTGGAGGTGGTTCTTCAAGCGGAATTAGTTTGAACGCTGGTACTGTAGCTTGTACTCTTAGTGGTCAATCTTCAGATGGCAATGTTGCGTCTTTTGGTTTGCAAAATATGTCTATTGCATATTACGCTCAATTAGGAACTATAAATGTAATTGGCGGTTCAGAACAACAATTGGAGATGATAAAAAGTTTTATTGAAGAAACAGATAAAAAACAACCTCAAGCATATTTAGAAGTTTCTATTGTTGAGTTGAATGAAGATGGTAGTAAATCTCTTCAAAATAATTGGACATTCTATAGTAAGTTATTCTCTGCTACATTTGATGGAGAAAATTCTGGAACTCATCCAGTATATCCTACTTTCTTTAAGGGAAATCAATATCCGGTTTGGGATACTTCAAGTGATACTCCTACTAAAAAAGATCCAATAACAAAATATACAGGTGGAACAACTCTTGCTTATGCAATTAATTATCTTGTAAAAAATTCAAAAGGTAGAGTTGTTGCAAATCCAAGAATTTTGATTACAAATGGAGAAGAATCAACAATCGATATCACTCAAGATTATATTGAAACAACAGAGTTAGAACAAACAGCATACACTGGTGGTTCTCTTGTTACAAGAACATACAACGTTGGAAGTGATGCAGGTATAAAAATTGCAATCACTCCATTTATCAGTCCTGATGGTTATGTAACTATGAACATTAAACCGGAATATGCCACAATTATAAGTCAAGTTACAACTAAAGATGCAAGTAATCATGACTATATAGCTGCAACTTTGTTGTCTCACAGAAATCTTGATTTGAAAAATGTAAGAATTAAAGATGGAGAAACATTAGTTATTGCCGGTATGATAAATGAAGAAGAACAAAAAACGGTTGGTAAAGTTCCAATACTTGGAGATGTTCCTATAATTGGTTCAATGTTCAGATCTACTTCTTCGGAAAAGAAGAAAAGTGAAATGGTAATAATGATTACACCTAAAATAGTAACAGACACAGAAGATGCAGTTGGGAATACTGACGCTTTATAAATATAAACAATTAAAACTTTATAACGATGAATGAACTTTTAAACAAGTTAAAAAACAGTGTCAATCGTCAGATACTGAATAAGGTAGATAGCACACTATTGGAACAATATAAATTTGTTCCAATTAGTGTTAAGGACAATTTTTTATTTGCTGCTATCAACTCAACATCGGATAAAGAGTTAGTAAACCACAAATTAAAAGAAATATACAATTTACCCGTAAAGTTCATTACAATTTCAGATCAAGACTTGTTGGATTTAATTACAAATTTGAAGCAAGAAATGCAGAAGGATTCAACAGGAGATGACGGAACATCAAAACAAGTCAAATTAGGTGAATTACTTATTCAAAAGGGCTATATAAATGATGTTCAGCTTCTTCAGGCTTTAGCAGAAAGTAAGCGCCAAAAAATTCCTATTGGTTCGACTTTGTTTAAGTTGGGCTTCATTACACTTGACCAGTTAAAAGAAATTTTGCACTTACAAACAGGGTATGATCTAGTTACTCCTGAACAGTTAGCTTCTCAAGATAAATTTATTAAAATTTTGCCGGAAGATTTTATCAAAGAAAATAAAATCATTCCGATTTCTTCTGATGGTAAAACGCTTATTTTAGGCGTCGTAACTCCTGTAAAACCGGATGTTTTAAAAGACATTATTTATTTGACAGGGCAAAATCCTAAACAGTTGTTGATGACTCATTATGAGTTTCAAAACTGTTTAAATACTTTCTTTAGTGAACAGAAAAAAGAAACAGAGAAAGTAATTAAAGAAATTGAAAGTGAATCCGAAGAATTCGAGGTTGAAGAA
Source organism: uncultured Candidatus Melainabacteria bacterium (assembly GCA_934717855.1). Lineage (GTDB taxonomy): Bacteria > Cyanobacteriota > Vampirovibrionia > Gastranaerophilales > Gastranaerophilaceae > Stercorousia. The sequence goes on from CAKUZI010000006.1 coordinate 88,601, forward strand.
TCTCTTGCGGATATGGTTGACAAGCAGTTAAAGGATTCAACGGGTTCTGTTGCCAAATTTGTTAACCAAATTATTACAAACGCAATTGATAACAAAGTTTCAGATATTCACATAGAACCTAGGCTGTCAGGATATATTGTAAGATACAGAAAAGACGGTATGTTACAGAAAGTTATTGATATTCCGCCAAAGGTTGAAACGCAGGTTATTGCTCGTTTTAAAGTTTTGTCAAGAATGAATATTGCAGAACATAGACGACCTCAGGATGGTACTTTTTCAATAAAATATAAAAACGGATCTTATGACTTCCGTATTAACACTTTGCCTGTTTCCGGAAAGGAAAAGGTTTGTATCCGTGTACTTGCTCCTGCTGTAAGTTTGAATGCTGCAGATAAAAATATTAGTTTGATTGGTGGAACGGCAGAGGATATTGCTAAAATTAAAAATATGGTAAGCTGTCCGAACGGTATTATTCTTACGTCAGGCCCTACAGGTTCAGGTAAAACAACAACATTGTATTCTGTTTTGAAAAGTTTGAATGATGAAGATGTTAATATTACAACAATTGAAGACCCGATAGAAATTAAACTTGAAGGGATTAACCAATCACAAATCAACGCAAAAGCAGGTATTACATTTGCATCTTGTATGAGAGCTATATTAAGACAAGATCCTGATATCATCCTTGTTGGTGAAATTCGTGACTACGAAACATTGGAAATTGCTATTTCCGCGGCATTAACAGGTCACCTTGTATTAAGTACTGTTCACACAAACTCTGCAGCTGCGACTGTTACTCGTTTAATTGAAATGGGTGCTAAAGATTATCTTGTATCTTCTACATTGTCAGGAGTTATTGCTCAACGTTTGGTGAGAAAACTTTGTGATGATTGTAAGGAAGAATACTTTGCATCTCATGATGAAGCAAGACAAATTATAGCTAATGAAGATGAAATCCAAGAATTTATGAAAAAACCAATTTACAGAGCAAAAGGCTGTAGTAAATGTGATTTTTCAGGATATAAGGGAAGACTTGGTGTCTACGAAATTATGGCAATTAACAAAGAAATAAAGAAATTAATTGCTCAGGGTGCTCACGATTTGGAAATTGAAGAAGCAGCCATAAAAAATGGTATGAAAACATTAAATCAGGCTTGTATGGACCATATATTAAACGGACTTACTACAATCGATGAATTTGTAAGGGTTCTTGGTGTGGTAAATGAATAGGAGAAGTAATGGCAATATATAATTACATAGCGTTAAAAAATAATAAAGATATTGTTAAGGGTAAAGTTGATGCGCAGAGCTTAAGAGAAGCGCGTGAAAGCATTAGAAATCTTGGCTTTATTCCGACGAAAGTTTACGAGGAAAAGGCTAAGGGAGAAGACGGTGCTGAGAAGAAAGTTGATGTCAAAGGCGGTAAAATAAAAAAACTTGGTCTGCAAGATAGAATGGATTTTACGTCAACTTTACAAATTCTTGCTCAATCAGGTATTCCAATTATTGAATCTTTGATGTTTATTGAAAATGATGCTGCAAAACTTAAGGTAAGACTTGTTGCAAAAGAATTAAGACGACAAATTATGGCCGGTGCGACTTTTGCTGATACTATTGCAAAATATCCAGACCAATTTGGTCAAATCTATATTGGTTTGGTAAAAGCCGGTGAAGATTCCGGTGAACTTGAAAAAACATTACAACGTTTGTTAGAATTATTAGGCAAAGAAGCGGCGATTAGAGGTAAAGTTATCGGAACATTGATGTATCCGATGTTTGTAATTATTTTGGCTGTAATTATCGTATTAGTCATGTTGATGTTTGTATTCCCTGTATTTAAAGAAATGTTCGACGGCATGGGAAAAGAACTTCCTTGGATTACGGCAACACTTATGAACGCCGGTATTTTCTTGAAAACATATTGGTTCTTTGTTCCAATTATGTTAGGTTCAATCGGAGGTTTTTGTACTTTTATTATGAAATGGGAACCAAGTAAAAGAAAAATTGATGATTTTGTATTAAAAGTTCCTTTATTGTCTGATTTAATCCAGTTTTCAAATTTTGCGAACTTTATTGCGGTAATGCAGGTTGCATATGATGCAGGTGTTCCGATTATTGAATGTTTGTATTTGGGAAATGTTACTTTAACAAACCATACTTTGAAAACGAAAATAGAAACAGCTACATTAAAAGTTCAGCAAGGTCAACATTTGTCAATAGCTTTACGTTCAACTCAAGTTATGCCAAAGATGATTTTGTTTATGATTGCAACCGGTGAACAATCAGGCCGTTTGGGTGATATGTTAATGCAAGCTACGAACTTTATCGATAAAAAACTTGATAATATTATTGATACAATGACAAAAATGATTGAACCGATAATGTTGATTGTAATCGGTAGTATCGTACTAACTTTGGCATTGGCATTGTATTTACCATTGTTCAATTCATATATGACAGATTAAGGATTATTTATGGCGAAAACTTATGTAATTACAGGTTCTACATCAGGTATCGGTAAAGCTCTTGTACAAAAATTCGTCAATGGTAATGTTGTTTTTGCAGGCTACCGCAATGAAAAATATGTAGAAGAATTGGAAAGGCTTGGTGCAATTCCTTTTTATATTGATATGGAAAGACCAGAAAGTATTCGTCAAGCTGTAGCTTATATAAAATCAAAGACAAGCAAAATTGATACTTTAATCAATGTCGCAGGATGTGTTGTTGCCGGTGTTATGGAAAAAATTTCTGTTGATAATTTAAGAAAACAGTTTGAGGTTAATACGTTTTCGCATATTGATTTTACTCAAAATTTGTTGCCACTTTTGGGTGAAGCAAAAGTTATTAATATAAGTTCAATGTCCAGTTTTGGAATATTTCCTTTTGTAGCACCGTATTGTGCTTCCAAAAGAGCGTTGGATATTTTGTTTAATGCAATGACTCTGGAATCGGATTTGAAAGTCGTTTCAATAAAACCGGGAGTGATAGCTACTCCGCTTTGGGACAAGTCAATTGAATTGAATAAAGATGCGATTAATGGTTGTCAGGGCTATGATAAAGAAATGAAATACATGGTTGAAAATGCTCACAAAAACGGTCAAAAAGGTTTGAGTGTTGATAAAGTTGTTGAAAAGATTTTGAAAGTTGATGCTATGTCTAATCCAAAACCGTCATATACAGTTGGATTTGATGCGAAAGTTGCGGAACTTGTTTCAAAATTGCCGTTTTGCTTGCAGAACAAATTGATTAAATCTGGCATGAAAAGGAAATTTGGAGAGTAATTGAAGGCACTAGAAAATTAAGACGTTAAGACGATAAGTCGTTAGGACGTCAGGTTCGTTACATAAATATATCCTCGCCCTTGAGGGAGAGGAAGCAGTTGTATGCGAAACGAAGTGAGCATTACAAATGCAGGTGAGGGGTAAAAACTGCCGTCTTGCTCCGCTCACACTCGCAATGACAGTAAATCATTTTTTTCTCAAAATAATATCATAACCCAAAATATCTAAAATCTCACCCAATTCAGAAACCCTGAAAGTTTTGTTGCGGAGCTTGTTGCTCAAATTTCTTGTGCTGTCTGTTTTGTTATATTTTTCATTGACTAACTGTTTTACTTTAGTTACGGTCAAACCCTCTAGTGCAGAAAGATATTTTATTTGTTGCCCCAGATTTTCTGTTTCAAGTTTAATTTCTCTATTCATTAGTTAATAATACAATTTATAGCTGGATAATGACAATATAGATTGACTAAATTCACTATATAATGTATGCTAAGAACAAATGAATGAATTTATATAACGAGGTATCTTAATGAAGAAAGCATTTACTTTAGCGGAAGTATTAATTACATTAGGAATTGTTGGGGTTGTTGCTGCAATAACATTGCCGACGATTGTTAAAAACTATAAGGAAAGAGAATTTATATCTGCTTGGAAAAAGGTTTATTCAGATGTTTCTAATGCAGCATTGTTAATGTCGCAAAATGAAGAAGATATATCAACAGAGCAACTTACTGGCGATGCTTTTGCTAAATATCTAAAAATAGATAGGGTTTGTGAGGCTAAAAAAGGTATTGAACAGGGCTGTTGGCGAAAAAACACACCTATATATGCTCGAAAAAAAATAAGATATACTGATGATATTACTAGTGTTGGTGGAGGTTCTGTTTGTATGCACCTTACAAGTGGAGCAATATTTTGTGTTGATTGTGGTGGGGATTATTGCAATTTAAGCTTTGATGTAAATGGTCCAACAAAACCCAATGAGATAGGGACAGATGTTTTTTTTGGAACTTTTAACAAAAAGTTGTATCAAATAAAACCTGCTAGAGGCAGCTGTAAGGACTGGGGTTCTGCAGATGGAACTTGGGTAAAATGTAGTGCTGATAGTTCTTGTAGTGGAACATGTGATGCAGACCAAAAAGGTTTTGGGTGCTCTGCTGAAAAACTTTTGAAATAAAAATGTACAAAAAATCAAACTGGTGAGAAGATTGTAGGTTGTGCTTTCGTGCACAATGACAGGTAATTATCCCAACATTTAACAAATCTACTGATTACAAAAATTTTTATTCATGTTAAAGTGGTTTTAAAAGAGGTAAAACATGAAAATAGCTTTGTTAAATCACGGATGTGCAAAAAATTTAGTAGATTCTGAACTTATGCTTGGTCTTTTGGCTCAGAGAGGGCATCAGGTTACGTTAGATGAAAAAGAAGCAGATATTGTTGTTGTCAATACTTGTTCTTTTATCCATGATGCAGAAAAAGAGTCTGTGCAATCTATATTACAGGTGGTTCAGGATGGTAAAAAGGTTATTGTAACCGGTTGTTTGCCTCAAAAATACAAAGGTGAACTTAAAAAAGCTATTCCGGAGATTGCCGGTATGATTGGAACTTCTGATATTAAAGAAATTATAGATGTTGTTGATAGGGTTTCCAGTGACAAAAAAGATTATGTCCAACGCGTTTCAGAAAAGCCTGAATATATTTATCCTGAAAATATTGAAAGACAACAAATTACGGTTGGTTCAAGTTCTTATATAAAAATTTCTGACGGATGTAATTATCATTGTGGATATTGCATTATTCCTCAACTTCGTGGAGAATATCATTCTCGAACTATCGAAAATATCTTGGAAGAAGCAAATTCGCTTGTGAAAAAAGGTGTTACGGAAATTGTATTGATTGCTCAAGATACAACAAGTTATGGTATAGATTTGTATGGAAAACAAATGTTGCCAAAACTATTGGAAGAGTTGAACAAAATTGAGGGCTTAGGATGGATTAGGATAATGTATGCTTATCCGACACAAGTTACTGATGAATTGATTAATGCTATTGCTAAATTAGATAAAGTTGTTAAATATATCGATTTACCGTTGCAACATTATAATAAAGAAATTTTGAAAGCAATGAGACGTCCTGTTATGGATTACGAAGTTTTGATTAACAAAATAAGGAGCAAAATTCCGAATGTTGCAATCAGAACAGCTTTCATTGTTGGTTATCCTGGGGAAACCGAGGAACAATTTGAAGAATTGTATGAATTTGTAAAACGTATTAAATTTGAAAAAATGGGTGTTTTTGAATATTCTCGAGAGAAAAATACGGTTTCTTATTCTATGGAAGAACAAGTCCCTGCAAAAATAAAAAAACAAAGATTAAAAAAATTAATGACATTACAAAAGAAAATTTCAAGAGAAGTAAACGAAAGTTATGTTGGTCAAACTTTACCTTGTATTGTTGAAGGATATACTGATGACGGACTAGTATTGATGCGTTCTCAGCATGATGCTCCGGAAATTGACGGAATGGTTTACGCAAAAACAAATGATGTAGATGTTGTTCCGGGAGATATTGTAGATGTAAAAATTAATCGAGCTGATGATTACGATTTGTTTGGAGAAATTCAAGAATAAGTTAAGTTAAAATCATCTCGCTTGTTAAGATTATAGATAAGGAATTGGAATGGAATTTGTAGAAAATAGAGAAGTAGAAAAAGAGCAGTTAAAAGCAATTTTTAGAGATATGATGAAATATTCTCCGTCAAAAATTATCGGAATGATTGGGAATGCTTTGATTGTACCGGTTTATACAAGTTTGTTAGCTCCGGAACAATATGGGCTTTATTCTTTGTCAATTGCTGTTTTATCGTTCTTGTGTATTATTTTTTCTGACTGGGTTGGACTTTCCGGGTTGAGATTTTTTAAACACCACCAGTTGTCACAAGATATGCCGAAATATTTGACTACGCTTGTTACAATGCTTGCTACAAATCTGTTTTTGATGTTTATTTTGTCGTTTATTTTTAGGCATAATTTTTATTCATTTTTCCATATTCCGGTAAAATACTTTTTTGCAATTTTGGTTTTAATTATTCCGGTTGCGATTAGAGCTTTATTATTCCAGCTTTTAAGAGCTCAGTTGAAAGCTGTTTCGTTTACGTTTTCAACTATAATAAATCAATTTTTAACAATTTTATTATCAATATTTTTTGTAAAATTCTTCCATATGGGAGCTGTAGCTTTACTTTTAGGTATGGGAGTTTCTATATCTTTGACAGATTTGTTATTGATTTATCAAAGCAATATTTTGTCTTGGTTTAAGTTGCAAAAAATTGAGTGGAGTTCTGTTTTCCCTATAATGGTTTATGGAATTCCTATTGCAGCTACTTCTTTGAGTGCTTGGATTATTAACCAAAGCAATAAATTTATCATGAATAGTATTCATGGTTTTTCTCAAGTTGGAATTGTTGGAGTTGCGTATGGGCTTACTCTTCCTTTGTTGATGACAATCTTTTCAATAATTACGGTTGCGGCAATTCCGAGAATTATCAATATGTATGAAGAAAAAATAGACGTAAGACCTTTGATTTCAAGATTTTCAGGGTATTATGTGATGATTGCATTACCTGTAATTATTGTTATTTCTCTTTATGCAACTGATTATGTTCAGATGATGTCTTCTAATGACAAGTTCTTAGTTGCATTTAAACTTGTTCCTTATTTTGCCTTTGGGACGTTTTTTATGGCATTGACTGATTATACGACTTTGCAATATCATTTGGCAAACAAAACTTATTTTGATTTCATAATTAAATTGATTTCAGGAATTACTAACGTTGTTTTGAATATTCTTTTAATTCCGAAAATGGGTTTGATTGGTGTAGGTATAGCTACATTAGGAGCTAATTTCTTATACTTTTTGTTAAGTATTATAATTGTTCTTCCGGGGCTAAGATTGGTATTCCCAAGATTAATTATTAGCAGAATGGCAATTTCATTTATTCCATTTGTTGGATTGTATTATGTTTTTGACAAATTTGTTCATTTGCCGGCATTATTTGAAATGTTGAGTTTGATGGCTGTTTTTTATATTTGTTATTTCTCTCTAACAAATACAGTTATGAAACGCCCTGAACAATAGTGCTTGTTAATATTTATTAATAAAATAGCAAGAAAAATTTTTCTCGGATTTTATATTCGTGAAAGTAGATGTGTGTGCAAATTTATTAAGCATTCGTAATAATTGATAGAAATTCAACTATACTCTTGATAAAATTGTAGCGCTAGTCGAATTTTATATATAAAAATAACTTAAATTAGGGAAAATATTTGAAAGGAAAAGCATGATTAAGATAAAAGCCGATAAAAGAAAAGCAGTTGCTTCGGCATTAACATTTTGTTTCTTCTTACAACAATCATTCTGTTTGCAGGTGATGGCGACAACTATTTCTGGCGTAACCGGAAATAATGGCGTTTATGATATTACGCCTACCGCTAAAAATCCGGCAGGTAATATAGGTTTTAGAAAATATCAAAACTTTGATTTGAGTGAGGGTGATATTGCAAATCTCATTTTCCATCTTCAAGGTCAAGATTTAGACACTTTTGTAAACATGGTTGATAACCAAATTAATATTCAAGGTATTGTTAATGCGGTTAACAAAAATGGTGAGTTTAATAACGGGCATGCCGTATTTATTTCGCCAAATGGTATGGTTGTAGGTTCAAGCGGTGTTTTAAATGTAGGTTCTTTATCTATTTTGACTCCAGACAGTAATAGTTATGAAAAATATAAAAGTGATTTGAGAAATCCAAGCTTGATTGCAAATTACAAATCCAAATTGGGCGAGGGAACAGGTTCCGTAAAAATTGACGGTAAAGTTTTAGCTCGTAATTTTGTTGATATAAACGCTGCGGATGTAAATGTAGGGCAAAATGCACTTGTTATGGCCGGCGTAAAAGATGCTACAAAAATTCTTTCAAATAGACAAGCAGAAGCGTTGTTTAATAAACTTGTAAACACTGATAACATGAGTGCAAATGCTTTTGCAAATGATAATGGAAGTATTTCAATCAGAACATATGGAGCAAATGGTGGTACTGAGATTGCCGGAACAATGAAAAACTTTGGAACTGGAAGTACAGAAATTACCAACCTAGGTTCTAAAGGTATCAAAGTTTCTGGTAAATCATTGAATTCAAACGGCGATACATTGCTTGTTAATAGTAATGGCGAAGTTAATGTATCAGGTACGGTTGCAAATAAAGGTGGAAAATTACTTGTTGATAACACAGGTTCAGGCGTTTTGATTGCTTCAACCGGATTGTTGAACAACCAAGGTGGAGATCTTATTGTTACAAATACAGGTGACAATGGTGTCAATATTGCAAATGGTGGTTTGGTTAAAAACTCTACTCACAGTGCAAATATCACAAACACAGGTAAAAACGGAATTAATGTAAAAGGACACGTTAACGCTAACGGAATTAACATAAACAACAAAAATTCAAATGTTGTACTTGGGGATTACACCGGAAACAACAATTTGAATTCTACAGGCGATGTAAATATTCAAATTCAAAACGGAAATTTATATAACTTCGGTACAAAAGAAACATTGATTAAGGCTTCAAAAAACCTAAACATTGATGTTAAAAATGGCGCAGTAGGCAAAGAAGTTGGGCCTTGTGCAGATGGCGTTTGTACAGGAATTGGACCAAACGGCAGAGATTTAACAAAATCTGTTAACGTAAATGTTGATGGTAACATTAAAGCAATAAGCACAAAGGGAACAAATGAGTCATTAGTTAATATGGCAAGTTTGAATAACAATATGAGAGTTGACCAAATTAAGGCTGATGGCAGAGTTATTCTATTGGCTGACAGTTCAGTTAAGGGTTCAAAATCTTATGACATTTTGAATGCTTCTACAAACTCTCAAAATCCTAATGTTGAGGGAACCGGAATTTCGATTATTTCAAGCGGAAATGTTGGTTCAAAAGACAAAGCATTAACATTCAGACAAAATGGAGTTGAACATATTTTCTATGGTGATGATGCAAGAAATCCTCACGTAGTAACAGATGTGAATAAGCCAAAACAAGGCGTTGATATTTTAGCAATTAAAGATATTAACGTAAAAGGTATGGATAAAGCAGACGGAACTAAACTTGATACTAATGCTTGCGCGATTATTTCAAGAACAGGTAACGTAAATGCAGAATTTTCCGGAGATGTATATATTGGAGAAACAACTGCGAAAAATGTAAAAATCACAACTCGCGGAAAAAATATGTATATTGAACATCTCGGAGAAGTTCCAACTTATCCTCAAGATTATTATGGGCCAAACGGTGTTAAGCTTGAAAAAGCAAAACTTACTGCTCTAGACTTAGGAAGCTACAAAGATCCAAATGAAGCTCCGGGTTATGAACACGCTGCAGATTCAACAATTGTAGTTAAAAATGGTAAATTCTATGGAAAAGGCGAAGGCAGACCGAGTGGTGAACAAGATTTAACAATGGTCGCAGATAATGCTTATGCAGGCGGATATTACTTTAATATGGGTAAACACAGACCTGATGGCAAGTCTACTTTGACAAATGATAATACAACAAATCCTTTGCAAAATGGAACAGATTCTACAAAACCGGTTTCTATTAGAACAAAAGCAGTTAGACCGGATGATGTTACTGCAATAGGTCAAGATCCTAAAGATAGAAACTATTATTATGGTGGAAGTTCTCAAGGAGATGATCCTGATTATGATGGAGTTAAAGACCCTAATAAAAAAGGAACAGAGGAAGATGATGATAACCTTGTAGTTCCAAAGGATGATGAACCTGATTATCCGCTAGATACTGATACTGATACAGATACTGATACCGATGTTGACACCGATACTGACACGGATACAGACATTGATACAGATAATGATACCGACACGGATATCGATACAGACACAGATACGGACATTGATACGGATACTGACACCGATACGGATATCGACACAGACACTGATACTGATGTTGATACAGATACTGATACCGATACCGACGTAGATACAGATAACGACACAGATACTGATACGGATATTGATACAGACACTGACACGGACACAGATACTGATATTGACACCGATAACGATACCGATACAGATATTGATACGGATACAGATACTGACGTTGACACGGATACAGATACCGATACGGATATTGATACAGACACTGATACTGATGTAGATAATGATACGGATTCGGATACAGATACTGATGTAGATTCAGATAGCGATATGGATAGTGATTCAGACACGGATACTGATACAGATTCAGATAGCGATATGGACAGTGACTCAGACACTGATACTGATACTGATACAGACAGCGATATTGATAGTGACTCAGACAGCGATACAGATACCGATGATGATTCGGAAACAAGAGCTGATTATAAAGACACTTATAAACAACGTGTTGTTGAATATAACGTGAACTCAATTGATAAACGTCACTACATGAGGTTCCCTGCTCAAGATAACAGAAATCCTGTTCAACTAGCAGAAAATACTCAAATTGATTCATTAATAGATATTTCAAGAGGTGGTATCGCGGTAACTCACCATAATGATTTGAAAGTTGGCGATATTGTCCCGGTAAATATTTCTTACGGCAATTTGAATATAAATGCGGATGTCAAGATTGTCTCAGCAACAGATAGACGTGCAGGGGCTGAATTTACAAACCTTGATCAAATGACAGCAAATAAACTTCTTTATATGAATTTGTTGTTAGAAGAACAAGCTGCAATGCGAAATCAAACAAATGACTTGTCTTATGTAAAATAGGTCAATATATATTTAAACTAAAACATCGCGGGTGATTTTTAAATCCGCGATGTTTTATACGTAAGATGCGTGGCGCATTGTTGCAATTCTTGATTTTCTAATTCTTCTCATTTTAGGATCAGCATCTAAATTCCATTGAGGTGCAGAACCGCTTGTTCCTTGAGCGTTTCCTGTGTTTTGAGCATTAAATAATGCTGCTGTTGACATTATGCCTTGTGAGAATTTTTGGAAATCGAATTTTTGTGTTGATCTTTTAGCTTTTGTTGCAGCGTTTGCAAATGAAGAATTTGTTGTTTTTCTAGCATTTTTTATTGAAGCATTAAGAGATTTCGCAGTTCCTTTATCTCCAGCTTTTTTTAAGTTATCAATAGAAACTTCGCTTCCTGTTGTTTTATCAATAATTTTACCGCCTTTAACTTCGAATTTGCCATCAAGTCCAGCTTTTTCAAGTTGTGATTTTAAATTTGTATTATATTTTTTAGTTACGTTGTTTTTTGCTTTATCAACAATAGACTGTCCGTCAGTTCCTTTAGTAGTCATTTGTTCTTTATACTGTTGAGCTTGCTTTTTAGACCAATTTCCAGTGATATTAGCATCTTTTTTGCCAAATTCTGTAGCTTGTAAATCTTTGCTAAGATTTTTTCTAAAGTCTTTTTCTTGTTTTTTAGTCATACCACTAAGCTCGCCGTTCTTTTTCATTTCTTTAACTTGTTCTTTTGCGACTTGATTTGCGGTAGCTTTTTTAGTAGCTTCTTGAGCTCTTTGGTCGATGTCTTCGAATGTGTCTTTCAAGTTCTTGGTTGATTTAGTTGCTGCTGCACCTGTTTGTATTGCAGCAGCTGCGCTTGTCATTGCTCCCATTAGGTTGCCTTCTGCTGCGTATGCTGCTGTTTTAGTAATGTTTGCAGCAGCTTGTCCGTATTGACCGACCATTTCTGCAACAGTACCAATTTTTGACATTACAGTTCCGGTCGCAATCATTGCAGAACCAATAGCGGCAGTAACTGGGTTAAGGCTAGAAGCAAGAGCTTGTCCGGCTGTTACTAAGCCTTGTCCTGTAAGATCCAGCACTTTCCCGGCTTGTTCTGTAATTGCGCTGAGCTGTTCTATTTTTGTCGCAGTTTTTATAGCTCCGCTTGTTTGTGTTTGGTTTTGTTTAATTGCTTTTGTGTTTTGTTTGTTTATTTTTATAAAATTTGCATTTGTTCTATTCATTCTTGAAAGAGTTCTTGAAGAACTTCTTCTTAATGAATAGATTTGAGTTCCGTTGCTTTGAACAAGGTTTGTTTTTGACCCGATTATTGATTGAAGTTGTTTTATTCTATCTTGGTTCGGATTTGTTGATTGACCTCCTTGAGTGCCATTTCCGGCATTTAGAGTAAAACTTGAAGAACCTAACAAACCGTCTAATTCATTTTGTGCATTATTAATTTCTAATTGAGCTTCTTCTGAAGCTTGAATTAGTTTTTCAAGTTTTGCGTTATCTTTTATAATAGCTTGTTGTTGTTGTTGTAATTGTGATTGGAATTTCTTTTCGTCTTTTTGTGCGTTTTTTCTTAATTTTTTCCCTTCTGCTGAGAAGTTTTTAACTGCTTTAGTATTAGTTTCAGTTTCTTGAGTACCTTTTTTAGCTTGACTACTTAGAGATTTAACGCTGTTATTATTGATACTTTCTTCTTTTTTTTCTTCTGTTTGTTTTGGTTGTGATTTAAAATCTGTTATGCTTCTGTTTGTGTTTAAAGTAGTAAGTTGTGTCGTAGTAGTAGATTGTGCTTTAACTTGTGGAGCATTAAAAATAGAGCCTGTCATTTTCATATATTCAGGCTTGCTTGATTGAGCACCTTTGCTTTTTTGCAAAAGTGAAAGCTTGCTCAAATCAATGTTTTTTAAGTTGTTTACGTTTGAAACGCCCATAGTTAGCTCTCTTTTTTTACTCTCTTAAATATATAAAAACATTCCAAACACGCTGATTTCAGCATGTTTGCATGTTGTTACAAATGTTAATATTTTAGTGAGTAGTGAATAGTGAGTGGTGAGTAGTCTTTTTCAAAATAAGCTACTAAAATATTCTGGGATTAAACTCGTAATATAAAATTTTTTGTTTCATAAATGGACTATTCACTATTCACTACTCACAATTCACCAAATTCATTTGCCATTTTTTTCTGTTCATGTTACGATTGTCTTGTATTTTAGTTAGTTAAAAGAGGGAGATATAAACTTATGAAACTAATGGAAGGTAAAAAGGGTGTAATTTTCGGAGTTTCTAACACTCACGGAATTGCTTACGCTATTGCAAAACAACTTCACGATGCAGGTGCTGATATTGCATTTACTTATGCTGGTGAAGCTATGGAAAAACGTGTTAGACCTATCGCAGAAGATATGGGTGCTAAAATTATTATGAGTTGTGACGTAACAAAAGATGACGAAGTTGCAGCTGTATTTAAAGAATGTGAAAGAGTTTACGGGAAATTAGATTTTGTAGTTCATGCTGTTGCATTTGCTGCTAAAGAAGATTTGCAAGGTAGATTTATCGACACATCTCGTGCAGGTTGGGATTTAGCTCTTGGCGTAAGTGCTTATTCTTTAGTTTCTTTGTGTCACCACGCTGAACCTATTATGAATGAGGGTGGTTCAATCTTCGCTCTTACATACTTGGGGTCTGAATACGTTGTTGCAAACTATAACGTAATGGGTGTTGCAAAAGCAGCTCTTGAATCTTCAATGAGATACTTGGCAGCAGACCTTGGTAAAAAAGGTGTTAGAGTTAACTGTATTTCTGCAGGTGCTGTTAAAACACTTGCTGCTAAAGGTATTTCAGGTTTTGATAAAATGCTTAAAGCAGCTATTGCAAAAGCTCCTCTTGGCAGAAACGTTGCATTGGAAGATGTTGGTAAAGCTGGTTTGTATTTAGCATCTGATTTGTCAACAGGTACAACCGGTCAAATCTTGTATGTAGATTGTGGATGCCACGCTGTTTATGCATCATTAGATGAAATGGACATTATTGCAAACGCAGCTCCAAAAGCGTAAGTATAAGCGAAAAATAAAAAGTTAATAAAAACGGGACAATTGTTATAATTGTTCCGTTTTTTAGTAGCAAGAAAATGTAGGATATGTTAAACTGGCACTGTTATACATAAATTAGAGAGATAAGAATGAAAAATTTAAGTTTTGGATGTGCTTTTCGGGGGGGGATTCAAATTTAATAATTATTAATTTATTCATTTTCCGTGTGCGATGACATGTTTTTTAATTTCGTCAATATTTGTTATCGCGGACTTTGTTCCACGACCTGCTTTAAAATAAATGCCTAAAGTTCTCTCTCCAAGGGAGAGAGCTAGAGAGAGGGGTTGGGTTTGATAAAAATTAAAAAACTATCACTATTACTTTCCCCCTCCTCGAAATCAAAGATTTCGGTCCTCCCTCAAGTGGAGGACATTGAGTAATAAGTATTTTTATACAAAAAATTAACCCCTCTCCCGAATTCGTAATGCTCACATCCGTTCGCAAACGACTTCGACCTCTACCCCCGGAGAGGTGAAATCTTTCTAAAGTCCTCTCTTAAGTGGAGGACATGAAGTAATAAGCTTTTTGTTAGTCATTCTGAGCGATTAGCGAAGAATCTCCAATTTGTGATTATTAAAAGATTCTTCTAACATAAAATAGTTGTTTTCTTTAGAATGACTAAAGAGAAAATAATATTAATCAAAAAGTGTGCCGTTTTTAAATTTGGTTAAAATATTTTTCAGTGCATGTTTGTTGTAATATTTTTTCTCTATAAGAGTGTAAGTTCGTTTATGTGTGTCAATAAGATATAGCGCCGGAAGTTTTTTGGGGTTGAAAAATTTAACAAGTTCGTCATTTTCTTCAATACTCGTATTTATAATGCAAAAATTGTATTGTCCTTTGAAATCGTTATAAACCATTTCTACTAATGGCATAAGTTTTGAGAGTACAACAATATTTTTTGGTTCTGCAAAGATTAAAAGAAATGGAAGTTCTTGGTTTAAAGCTTCACTATACGCCATTCCCACATATGGCTTTTGTGCATATTCCCAAAAGTTTGTTGCGTTTGCTTGTGAAGTCAACATGAAAAAACTTAAAAATATAGTAAAAAATATCTTTTTCATATTTTACTTATACCATAATCTTTGTTTTTGTGCTATTTTCTATATATACGGAAAAATAAGAGGATTTTGATATATGACAGCAACAAAAATTGAAGATTTACCTACAGTATACGACCCCAAAGAAACAGAAGACAGTATTTATAAGTTTTGGGAAGATGGAGAATATTTTAAGGCTGATGCAAAAAGCGACAAACCGCCTTATTCTATCGTAATTCCGCCTCCAAATGTTACAGGTGTTTTGCATATGGGGCACGCTTTGGATGAAACATTGCAAGATATATTGGTTCGCTATCACAGAATGGCGGGCTACGAAACTCTTTGGGTTCCGGGAACAGATCACGCAGGTTTGGCTACTCAAAACGTTGTTGAAAGACAATTGGCAAAAGAGGGATTGACTCGTTACGATTTAGGTAGAGAAAAATTTGTTGAAAGAACTTGGAAATGGACAAATGAACACAAAAGTGCAATTCTAGATCAATGTAAACGCTTAGGTGCTTCTTTCGACCGTTCAAGAGAAAGATTTACTTTTGACAAAGGTTGTTCAGACGCTGTTAAAGAAGTTTTTGTAAGACTTTATGAAAAAGGTTTAATTTATAAAGGTAAATATATTGTAAACTGGTGCCCTCGTTGCAACAGTGCAATTTCTGATGTTGAAACAGAATATGCAACTGAACAAGGTCATATGTGGGAAATTTCTTATCCCGTTAAAGGTGAAAGTGGCGCAATTATTGTTGCTACTACTCGTCCAGAAACTATCTTTGGTGATGTTGCTATTGCTGTTCACCCAGATGATCACAAGTATTCTGAATTAGTTGGAAAAACAGTTATTATTCCGCTTTCAGGTAGAGAAATTCCTATTATTGCTGATGAATATGTTGACAAAAACTTTGGGACAGGTGCTGTTAAAATTACTCCGGCACACGACCCTAATGACTTTGAAGTTGGTAAACGTCACAATTTGAAACCAATTTGGGTTATCAACAATGATGGTACAATGAAAGCTTGTGGAGAAGTTCCTGAAGAACTTCATGGGCTTGACAGGTATGAAGCAAGAGAAAAAATTGTTGGAATGCTTTCTTACAACAACTTTTTGCTAAGAACACGTGATCATGAACACAATGTAGGCAAATGTCAACGTTGCGGAACTACAATTGAACCGTTACTTTCTGAACAATGGTTTGTAAAAATGGAACCTTTGGCAAAAGAAGCTATCAAAGCTGTTAAAGACGGTAGAATTAAATTTGTTCCTGATAGATGGGAAAAGAACTATTTAGGTTGGATGGAAAATATTCGTGATTGGTGTATTTCTCGTCAAATCTGGTGGGGACATCAAATTCCGGCTTATTATCACAAAGTTACAGGCGAAATGGTTGTAGCTAAAGAAAATCCGGATCCTGAAAATTACGTACAAGATACAGATTGTCTTGATACTTGGTTCTCATCAGGATTGTGGCCGTTCTCTACAATGGGTTGGCCGAATACTGAGAGTGAAGATTTTAAGAAATTCTACCCTACAACAACGCTTGTAACAGGTTTTGATATTATTTTCTTCTGGGTTGCAAGAATGATTACTATGGGCTTGGAATTCACGAAAAAAGCTCCATTCTCAACAGTTTATATCCACGGCCTAATTCGCGATGAAAAAGGTCAAAAGATGTCAAAATCTAAAGGCAACACAATTGATCCAGTTAAAATTATTGACAAATATGGTTGTGACGCTTTGAGATTTACTATGACTTCACTTTGTACATATGGCGGTCAAGATATCAAGATGAGCGAAGAAAGATTTGAATACGGTAGAAACTTTGCAAATAAAATCTGGAATGCTTCTAGATTTGTGTTGATGAACCTTGATGGCGTTGATAATAAAGATATTGATTATTCAAATCTTACAATTGCTGACAAGTGGATTTTGGACAAATTGAATAAGACAGCTAAGGAAGTTAATGAAAATATCAAAGAATTCAGAATTGGAGAAGTCGCTCACGTTCTTTATGATTTCTTCTGGAATTCATACTGCGATTGGTATGTTGAAATCGCTAAAATTCAACTTCAAGACGCTGAACTTAAAGCAAATACTCAACGAGTTTTGAGATACGTTCTTGATATGTCTTTGAGAATGCTTCACCCTGTAATGCCTCATATTACAGAACGAGTATGGCAATTGATTTCAAAACCATCTCAACAATTGGGTGACGATGAAATGAAATCAGCTATCATTGTTTCTAACTTCCCAATGTTTAGAAAAGAATTAGAATTCCCTAAAGAAGCTCAAGAAATGGAATTGGTGTTTGAAACAATTACTTCATTGAGAAATGTTCGTCAAAGTTTCAATATTTCACCATCAATTAAGTGTGATATTGAAATTAGAGCAGAAAAAGATGAAAAACCGATTTTTGAAGAAATTGAAGCATATATCAAACGATTGGCAAGGGTGGAAAATATTTCTTATGCTGAGATGAACGCCCCTGTTCTTCCAAAGAGTGCAACAGCAGTTGTTTCAGCATCAAAGATAATTTTGCCGTTGGCGGATTTGATTGATTTAGATGCTGAAATTGCTCGTCAACAAAAGAAATTGGATAAATTAACAAACGAAAAGAAATCACTTTCAGGAAGAATTAATAATCCGAAATTTGTAGCAAATGCTCCAAAAGAATTGATTGAACAAACAAAATCAAGAATTGAAGAAATTGAAGTTCAAGAAAAAACAATTTCAGATTTGATTGAATCTTTGAAAGCATAGGCAGGTTTCTTAATATAACTTTATTTAAAACGAAACATGTGGCAAAATATCTCATGTTTCGTTTTCTTATGAATAAAAAAGGAGAAAATTATGTCTAAAGTTCCGGTAATAAAACCGTTTAACATTGCAGAATATGCAAGTCGCAACAAGTTCAATGTTTCTCAGTTTAACCCATTTTTGTTAAGTAAATTAACATAAAACTTTACAAATTTTAAAAAATTTGTTACAATGTTCACAAAGTTGACAGATTAGTGTCTTATGACAAATGGAGTAAAAATGACATCAAGTGAGTTAGATTTTGAAGAATTACTGAAAAAGTATGATTACAAATTTCAAAAAGGTGATTTAGTTAAAGGCATCGTATGTGGTTATGACAGCCAGGGCGTTATGGTTGATATTGGCGCTAAAACAATTGCCGTTGTTCCTACACGTGAAGCTGTGGACAAAGATGAAAATGTTGAACAAAAATTCAAAAAAGGTGATGAATATGAGTTTTTGATTATCAGAGAAGAAGATGAAGATGGTAAATTTCTTCTTTCTAAAAAGAAAGTTGACCTTGCTTATGCTTGGAAAGAACTTGAAAAAGCAAAAGAAACTGATGAAACAATTCTTGGTACAATTGCCGGAGTTGTTAAAGGTGGTGTGCTTGTTGAAGTTTCAGGCGTAAGAGGTTTCATCCCATCATCTCAATTAAGAGTTAAAGAAAGTGAATTAGAAGTTGGTGGCAAAATTGAGGTTAAAATCCTTACTCTTGACCCTCAACAAAATAACTTTATTCTTTCTAATAAAAAGGTTTATGACGATACAGTTGTTGAAGCTAGAAAAAATGTATTCTCTCAAATTGAAGCCGGTCAAATTGTAAAAGGTGATGTTGTTAGAATTACTGATTTCGGTGCTTTTATTGACTTAGGCGGTATTGATGGCTTGTTGCCATTGTCTCAATTGTCTTGGAGATGGATTGATCATCCGACAGACATTTTGAATGTTGGTGACAAAATTGATGTTGAAGTTATCGCTGTTGATCACGACAAACAACGTGTATCATTGAGTTTGAAAAATCTTGAACCTGATCCTTGGGTTGAAGCTGAAAAGAATATTAAAGAGGGTGACAAAGTGGAAGGTAAGATTACTAGAATTAAACACTTTGGCGCTTTTGTAGAAGTATTCCCTGGTGTTGAAGCTTTGTTGCCTCACGCAGAAGTTGTAGAATTGCAAAATCAAAAAGATTGCATTTTGCAAGTTGGCGACAAGGTTGATACTTATATTCTTAAGTTCAATCCTACAGATAAGAGAATTGCCTTGACAATTAATGCTGAAAAAGCTGAAGCAGGCGAAGAAAAACCTGAAGAATAGGTCTTTTTAAATATATAAAACAAAGAGGTGTAACAGTTTTGTTGCACCTCTTTTTATTGAAAAAGTTTTTGTGAGGTAGAATGCCAAAATACCACATGTTAAGAAATGTAAAAATGAATTTAAAATAGGCTCAAACCCTGTCATAATGCCTCTATGCTATGCTATGCTATGCTGGGCGGGGCACTATGTCAATTTTTCCAGCCCTTACGTTTTTATAAATGAGTAAGGGAAATCGATTTCGGGGATATTTGAAAAGTATAAAATTAGAAAGGAAAAATTGATATGGGTATTTCAAGAATTATGGGAAAAGTATTTGGATATGCAGGACGTAAAATGACATCTGCAGGTGCAAGATTTGAAGCAAAAGCTTCAAAATATACTGCAAAAGCAGTGAAAAGCGTAGAAAAAGAGGCAACAAAACCTGCAGTTCCACAAGGTCCAACTTTGTCAGAAATTATTTCAAAACAACCAAAGGCATTACCTGCGCCAACTCCACAACAATTAGTTGCAGAACGCCCACTATTGAATACAGCAAAACTTACTGGTTATGGGCCTGAACAATTGAATATGACACAAGTTATAACAAAAGATGGAACTCATATGAGATATTATCGTAAGCCAGGTAGTGATAGAGTTGTTTTTGAAACAGCTACAAAAGGTGCATTACGTACAGAACGTTTTCATGGCGCAAATGGTGATTTTACTTACTTAAAATCTGTAGAAAATGAAAAATATTTAGTTCAAAAACAAGGTGATTTAACATTTATTAATAAGCGCTCTATGGCTTATGATAGAGGAATGAAACAACAAGTCGGAACTGATATGGTTTTAGATAACAAATATGGCGCAAATTTAAAATTGGAAAAACAATATGGTACAAATGGTTATAGAAAAAATTCAGGTAATATTTATTTTAAAGATGGCTTCCGAAACAAATCATTTGAATTTGATAAAAATGGTTGCGTACAGGTAAAAGGAAGCTATGTAGACCCTATTGAATATTTTGATTTCTATAGTAATAGAAATCCTCGTGAATTAGGATTACAAATTTCTGAATATGGCAAAATAGAATATAAGCCAAATGTAATTGATAATTTATTATCTTCATACAAAGCATAGGTTTTATAACAAATAGAAAAACGAGTGGTGAAATGAAAATTTTCCCACTCGTTTTCTTTTCTCTTTAATTTATACGTATGAAATTTCTATTTTTTACTCATATAAATGTATGATTTTATCGATTTTTTTATATTAATTTTGTGATTTGTACCGTATAATTTTTTATATAATGTTGACTTTTGAAAAAACTTCATTATAAACCAAAATGAGCAGGTAGATTAAAGGAGAGCAGCTTATGGGTATGGCAGCTTCACAAGCTAGATATTTAGGCTTGACAGCAAGAAAGACAAACGTAGAATATGAAGGACAACAGATTAACCAAGCTCGTACGGCTTTGGCAAATCAAAGTGCAAATACTTTTAATGAGTTGTTAGCCCTAGAAGTTCCAACTGCTCCTAGCACACAAGATTACACTACACTTCAATATTCATATCAAGACGGCACTAATACCGAAACTATTACGGATATGTCAGAGTTGGTAAATGATCCGGATGGTTACAATTATATGATTTCACATTATCATTATGCAGATGTGTATACCGGAATTCAATCTAAAAAGACAAATCCTCAAGTAAGTTTTGAAACAAAAGCTGAAAAAAGTTTGGTTCCTAAAGATAGTGTAAAATATGATGATGCTACAAAAACTTATACTGTGGATGGGCAGACTGTTTCTAAATATGATCCGTCTGTTCAAGAACAGAAAGATATCTATTCTAAGTTAGTTACGGATTATCCTGATTTTGCTAAAGTAGATGTAAACAGTGTTTATACATATACTGATGCAGATGGTAAATTGGCGTTTACGACTTTATCAGATTTGAATAAGGCTGTTGCAGGAACTGCTGATTTAGGCTCATATAGAATTAACGAGAATGTTCCTGCTTATGTAGGAAACAGTGAAGTTCATCCGTATGATTCTGCTGATACGACTCAAAAAACAGCGTTAGAACAAATTCGTAAACAGTTCCCGGCAGAAAGCATTTCGTCTTCTGATGAAATTTATACTTGGACTTCAGGCGGAAAAACTTATTTTGCAACTTTAGAGGATTTGAAAACGACTGCCCAAAGTGCCCCAGATCCTTCAAAACCAACAGAAAATCAAAATAAATTAACTATGTATAATGCAGAAAATGTTTCAACAAAAATTGAACAAAAACAAAGAGCGTTTGTTCAACTAGATGATTCTGGACGTCCGCAAAGTATTAGATATGAAGATACAACTGCTACTTATGCCTTGAAAACAGAAACTACAACTGATGAAAATGCTTATAATGACGCAATGAATCAATATAATTATGATATGCAGGTTTACGAAAAGAAGATTGCTGATATTAACGCAAAAACTGAAAAAATTCAAGAACAAGATAGAACTCTTGAATTGCGCTTGAGACAGCTAGACACTGAACAAGAGGCTTTACAGACTGAAATGGAATCAGTTAAAAAGGTTATTGATAAAAATATCGAATCTACGTACAAAACTTTTGAATAAGATTAAGAGGTTTAAATTTTAAATGGCTTACAAAAATGATAGTTATCTTGTAATAGCAAATAAATTCGGGTCAGCCAGTGGCGATGCAAAGGCTCAGTTATGGGAAACATATGATCAACTTAGAGATTTAACTGTTTCCGGAAATGGGTTAGGCTCAGGTTTTGGGGCAACAGGCGGTTTCTTATATAATATCGCAAGTTTGTTGGCACCATCGTCTTTTGCAACCGTTTTTGGTGCTTCTCAAACAATGAATGTTCCCGGAACTTCTTATGCTTCAAGTTTTAATGGCGGATCTTCTTATGGAATAGATTCTTTGTATAACTTTTCAGGATTTCCGTCCGGCGCTGCTCCTGTTTCATGGGGATTAGATGGCTATGCAACTGGGGGGGCTTCTTCAATCGTGAGCGGTTGGGGAACAGATAGCGGAGTTGCAACCGGTTACGCATCAGGTGTTGGCGGAATTGCTGATGTTGCAAGTGCTGCAGCATATGGATTAGGTGCTGCAAACGGTTATGGGTTTTCTATGAAGAATTTGGTTATGCCTGTTGCAGGACTTATTTCAGGTTGGGGCGGAATTATGCAAGCTGCAGCGCCATATTTGGGCGAATACGGGCTTCCTGCTCTTGTAATGGGTAATTTAATGCAGGGAACTTCTTCTGCCGCGTTGGCTGCTTATCAAAATGTAACAGGTAATATTACCGCAAATGCTGATACAATCCTTTCTCAAAAAGTTAGAAATATTGAAACGGTTTGTAAAATGCTTGATACGCAAGGCGATGTCGTTAAAAAGATGCTGAAAGACTCTATAGAGGGTGACAGTAAAGCAATTCAAAACATGTAAACAAAGTTTACATGTTTTTTGTTAACATTAAAGTTTATGAAAATTTATCCGTAATAATAAGAGTACTATGACTAACATGATTAAGACATGTTAAGCAAATGTTTCCAATCATGGCAATATTTGTGTGTAAATTGTTTTAATATACATGTAGGTCTAAAGTGTAAGGAGAAAAATGCTTCGAGATACTTTAGAAACGAATATAAAAAGGTTAATAGACTTCTTAATATATTCGAAAAACTTTCTGATAAGAAAGAATCCTATAAAATCAATGACAAATTCATTTGTTGAAGGCTTGAAAGAGTTTTTGACGATGAATAAGAAACGAAAGATGGCGCAATATAGATTAAACTATCACCGTCATCAGTTTCAAAAAATGGAACAGTTGATTGCAGAAAACAATCAACACACGTTTCTGCAAGGTAATCACCTTAATGAAACAAGATAAAGGAAGATAAAATGGGATTACTTACCTCACAAATCAGATTAATGTATCTTCAACAACAAAGACTGGATTTGGAATACAAAATCCAATTGATTACCCAGACTAAAATGGGGTTGTCTCAGTCTGTAAGTGATTTGATGCAGGTTGGAAATGATTATGATCCGGAGTCGCCTACAACCAAAATGCTTCAACAACGACAGGCGAAGTTGAAAGTTCTTGAACAAAAACTGGATATGCAAATGCAAGAATATCAAAACAGATTGAAAATGATTGATGCTGAATACGATTCTTGTAAAGGTATGTTAGATAAGAATATTCAAAGCTCATTTAGGTATTCATAAATAAATTTTAAAAAGTAGAACTTACAGTTCTACTTTTTTTATTTAAGTCTTTGAGTTCTATAACTAATTTTTATTCTTCCAATTCTCGTCTAATGTCATCTACTGTAACATGAATAACTGGAGAGTTTTCGTCTTTGCGTAAAACAACATTTTTTATTCCAGATTGAACAATAAACCTTTTACACAATATGCAAATGAAATTATGTCCCCAAATATACATTGTGGCATCTTTGCAACGATCTTGGCCTGCTTGGATAATTGCGTTTTGTTCAGCGTGTATTGAACGGCAAGTTTCGTAACGAGTTCCGGATTGAATATTGTTTTTTATTCGGTAACATTCCCCGCGTTCGTAACAAGATTCTACTTTAGATGGAGTTCCGTTGTAACCTGTTGCTTTAATTTTTTTATCTTCTCCGACTATTACAGCTCCGACTTGTGCTCTTAAACAATTTGAACGGCTTGCGCAAGTTTTTGCTAAATCTAAAAAATAGTCTTCCCAAGATTTTAATTCCATTATAAAATTCCTTTCGAATAATTATTGTTTATAGTTTCTTATACCTGTTGTAATCATTGCAATTCCATATTTATCACAAGTATCAATAATTTGCTGATCTTTTACTGAACCTCCAGGTTGAATGATTAAACTAATTCTACCTTGAATTGCTGAATAAATACAGTCTTCTGCGTGAATTGTTGAGTCAGATGCCAATACAGCTTCTTTTGAGTTGTCGCAAGCGTAATTTAGAGCTTGTTCAACCGCTACAATAGAGTTTGTTTGGCCTTGCGCAATTGCGACTGTTTTAAAATCTCTTGCGATTACTGCACAGTTTGATTTCGCAAATTTTGCAACTTTCCATGCAAATATTGCATCTTCAATTTGTTCTTTAGTTGGCTTTGCTTTTGTTACAACTTTGAATAAATCTTTGTCAAGTTCACTCAAGTCACTATCTTGCACAAGAGCTCCAAACGGGGTCATAATTATATCTTCTTGTATAAGTTTTTTGTATTCATGCAATGGAGTATTAAGCTTTACTAACTTAATTTCAGGATTATCCTTGAATTGTTCCAATGCATTTGGAGTGTAATCTGGAGCCACAATAACTTCAACTGCCATAGAATTTAGGTGTTTTGCGACTTCTTCATCTACAGGTTTTGAAAAGCCAACAGTTCCATAAAATGAGCTTATCGGATCACAGTCAAAAGCTTTTGTGTATGCGTCGTAGGTTGAACGTCCAAGAGCAACTCCGCAAGGTTTAGTATGGCGGATTATTGAAACAGCGTTTACGTCAAAAAATTCACTAACGATGTTTGCAGATTCGGTAACGTTTAACACATCATTAAATGACAATTCTTTATCATCTAAAACTTCGTAATTGGCCATTCTTTCTGTTTTGTAAATGGCACCTTTTTGGTGAGGGTTTTCACCATATTTGAGGTCTTTAAGTTTTTCAAAATTAAGAGTTTTAAATTGTTTTTCTCCGGTTTGTTCAGATAAAACAGTTGAAATTAGCCTATCATAATTTGCAGTTAGGTTAAAAGCTTTTACAGCAAGCTTCATACGTCCAAATTCATTTGCGTTTAATGCGACATAATAGTCGACTTTATCGGTTATAACTGTTACGTTTCTATAGTTTTTAGAAGCTGCTCTTAATAAAGTAATTCCTGCAATATCAATGTTTTTTACAATATCATCAATATTTGAATATTCTCCTGCAATTTTTTCAAATGGACAAACGTTAACAACTACCATATCAAAAGATTTTATAGCAAGTTTTTCAAGCTCGTTAAGTTCTCTTACATCCGAACTGTTAGCTAAAATGCCTGCCAAAATTGTTTCGCTCAGAGCTTCAAATTTATTCATTAATAAGCCTGCAGTGTTTGAAAATTCGGAAAGATTTATTACTTCAATTTCTGCACTGCGCAGTAATTCGTATGTATCACCGCCTGCAACAATTTCATAATCAAATTTTTCGGTCAAATTTTTTGCAAAATCAATTAATCCAACTTTGTCATATACGCTAATAAAAGCTCTGCGTTTCATATTTAGTTCCCCTTAGTCTGTTATCCTCGCTACAATTATAACATATTAATCAAAAAAAGAATGTTTTCTTATTATTTTGTAACTATTTTTTGAATTTCTTGAAATAATTTTATTAATATATTATAATTGCCTGTGAAAGAGGTTTTATTGATGGTAAGTAATAGAATAACAGAAGGCGTTGGAAAAAAGATTGTTGAAGCATTGAAACAACAATCAGATATTGAAATTCAAAGTGTAGTAGAAAATCCTGTTCCACCTGCAGAACATTCGGTTTCTGCTGAAAATGAAATTGTATACAATGAAGAAGAACCTATTTATAATACGGCAGAAGCAGAGCCTAATGATGCTGTAGAAAGTGAAAATACAGGTTCTGAAGCTCATATGTTTGAAAATACAACTTCAAGCTTCGCTAGCCAGCATGTTTCCAATTATACTCAGCCATCTTCAATTCCAAATATGATGGATAGAGATTCTTTTGCTCCTGAATTGGATGGTTTTGAAGTTCCAACAAATATTGCAGTGTTGAAACAACTTATAAATCAATTGCCGGCGGGTGTTTCTAAACAAACAGGTGCTTTGATTATTAAACAAACTATGGAAGCTCTTGGTATTTCTATGAAAAGTGTTTTACAAGAAGCTCAACAAGTTCAAGAGAGTTTGAATAATTCTTCAAGAGAATGTCAAGCATCTATTATGGAATACAAAAAACAAATCGATGTTTTGGAAAAACAATCTCAAAAATTCCAAAGACAATGCTCTGCGTTGAATGATATAATTAGTTTGTTTGTTCAAACAAGTTTATAATTTTTGAAAAATATTATGAAGAAAAGGTCCTTTGTGTAAAAAGGATCTTTTTTTTTGTTGTAAAAATTTTGATTTTTTGGAAAAAATCATTAAACCCATGCAAAAACAAGTAGTAAATTAGATTGAAATTTGTAGATTTTTCTACTGAATTTGGATGATTTTTACTTGTTAGCTATATCAATTTTAAAGATATACATGTATTATGTAGTAAGAAAGGTAGATACACGATGAGCAGTTTTTATCCGCAATATGATTTAGCAGGAAGAATTCAGCACACAAAACTTGATACCGGTTTTTCAGATATGCCGTCTGCAAGGATGTCGAGAGTTGAAAATCCGTCTTCTCCTGATTTTAAACAGGTAATGTCAGGTTTGGTTGAAAACTTGAATACAGAATTGAATGCTCCTGATAATTTGTTGAAAGATGTTATGTCCGGAAGTAAAAACGTTGATATTCACGATGTAATGACAGCTATGGCAAAGTCTGAAATAAGTATCAATGTTGCTACTCAACTTACCGGAAAAGTCATTCAAGCGTATGATAAAGTTATGCAAATTCAGGTGTAGAATAACAAAAGATTAGGAATAACTAAAAAGACTTGGGAAAAAGCTTGGGAAAATCAAGCACTCACAAAGAGGGTAAAAGATGGATTTTAAAGAACTATTAGAGAATAAACCTTTATTGTACGGAATAATTGGCGGTGTAGTTTTATTTTTGGCGCTAATTGTAACCGTGAGTATTATCGGGGGCTCTAAAAAATCAGCAAATGGAACTGAAATTACAGGTCAGCCATTGCAAGCGGATGCAGATTTGTTAACTACCGATAATGCAGGTAAAGCTATTGAAATTCAAGCTCTTCTTGCAAAATACGATATTGTTGTAAGCAGAAGACTTGATGGTACAAAATCCATTCTTTATTTAAAAAAGGGTGATTGTAAAACTGGTAGAAAAGCTTGTTATACAACTGATAGAGATACTGCGTTAATTCAAATTGTTCAGAGTGGTTTGATGGATCAAAATATTGGTCTTGAAATTTTTGATAAAGGTGATTTTACTTCAACTAAAGAAGATAAAAAAATACGTCTTTCTCGTGCGATAAATGGGGAACTTTCAAGGTTAATCAGAAGAATTGATGGTGTTGATAATGCGTCTGTGTTTATTTCTATTCCAGAGCAAACAATGTTTACATCAATGCAAAAACCAGTAACAGCAACGGTTCAAATCTCTCTTGCAAAAGATGCTACAAAATTAGATCAGTTGAAAGTTAAAGCAATTACAAATCTTTTGTTAGGAAGTGTAACCGGTTTGACTGCTGAAAATATCGCAATTACTGATACGAATGGTAATACATATCATAGTATTATGGACGCGGAAGATGAAATGCTTCAACGTTTGGAAGAAAATGATAAATATATGACATCTAAAGTTAATCAACAGTTAGATAGGTTGATTGGTCAAGGTAATTATGTCGCTACAGTTAGTACATTTCTTCGTCAAGCTCCTGTTGAGAAATATACTATTGATTATGATCCAAACAGAAAAGCCTCTGTTAGTGAACAGTCTTTTAGAGAGGGTTTGGGTGATCAAACAAGTGATTCAAATAAAAATGTGAATGCAGTTAGTGTATATCTTCCGAATGGTTTGCCGAATGGAGCTTCAAATTCTAATCAAAACAGAAGCTATTCAAGAACTGCAACTGAAACTCAATATGGTGTAACAAAAACTCAAACTAATGAATATATAAAACCAGGAGTTGTGGAAGATATTTCAATTGCCGTAACATTAGATAAAAATGCACTTCCTGCAAATACAACATTAGAAGAATTAAAAGAATTAATTGCTAAAGCGGCAAGTCCAAAAGTTAAGGCTGATAATGTTTCTATAGCGTTTTCAGATTCTACAGATCCATATTTAGCAGGTGACAAACCGTCAAATCTTCCAAAACCAGATGAAACAGGCAATCCTTGGTGGTTAGCAGTTGCTTTGAGTGCAATAGGTTTAATAATTGTTTTCAAGGCTATTTCAAATAGAGTACAACAAATTCAGGAAGCTAGCAGAAGAGAAGTTGAACAACTTAGACAAAAAACTGCTCAACAAGAACAACAATTGTCTGATATTAATCAAAGAGCAGTTCAGTTAACAGAAAGACAATCTGAATTGGCTCAAGGACTTGTTGAACAACAGCAAAGAGGTGCAATCCCTCAACAAAATCCGGTACAATTGGCTGATACATTGTCGAACTTGTCTGCAGAACTTGCAAATGCAGATGATGAAGATGCAGGTGAAAAAATTAAGAGCTGGATTGAACAAGGGTAGATTGGTGAATAGTGAATGGTGAGTTGTGAATAGACCATTTCATTATTCAAACAGAAGCAGCTAAGCGGCTAGGAAGCGAGGCAGCTAGGGAAGTTTAGAAGTAAGAAAAGTAGGATAGTCTCCTACTATCTGGAAAAATCAATAATAGAAAGGATTGAGCAAAGTGAAAGGTTAGATAAATAAAAATTATCGAACGAAGTGAGCGAAAAGAACCACTCACTACTCACCATTCACTTTTCATTTAAAATGGCAATACAAGGATTTGACTACAAAGGGTTCGCCCAAAATTTAGCACAACAAGCGTTGGAATTAATTCCTCCTGATTTTAATGACAATCAGAAGAATTATGTTGCAAATACTTTGTTGAATTTTTCAACTGTGGCAGGACAGGCTTTGTATGACGATGAATCTCTTGGTTTTAATCTTGATCAAGCCGTAATGATTACTCAAATTATTGCGGAATGGTCTTTTCACAAGTCTGTTGATTTGATAAAATCCGGAATTCCCCAACAGTATTGGGATCCGATTATGCAAAAAATTGCATATACGATTTTTGAAATTGCAAAAAACGCCTTTCATCAAGGCTTACCTCAAGATCAGTGTTTACAATTGATTGAACACCATGTTAAGAAAACTTGGGTTGAATGTATTGAAGAATTGAAAGATAAAAACTTGATTGATGAGGGGTTGAAAGAGCAAGCTGAAAACCAATCAAATATAGATTCGATGATGCAACAGGCTCAAGCAGAACAACAGGCACAAGCACAAGCTCAGGTACAAAACTCTCAAATTCCGCAAATGCCGGTTGAGCAAGGTGGTGCAGATGTCCCATTGCCTGCAAATTTAGGTTCTGATGCAAAAGTTCTTAAGCTTGCTACTTTGGCAATGCTTTTCCAAAAAATGCGTCAAGATAGGGTTCAAACAATTCTTAATAAATTTAATCCTGATGATGCCGGTTCTGTAATAAAATTTATGCAAATGCCTGATTTGCAATCTAAAGTTGATCCATACTCCGCAATGAGATGCTTGCAAGAGATAAAGGCCAATCTTCCTGCGGTCGGACAGAATTTGTCCCCATCAAAAATTTTGTCAAAAATCCAAAATGTTTCGCAATATTTAGATAAATCACAAATTGAACAAACGTTAAGAATGGAACGAAGTAAAGTGAAACGCTTTGTTTTCAGTGCTTTAGAGGGTGAATATTACGAAATTCCGCCAAAAGTTGCAAATATTATTGCCACACACCTAGAAGATAGTGTATAATATAATTAATCATGATTATTAAAAAGAATGCCGGTAAAAAGGCGGAGGATATTGTAGTAGAAAATCCGGTTGAAAAAGAACCGGAAGTTAAGGTTGAAGAAGAAAAAATAGACTTGTTTAACCTTGATAACATAGATTTTAAGCAACGTCAGGAGCGCAGACGAGGCGACAGACGCAGAGGTTTCAGGAGAATTGATGACCGAAACCTTATTTCTCGTGCAAGAGAAGAAGCACAAAGTATTAAGGAAGCAGCAGCAAAAGAAGGTTATCAAGAAGGTTTGGAACAAGCAAAAGCAGATATTCTTGATGTAAAAAATGCTATAACTGCTTTTTTAGGCGCAAAACAAGCAGTTTTCGACTATATTGCTCCTGATATTTTAGAAATAAGTGTTGAAATTGCTCAAAAAATTATTAAAAAAGAATTACAACAAGATCCGAATGCAATATTAGATAACATTTTAGCTTTGTTAAAAACGTTATCAAAAGAGGAAACTAAAATTACATTAAGGGTAAATCCGGCACAAGTATCTTTGTTAAAATCAGAAGTTCCGTCATTGTTGAATGAAGCGGGACTGGATGCAAAAGTTCTGGTTGTTCCAGATGAAACAATTATGGAAGGTGGTTGTGTAGTTACAACCAATAATGGCGTGATAGATGCAACAATTGAAACTCAATTGGCAGTAATAAGTGAGGCTCTAAGAGAAATTTAATGGCACAAGAACAAGCCCAGCAAGGTGGCGGAGGAACAAATTTAAGTGAAATTTTTATGGCAATATTCGTTCTATTGCTTATTGTTCTTTTGCTGTGCGAATTGCCAAACTGGATTATTAATATTTGTATTTGTTTGAATATTACGCTTGGTGTTGTTTTGCTAATGATTTCTTTATATGTAAAGAAAACCCTTGAACTTGCGTCATTCCCGTCAATTATTCTTATCGGTACAATGTTTAGGCTTGTACTTTCAATCGCATCTACAAGGTTGATTTTGTCAAAAGGTGAAGCAGGGGAAGTTATTCACGCATTCGGTACGTTCGTAACCGGCGGTAATATGATTGTCGGTGGTGTAATCTTCCTTATTATTACTGTTGTTCAGTTCATGGTAATCACAAAAGGTGCTGAACGTATTGCCGAGGTTGCTGCCAGATTTGCATTAGATGCTATGCCTGGTAAACAAATGACTATTGACGCGGACTTTAACGCCGGATTAATTTCTCCGGAAGAAGCGACAAAAAAACGTGAAGATTTGCAAAGAGAGTCAAATCTTTTTGGTAGTATGGATGGTGCTATGAAGTTCGTAAAAGGGGATACGATTGCCGGTATTATTATCGTTTTAATTAACATTATCGGTGGTTTGTGTATCGGCTGTATTATGAACCAAATGCCTGTTGCAGATGCTGTTTCAAAATATACAATCCTTACAATTGGTGATGGTTTGGCGTCTCAGTTGCCGTCTCTTTTGATGTCAATTGCAGCCGGTGTCTTTATGACACGTTCTTCTGCGGCAAACTCATTAGGTACTGATGTTACAGCGCAAATTGTAAGCAAACCGAACGCTCTTTTCTTGGCTGCAAGTTTCTTGGTGTTGTTGGCATTAACAGGGCACTGGACTGGATTGCCTTGGTTACCGTTTACTTTATTTGCTGTCGGGTTGTTTGTTGCAGGGTTCTCTACTTTGATTAACGCTGATGTTCAATCACAATTGGGACAATTGGAAAATGTTCGTCAGAATATGCAAGACTTAGTTAACCCGAATAGAATGTATGAACGTTTAGGGGTTGATGTTTTGAGCTTGCAAGTTGGTTCTAATTTGCTTGTAATTGCTGATCCGGATCAGGAAGGTCAATTGCTTGCGAAAATCGCCGCTTTACGTCAGAGAGTTACTGATGAATTAGGTTATATTTTGCCAAACATAAGAATTATGGATTCATCTGCGCTTGATGCGAATGAATATATGATTTCTATTCGTGGAAATACTGTTGCGACGGGGTATGTTTACCCAGGAAAATTGATGGTAATTGCGGATCAGTGGGACGCTATGAAAAAAGATGTACCACAAGATGCAATTATTGGTATTGACCCGACTTATCAGACTCAGGCATATTGGATTTCTCCGGAAGATGCTAAGACTGCTCGTTCTGTTACGGCAGTTGATTCTACTGACGTCATAGTTACGCACTTACAAGAATGCGTAAGAAAACATGTTGATGAGGTAATGACAAAAACTGACGTACTTAAACTTATGGAACTTGTTCGTTCGCAAGACCCTACGCTGGTTAATGACCTTGTGCCGACAATTATTTCTACAAGTGACTTGAGAAAAATCTTTGTTAACCTTATTAGAGAAAAAGTTTCTATCAAGGATATTATTTTTGTGTTTGAAAGACTTTGTGATTATGCAAGATTTTCAAAAGAGCCTGATATTCTTTCAGAACGTTTAAGAGCTGCATTAGGCCGTCAAATATGTTTGTCAAATGTGGGTGATGACAAGGTTTTATATGCTTTGACTCTTTCGCCTGAATGGGAAAAAATCTTAGATGATAGTTGCCAAAGAACAGAGCTTGGAACAATGTTTTTGCTTAACCCTATGCAGGTGCAAGAATTGATTGAAACGACTGCTACAACCTTGATGAGAGCTCATCAGGCGTGTGGTCAGCAACCTGTAATTTTATGTTCTCCAAGAATTAGATTGCCGTTATATCAATTGTTAGAACGTCATATTCCGACGATTGTTGTAATTTCTTATTCAGAATTAATTACGGATATTAAGGTTGAAGCAATTGATACAATTGGTGAATCTTATCAGATGGAACAATAGTTATAGGGAGTCGAGAGTGGTTTGTTACGTAAAAATTAGTAGTAATTTATCATAGCACACTTAGTTGTGTGATTTTATTAAAAGGTAATAAAAATTTTTTTATGAAAAAGCTAATTTTATTTTTAATTTCAATATATCAAAAGATTTCACGTCATACCCCGCCGGTATGTCGATTTTATCCGACTTGTTCTGAATATACAAGACAAGCGATTGAAAAATATGGTGTTTTAAAAGGTGGTTGGTTGGGGTTGAAACGAATATCCAAATGTCATCCTTGGCATGAGGGTGGGAATGATCCAGTACCATAAAAAAGAAAACTTTTTTCATATGAAATTATTTTCTTTAGAAATTATTTAACCCATTTGAAACTTTTTACATAATTTTCGCCGTTGATGTCACCATTGATGTCAACAAAGAATATTCTATAAATGTCTGTAGCATTTTTAATGTTAGGGATTTTTGCAATATCTTCTTGTAACAACAATTTTTCAGTTGAATCATTTATCCCCGGAATTGTGTTGAATAATGTATTAAGAGATGCATTTTTGATTTTCCCAAAAACAGTTGTAATATTTTTAGTTAAGCTTCCATAAATATTCATATCTGCGACTGATGTAAGTATGTTGTATGAACCTGTCATATACATATTTAAGTCATTTCCGTTAGAATATACATTAATCTTATCTGCAATTCCGTTTGTAATGTGTAAATTGCCGGATATACTTTCAAAATTACCGGTTTTAAGAGGAGTAACCAAATCTATTAAACTATTTATTGACAAACCTGTAAAACCGCCTTTTAATAAATTGCCAGCTTTTAATAAATATTCAAGAGAGCCGAGTTTTGGCATTCTTCCATCTGCAATTTTGAAAGTTCCGTTTCCGTTTAGTGTTCTGAAACAAGCTTCTTGAACATCGCCTTGACAGCTTAAATTAAAATGTCCATTAACATTTCCATAAACTTGACCTTTTAAATCAAACAAGGCTTCTGACATAATTGCGCCATTGGCGTTGTCTAAAGTAATATCAAGGTCTGTGTGATGTGTGTGTAGATTGTGTTTGAATTGTCCAAGCACAGAACCTTGAGCTATTTCAAATTTAAAATTATTTACATCAAGTAGTCCGTTTTTGTTCAAACCGAGTTGAGCAGTAAAGTTGTTTGCATTGATGTTTCTGATTTTAACTTTATTTGCGTTAATATTTGCTTTTTGGACGATAATTTGTGAAATATCAAAATTTTGAGCGTTTGAAGTTGTTGTGTGTAAATTGTTTCTTGTTGCCTCGGCTTCCATATCTTGTATAGTATCTGTAATTTTGTTTATATTTAAGTCCGGAAGTTTGAGAGTTGCGTTTTCAATGATGTATGGAGGTGTTAATTTGTTTCGTAAAATAGCATTAAGGCTAATATCGTTTGTAAGTACAGTGCCAAGGCTCTTTACATAAATTTTGTCGTTTTTGAAATCAAGATTGACATCCCTAACAGTTGCGTCAAAGAGTGGAATATCAATACTTGTTACGTCTAATTTCCCTTTAATTTTTGGAGTTAAAGATGTTCCGTTAAGTACTAAGTCAGACGTGAATATACCTTGTTTCATAAACGGTCTTCTAAATATTATATTAAAAATCTTTGCGTCGGTAGGATTTTGGGTTTTAATTTTGAAATTATTAAATCCTATTACGTTGTTTGGCTGTAGATTTAATGTGCCTGAAGCATTTAGTTGTGTTTTTGTGTACGGTTTATTGTTTTGTGATGAAATAATTCTGTCATATTGAAGATTATTGATTTTAATTTTGTCAGGAGAAAGCGTACTGTTAATTGCAATTTTAACAGGATTTTCTATATCACCGATTGTTGCTCCCATATAGTAAAGGCTGGATTCTTCCAGGATGTCAAGAGTAGAA
Organism: uncultured Candidatus Melainabacteria bacterium; assembly: GCA_934717855.1. GTDB lineage: Bacteria > Cyanobacteriota > Vampirovibrionia > Gastranaerophilales > Gastranaerophilaceae > Stercorousia. The sequence continues at coordinate 123,329 of CAKUZI010000006.1, forward strand.
TTTGTGTTTAGGTTGTTCAAGTCTCCATTAACTTTGGCAGTTAAGATTGCGTCTCCTTTTAGTTTTATTGGGTAAAGAGCGTTGTTGTTGAAGAATTGATCAAAAAATTCTTGTGTCGGTTTTGCGTTTATGTACAAGTTTAAATTTGGATTAGTTTGAACATTAGATATTTTGCCGTTTACAAACAATGGCATTTGACCTAAAAGAGAATTGATTTTGTTTAGGTGTAAAGTGTTGTTTTTTAGTAATATATTTCCGCTTTTTACTGTTAGTTTAGTTCGTTTTGGCTTGAAAAGCAGGCTAACATTATCAAGGGCTGAAAATGCATTAAGGTTGTTGTTAATAATTCGTCCTGCAACATCAACATTTCCGTTTAAAAATTCAATATCTTTAAGAGCATTTGCAGTATTTGGAGGAAGAATATATTGAAGAGCTTCGTCGTTTATTAAATTCAAATCAAGTGATTTAATTTTACAGTTCCCGTTTACAAGTCTTTTTTTGTCAAACATTCTTGAAATATTTAATGAAATAAAGTAAGGACTTTTTTTGAAAGTTCCTTGAAGTTTTGAAAGTTTGAAATTTGAATTTTTGAGTTCAAAAGAACTGTTGTTGTCGACGATAATAGTACTCTTAGCTCCTCGATTTGAATAAATATTTCCTTTTAAATAAATATTATCGTAGTCAATATTTTGGATGTTTCCGTTGTATTTTCCGATAAAACTTGTATTAATAGTTGACAAGTCGTGTTTGTATGGAAGTTTTACGGCTATTGGTAGTGTTTTAACAGCATCGCCAAGATTAAACTTGTGGCTTAAAATTTCTGCATTACAGATATTGTCTTTTATTTTTCCCTTAATTTTAATAATTGAATTGTTCAGGTTTGATTGCAAGTCAAAATCGGCGTCCATGTTGTTAAATTTGAGAATTCCGGATGTTTTAGTAATTGCAACCGGAGCTCCTTTTAATTTTATAGTGTCTGAAAGAAGTTCAATTGTTCCTTTGGCAAATAAATTTTTATTGAAAACTATATCTTTTGGATCTTTTACTTTTCCTGTAAGGTTTATTGTTGCGTTAGCTAGTCCTTGTGCATTTTCAATAGGAGCTGTAAGTTTTTGTATGTCTGCTAACATTGGTGAAGTTTTTATGGTATGCAAAAGTTTGCCGATATCTTGTCCTTTTGTATTGACATTAAAATCAAGAATTCCAAGTAGCGAGCAAGTACCTTTTACAGAAATTGGCTTGCCGTTAAGATTTGCAGTTTTGCTTTGGAAAAGAGTATTTTGGTTGTCAAAATCTAATGTTCCGGAAGCGTTTGTAATTGTCATATTATGGATGTCTAAAAACGAAACAATTCCGTCTCTAAAATAGAATTGTCCCCATCCGTGCGGATTTTCTTTTGTGCCGATTATTTTTAAGTTAATTCCGCCTTTCCCTTTGATGTCCATAATCGGAACGGGACCGAGTTCAAAATGCAGAATATCATGGAGCGGATTTAGTACAATTTGAGCGGTTTTTAGGTCTACACTGTCCGTACTTGTAATCATTAATTCTGAATATTTTGTATATAAGTCAATTGGACCTTTAACCCAAACTGTTTGTGATGGACTAGTCGGAACATTTACGTCAAGATTTAGTTTATCGCCAAGAAATGCAAGTTTTATAGTCGCTTTGTCTGCATCTGGGATAGGCTGAACCATATATGCATTAGATACAAGTACATTCCCTCTAATATCAGGTTTATCGGCTTTCCCATTGATTTCAAGGTTTCCGATTGCATCGCCTTTAAAAACAGTTTGTTTTAATAAATACAAATCAATATCCGGACACAAATTTTTATCCCAAGGAAGTAGTGGGATTATTTCTTCTGCTTTAGAATTATTTATTGTAATTTTAAAATTTAAATTAGGGATTTTGTTATTTATTTTAGTAACTTTTCCGATAACAAAAGCGCTGATGTTTTTGCCTGTAACACTTGCATCATTGATTTGTAAACCATTTTTGATAGTTGTAATATTTGTTTTTAACGTCAATTTGCCATCATGGTGAATTGCTTCAGCTGGTGTTTGGCCGTATATTCCAAGGTCGTTAAGAAAGAGGTTCGTTTGAATTTTTTTGTGTTTGTCTGGAGTTTCTGTTGTTGAAGCTGTAAAATTTATTATTCCGGAAATGGATTTGATTTTTCCATTTGATAAAGATTTTGCGTATATTGAAAAATCAGACAAATCAAGGTTTGCAATATGACCTGAGATGTCGCATTGGTCATCAGAAATTTTGTTTAGTGGCAGTTTTAAATTAATATCTGATTTGAGGAAAGATTTTTTCTTGCCGGTTTGGATTTCTGCAATAGTTGAAAAATCAATGTGTTTGTTGTTTTCAAAGTTTTTTACAATTAAATATTTACCGTCCATTTTTAATTTTTTTGATTGAACTTTATCATCTAAATTTATCTCATATGAGTTGATATGTATTCTGGCATGAGATAATTGGAACGGAGATTTTTCTTTTGGTAACTCGATAAGATATTGTCCGAGTTTGAGTTTTGCATCTTTGTCAAAAATAAGGTTGGTTTGAATGTTTTCGGCTGAAAAATCGTGAATATCAATTTCTTTAAAAATTAAAGGTAAAAGTCTAATGTTAAAATAAGGTTTTTCAATGTCGAGAGCTTTGGAATTGTCATTATTCAGAATGGCAAAATTATCCGCTTTGATTTGTATAGCAGGAATTAAGCCCATTTTAAGAGTGGGGTTTTTTAGCGCAATTTTGTAACCACTTTGAGCCAAAACAGTTTGTTCAATAAAATTAACTTTGCTTGGTAAATTTATAACAGCAGGAATTCCCCAGTAATAACCACTGTATAGAGCCGTCATTGAAAACAAAGTTATTAATATTTTTAAATTCCTGCTCATACCAAAATTATACGATTAAAAAGAAGAAATGTAAAATAAAAAATAATATATTTAACACTCTTTTCAGCGCAAAAGGGCATTGTTTTAGCTGTTGAAAAACTACCCTCTTTCGAAAAGTGAGGGCAGGAAATTTGTAGCTAATATTCTTCACATAATACTTGGAAATAGGCTTGCGGGTGATGGCAGTTTGGGCATTTTTTCGGTGCTGATTTGCTGTGATAAATGTAACCGCATTCTCTGCACATCCAATGAGTTTCTTTGTCTTTTGAAAAAACTGTATTATTTTTTACATTTTCAAGTAATTTTTTATACCTGTTTTCATGGTGTTTTTCTGCTTCTATTACGTGATGAAAAGTTTCTGCAATATCGTCAAAACCTTCTTCTTTGGCAACTTTTTCTCCCTCCGGATAAAGCATAGACCATTCTTCATTTTCTCCGTTTATTGCGCTTTTCAAGTTCTCTTCTGTTGAACCAAGTTCAAACGGATAATCGGAATTTACGTGTCCAATTGTGTTGCCGATATGTTCGTAAAAAAGTTTGGCATGTTCTTTTTCGTTTTCTGCGGTGATAAGAAATATTTCTGCAATTTGTTCATAGCCATCGTTTTTGGCCTGTTTTGCAAAAAAACTGTAACGGTTTCTAGCTTGGGATTCGCCGGCAAATGCGTTTATTAAATTCTGTTCTGTTTTAGTCCCTTTTAGATTTTTGTCTGTCATATTTTCCCTCCTACGATATTTTGCAAAACAATATGAGTTTTGTAATTAGTCTGTTGGGGAATAACAAAAGGCTAAATATACTACTTTGTTCGGATTATATGGTGAAAAAACAGATTAATAATATAAATGTAGAAGTAGGAAATTGAATTATGGACTTGTTAAATTATACAAAAAAGTTATACGATAAAATAAAGTTTTATGACTCTATTGCGCAAAACACATTTTCGGGATTGCATTCCGTAAATCCTTTCGCAAAACCAATAAATATTACTATTGTTTGGATTGAAGAAGAAAATGACGGCTAAATTCTTACACCTGTTTCTTTGTCAAAACAATAAATATCAGCAGGATTAATGCTTAATTCAAGTGTTTTGCCAATTTCAGTTTCGGCAGAAAGTTTTGCAGAACATTTTTTATCTCCAATATTGAAGTATGCAATTTTTTCACTTCCCAAAAGTTCTGTAATTTCAACATTGACGGTTAATTTGATTTCCCCGCCGGTAATCATTTTTTCAGGACGAATTCCAAGGATTACATTTTCTTTTCCAATGATTGGAAAATGTTCACTGTTAATAAAATTCATTTGAGGAGAGCCGACAAAACCGGCGACAAAAGTGTTTGCAGGATTATTATAGATTTCTTCTGGGCTAGCCGCTTGTTGAATTCTTCCTTTATCAAGAACTACAACTCTATCGCCCATAGTAAGAGCTTCTGTTTGGTCGTGCGTTACGTAGATAAAAGTTGTTTGAAGTTTTTCGTGCAATTTTTTTATTTCAGAGCGCATTTGAACACGTAGTTTTGCATCAAGGTTTGACAAAGGTTCGTCCATTAAGAAAACTTTTGGGTTTCTTACAATTGCACGCCCTAAAGCCACACGCTGTCTTTGTCCGCCTGAAAGTTGTTTAGGTTTCCTGTCTAAATATTCTCCTAAACCTAAGATTTCAGAAGCTTCTTGAACTTTTTTCTCAATTGTTGCTTTATCAACTTTTCTCATTTTTAGACCAAATGCGATGTTTTCTCTAACAGTCATGTGTGGATAAAGAGCGTAACTTTGGAATACAAAAGCAATATCACGGTCTTTTGGGTGAACATTATTAACTTTTTTATCGCCAATATAAATTTCGCCAGACGTAATATCTTCCAAGCCCGCAATCATTCTTAAAAGGGTTGATTTCCCACAACCGGAAGCCCCGACAAGGACGACAAATTCTTTGTCTTTGATGTTTAGGTCGATATTATCTATAACTTTTTTCTTATCATAAATTTTAGTTACGTTTTTTAAAACAACATTGCTCATTTTTATCCCCTTTTTAAGCTCCCTGTTTGCTGTTAGTCTTCTTTCTCAATCGGTAAAATTATATTGAAAATTGAACCTTTCATTACTTCTGAGTTAATCCAAATTGCTCCGCCCATCCGTTTTAGCATAGTCTGTGCCGTGCCTAATGATATTGAACGAAGAATAGTTTTTTTGTTTGTTTTATCTAATTGTGTGTAAGGTTCAAAAATTCCGTTCAATTCGGATTCGGCAAGCCCCATTCCGGTGTCTGCAATAGTAATCCTTACGTAAGAAAAATCGTTTGCGTTTTTGACTATTTTAGCTCCGCATTTTTCTACAGTATCAATGTCCGGATGATTAATTTTTATTGTAATTTTTCCAGAATCTGTTAATTTTATAGATGTTTCAAAAATGTTTTGAAGAATAATTTTGATAACATTTTCGTCATTGTAAATTGCTTTTTTGTTAAAATCTTCGGTATCATATTCGATAGCCAAGCCTTTTGCGTTTAATTCTTTTTCATTATTTTTTACGATTGTTTGAACAGTGTTTAAAAGGTCAAAAGCTCGGTTGTTGCACGCAAATAAAGAAGATTCAGCCTGTGCAAATTCAAGGAATTTATCCATAAAATATAATAATTCGGTTGAATTTTTGTTTATGATTTTGATATATTTTTCCTGTTTGTCATTTATTTTTCCACCCATTCCGTCCATTAATGCTTGTGAAAAACCGATAATAGACTGCACCGGTGATTTAAATTCGTTAGACAACTTGGCAATCATTACATTTTTTTCTTTGTTAAGGCGTCCTGTTTTTTCTGCTATGGTCAAAACATTTGTCATTGCAGTAACATCACGGATTGTAATAAAATATTGTTCAATATATTTTTTTGCGTTCATTTCAACGAAAAATTCTTTGCCGTCGGTTGTAAAAGCTCCTGTTACAATAGGATTTTTCTTTGAATAAGATTTTTGAGCGGAAACAAGTCCGTTTACAACTATTTCGTCAAAATACATGTTTTTCAGATTAGCTGATTTGGTTTCAAAAATAATAGATGCTTTGTCATTTGCCCAAATAATTCTTCCGTCAAAATCAATGACAAAGACGGCATCAGGCAAGTTTTTTAAAACTTCTTTAGGATTTATGTTGCTAAATAAACTTCCAAAATTCATAGTTGCAATACTTTCATTAATGTAGTATACTTTATATAACATTTATATATCAAAAATCGACTACATTGTACTTTAAATATAGCATAAACAGTTTGTGATTAGAGATTTTATATTAATTTTTGTAATTTTTTATTTACAAACTAGCAAAAAAATTTTTTTTCATGTTTTAAAACAACAAACGAGAATATAGAGTGATAAGTTATGGCATGGTGCTGTAACCCCGAAAAAAGAAAGAGGATGTGACTATGAACGATATTCCAAAAAACGCGCAAGGTCTAAACATTCCACAACAAACACAACAAACAGCAAAAGTAGAACAAGTGAAACCGGAAGCAGTTGAAGCTCAAACTCAAGCTCCGGTTGATGCTCAGTCTAAAGAGATTAAGGAAATTCCTGAAAATCCGGCTGATAGATCTGCTGTCAAGGTTGATAACCTTGAAAATGATTTGAAAGTATTTGCTGCAAATCCTGAATTGGCTCAGAAAGCTCTTGAAATTGCTGAATTGGCAGAAAAACGCTATGCAGAAGAAGGTGTTGAACAACCTGAATTAAAAGCGTTGGCTGTTGGTAAAGCTTTCGTTGAAGAGTTCCAAAAATAGTGTTGGTATTATTTGTTAGCCCCAAAAGCAGAAAAATTTTCTGTGTATAGTTTACGTGTTTGAGTCTTTTGTTGGCATATGAATGCTTGAAAGCTCAAATACTTGGATTAGTGTCTGTTAGTAATTTATTGAATAGAATGAAGTCTATACAAAAGAGTTGTAATATTTCTTAATAAAGACTGAAAAAATTAAAGTTTATGCCAAATTCTTCCGTAATTCAATACAGAAAGGAAGAAAAATTATGGGCATGTCAGCTTCACAAGCTAGATTATTAACAATTACCGGTCGTTTGACTGATAATGAAATGCGTTCTCAAACCATAACAAACGCAAAACTTCGTCTTGCCCAAAAATCTTCTGAAGCAAGTCAAATATATATGGACGCTTTAAGTTCTGAAAAATTGGTATTCAAATCTTATGACACTAATGGCGTAAGTTCTTCTTGCAACTTAACTCCGGCATTGTTGTATTCATATGAGCCACTAAAAAATCAATATTCAATTCAAAATGCTTCTGGTCAAAACTTGGTAAGTGCAACTGATGCTAAAAACTTTAAAGAAACAAATGATTTAGTTGAATTCTTAAAAAGATATGGGCTAGTTGATCAAGAAAATCTTAATGGTTCATACGAAGATGATATGAATGCTTATGACAAATATTTGTCAGATTATGAAAAATGGTCTGAAAAAAATAAGACTTATACTGATTATAAAGTAAGATTGTATGAGTTTGAGCAAAAACATGATGCTTGGCAAGCAGAAAAAGATCAATATGACTCTGATTATGAAACATATCTAGAAGATATGAAAAATTATGATAAAATCCCAAATTTGTATAAGGATTTTACGGACATTGTTGGGACAAGTGCAAGTCCTCAAAGCTGTTATGCACATGCTTTAAATAATGATTCAGCATGCTATGTCCATGTTTTAGCGCATTTGCTAGATTATAGTGGGGGTTCTACTGTTTCATCAAAAGAATATACTGCTAGTAATGGGAAAAATGTAAAATTTGGTAGCAGTGATGTTTCTGGTTCAGCAATATATTCAGAAGGAAAAAGTGGTAATTTTAAGGCTTTATCTGATGAAATTGCCAAAAACAATAAATATTGTGATGGAGATGACAATAGTAATACTCCTAATGTAAAAGAAAATATTATTCAAAGCGCATTAGATGAGGGAAGAGAACCTTCAGTATTAGAAATTTTGAAAAGTGATTATGTATATGATGCAGAAAACAAAAAAGTTAAGACTAATGCGAACGGAGAGCCTGAATTAAAAACATTAAGACAAAAAACAATTGATTTGTTGTACATATTGAAAAATAATTTGATAACTGATAATGCAGAAATGAAAGAAACTCTAATTAACTTTACAGATGGAGATATGCAGAAGTTGGATGCTCGTCCGACTCCTCCTACACCTCCGGGAGAAGAACCTGTATTCACAGAAACAGAACCGGAAAATCCTGGTGAACCACCTGCAGAAGTTAAAAAACCGTTCTTAAGTGATTTTGATTTTACATTGACAGATAAAGATAAGGCTCAATGGTATATAAACTTGTGGTACATGATGAATGGTTCAGAAAGTGCTAACAAAGTTAAATCAAGTACAAATGAAGCTGGTCAAACTATATATGGCGTGGCATGTAATAAAGTTGATAATATAAAATCCGCAAATTCTAAAAACTACAAAGTAATTGAAGATGAATTGTTTACAAGCAGTGATTGGTTAACTTTTGCGCTTAAAAATGGTATTGTTACATTAAGCCAAGCTTCATACTTCAATCCTTCAACTGATAGCGGAAAAGTTGCAACAATGACTGCGGAAGGCTATTATTGGAGCGCAACAGCATACTCAAGTACATCAGATATTGTTGCTGTTGAAGATGAAGTTGCGATCGCAAAAGCTGAAGTAAAATACAAAAACACAACTACTGAACTTGAAAACCAAGACAAAAAATATGATCAAGATTTGAAAAAACTCGACACAGAACACAATGCGCTTCAAACAGAATATGAATCTATGAAAAACGTAATCGATAAGAACGTAGAACGTTCGTTCAAAGCTTTTTCGTAAAGCACTAAACTAAAGAACAAATCAATGTAAGAAGCTATGCTTCTTCAGTACTCTTTTCTTCTTCAGAATTTGTTTCGTCGTGTTTGATTATTTCAAGTTTCGTAATTCTTGCCCCGTCAACTTCTTTTACAACAAACGTAATATTATTGAATGTTGCAGTGTCATTGACTTGTGCAAGTCTTCCTAATTGTTTTACTACCAAACCGCCGATAGTATCAATATCTTCGTCATCAATTTCTTTTTCATTAATTCCGAAAAATTCAGCAAATTCATCCAATCTCATCATTGAATTGGCGATATAAGTATTTGGAGCAACTTCTTTTATTTCGTCTGTAACTTCTTCTTCAACGTCGAATTCATCTTGAACGTCTCCAAAAATTTCCTCAATAACATCTTCAAGTGTAATAAGTCCGGATGTTCCACCGAATTCATCGACTACAATTGCCATTTGACCTTTGCGTTTTTTAAATTCCAAAACTAAATTGTCCATTGTAATTGTTTCAGGAACAAGCAAAACATCTCTTAAAATTTTTGAAATAGGGCAAACTTCGTCTTTTATAGATAAAGAATACAAGTCTTTTACGTGAACTAAACCGATAATGTGATCAATGTCTTCTTCATAAACCGGATATCTTGTATATTGGTTTTCTTCTGCAAGTTTATTTAGTTCTTCTAACGGCATATCTACCGGAATACAAATCATATCAGTTCTTGGAACCATAACTTGTTTTGCGGTAAGGTCAGAAAATTTGAATACGTTATGCAACATGTCTTTTTCTGTTTCGTTCAAAACACCACCGTCATAACTTGCGTTAACAAGCATATCTAATTCTTCTGTTGAATGAACCAGAGAACCTTTATGCGAATGAGGTATGTGTAAAAATTTCAAAACAAGATTTCCAAAACCGTTCAATAACCATATAAAAGGGTTAAAGAAAAATGTTAAAACCTGCATAGGTCTTGCAACTAATAAAGCTGTTTTTTCAGTGTATTCAAGAGCAATTGATTTTGGAATAAGTTCGCCCAATACCACATGGAAAAAAGTAATTAGTGCGAACGCAATTGAAACAGATGCGGTATGCGTTGCAATATTTTGTCCTATTCCCGGTAAAAATTCGAATATCGGCTCGATTAAATGTGCAAGAGTACCCTCTCCGACCCAACCTAAGCCGATACTGGAAATAGTTACACCTAATTGAACTGCTGCAATAAATTTATCCAAATCTTTTAGAGCTTCAAGTGCTATTTTTGCATTAAAATTTCCCTCATTTGTAAGCTGTTCAATTCGGGTTTTTCTAACCTTTACCATTGCAAATTCTGATGCAACGAAAAATCCGTTTGAAAATAGCAAAAAGGCTATAATCAGTAAATTAAATATCATATTCGCGGAACTATCCATTTTATATTATTTATCCTATCAATTTTCTTATATCTTTTCTTATTATAGTATTTTTTATAAAAAATGCAAATCTATTGAACTTCTTTAAGTTCAGTATATATCATCGGAGAAAATCCTTTTGTTGTGACAATTGTAATTATCTTGTAAACTGGAGGTTCTCCGATTAAAGATGGAGTTGTTATGTGATAAACTCCGTTTCTCATTGCTTCACCATTTGTGTGCAAATGTCCGGCGATTACCGAAACAACATTATCGTGCTTATCAATTACATCCAAGTAGTTTTGTTTTTTATAAACCTCGTGCGATGGTACTATCTTGGTTGTTACGACTGGAAAATGTTGAAATATAATAACAGGTTCGTTTTTGTGTTTTGTCAATTGCTTATCTAACCATTTAAGAGTGTTTTCTTTATAATAACCGTTAGCTCCAGGAACAACTTCCTTTGCGCCGTCTAACACTATAAACACAAAACCGCCCTTTTTAAATACATAGTTTGGGTTTGTATATCTGTAAAAACAATTGTTTTCTCTCACAATTTCAAGGTAACGTTTTTTTGATAACCCATTATTTCTAAATACGTCGTGATTACCAATAACCAAATAATATGGTTGTTTTAGCTTGTTTATGTTTTTGACAAATTCAGGTAAAAAAGCCTCTTTAGGAGCATCAATATTATCTCCTGTAAAAATTACAAAAGAGATATCTTTTTCGTTATTAATGTTCTTTACTGCATTTTGCAAAGTTTCTGTTCTGTATTGATCATTTGCTACAAAATGGCTATCTGTTATTTGTGCAAATTTTATTGTATTTGCGCTGGCAAAACCTTGTACCAGCATTAATGAAATTATTGTTAAAAATATTTTTTTTATCATTTATACCCTCTAGACAAATTATATCATAAATTATAATATAAGTAAAAGGAGAAAATATGAGATTAGACAAGTTTTTAAAAGTTTCAAGATTAATAAAAAGAAGAACAGTCGCAAATGAGGTTTCTGATACTGGCAGAGTTTTTGTAAACGGCAATCCTGCAAAGCCGGCAAAACAAATTAAAGAGGGAGATGAAATTCGCATAGAATACGCAAATAGAACTGTTTGTGCCAAAGTTTTGAAAGTTCCTGCGAATAATGTTTCTGTGCAAGAAGCTTCGACACTTTATGAAATAATTGAATAAATATTGACTTTCAATAAAAAATAATTAAATTCATGGTATCTAATACAAATGGATGATTTATTTCATATTTATTGAAATAAACATGTAATTATCCGACAGTATTAGAAAAAGAGGTAGTCATGAAAATTAACGGTGGAATTAGATACTGTGAAAAAGGCTTAACAGCTTCGCTTAGGGCAATGCACGTTCAAAGTGAATTAATCGGTATGTATAACGAAAACGTTACCGGATTTGATAAAATCGGTTATCAAAGAAAAGATCCTGTAGTTTCTTCGTTTACCGAATATATTGGAGTTCACGGACTTTCGCAAACTGTTGATGATAAAGTCGGTCGTATTGCGATGTCTGACAATCCGTTGGATTTGGCACTTGCAAACAAAGGGTATTTTCAAACTCAAACTGCAGAAGGTGTTAAATTAACTCGTGATGGTCGTTTTAAATTGGATAAATCAGGAAATCTTTTGACATTAGAAGATGGTCAAGTTCTTTCTAATGCAGGAACTCCGATAAAATTGCCGATTGTACCTGAAAAAATTGAAGATGTTAAAATTAATGCAAAAGGTATGATTAGCGTTTTAAACAGAAAGACTAATAAGTTTGAACAAGCCGGATGTATCGGTGTTGTTGATACTAACGGTGTTATTGTTATGGATCCGCAAGTAAAACAAGGATACAACGAATATTCAAATGTTTCTTTGCAAAACGAATTTATTTCAATGATGCCGGTAATCAGAAATTTTGAAGCAAATAGGCAAATTTTTATGATTCAAAATCAAAATTTACAAAAAGTGATTTCTCAATTGGGATCAACATCATAATGAGAGGTAATTAATTATGTACAGTATGCAAGGTATTGTAAGAAAAAGTGTTAGTAATGTGACAACTCAGTTTGAAAAACTGGGTTATGTTGCTAATAATTTTGCAAATATGAATACAAAAGGTTATAAATCCGTAACTTTTGAACAAATGCTTAATGAAGATGGGTATTTGACAGGTGCAATTAGAACAGATGCGCGTCAAGGCTCAATTCAAGTTACAAGCAACCCTTATGATGTTGCAATTAACGGAACAGGATATATTCCGGTTGTTTCTCCTGAGGGCGAAGTTGCTTACACACGTGACGGATCTTTTAAGCAAGGAAGAGATGGTTATCTCGTAACAACTGACGACTGGATTGTTGGTGAGGGAATTAAAATTCCTGCAAACTGCTATAAATTCGAAATTAAACCAAATGGAGAAGTTTATTCATATGATGCAGCGAATACAAAACCCAAAAAGTTGGGGACAATTCCGCTTGTAAGATTTGCATCAAGTGAAAATCTTGAACAAAAAGGAATGAACAAGGTAGTTGCAACTGCTGATTCTGGAGAACCGATGTTAGTAAAAAATCACGACAGTTTTTGCCAAAATAACATTGAAAACTCCAACACAAATGTATATACAGCAACTTCAGATATGTTAAGACTAAACGCTTCATTGCTTGCGAGCACACGTATGATGAAAGTTGTTGATGATATGTATAACAAAGCAATTAATATCAGAGAATAAGCCTATGGCTTAATCCTCAATTATGATTTTGTATAATAAATCACAAATAACAAAAAATAATCGAAAGGACAAAAATGTTTACATCGCTAGATAATATGGGAAAAGTTTCATTGATGATGGATTTGATTACTCAAAGACAAAGAGCTTTGGGTTCAAACCTTGCCAATATGGACACTCCTGGATATGTTCGTCGTGATGTAAATTTTGGCGATTACTTAAATTCAATGAATAGTCCTTTAGAAACAAAATTATCAGAAAAGCTTGGTCCATCAGGTGTAATAGACGAACAAACTTATGAAGAAATCGACCCTGCAAATGAATTAATGGAATTGCAACAAAACTCACTTCTTTATACGATGGCAACAAGAAGAATGTCTAATATAATAACAGAGATGAAAACCGTTATAAATGTCGGTAAGTAATGTAAAACTCCCCTCGCCCCAACGGTGGGAGAGCGAATTTGCGGACGGACGGAGTGCAACGAGTCCGGATAGCGAGCAGATGGAGCAAACTGCAACCGTGTTGCTTTTGCGGAACTCTGGGAGCGTGGAGCAAATTCAAGACAGGGGTTGAAAGCAAATCACTTCCACACAACAACAAGAAAGGCGTAAATTATGAGTATAATGGAATCAATGAATATCGGAGCAAATGCCTTAAAAGCACATGGTTTAAGGATGGATATTCACGCGAAAAACATAGCGAACGTTGATACTCCGAATTACGTGAGAAAAATTCCTATTTTAAACGCGACAGAAGACATTTCTTTTCACGGCTTGATGAATAACATGAAAGAAGATGTTTTTGGCGTAGGGACTTTGCCTTATTTGCAAGGCGGAGTTGTGTTTAATGGATGTATAGAAGATCCGACATTAGGGGACAAAATTTATCGTCCGGGGCATCCGGATGCCGATGCAAACGGTTACATAAGAGCTTCAAACGTAAATCCTGCCGTAGATATGGCGGATGCTATTTTGGCACAACGTGCATACGAAGCTAACTTAGCACTAATAAACATCACGAAATCAATGGCACAAAGAGCAACTGAAATCGGCAGATAAGATAAATCGTAAGCTATTGTAAAATGTTACGGAACACATAACCGATTGCAATAGCTATCTAACCTCTTGTGCGGAATTTCTGGAGAGTTTACCTCTTTATTGAATATTGCTTGTACTGGCATAATATGATTGGATTGTAACAATCTACTTGATGATTGTTACAATATGTCAATTCCTGAAAACAAAAATACTTTATATTAACACAGGGGACATATCATAAGGAATTATTTATGGTAATAGGAGAAACTGCAATAGCAGTAAGAAAATGGGTAAATGGTAAATGGATAAAAACTGTAGCCGAAACGGCAACGGAAACAGTTACTAAGAGACATTGGGTAAATGGCAAATGGGTAAAAGAAACTCCTAGAATATTTGAAGAAGGCAAGGTTTATTCAAAAATGAAACCCGCAACATCTACTGTCGGAACAGGCACAAGACCTATTGTAAGAGAAGCTGTCCACACAAGGTTTCCAGATTTACCAGAAGGAGTATCATTAGAAACAGCTTCAAGAGGTCGTTGGGTAAATGGTAAGTGGGTTAAGGAAGCAACGCAAGCTCTTAAAGAAGGTAAAGTCTACACAAAAATAAAGCCCAGTGCTTCTACGGTGGGTACTGCTACAAGCCCTATAGTAAGAGAAGCTACCCATACAAGACTCCCAGAGGGTATGCTACCAGAAGAAATGACTACAAATGATATACAGAAATTGTTCAATGATAGATATTATGCAATGAGATATGGTAGATTTCCTAAAAAGATTAACCCCTCTGCAAAAAGAGAGTTTTATAACACAATAAAATCAAATGAAAGGGGGATGTATCTAGAGGAAACAGATGAATGGTTATATCGAAAACCTAATTGGATGACTGACAGTATAGTATCCTTTAAAGTTATACCAAAAGAACGTATCTCAATGAATGTAAACCCTGACCCTGAACTAATTAGGGTTTTGGAGAGATATATTGCGAAAGGAGAAGTTGTAAAAGATGGTAGACTTATACGAACAGTAACCCCACCAAAAGCTTACTATAAGTCTACTGACGTAATAGAAGCATATGAGAGTAGACAAGACCCTATTACTATGTATTTTAGAGAACCTGCAACTAAAGACCAAATCGCAGATATTGTAGAAATAACAACACCATTTCAAGCTCCTAGCGTAGCAACTTTCCCTACTGGTGCTGTTGATGGTGCTCATTGGTTATCATATACAAAGGAACATTCTCCAGAAGATTTGTACAAACTCTATAAAAAAGCAATGAAGATTGACCCTAAATTAGGAGAAGCTATTAATCGTAGAGTAACAATTGCTAATCATGTCAAAGATATTGATTACGGTAAAGGTTTACCATATATAGAACGCTTTAGATTTAGAATTAGCGAAGGGCAATATCAAGCTATAGAGTCTGTTGTTAATGATTTTGAAAAAGCTTTAGGAAAAACAGGATTTGACAGAATAATGTAAATTATAATACAACTTCTTTCAGCCTATTAAGGAAGTTGTACAGATTACCAACAGTACAACCACACTGCGTGTCGAAACTTTAATAAATTTCCATACGGATTATATAAAATGATAGAGGCATAAAGCCTCATTATTTCATATAAATGTCGACGGGGGACTGTCTTGGATTTGCTTCACGCTCGGAAAGTTTTGCTTTTGCAACTTCGTTGCGATTAGCTCAATTTTCTCGCTATCCGGACTAACTTCGTGTCATCCGTCCGCAAATCCGCTTGAACCCAGACCGAACTTCGTTCGGTGGGGTTCTGCTCCCCTTACGCAAACACTTTATACTTCGTATAATAATGTCGACGGGGGGACTTGAACCCCCACAGCTCTCGCCACATGCACCTCAAGCATGCGTGTCTACCATTCCACCACATCGACAAATCGGTTGATTATTTAATTTTCACTGTCAATGTTAGTCCCATTGTGTTGGAAGTGCTTCGCCCCCTCTCGAAAAACGTGACATTTAGTCACCTTTTTCTCGGCAGAGTACCACATCGACAAATCGGTTGATTATTTAATTTTCACTGTCAATGTTAGTCCCATTGTGTTGGAAGTGCTATCGCACCCTCTCGAAAAACGTGACATTTAGTCTTGTTTTTTCTTGGCTACTCGCGTTAAACGGGTCTACCGGCAAAGCTCTACGCTTTGACCGTCCGCCCTCTGCTCGCAACCAGCTCGGCAGAGTACCAGCATCGACATAATGATTTTATTGAATTTTCAATAATTTAAGGCTAGCACAAATATATAATTTTGTAAATTTGAAAAACATTTTTTACATGCAATAATGATGGTATGTTAGATACGATTATTGTTAAAGGTGCTAAAGAGCACAATTTAAAAGATGTTTCACTGCAATTGCCGAAAAACGAGTTAATTGTTTTTACAGGTGTTTCAGGCTCCGGAAAGTCATCACTTGCTTTTGATACAATCTTTGCAGAGGGGCAAAGACGTTATATAGAAAGCCTTTCAACATATGCACGTCAGTTTTTGGGGCAAATGGACAAACCTAATGTCGACTACATCGACGGACTTTCGCCTGCAATCTCGATTGATCAAAAATCTACAAGCAATAATCCTAGATCAACCGTTGGAACTGTGACGGAAATTTACGACTATTTAAGGCTTTTGTACGCTCGTGTAGGTACTCCATACTGCCCGAATTGCGGAGAAAAAATTAAACCTCAAACAGTTGATGAAATCGTAAATAATATTTTAAAACTTGATGAAAGTACAAAAATTCAAATCTTAGCTCCTGTTGTACGTGGCAAAAAAGGGGAATATTCTTCTACTTTCGAAGAATTAAGGCAAGAGGGCTTTGTTCGAGTAAAAGTTGATGGAGAAATTTTTAATCTTGATGAAGATGAAATTTCGCTTGCCAAAACGAAAAAACACGATATTTCTGTTGTTGTAGATAGAATTGTTGTTAAAGCTTCAGCTCAGTCACGTATTGCTGATAGTGTCCAAATCGCGTTGAAAAAAGCCGATGGCGTGGCAATTGTTGATATCGTAGGCGGAAAAGAAACTCCGAGCAAAGAAATAGTTTACAGCGAAAAACTGGCATGTCCGAAATGTAATTTAAGTTTTGAAGAACTTGCTCCGAGAATTTTCTCTTTTAACGCGCCTTATGGAGCTTGCGAAAGATGTTCCGGACTGGGGGCCGATTTTGTGGTTGATCCTGATTTAGTTGTTCCTGACAAGAAAAAATCGCTTAATGAGGGGGCTATTTATCCTTGGTCAAAGACTTCTACCCAGTATTACAGCGATATGTTAAAATCTGTTTGTAATCATTTTAACATTGATATGGATAAACCATTTGGTGAATTGTCAGAAGAAGAACAGAAAATAATTCTTTATGGAAGTAATGATATAATTAAATTTACAGTAATGCGATTTGGAACTCACCGTTATGAAACAAAATACAGAAATTTTGACGGCGTAATTCCGTTTTTGGAAAAACGTTATAATGATGCGAACGGCGAATATTGGCGCGAAGAAATTGAAAAATATATGACAACAACTCCTTGCCCATCGTGTCATGGCGCAAGATTAAAGCCATTTCCGCTTGCCGTAAAAATTAAGGACAAAAATATTTTTGAATTTACTCAAATGTCAATAGATGAAGAATTGAATTTTGTTTCGGATTTGTATTTGGAATTAAATGAATTTCAGATGCATATTGCAAAACAGATTTTGGACGAAATTCGAGCTCGTTTGAGGTTTTTGAAAGATGTAGGGTTGAGTTACCTTGACTTGGCTCGCCGAGCAGGAACTCTTTCAGGTGGAGAAGCACAAAGAATTCGACTTGCAACTCAAATTGGAAGTGGTTTATCCGGCGTTTTATACGTTTTAGATGAGCCATCAATCGGTTTACATCAGCGAGATAACGACAGATTGATAAAAACGTTGATTAAACTTAGAAATCTTGGAAATACTTTGATAGTTGTTGAACACGATGAGGACACTATTCGAAATGCTGATTATATTGTTGATATAGGTCCAAAAGCTGGGATACATGGTGGTAAAGTAATTGCTTGCGGAACAATTGACGATATAATTTCTGCAAAAGAGTCGATTACAGGAAAATATTTGAGCGGAGAAAAATATATTCCGGTTCCAGAAAAAATAAGGGAAGGTAATGGAGAATTTTTACGGGTTAAAAACGCTCATATAAACAATCTTAAAAATATTGATGTAGATATTCCGTTAGGCAAAATTGTTTGTTTGACAGGTGTTTCTGGCTCTGGGAAGTCTTCTTTGATGCAAGATTTGATATATGAATATGCAATACACAAATTGCGAGGAAATAAGCCAAAACCTCAAGGAATTGATGAAATTTTGGGATTTGAGAATCTTGACAAGGTTATTGCGATTGACCAATCTCCGATTGGAAGAACTCCAAGATCAAACCCTGCAACTTACACCGACTTGTTTACGCATATACGGGAATTGTTTTCCAAAACGAATGAAGCAAAACTTAGAGGATACAAGCCCGGACGTTTTAGCTTTAACGTGAAAGGCGGGCGTTGTGAGGCTTGCAAGGGTGACGGTGTAATTAAAATCGAGATGAATTTCTTGTCAGATGTTTATGTAAAATGTGATGTCTGCAAAGGAAAACGTTACAATCGAGAAACATTAGAGGTCAAATATAAAGGGAAAACTATTTCTGATGTTTTGGAGATGAGCGTAAAAGAAGCGTTAGAATTTTTTGACAGCATTCCACCTATCAAATCGAGGTTACAAACATTGAACGATGTCGGACTTGATTATATGAAACTGGGACAAAGTGCTACAACATTGTCCGGAGGAGAAGCTCAAAGGATTAAGCTTGCATCTGAATTAAACAAGCGTTCAACGGGCAAAACTCTTTACTTACTTGATGAGCCGTCTGTCGGTCTGCATTGGTATGATTTAGATAAGTTAATCAAGATATTACAAAAACTTGCAGACCAAGGAAATACTGTTCTTGTAATTGAACATAATTTGGATTTTATTAAAATTGCAGATCACATAATCGATTTAGGCCCGGAGGGCGGAATTGGCGGTGGACAAGTAATTGCACAGGGAACTCCTTTTGAGGTCGCAAAATGTAAAAACTCGTACACAGGGCAGTATCTTAAGCCAATGTTGACAAAATTGTAAAAATAATTTATCTTCAAAGAAAAGAAAGTAGGTTTTATGAAGAAATTTTGTTGGACTATATTTTTACTTTTAATAATACTAAGTCAACCGGTTTTAGCAAAGCCGATTGCAGTAGAAGCTTTGAGTGATTTTACAACCGAAAATCCGCCTAAAGAAATGAGTATAAAACTTTTAGAAGATATTGCAGTAGATGATACTTTAACAATTAAGGCCGAAACTATTGTTGACGGAAATGTTGTTGATGTAACTGACCCGAAAAGATTGAAGAGAAATGCTTCATTTACATTTGTTCCGACAAGTTATAAAGATGAACGCGGTCAAGTTGTTGTTATAAAAAATTATTATCCTGCTAAATATACAACAAAAGTAAATAAAGGTCAGCTTGCGAAGTCTGCAGCATTAGGTGTTGGGAACTTTTTTGTAAAAGGTTTGTCAATTGGTTATAGTGCAGTTGAGGGAGCGATTAAAAATGAAAAAGATAATCGTTTTAAATCAAGTGTAACAGAAGTTTATCAGGATTCACCTCTTTCATATGTAGAAAAAGGGGAAGAATTGGTTATAGAAAAAGGGCAACTTTTCTTCTTGAATTTCAGGACAAAAGATGATGTTCCGGAAGAAGATAAGCCTAATTATGAATATACAGAACTTTCGCCAAGTAATAATGTAAAATAAGTTATATATGACTTATATAACGGTAATTGACGGATTTTAGAAATTATGTTATTATCCAGTTATACTAATCGGAGAATATGAAGATGAAAAAAATACTAACAATTTTGGTATTACTTTTAGGACTTGTTGCAACACCGGCGAATGCAAAAACTGCCCCTGTTCAAGCGTTACAGGATTTTTCTGTTTCAAATCCATCTCAAACGCTATTGATTAAAATGCTTGCAAATGTTCAGTTAAATAAAGATACAATGTTACATGAAGGATTTTTTGTTTTAGGACAAATTCAAAATGTGTCTAATTCTTCATTTGTATTTATGCCTATAAAATATCAAAACTTCCACAATGAAGTTTTTGAAATAAACGGAAATTATCCGGCTAAATTCGTAGAAATGGTTGATTCTGCAAATAAACAGCCTGCTCAGGGGGTTATTTCAAAGAATTCGAAATTCTTAATGGATTTTGTGATTGCAGAAGAAACTCCTGACAATTCAATAGGCGCAAAATACCAAAGTGTTGGAACTCCGTCAAACGGGATTTCAGCTGTTGTAAATCAACAAGATTTAGTTTTGTATGATGGTAGTATTCCTAAGACTATGAAAGATTTTCCTGGAATTAAATTAAACTCTTTTGATAACGGTAGCAATTTTAATATTCCTAAAAAGTTGATTATTGAAGCTACTCCAAAAGAAGTTAACGTAAATGATTTGAAATATTAAAAAATATATAAATATAGAAAAGAAAAAGGCTGTAGCAATACAGTCTTTTTTCATGTTAAAATAGTTTTATGAAAACAGACGAAATTGCATCAAAATTTTTAGGAAAAAGGGTTAGTGGAAGTGAGAATTATGACCCGTCGTTACTAGTAGCTATCCCAAGAGAAGAAAACCGAAGACAATATGATTTGCAAAATGATAATTTGCCATTTTGCGGTTGGGATGTTTGGCACGCTTATGAATTTTCTTCAATGAGCGAAAACGGAGTGCCGGTTACAAGGTTAATGAAGTTAAAATATTCTTGTAATAGTGAATTTTTAGTGGAATCAAAATCCCTAAAACTATATCTTAACTCTTTTAATATGAGTCGTTTTGGTCAAAATATTGCAGAATGCCTTGAAATCTGCAAAACTAAAATTGAAAAAGATTTATCCGCAAAGCTTCAAGCAGAAGTTAAAGTTAATTTTATTGAAAATTCTGCTCAAAAAGTTGATATATTTGAAAATTTTCAAAATATTATGCTATTTGTTGATGAAAACAATTTAATAGTAGAAAAATTTAAAGAAGCTCCGGAAGTTTTGAAAGTAGAAACATTAGACAAAATAAAAGAATATTATTTGACATTTGACTCATTGCGCTCAAATTGCAGAGTTACGCATCAACCGGATTTTGGGGATTTGTATCTGTATTATCAGTCAAAAAAACATATTTCGGAAGAAAGTTTAGTGAAATATTTGAGTTCTTTTCGTTCAGAATTTCATTTTCATGAGGAATGTTGTGAGATGATTTTTAAACGCTTGTACGATATTTTAGATGCAGATGATAAGTTATTTGTTTGCGCGTTGTACACTCGCAGAGGCGGAATTGATATCTGCCCGTCAAGATGGACGGCAAACTGTAATATTTCTGACGTTTCAATTCTCAATGATATAAAAAGATTTGCAAGAGGTAGTATTAAACAATAATGGATAATAAAAAACTCGGGAATGCCGGAGAAGATTTGGCTTGCAGGTACTTGGAAAAGAATGGCTATAAAATCTTAGAGCGAAATAAACATTATTCAAGATTTTGTGAAATTGATATTATTGCTCAATATAAAAATACAGTTGTTTTTGTAGAGGTTAAAACTCGTAAAACCAACGCTTTTGGGACTCCTGCAGAAGCGATTACAAAAACCAAATACGAACATATTAGGCAAGGTGTTCAATATTATTTGCAAGAAAATAAAGTGAAAGATTATAGAATTGACGTAATAGGTATCACCTTAAAGCCTGAAATAAAAATTGAACATTTAAAAAATGTGTTTTTGTAAAAAATGGAGGGGAAAACGAAGTGTCCCCAACATTACAAAAATCAGCTTAATAACTCCCCATTTTCTATCTTATAAATCTTTACATCCTTTAAAAACTCGTCTTCAAAAAGGATTGTATCAACGGATGTTATTACCGTTTGAGTGTTTTCGTTTATTGATTTTAAAAGATAATTCTGGCGTAAATCGTCAAGTTCTGCTAAAACATCGTCCAGCAACAAAACAGGTTCGTCTCCGGTTTTTGCTGTAATTATGTCTAATTCAGAGAGTTTTAGTGCTAAAACAACTGTTCTCTGTTGACCTTGAGAAGCAAATTTAGTTGCTTCATTGTTGTTTATGTAAAAAATAACATCATCTCTATGTGGCCCAACGCAAGATTGTCCACGACGCATTTCTTCTACTTTTCTTTCTTCTAAAGATTGATGGAATGCTGAGGCAATGTCTTCAAGTTCGGTTTCGCCGTTTAAGAAAGAACAATCATAGCAGATTTTTAGCTCTTCAGTTTCGCTTATTATGCGGTGTTTTTTGCGTGCGATTCGTTCGATTTCTTTCAAATATTTTTTTCTTAAAAATATTATGTTACTTCCGGTAATTACAAGTTGCTCGTTATAAACATCTAATAATGTATCATTTGAATTTCCGTTTTTTAAATAATCTTTGAGTAAATTATTTTTTTGAATTCGGATTTTATCATATTTGGAAAGCCTGTCATCATATGCCGGATAAACTTGTGAAATTGCTCTGTCTAGCCAATCACGTCTGTCAGACGGATTTCCTCTTAGCAAAAGTAAATCTGTAGTAGAAAAAAGAACGGTTTTTAAAACTGATTTGAAATTTTTTGGAGTTGTTTTAACTTTATTGAGAGCAAGTTCCCGTTTTTTTTCTCTGGAGTAGGAATAGTCAAGTTCCACATCTGTTTCTGCTTTAATCATATTACAATTAATTTCAGCTTTTTCTGCGCCAAAATTAATTAATTCAATGTTGTTGGATGTTCTCGGGGATTTTAGTGCCGACAAAAAATAAATGCTTTCAAGAATATTGGTTTTTCCTTGAGCATTTTTCCCAATTATGAGGATTTTTTTAGAGGTTAAATCAAGCTCTAATTCCTTGCAATTTCTGTAATTTGTCAGTTTTAAATCCCTTAATCTCATAAAAAAATTATACCCCAAATATATGATTTCTTAATTTTTTATAGACTAATATTAAAATTTTTTATATAATAGTTACACATATTGCAATATAAGGAATAATTATGTTACCGATAATATCAGAAGAGAATTCAGCAGTTGCTTTTAATGAAATATTTAAAGATATGCCGGCATGGCGTAAAAAAATGATTCATTATTTAAAGGAAGAAAATCCGGAAATTAATACTGCAATAATTGAAGCAGCCAATCAGACTTCTCTTGATCCGAAAGCTGTTGCTCTAGGAGCTTACATGACTTATGCCTTAATTGAACTTGCAATGAAAGATAATGAAGATATATTAAATTTTCAGGGAGAATAAAAAATGCTAATTGAAGAATTATTGGAAAAACTTGTAGCTGATGGTGGATCAGACTTACACATTTCTGCAAATTTGCCACCTGCAGCACGTATTGATGGTAAATTGAGAAGATATGATTATCCGCCTCTTAGCCCTGATGATGTTGAAACTCTATTGTTCCCGATGTTGTCAAATGAACAACGAAGAACACTTGAACAAACTTGGGAACTTGACTTTTC
Source organism: uncultured Candidatus Melainabacteria bacterium (assembly GCA_934717855.1). GTDB lineage: Bacteria > Cyanobacteriota > Vampirovibrionia > Gastranaerophilales > Gastranaerophilaceae > Stercorousia. The sequence goes on from CAKUZI010000006.1 coordinate 146,820, forward strand.
GTATGGTATTGAGGGATTAAGCCGTTTTAGGGTTAATTTTTATAAAGACAAAGGTAATTATGCCGCTGCATTCAGAACGATTACTTCAGTCGTTCCTTCATTTGACAAATTAGGATTGCCGGAAATTGTTAGAAAAACTGCAGACAAGCCAAGAGGTTTGATTCTTGTTACAGGGCCTACAGGATCAGGTAAATCTACAACGCTTGCAGCGATGATTGACTATATTAATACGAATAGAGCGGAACACATTCTTACGATTGAAGACCCGATAGAATTTGTTCATACGTCTAAACAAAGTATTATTCACCAGCGTGAACTAGGAATGGATACAAGATCTTTTGCAAATGCTTTAAAATCCGCACTTCGTGAAGACCCTGATATTATTCTGGTAGGTGAGATGCGTGACCATGAAACTATTGCTTTGGCATTGACGGCTGCAGAAACAGGTCACTTGGTTTTTGGAACATTGCACACATCTTCTGCTGCACAAACAATTGACCGTATTATCGACGTATTCCCTGAAGGTCAACAACAACAAATTCGTGTACAGCTTGCAAACTCTCTTGTTGCGGTGTTTGCTCAAACATTGTTGCCAAAAATTCAACCAGATGGTTCTAAAAAAGGACGTGTAATGGCTCAGGAAATTATGCTTGTAACTCCTGCGATTGCCAACTTAATCAGAGAAGCAAAAGCTGCCCAAATTTATTCGACAATTCAAATGAACCAAGGTATGGGGATGCAGACTCTTGAAATGGCTCTTGCAAATCATTTTAAACAAGGTCATATTACTAGAGAAGATGCTCTTTCCAGAACTTCAAGACCGGATGAATTAAGTCGTTTGATGAATGGAATTTAATAAATAAAAACAAGTAAATGAATAAGTGAATTTAAGAATGCCGGTACTGCCGGCATTCTTTTTTGTTGTATTTTGCGTGGTAAAGTTGGAGGTAACAATGTAACTAATTTTTCAATATTTTGTTGTTTGTGTTAAAATTAAATCATAAAGACTTTATAAACAAAGAGGAAGTATAAAATGGCACAACAAACACATGAACCGAGTTCTACAAAAGAACAAATAAGACAAACAAGAATTCAAAAACTTGCAGATTTGGCAGACAAAGGGGTTAATCCATACCCTTATAAGTTTGAAAAAACTGCAGACGCATCTGAATTACAAGAAAAATACAAAGATCTTGAAGCTGGTGTTGAAACAGAAGATAAATATTCTGTTGCCGGTCGTGTAATGGCAATCCGTAATACAGGTATGTTTATTGACCTTATGGATGCTTCAGGAAAAATTCAAATCTTCTCTCACAAAGAAAACTTGTCAGAAGAGCAAATTAAAGTTTTAAAACTTATCGATATCGGTGATATCGTTGGCTTTACAGGAACAATCAGAAGAACTCCTCGTGGAGAACTTTCTATCAAATCAACAGAATTAACACTATTATCAAAAGCACTTTTGCCTTTGCCTAACAAACAAATCAGCAAAGAAAAAGCAGAAACTTTAACCCACTACCATGGACTTACTGACGTTGAACTTAAATATCGTCAAAGATATGTAGACTTAATTGTAAATGAAGAAAGTAGAGATACTTTCAGAAAAAGAAGTATGATTGTTCAAAAAGTTAGAGAATTCTTGGCAAAACAAGGTTATATGGAAGTTGAAACTCCAATCTTGCAAACAATGGCATCAGGAGCGAATGCAAGACCTTTCACAACTCATCACAATGCGTTAGAAATGGATTTGACTTTGAGAATTGCTCTTGAACTTTACTTAAAACGTCTAATCGTCGGCGGAATTTCTGAAAAAGTTTTTGAAATCGGAAAATGTTTCAGAAACGAAGGTATCGATACTCGTCACAACCCTGAATTTACTATGATTGAGTTGTATCAAGCTTATGCAGATTACAACGACATGATGACTTTGACAGAAAATATGGTTGCGTATGTTGCACAAGAAGTTCTTGGAACTACAAAAATCAAATACGGCGAAAACGAAATCGATTTGACTCCACCATGGGATAGAAAAACAATGCTTGGTTCTATCAAAGAAGCTACAGGCGTTGATTTTATGGAAATTTACAGTGCACAACAAGCAATCGAAACAGCAAGAAGTCTTCACGTTCAAGTTGAGGACGGAATGAACTGGGGACAAGTTGTAGAAGCAGTATTCGAAGAAAAAATCGAACCATCACTAATTCAACCTTGTCACATTATTGATTATCCGAGAGAAATTTCTCCACTTGCAAAAGTTCACAGAGATAATGACCGTTTGACAGAACGTTTTGAAACTCGTGTAAATGGTTGGGAAATAGCAAATGCTTTCTCAGAACTTACAGATCCGATTGATCAAAGAATGAGATTTGAAGCTCAAGCTCAAGCAAAAGCAGCAGGAGATGAAGAAGCTATGGAAATTGATGATGACTTTATCAATGCTCTTGAATATGGTATGCCACCTACAGGCGGTATGGGAATGGGTATTGATAGACTTGTTATGTTATTAACAGATTCTCCATCAATTCGTGATGTAATTGCATTCCCTACAATGAAAGCAAAAGATTAATAAAAAATAAAATGGGAAAATGGTTGCAAGATTAAACATTGCAACCATTTTTTTTGTATAAATTTTAAAATAGATAAAGCTGAAAACTTAATAATTAGAAGTTGTCTCTAATTGTATCTTGAGTTTCTTTTTTGTTTTGTTGATCAGCATCAAAGAATTTTTTAATAGTTTTTTCGTTCTTAATTGCATTCATTGTGTTTTCTTGTGCGTTATTTTTAACACCGTTAAAATCAACATTAAAATAAGCCCAAACTCCAACTGCAATCAATAATAAAATAACAATCCATTTCATAATTTAATCCTCATAGTTGTACACCGTTAACATTTTAAAACTTTTTTTATAAGAAAAAATCAAGTTTATAGTTGATTTTTGGGCTCTTCAGCTTCGCGGATTACGTTGAAAATTCCTTCAACTTCATTCTTATTCATTCCTTGTTCACATCTTGCAGAATAAACACCTGATTCTGCCATAAAGTACATAACATAAATTTTTTCTTTGTCTCCGCGAGTGTTTATTGCTACTCCATTTTTGAGAGTGTAAACTCCATTGTCAGAATATTTGTTGTAATCCCCGCTATTATCTCCATTGTGAGTTTCATCAAAACTTTTTCGAACTGTTACTGTTTTAAACTCATTAAGCGGGTATGTAATCTCAAATATTCCTTTCATTGCTCGGATTGAGTAGTTAGATAATTTTAGAGGAAAATTAAAGCCTGCAACTTTTTCTCCACATTTAAAGTCGCTATTACAATCCGTCCAAGGGTTTGGCATCCCTATTAATTTTTCTTCTCTTGAAGGTTTGTAGATTTCTTTTCCGCTGTTTATGTAATCTTGTAAGACTTTTTCTCCAGTTGCTTTTTCAATATTTCCGTATACAGTTATTCCTCTTTTCTTAAACTCTTTTATCCAATTAGGTTTGTAACCTTCGTCAAAACCGGTAATTCTTTCAACGTCTTTAGATGGAACACCAAAATAAATTGTTTTAACTCCGGACCACATAAGAGCTCCAGCGCACATTATGCAAGGTTCTGCGTTTATGTAGATTGTAAGATTTTGTGGAGATAAATCGTATTGTTTATATTTGCTAAAAGCTTTTCTTAAAGTGTTTACTTCAGCGTGGTATAATGCACAATTGTCCTCAACGACGCTATTTGACGATGCAACTATAAGGTTCCCGTTATTGTCGTAGATTTCTGCGTAAAAAGGACCTTTCCCGTTATTAACACCATCGGCTGTTTTTTGATGTATTTGAGTCATAATGGCTTTAGCTTTTTCTAAATCTGCTTTGCTAATTGATGAATTTGCTTGAATGTTCATCTTTTTTAAATCTTTAATGGTATATATTTCACTTGCAAAAGCAGTGGAAGATGTGATAGTTAATATCAAAGCAGTAATAAATAGTTTTTCATACGTCCTCACTAAAATAATACACAAACTACTGAGATTTTATCAAAAGTTGAAAGAATTTGCAATATATTTAAAGCAATTAGTTAATTTTATGTTTGTTGAAGGATTGCTAGTTCTTTGTCAATAATATCGCAGGCATCTTTAATAAATTGTTCGCAAGGCCGGTTTTGATAATATTCGGCAGTTCTTTTAGATGGGATAAATGATGTATCGTTACCGTCGTTTTCTCCTAAAAGTTCTCTACAAATTATAGTGCCGTGTTTATCTTTAAATTTTTTCGCAAGTTTTTGTATTCTTTCGTAGTGTTTTGCTTTGATTGTGTCATTGTTGTTTTCTGTATATCCTTTAGCAAGACCTGCAATCATAAACATTGCACTAACTGCACCGCAAACTTCTCTTAATCTTCCCATACCACCCCCAAAGGAAGATGAAAGTTTTAAAGCTGTAGAATTATCAATTCCAAAATGTTTTGCATAAGTCAAAAAAACAGATTGAGCGCAATTATACCCATTCGTAAAATTGTTTACTGCTATTTCAGAATGTTTTGTTTGCATTTTCACCACCATTAAAACAATTTCTGTTTATATTGTATTGTACGTGGTATGTGTTGTCAAATTTTTTATAAGTGATTTTGTAAAATTTTAATTGAGGTTAAAGTTTTTAAAAGGAGGAAAATTAAATTTTGGGGATTTAGATGTAACAAAATTTTAATATAATAAGAAAAAGGGTTAATTTTTTTTGTTTAGTTACTTTGTAAGTGAAGTGTACTGTTAAAAAGTAAATATTTGAAAAATTTAATTGTTAGTAAGTTAGTACATTTAAATAAATTCGAAAGGAAAGAATATGATTAGTCCTATTGGTAGAAATCAAGAAGTAAAATTATTCAATCATCTAACAGGAAATGCTAAAGCAATAAGGGAAGGTGTTCAGAACTTGCAAAATATAGGTCTTACACAAAAAGACATTTTGTTAAGAACAATTGCCAAGCATTCAAAAACAGGAAACATGGAGTTTATAGAAGCAAGTGGCAGAATGTATGATAAGCTTTTGTCAGGTGTTAATTTTTCAGAAGCAGTTGGTGAAGTTAAATCATTTTTGCCAAATACTGCAGCAATAAAAGAAACATCTTTAGGAACAGCAGTTATGGCCGAAGGTTGGTCTAAACCGGTTGTTTTCCCAAAAGCAGAAACGTTTAAATTTTTAGGCTGGGCAGATAAACCACAGGAAATAACAACAAAAGACTTATGGACAAGTGCTTATGGTAAACAACCATCCCTTATTTTAGGTGCAGTTGGTAATAGTAATATTAAACCGGAACAGGTAAAAGGTGGTTGTTCTTTAAGTAAAAAAGAACTTTCAGCTCAATATGAAACAGCAATTCAAGATTTCTATAATCCGATTATTGCTTACTTAAAAGAACAAGGAGCAAAAGCAGATGATATTGGATTTGCATTTGCTCATAGTGATTGTGGAGTTGATAAAGCTGCAAGAAATATTGTAGAAAAACATAATTTAAAAGGTTTTGGAGTTACTCCGACAGAATATACGCAATATTTGCGTGGTAAAGAGATGCCTGCAAATGCAGAGTTCCCTGATGGTTTTATATTGGCTGATTTCCCATTCCCAACTGTATTGACCAGAAATTTATGCCAAATTGAAGATTATGCCAATGTGTATGGAAAAATGGTTGGAAAAGGAAATCCACTTGGAGTATTCGGCGGTGGTGAACATGCTTTTTCGCGTGATGCAAAGGAAGCTTTAATTGGACAAGGTGGTGCAAGTAGTATTCCTGTAGACATTATGCGAGATAAATTTGGTGTAGTAATTCCTGCAACAAATGAAAAAGGAGTTGTTACAAATGCTGCTCGCGATATGTTAGAAAGAGTGAATGGAAATCCTTATGAACAATATCGATTTGCATTTAACAATTTCTTGCCTAACAGTAAGATAAAGGAAGATATTGCGCAGTATGACCCGCAAGCAGCAGTAGCAACAGAAGCATACGCCAAACTTGCTCAAGCCGGAAAAATAGGGAAATAAGAATTGCAATGAATTTATAAAATAAAAAGAGTCCTGTATAGGACTCTTTTTTAATGTTTGGAACGACGAGCGGATTTGCGGACGGAAAGAGTGCAACAAGTCCGATAGTGAGCAGATGGAATAAACTGCAACCGTGTTGCTGTAAATTAACAAATAGAATAAGATATAATTAACTATGAGATGGAGATGAATTATTCTATTAAAATTTGGTTTTAATTCTCTTTTGGGGTAAAGTATATTTATTTTTTCACGATTTGCAGTTTTTCTTTTTTATACCACACTCGATACTTGCCTTAAACTTTCAACCATGTCATCAAGTATGTTTAGTGTTTCAGAATTTGGCTGAACCAGAAGTTTATTGATATTTTCTTCAAAGTTATCAGGTAAAATCTGGCAATTATCCTTTGCATATTTAACAAGCCTTTTTTCGCCCGGATGCAATAATTCATTTACTGCAAAGATAATATCAAAATAACTTGCCATAAAAGCAGAAATTCTATGGTTAATACTGACAATATCGTTTCTGTTTATTGCTTTTTCTATTTGTTCATAATATGAAGCAAAAGGTTTATCTTTAAGCAACATCATATTTCTTTTTATTATATTTTGTTTGAGTGCATTTGGATATTTTGTTTGTATTGAATCTTGTATAGTTTTAAGCCAATTATCCTCATCATAAATAATTTGAAAATTATTTAAAGTAAATAAAAATGCGGTTGTATAACCATTTGATGGATAATATTTAAACCAAGTATTCTCGACAATACTTTCAAACCAATTAACATTCCAGTACATAACATCTAATTGACTATTTAATTTATCCACAAAAAATTCATCGTCTGAGCCAAAATACTCTCCACCAACTTCATATTTTGAGGAGTGTTGTTTTACGAGTTTTTCCCTGTTTTTAACTGCTATATCTTTTTCTACAAATATGTAAACATCTATATCTGATAAATTATCAGAAGTATTGTTTACTCCTGAGCCTCCTAAAGCAACAGCTTTGACTTCAGGGAAATTTTTATATTCATCAATAATTTTATTAAAACATTCATTCATAACATCATTATACATAAAAAGCCTTAGATAGAACTAACAAGAATAAATATAATGTTTTTTCACTTTTTACGGTGAAGTCTTTTTTAATTATAACTGTTAGATTTGATATTTATTTCTATAATTTTCACCCCAAACAACCATAGAATCTAAAATGGGTTTAAGGCTCATTCCTGTTTCAGTTAATGTATATTCTACTCTTGGCGGAACTTCGGCAAATACTTTTCTTGAAACAAGTCCGTCCTCTTCCATTGACCTTAAGTTTGCTGTTAATACTTTTTGAGATACTTTGCCTATTGATTTTCTTAATTCTCCAAACCTTTTTGTACCGTCTAATAAATCTCTTAAAATCAATACTTTCCACCTGTCTGACATCATACTAAGTGTTATTTCAACAGGACAAGGCGGTAATTCATTTTTCTTTTTCATTCTCTTATCCTTATTTTAGTTAATAGTTTCTTTTAGGTTATTATATTACTTTATTGTGCTTACTTTACAAAAGGAACTAATGAAATTATTATAGTCATGTAAAAAGAAATGTCAATTAAAAAATAAAGGAGAGTACAAAATGAAAATTGCAGTTGTATGTGCAAACGGAAAAGCAGGAAAACTAATCACAAATGAAGCAGTTGAAAGAGGTCTTGATGTTACGACTATTATTAGAGGTGATAACAAAACTAATGCAAAACAAGTAATTCAAAAAGATTTGTTTGATTTAACTCGTGATGATTTAAAAGATTTTGATATAGTAATTGATGCATTTGGTGCGTGGACACCTGAAACATTACCTCAACACTCTACAAGTTTGAAACATTTGTGCGATATTTTATCTAATACTGATACAAGATTATTTGTTGTTGGCGGTGCAGGAAGTCTTTATGTAAATCCTGAACATACAATGCAAGTTATGAATACACCTGAATTTCCTGATATGTTCAAACCTCTTGCAAGTAATATGGGTAAAGCATTAGATGAATTAAGACAAAGAAATGATGTTAAATGGACTTATATCAGCCCTGCGGGTGATTTTCAGGCAGAGGGTGCAAAAACAGGCAAATATATTCTTGCAGGTGAAGAATTGACCTTAAATTCAAAAGGTGAAAGTATAATAAGTTATGCTGATTATGCGGTTGCTATGATAGACGAGGCAACAAAAGGAAATCATATTCAACAAAGAATTTCTGTTGTAGCGGAATAGATAAATTATATTAGTGATAAAAAACAGACCTAATAAAAATAAAATATTAGGTCTGTTTTATTGTTATGTATTATTTTAGCGGATTTCGCAACCATTACATTCCCAAAATTCTAATGCCTGTTGAAAGGTTTTTACTTCCCAATTTTCGTCATAATCATCTTCTTGGTTAAAATGCTCATGATAAAATCTTGTGGCAACATTAATTACGGCTTTTTGGCCGATATATATCATATCAGATTTTTTTGAATGATTTATATAATCAAACCACCTAAAAATACCGCCGTTTTCCTGTTCTATTGAATAAAAATCTTCATCACAGTTTTTACAATAATAGGTGTATTCGGGTAATTTAGACTTATTCATTCTATGATTTCGAGTAAGTTTGGCTTTATCTGTTACAAGTATTTCAGATTTGTAATTCAAAGGAACAAGTTCTGTTGATTTATTTTCCGCTACTCTAAGTTTTTGTTGAAGTTCTGGTTCTAAACTAGAAAACAAGATTTCATAAGAAACTCCTCCATTGACTTTTACTTCACGAGAGATATATTTGCTTTCAGGTTTATTAATCTCTAATCGTAAAGAATGAGTGCTTTTTAAACCTTTTGCCTCTGCTATTTGTTTAATAGAGACGAACGAGTTAAGAATGGTACTTGTACCAATTCTTTCGACGAGTGAGGAGCTAAAAGCTTTGCTTATATTTATATAACTATCTTTCATCAAGGAACACATTAGCTCCGAAGTTGATAAATTGGAACACCACTTCCGAGCATTGTGCCCGTTTTGTATCAATTGAAAAATTTTTCAAAAAACTAAAATTCTCAAAATGGTCTTTGCCGAAATAATCACTTTATCCGTACAATGCCCGTACGAAGCAAAACTCAATAATAATCTAGTAAAACACCCAACTTTTCTAAATAATCATTCTAACCGTTCAAATCAAACTGGTCGTTAAAATACAGCAACTTTTTTATTATTAATGTAAAAGAACACATGAAATGATTTCTTGTAACACTTGGTTTGATTATTTAGGGCAAAAGGTTTCATAAAATTAAAAATATTTTCGGAATGTAAACAGATAGAATTTAGACAAAATTTCTTTAATTTTTAACAAGATATTCTTTATGATAAAATAACAATATGAGTAGTGTTGTTTATGGAGCTTTAAAATTAATGAGAAAAGACGGCAAAATAGTTGATGCTGTTTGTTATAACAATGCTGATACAGAAAACGTTGAGATCTTAAATATTAAAAAGCTTAAATTTGAAGGGAAAGTAGTAAAGGACTCGCAAAATACACTCAACCTGCGATTGATAGTTTGTTCAAGTTAAAAGATAAAATTAAAAACTCCCCGAACGAACTTGATTATTATTGTTTTAATCAAGGTATTTCAGCTATTGAAACTTTTGCTAATTATTTATTAGAAGTCGCAAAAGAATTGAGAGGATAAAATTTTAAAGGAGGATAATTAAAATACCCTCCTTTTAAAATTTGAACATTGATAATTCATTTTTCTCTAACAATTCTAAAGCCAACATTTGAATATGTTTGTTGCGGGTTTCGACCTTCTTCTCTGTATTCTGTTCTACAACTCATTCGAGGAGAATCAAATGAACCGCCTTTAATTGCTTTTGTTGTAGATGTTCTGTTTGTAGAAGTCCATTCCCAAGCATTCCCCCACATATTTATAGCACCAGATGCAGATAGGGTATTTGAATATGAATTAGCAGGCATTAAACCTTTATTTTCGCCACTATTGAAATCCGCATCTTTTGGCATATGTCCTGCGGCTTGTTCCCATTCTTTTTCCGTTGGAAGTCTATATGTTGCTGAATAATCATTTTTAGAAAGCCAATTGCAATAAGCAACAGCATCATAATATGAAATATTAACAACGGGTGATTTGGCTTTATTCATCGGCATTATTCCATTTATCCAATCTTTTGGGGCTTTTCTGCCTGTTGCTTTAATAAATTTTGCATATTCCTCATTAGTAACTTCAGTATATGCAATAGAAACATTTTGTGCAGCACCTAGCACAGGTAAAAAACCGTCTTTAGTTTCACGAACACCTGGTTTTAGTCTTGAATCTGTAAATCTGCTTAAAGATTGATTAATACGATTTTCTCTATCTCGTAGCATTTCGTTTACTATATCTTGCATTTCGTCAATTTTAGATTGGTCTTTAGCAGTACGCTTTAATTCTTCAAGTTTAGCCTTTTTTCGAGCAACAACATTATCATAATTAATTGCGATTTGTCTTTTTAAAGCCAATTTGTTCGCTTCTGTAGGGTTTTGACGGTATGCTGCAATTAGACTTTTTGTAACATCATCTAAAACTGGTCTTTCTTTTTCAACAGTTGTTGAATATTTGAAAGATTTTGCTTGTGGATTGATTTGCATATTTGATGCTTGTGCGTTGCTTGCAACACACAGCATCAAAACTAAAACAAAAAAAGATTTTTTCATTAAGATAACACCTCATTAATTATTTTTTAGGGCCATTAACTTGACCGTTTTTTGCACCATTTTTCAATCCTTCTTTTAATCCGTTTTTTAACCCATATTTAAGTCCGTCTTTTTGTCCTGATTTTGCACCATATTTTAAACCATCTTTAGCACCAGCCTTGGGCCCATTTTTAAGTCCTTGTTTCAAGCCTTCTTTTTGAACTTTTGGTTGAGTCTGAGTTGTTGTTGTGCCATCTGCAAATGTAGGCATTGCTGTAAAAACGGCTACAAATAATCCTAAAACTAAAAGAGTTGATACTTTTTTCATTTTTCTTCCTTTCTTTTGCTAAAAGTAATTACATTCTAAGGTTGTATTTATATAACGAAAAATTCTAGTATGAGTTCATTTTTTTACAATAGTTTACATTTTTTCTTAAATTATCATCATTTATTTTTACAAACATCATGTGTTCTAGTTGTACAAAATATGTGTAATAGACTTCAAAAATTTACATTTTGAGGGAAGTGGCAAAAGTTTAGACTTGTTGCGACTTTGAGACTACTTTTAATAAAAACACTTTAACTTCACTTTGTCCTGTATTTTTATAATTGTATCAATTAAAAATTTTTTGAAAAACTAAAATTCTCAAAATGAACTTTGCCGAAATAATCATTCTAACCGTTCAACCTAAAAATGTTTAATTTGACCGTTTTGCTGTACGGATAGATTAATTATTTCCTATCCCTCAAATGCCCTTATAATGCCATTTGCCCAAAATAATCGCACCATCTGTCATAAGCAAACCACTCGATAAAATACAATTAACTAGCCTAAACAAATACCAAAATGGAATGTTTTTGGAACGTTTTTTATTGCATCAAAAAAGAGGGTGTCTGAAACCCTCTTATAATGGCGGGAACGACGAGGCTCGAACTCGCGACCTCATGCGTGACAGGCATGCGCTCTAACCAAACTGAGCTACGCTCCCATATTCTGTTGTCAGTCTTTCGACAAGATTTATTATAATATGCTAAATTTTTTTTTGCAAGAGGATTTTTTATAAAAAATGTAAACATTTGTAATTTTGATATCAATTATCTTTTTTACAAGTTTTTTATCAGTATGAATAATTTAAATTTCTCTCAAAATTCTCCATCTTTTACTGCTCGTTCACCTCAAATTAAGGATGCTCAGTGGGTTGCAAGGACTGTTCGGTCTTTTCCGCACATTTCAACTACTCGAATAAGCGCACCTATGTGGAATTTACAAGAACAAAATCTTAATTTATATGATAGGTTTATGAACAAAAAATCATTTGAGGTGTTGGTTCCTCGAAATGAACAAGAATTTAAAATGATAAATTTGTTTGCTTGGCAAAAAAAAATAATTAAGAGACTTGCAAGTGCTCGTAGAGAATGGGGAGTCGGTAGAAAAGATGATTTTCGTAGAGTTGGAAATATTCTCGGACAGTTGAAGTATGATAAAATAGGAAATTGCGGTGAAGATGCGTTTTTATCTGCGGCAATTGTTAAAATGAATGGCGTTGAAAATGTTTGTACGGCAAAAATAAATATTGATGATGCTCAAGTTGATCATGTTGTTTGTGTCTTTAACCCGGATGGTTCAAAGTTTGATGGAAAAGTAAAAAAAGATACTATTATTATTGACTCTTGGATTAATGAAGCAGATTTTGCTTCTAATATGTTTATAAAATATAAAAATTTGTGCAAAAAATTCTTTTTTAATTTAAAACCACAATCCAAAATTAGTTTTAGGGACATAAAGCCTATAGAGTTGTCTGGTAGTGAGCAGTTGGTTTTATCTATGAAATATGAAAAACTTCATTACCCATCTTCAACAAGAGAATTTATGCAAAAAAAATGAGCCCCTTAGTGAAGCTCATTTTTTTATTGTAAGTTTTTCTTTTACTTGTATAATGGTGCAAGTTTTGCGGATTGCTGAGGGATAACACCTTCTTCAATTGTTTGATATACTCTATAATCAATTGTTGGGAAGCAGTTATCAATGCTTTCGATTTCACTTAATTTTGCTTCGTCGATATTACCGCTTTCAATCATATCGCAAATTGTTTCAAATCTTTCAACATGTTCTCTAAATCTATCTGTAGCGTAGTCTTTAGCTTGCCATGTTGTAATTAGGAACGGCCAATCTGAACTTTGTAATAACAAGTTTTCGCGAGCCATTTGTTGCAAAGCTCTTAATAACAATTTGTCTTCAGGTATTTCAGAATATTTGTCTGCAATTGCACAAATTCTTTTTTCGCAAGCATGGATAATTGGCCACATCCATTCTGTCAAATGGTTATTCCATACATAGAAGTGTCCACCTTGCCCCCATGAGCTTTCAGGGATTTGAATAGCTTCTTTAGGAGGATGAGAATGAACGTACTCACCTGCTGTCATTCTTTCAACTTCCGGCAAGTATGCGTTGAATTTTTTGATTACTTGTTTAATAAATTCAACACCCTCAAACCACCAGTGTCCGAATAATTCAGTATCGAATGAAACCATTACCAAGCCTTCTTTACCTGTAGCCTTTTTGTAATCGTTAAGCATATGATAAATTAAAGTTGTGTAGTGGTCAGAGTTTTCATTGATTTTATTTAATGCTAGTACTGGGTCGTAAAGCATTTTATCGCCTAAATCTGTTTTAGAAGATGTTATTCTCCAGTAGTGCATACCTGAGTTTGCATCTTTTCTATGGAATTCTCTATATACACCATCCCCAGGGTAGCCGTCTGCTGCTGACCAAACTTGATAACCGGCTCTTTCGTTTCTTCCCATTACAGCGACTTGAGCATCCGGTAACCAGTAAGCAGAATATGTATCGTAACCTGTTGCCGGTCTGTCTGGAAGCGGAATGTATTCAATATTTCCGTAAACACCAATTACACGTCTGTTTCCAATAGAGTTCCCACCCTCGATTACGTGTGATTCTGTAAAGAAGTATTCAATATCGTTGTTTTGAAGAGTAACTTCAATTGCCGGTCTCCAATGTTTTTTGCCGTCTTTGCCAACGTATTCATAACCTTGTCTATAAGCACATTCTGGAAGCCAACATCCGCAAGCTTTTTTGCCAAATAATCTTTTTGTAGTATCAGAACCAACTTTAAATTGTGCATTCAAGTTGCTATCTGTAGCTAGCAATGGAGAAAATCCGTGAGTAGCTCCGGATGTTGTGATTTCAATACAACCTAAATCTTGGAATTTTTTGAACTGAGCAATTAAATCCATGCCATATTTATTAACAAATGCGTCTTTGGTATTTGAAAACCAGTCAAAATAGTATTTTGCCAAGTATTTTAAGTGCTGAGAGTGAGGCACTTCCGGATCAGGGTATCTATCCAAATCTTTAGCTACCTGAGCAATTCTTGAGTCTAAATATTTCACAAATCCTTCTTTAAGGTGTTGGTCGTTTAATTGCTCTGCAAGAATTGGGGTAATACCCACTGTTAGCTTAGCCTTGATGCCTTCGTCGTATAATTCAGAAATAGCATTCAATAAAGGAATGTAAGTTTCTGCCATACATTCATATAGGTTCTCTTCCCCGAAAGGCCACATCCCGGCTTTTCTGTAATAAGGAAGATGGCTGTGTAACATAAATACGAATTGTCCTACTGACATTTGTGCCTCCATATCTTATTTAAACGAATTATTATATAACTATAATTCTTACTTATATAAAATTTATACCACAAATGTCTAAAAAAAATAATACTTTAGAACTAATTCTTGTGTGTAATTGTTACAAATATTAACAGTAAAAAATACAATATGCTATGAATGTAACAATAGCCTGAAATTTTGTTTTCATATAATTTAATACATGACTTGCAAATAAAAATTTTTTTATTTAATATGAATATACTCACATCCTCAAATGTGTTCGGTCTCATTAACCGGACGTAAGAGTAAAGAAAGGCAAAATAAAATGGCAAATATTAAATCTGCTAAAAAAAGAGTATTAGTTGCAGAAAGAAACAGATTGAGAAACCAAGCGTTCAGAACATCAATCAAAACTGCAGTTAAGAAAGTATTAGAACTTGCAAAAGCTGAAGATAAAGATGCTTTAAATACAGCATTATCAAAAGCATACCAACTTTGTGACAAAGCTGTTTCAAAAGGGATCTTACACAAAAATACAGCAGCAAGAAAAAAATCTAGATTAACTAAAGCTGTAAACAAATTGCAAGCTTAATAGTTATTTGCTAAAGAGTAAAAAGATCTGTGATTTTATTTGAAATTACAGATCTTTTTTATTTTTGTTTTTGGTGTGTGGGTGGAATAAACAATTATTAATAATTGTTTATATATGTTGCAGAAATTATAAAAAAATGGTAAAATAAAAGTATGGTTTCTGTAGCTCTTTTAATATTTATAATAGTATTGACGTTTTCGTTTGTAATTTATTTGTTCTGTAAAAGATTAATATACAAGCTAAATAAGCGTGTTTTACCTAGAAATTTGGCGGTTATAAAAAATGGAAAATATTTGAAAGACTTTGATAATCTTGATGAAGAGACAAAGCGTGAAAAAATAATTTTACCGTTTTTTCAGGTGTTGGGCTACAATACTTACGATATGAGGGAATTCCGGATTTTTTCAAAAAGACAAAGTTTTTTACCTGATTATACTACCAAAAAATGGGATAATAGTCGTTTGAGTAAGCGCTCAATGTATATAAAGTATGAAGATTTCTCAGAAAATTCTGTTGATTTGATAAATAAAACTTATAATGATGATAGAATTCAAGGTGTAAACATTGATGAGTTGATGGATAAAACCTACTTTTGGGGCGAATGTTATGTTTTGACCAATGGTTATTTGTATCTGTTTTTTGATAAGAAATATGTATTTGGCTCTAAAAAATTCAAATTTTGTTTTAACTTGAAAAATTACACAAAATCGGATGTTGCAAAATTGGCTTATTATACAAAGCAATATATGTTTTTACAAGTAGAAGATGTATACAGAGCGTAAATTTTTTATTTATTATTCTGATTAATATTATGTAAAGATAATGGTAATTAAATTTTTATCAAGTATAATTATTTTATTATATAGGAAAGATGATTATGCAAGATAATTTAGAGAGAAAACAAATAAAAAATATCGATTTTAATATCGATTTGGCGCAAAGTTTTGGTATTTATAAGAATAATGCAGAGTTTGATTTGTTGGATTATGCTAGTTCTGTCAATATTTCATGCGGATTTCATGCTGGTGATCCGTTGACTATTCGTAATGCTTTATTGAAAGCAAAAGAAAAAAATGTTGTTGTGGGCGCTCATATCGGGTTTGATGATATTCAAGGGTTTGGGTATCGAGATATGGATTTGGATGCTGATGAAATTGAGGCTTTGGTTGTTTATCAAGTTGGAGTGCTAATGTCGTTTGCAAAGTCTATGAATATGGAAATTGAACATGTTAGACCTCACGGCGCTATGTATAAAAAATGTGCAGAAGACTTTTCATTTGCATGTTCAGTTGCAAAAGCTATTAAAAAATGTTCAGAGTGGCTTGTTTATTATGGTGCTACCGGTGAAATTACAGAAAAAACAGGTGAATTGATAAATATTCCGGTTGCTCATGAAATTTGCTTAGAAAAAATGTATAATGTTGACGGAACAGTTAATACTGTTGCAAAAGATAATGAAAACACTGATATTGAAATTCAGAGGTTAAAACAACTTTTAGCAACTTCTCAAGTTTCAAATGTTGAGGGTGGAAAAACTATTGTAAAAGCTGATACAATTCACTTTACAAATAGGTTGTCAAATTCATTAGAATTGATAAAACAGGCTCACAGGGTGATTACGCCGGTTCCGGTTAATTACAAAAATGCGTGTTTGTCAGGTTGGGTAGAATAGAAGAAGGTATATTGTGATAAAAAATATTAGAAAAAATGTTAAATTGCCGGAAGATGTAATGTGGTTAATGCCAGGGTTGCAGGTAAAAAGATGGTTTGCACTTATTTTCTTAGGTGCAGTTTTAATGACATTGGGTGTGTTAATTTTATTTGATATTAAACCCGTTTTTTATACAATGGAATTTATTAGAAAAGTCGCTCAAAACCTTTCTACTGAATGGTTGGCATTCGCTGTTGTAATGTTTGGAGCAGGTGTTTTCTTTAAAGGATGGCAAAAAACAAATTTATCAATGATGGATGGTGGAACAAATCATGCCTTATTGGAAACATTATATAGAAGAAGAAAATTAAACAGAGGGCCAAAAGTTGTTGCTGTTGGTGGCGGAACAGGGCTTTCAATGTTATTAAGAGGTATAAAAAATATTACAAATAACGTTACAGCTGTTGTTACTGTTGGTGATGATGGCGGTAGTTCAGGCAGATTACGTGAAGAAATGGGAGTTTTGCCTCCTGGAGATATCCGTAATTGTATAGCTGCGTTGGCAGATGATGAAGATTTGGTTACAAAATTGTTTCAATATAGATTTAAAACAGGTGAAGGTCTTGAGGGACACAGTTTTGGTAATTTGTTTTTGACTGCGCTTTGTTCAATTACCGGTGATATGTATAGAGCAGTAAAAGAATCTTCAAATGTTTTATCAATTAGAGGAAGAGTTTTGCCGTCAACACTTGATGATATGAAACTTGTTGCTGAAATGGAAGATGGTAGAATAATTCACGGAGAATCTAATATTCCGGAAGCTCATGGAAAGATTAAAAGATTATTTACCGATCCTCAAAATTGTCATGCTTTGCCGGATGTAATTGAAGCAATTCGCGATGCAGAGTTGATTATTCTCGGACCTGGAAGTTTGTATACAAGTGTAACACCAAACTTATTGATTAAAGAAATTGCTCATGAAATTGCTGTTTCAAAAGCGAAGAAAATTTATGTATGTAATATTATGACGCAACCTGGAGAAACAGATGGTTACAGTGTTACAGATCATGTTAATGCATTAATTAAACATGCTGGAAGTAAAAAAATTATTGATGCAGTTTTGGTTAACGATTTTATGCCGTCTAATTTAGCTAAAAAATATCAATTATCAGGTTCTTATCCTGTTAAGTTAGATTTAGATAATTTGAAAAAAATGGGTGTAAAGTTAGTTTCCAGAAAGTTAATTCAAGATAACAAAGAAGGACTTGTTCGTCACAGCTCAAACCGTGTAGCAAGAGCAATTTATTACTGGTTTAGAAAAGAGCAAAAAGGACAACATGTAAAAAATACAATTGAAAAAGTCGAAGACAAACAAGGTTGTGCAGTGTAATGGTAAAGAAAATTACAGTAAATACAATTAAAAAATATAAAGAAGAGGGACAGAAATTTTCTGTCCTTACTGCTTATGATTACTCAACTGCTAAATACATTGATGAGGCGGGAGTTGATATCGTTTTAATCGGTGATAGCCTAGCAATGGTCGCGTTGGGATACGAGACAACGCATAGTATTGGAGTTGAGGAGATGAGTATATTTACGAAAGCCGTTGCAAAAGGTGTTTTGCATGCGATGGTAATTACGGATATGCCGTTTTTAAGTTATCACACTGATATTCCGACAGCTATAAAAAATTGCGGTCAAATGATTAGGTTAGGAGCGAATGCTGTAAAAATTGAAGGGTTTAGCGATTATATCTTAGATGTAATTAAGCGCCTTGTAGAAACGGGAATTCCGGTTGTGGGACATTTAGGTTTTACGCCTCAATTTTTGAATACTCTTGGAGGTTACAAAATTCAAGGAAAAACACAAGAGGCAAAAGAAGGAATTTTGAAACAGGCGAAAGAGTTGGAAAAAGCCGGAGTATTTTCAATTGTGTTAGAGATGGTTCCTCAAGAAACTGCAAAATATATTACAGAAAATATTTCAGTTCCGACAATTTCATGCGGAGCCGGTAAGTATTGTGATGCGCAAGTTTTGGTGTCAGATGATGTGTTTGGAAAATTTTCTGAATTTAAACCTAAATTTGCAAGAAAATATGGCAATATGAAAGAATTGATTTATGATTGTGCTAAAAAATATAATGACGATGTAAAAAACGGGCGTTTCCCGTCAGATGAAGAGGCTTTTTAAAAACAATCAAAATAGTGAAAGAGAGAGAGATTATGTTAATTCATACAATAACTGAAGTTAGAGAAAAAGTGAAAGAATGGAAAAAGCAAGGTTTGACAGTTGGGCTAGTACCTACAATGGGAGCTTTGCATAACGGACATTTAAGTTTAATAAAAAAAAGTGTTGAAAAATGTGATAAGACAGTTGTTTCTGTCTTTGTTAATCCGATTCAGTTTTGTCCTGGTGAAGATTTAGATAAATACCCGAGAACTCTTGAAGCAGATAAAGAACTGTGTGAAAAAGCCGGTGTTGATATTGTTTTTGCACCATCTCCAAAAGAAATGTATGGTGAGGGGCATATTATGTCAAATGATTTTTTGACTTACGTTATTCCTCCGTTCTTTTATGTAAATAAATTGTGTGGTAAATCTCGTGTAGGACATTTTGACGGTGTTTGTACTGTTGTAAACAAATTATTCAATATTGCTCAGCCTGATTTTGCATTTTTTGGAGAAAAGGATAGACAGCAATTAATTATTTTGAAAAAAATGGTTAAAGATTTGAATATTCCGGTTCAAATTGTTCCTTGTCCTATTGTCAGAGAGGAAAGCGGTTTGGCGTTGTCTTCAAGGAACAAATATTTGTCAGAAGAAGACAAGGTTAATGCATTGGCGTTGAGTAAAATTCTATTCAATATAAAAGCTTGTTATAATAAAGGGATTTCTGATGTAAAAGCATTGACGGAAACAGCGTATTCTTATTTGAATGAAAGTCATTCTCTTGAATATTTAGAATTTAGAGATGGAAATGATTTGGAAGAAAAACAAATCGCAGATGAAAATACGATTGTATTCATCGCTTTGAAAATTGGAAATGTAAGACTAATAGATAATATAGCGTTAGGGAATTAATGATTGGATTATATAAATTACTAATAAAAATAATAAAAGGAACAATCAATCTTTTGTATGTTTTGCAAATCGGATTGATGGTTTTGGTGTTTTTAACAGCTACATATTGGTTTTTTAGTTTGATAAATGTTACGGCTTTTGATTTTGCAAAACCTATTGCGGACCGTATTTCAAGTTTTATGTATTCTTTTTACAATCAGGACGTGGAACTTGGCGGTGTGTTTGTCGATGGCTCTTTATTGCTGTTTGACCTACTTGCAATTGTGGTTGTTTTTGGAATTGCAAAATCGAAATATTATTTTCATCAGATGATAACTTCATTAAACCTTGCAATTAATGAATGTCAGGAAAAAGAGCAAGACAAGTTTAACAAATCTTTGCAAAAAGAAGTTGAGAAAAATATAAGAAAATGTAATAATGTCGCGGTTTTGGTACAGTTTCAATTGAAAAATATGCTGGTTGATGCTTGTTGGGGCGGAGATGCAGAAGCAGGTGTTAAAGAAAAAGAGGATGAAGCTTTTAAGACATTTTACGCATCCATTAAAAATTTGACTGGTTGTAAATTTGCCAAAACTGGTGATAAAATGCTAATTCTACTTGAAGATTTTGATAAAGTTGATAATTTGTTGAATTTTATAGATTTGTCTGTGAATAGAATTAGAATAAATATGAAGAAAAAACGCTGGCTTTTGACAAGTTTTATTTCTGTAGATGTATATGATGATAAGACTAATTTTAAAGCAGATGTTTATCCATTATTGGAAAAACTTTTGACATTGCATATTCAAAATTCTGCAGTGTGCTTAGGAAATTTTTGCATGCGTTATGAATTAATGCAAGAACCAATGTTCAGCCCGTTTTTGAGAGGGTCATATGATATAAAAGATCAATGTGATGTTTGGGCGTTAGTTAAGAAAGTTTAACTACCTATTGATTTTTTATATTTTTTCTTATAGTATAAAGGTATACCGCAGACAGTTAGCGGAGACAGAGATAAAATCTCAAAGTTTCCTTAATAAACCAGCTAGCCGAGGTGAACAGTCGAAATATAAAATAGATTTGTTAACCTGTGAGATTTTGCGGTCCAATATTGGAAAAGCAAAGTCTTTTTTAATATTTGGGTAAATTCGGTCGATAATAGATTGTTAAATCAATCAAGTAATACAAACAAAAGGAGCTAATCATGGCAACAAAAGCTTTTAAATCTGAAAAAATAGATGCTATAAAAGCAAAAGCAGAAAAAGCCCAAGTAGCTATTTTAACTGAGTATAAAGGTTACACAGTAGAAGAAATCACATCTTTGAGAAGAAGTATTCAAAAAGATGGTGGTGATTACATGGTAACTAAAAATACTTTGGCAAAAATCGCTTTGAAGGGTACTGACTTTGAAGTTCTTGCTGATTCTTTAACAGGCCCTGTAGCAATCGCTTTCGGTTTTGAAGATCAAGTAAGTCCTGCAAAAGCAGTTGCAAAATTTATTAAAGATACCAAAAAAGGTGCAATCCTTGGTGGTGCTTTGGATGGAAACCTATTATCAGCTAAAGAAGCTGAAGCATTGGCAAAAATGCCTTCAAAAGAAGAACTTATTGCAAAAATCCTTGGTTCTATCAATTCACCTGCTTCAGGTATCGTTGGATCTATCAACGCAGTTATGGCTCAACTTACAAGAGCTATGGCAGCAGTCAGAGATCAAAAATCTGCTTAAATTTTGCGTAGAGTGAAGTGAGACTTTAGCACACGAACTCGAAGTAGCACGGAGCAAATGAGCGAATATTTTATGGAATAAAATGGAGCGAATACTGCGGAGTGCGAAGCAATAATTTAATACAACAGTAAAAACAACAAGTACAAAAAACAACTTAAAAGGAGAAAAATAATGAGTAACGTAGAAACAATTTTAGAATCAATTGAAAAATTAACTTTGTTAGAAGCAGCTGA
>CAKUZI010000007.1 GCA_934717855.1 uncultured Candidatus Melainabacteria bacterium
TGGACGTGATTTAAAAGTTTATAGTGATATGTTATTTTATTTTCAAGGTGCTTGGGATAAAGAAGAAAGTAAAAGGCGAGATTTGTGTTATTTGGGTGTAAGTTTGTGGGGAAACGAATATCGATATTGTGCAGGATTACATAAAGCACAATGTGGGATAATAAATCCCAAACAAGGACGCATAGATAAAGAAAATAAAATAAAAGGGTTTAAATATTTAAGTGATAATTACGGCTGGCTCTTTAATCAGGAAAGCTGTTGCATATGGAATGGTTATAGCTATGATAAAGAGATGTATTTGTATAAAAAACTTGATGTGTCTAATTTATCCGTTGAAGAATTATCAAAAAAGACTATTCAAGATTTAGAATTAATATATTTTTACATAGAACCTATGAGGAATAAATCATGTCCAGATTAAACAAAACAGAACAAATTATTGAACTTGCAATGATGTTTCAAAACAGTTATTGCGGACTTTGTATAGAAGATATTGAACATCACTTTGAATGTTCCAGACGTTCTGCCGAAAGAATGAAAGCATTACTATTTGATCTGTTCCCAGAAAAGGTTGAAGAAGTTCCAACTTCTGAGAAAAAGAAACGCTGGAGATTTGTCAAAGGTGCAATGAATGCTTTGATTTCATTTACAGCAGATGATTTTGCTAATCTTGAATACTTGAAAGGTTTGTCGAATGACGAAAACAAACGAAAAGAACTAGACGAACTCATTGCAAAAATCAAGGCATTAACACCTCAAAAGAATTTGCAATCTCTTGATACAGATGTTTCTGCAATTATGGAATCAGAGGGTTTTGCCGTTAGGCAGTATTCAGGTGTAAACATTGAGCCAAAGATTTTAGAAGAGCTTAGAACTTCAATGCTTGCATTTAAAAAGATTCAATTTAACTATCCGGTAAAAGGAGAAATAAAAACAATTACACTTAATCCATACGGACTTGTTATTGCTGATAAATACTATCTTGTTGGTTACAATGAGTATGTAGGGGATTTAAGACAGTATAGAGTTGACAAAATCAGCAACTTAACAATACTAGATGAATATTTTGAAAAAGATGAAAAGTTTTCATTGACAGAATATAGCAACAATTCATTTGGCGTTTATCAAGAAAAAACTATTGACATTGTTCTTGAATTTGACAAATCTGTAGCCAATGATGTCTTGAATTATCATTTTCATCCAACACAAAAAATAAAAACATTGGAGAACGGCAATATTCAAGTGAAATTCACATCAGGTGGAACTTATGCGATTTGCCATGAACTTTTCAAATGGGGTTGTAGTGTCAAAATTCAAAAGCCAGTTGAATTGAAAAATTACTACAAAAGATGCCTAACTGATGTATTGAATAATATAAAGTAGTTTATGCAACCTCCAATTCATAGCCTAATTCTTGAAAAATTTTAACGATAGTAGAGAATTTAGGTTCTTTTTCAGATTTAAAAATACTGTAAAGATGAGTTCTGGACATCCCAACTTTTTCTGCAAACCCAGAAACTGTATCTTTCGCTTTAATAACTATTTCTAATGCCCGATAAAATGAATTAAAATCTCCATCTTCAAGATAATCTTTTAAACTGGCATTCAAGTATAATTTGATATCTTCATCAGATTTTAAATCATTCACTATGTAATTTTCTAAATCAAGCGTATGTTTTAATTCTTTCATTGTAAGTTTCTCCATTCTTGAAGTATACTTTTTGCTTTTTCAATATCCTTTGATTGGGTAGATTTATCTCCACCATTTATTAACAAAACAATTATATTATCAACTTCTGTATAGTAAATCCGATAACCGGAGCCAAATTTCAATCGGAGTTCAGATATTTCATTATCGATCTTTTTATGATCACCAAAATTATTTTCCAATAACCTGGTTAATCTACTTTGGACTCTGGCTTTTGTAGTTTTATCCAATGAATCCATCCATTCAATAAATGGAATCTTGTCATTTGCAAGTTGGGCAATTTTGATAATTCGTTGTTCCATACTTATATTGTATTCTATGGCAGACAGGTTGTCAATACTAGTGTAATTTATGTTTTAAGAATAATAGTTTAAATATCTACAATAATTGTGAAATTTATTTTTTTACTGTAAAATTAGCATATGGTGGAAAGTATTCATTTAATAGATATTATAGAACCAACATTTGAAAAAATAAGTAATGCTGAATTATTAAATGAAGGCGTTGAAATTTTACCTGAGGATAAGTTATCATTATTTGACGATAAAAAATTTGAAAAATTTGTAGAGGCATGGGCTTTTGGTTGTCAAAGTGAAAAATATTCACATGTTAAAAAAATGGGTGGAGCAAATGATAAAGGTATAGATATTATATGTTACTATCCTGATGAGAATATTGATATATATCAATGCAAAAAATACCAATCTGCGATAACTCCAACTGATTTTTATTTAGAATTAGGTAAATTGATTTACTATTCTTTCAATAATTTTTATCCTATTCCCAATAATTATTATATTGTATCACCAAAGGGAATAGGACCAAAATTAGCTCATTTAATGAATGATAATAAATTAGCACAGGCTTTAATAGAGAACTGGGATCAATACTGCAAATCTCAAATTACAAAAACAAATGATATTGAATTAAATGAAGAATTAAAAACTTATATCAAAAATTTTAATTTTAAAATTATTTCTGAATTAGATATAAAAAATGTAATTGCTGAATTTAAAGATTGTAAATATTTTTCGTATTTCTTTGGTCTAAAATTGCTTAAAAAACCGGAATTGGAAAAAATCCCAACAGGTATTCAAAGTCATGAAATAAATTATGTTCATAAATTATTTGAAGCATATGGCAGTGTTGATCATACTGAAATAAGGGATAAAGATACTTTAAATGATAATTTTAGAAAACATTTTGAACGTCAGAGGACTTGTTTTTATTCTGCAGAAAGTTTAAGAGTTTTTACGGAGAAATCTTTTTACAGTAATGATCCATATATTGAATTGCGCAATCAAATTCTAATTCCTGTTGATTCTAAAATACTTATTAAGAATTATCAAAATGGACTAGAAAAATTGGAAGATGCGATTTCTGTTGCTGCTTCAATAACTATTAGAAATAATCCCCTTCAAAATATAACAACCTTAATAGATCAGTTGGGAGTTTTGCATCAAAGGGCAAATGATGACGATGATTTTAGGTGGGTAAATGAATAATAGTATTAGTATTGTAGAAACAGCATTAAGAATTTCTCTTTTGTTATTAACTGTAAAAAAAGAAATGAGTCTGGAACGAATTACATGTTATGATTTTATGACTTCATATTTGAATGATTACAATTGTAAACAGGAAAATTTAGAAGCAATTTCACCTTTTGAAAAAGAAGAATTTATTATTAAATCAGAAATTGTTACGAATAGTTTAAAATTTTTGCTATCGTATAATTTGATTAGTGTTTCTTATAATGAAACAGGAATATATTACAAATCAAATGATATGTCTAAATATTTTGTAGATTTATTAAAAAGTTTATATAAGTCTAAAATAATCAAGCAAGTTTTATGGCTAGAAAATAATTATTCTAATTATTCTGATATTGAGTTAGAAAATTTGATTACCAATGTATTAAATTCTAAAAGTCCTACATTTATTCAGTATGGATTAATTGATAAGGAGCATTTTAAATATGCAAAATAAACTTTTTTTAAGAGAATTAAGAAGTGTAAAAGATAATGGAGAATTTGTAAGTGTAACATTTACAAATGGTTTAAATGTTATCTCTGGAATATCCAATACTGGTAAATCTTACATTTTACAATGTATAGATTATGTATTAGGAGCTCAAACAAAGCCAAAAGTCTTAAAAAATTATAGTACTACTTATAAATATTTATTGTTACAGATTGAATGCTCAAATGGTAATAAATTCGTCCTTAAAAGAGATTTTGAAGGCAAAAATTCATCAAAAGTTTTTTTATATCATTGTGACATTGACAAAGTAGAAAATTGTGAAGGTTTAAAATTAACTGCTAAAAAAAGTAATTCAGAAAATTTATCAGATATAATTCTAAAAAAAATAGACTTAGATAAGGTTGAATTATTAGGTAATAAAAAAACAGGTGAAAATTGTTATTTATCATTAAGACTTTTACTTAATTTTATTTTAATTGATGAAGTATCAATTATACAAGTTAACTCGCCAATTTATAAAAATGGTTATAATAAAGCATTAAAAGAATCTTTGTTTAAATATTTAATTTCTGGAGAAGATAATTCTTCTCAAAAAATAACGGTTGATTCTGCTCAAATTTATAAAGCTAAACTTCAAGCAAAAATTTCAATGTTAGAAAAACTAATAAATAAAAATTTAGAAGAAATTAAATCTTTGAAAACTAATGATGAATTTATTGATATAGAATCAAAACTCAAAGAATTGAAAGAGCAAATTGAAAAAACTTCAAGAGCAATTGAGGAACATTATGAAAAGAAAAATAAAGTTCAATATGAATTAGAAATAAAACAAAATAAATACATTGAAATTTCTAGATTAATTAATAAATATAATTTACTAAAAGAATTTTATAATAATAATATAGAACGTTATAATTTTATCGCAGAAGGAACATACTATTTAGAACAATTAAACAATGACGTAGAGTGTCCAATCTGTCACCAACACCAAATTTCTCAAAATATTAATACTTCAGCAATAAAGATGGCTTGTAAAGCAGAAGCACAAAAAAATATTTTCAAACTAACGGAACTAGATGAAATTATAGAAAATTCAAATAAAGAAAAAGAATCTTTAGAAAAAGAATTTGCTTCATATAAGATTATTATGCAAAATCTAGAAACTAAACTTAACAAGGAGTTATTACCTTCAAGCAATTTACTAAAAAATGCTTTTAATAATATTCTATTATTACAAAATAATAAAAATAAAAAAGAATGGTTACAAAATGAAAATTATAACTATAGAAATTTAAAACAAGAATACGAAAATGCTATTGAAAATTACAAATCAAGCACTTTTGAACAAAAAATTTCTTCTGAAGCATATATTAATTTTGCTGATGAAATTACCAAAACCTTAAAGGCTTGGAATTACATAGATGAGCATGACTGTATTGATTTTCATGAAAAAGAAATGGATATTTGTATAAATGGTGAACCAAGAAAAAATACTGGGAAAGGACATCGCGCATTAACATATACGGCATTTATTATAAGTTTATTAAAATTTGCAAAAAAACATATCGGATTTGTTATGATAGATTCACCTCTTTTAAATTTGCGAGAAGTTGATAAAAACAACCCGACAGTTAGTCCTGAAATAAAAAATGCTTTTTGGAAAGATTTAGCTGAGACAAAGAATGATTCGCAAATTATAATTATAGAAAATAATGAACCTCCTATTAATATCCAACAAAAAATTAATTATATAAAATTTACAAATGATGAAACAATTGGTCGAAGGGGTTTTTATTAATAAAGATAGAAGTTTTAAACTATATTATAATAATTTTTAATGTTACTATTCAAGTATGAAAAATAAAGTTGTAAATAGTACAATTGGTACAATAAGTAAAGATTTAAAACTTTCTATGAAGACAATCTCAGAAGTGTCTAATACAGTAACTACAATGAAAGCTGCTTCTGATGCTATATCTAATACGGTTGCAACATTTCTTGCTTTCGAAAAACTAACTAATCCTTTACATCAAATATGTAAATTTAATGATTATATAAGTATTATAAAAATTCCAGACTTGTATATTCCTAAGATTAGTCGTATTGCAGAAACAATCAATAGTTTTCAAAATAACATTAAAAAAATCTGCACGAGTATGGATGAAATAAGTTCTATACTAGCTGAATATAACTATTTATTGCCATTGACATTACCTCTTGGTGTTTATTCAGATTTATTAGAATATTTAAATAATACAAAAGAGAGTGCCAATAGAGAAAAAGAAATAGACAACCTTCTTTTAAAACTTTTTTCATATAAAAAATGGGAAATGGCATCTGAAATTGTAAGTAAACTCAATAATAATGATAAAATAAATACTAAAAGAATTGTAATCTTAGAAGATTGTATTAAAGTTTTAAAACGTAATAGTCGAAAAACTGCTGCAAATACAATTTTACCGGTTTTAATTGCTCAGATTGATGGTATTTGGGTTGATATACTCGGTTCGAAAGATAAAGATAAATTAAAAAATACTATTAAAAATATGAAAAATGATAAATATGCTAATCCAGCAAGAGAACTTTTGGTTGATATTTTATTTCAATATACAAGAACAGCGATTCCTGTTAAATCGGATTTTTGCAGAAATAAAATATTACACGGTGAAGAAGTCGAATATGGTTCAATTAATAACGTAATTAGAGCTTTTTTAATTATAGAATTTCTAGATTCTATAAAAACCGATGATGAAGTTAATGAAAAAATCACTGTGTAAACAAAATCATCATTTCCCTGCAAATTCCCTGTTAATTGATGTAGGGAATTATGCTATAAATAGTTGATATGCCTAGAAATTACAATGAAAATAATGTATAAATTGCTAAAAAACTTGTAAATTCCCAGTAAAAATGTTATTATCAGGGAAAGAGAACAGAGCCTGTTGCTCACTGGACTGTTCGCTCCATTTATAAAAAATCATAATAACAATCTTTACAGAAACCTAAAATAGGTGTTATAATTGTAGTATAAAATTAAAATATAAAGGTTATTAATTTATGGTACAATTAAAGTATGAAAATTTTTCTAACTGTAATAATTACATGTTTAATAATCAGTATATTATTTTTAGGTGCAATATTAGGAGTTATGTATATATTGAAAGATGATAAAGATTTTTGTCTTGATAGCGGGATATGCATACAAGGTCAAATAATAAATACAGGATACGAAAAAGTTGAAATAAATAAACAAAATTGCCTAAAATACAATTGGATCTGGAATGAAAAACAAAAATATTGTAAATTAAAATAACAAATAAGTAACTAAGACAGATTATATTTACATCCAATCTGCACTATCAAAATTTCAAAAAGAGAATTTTGGAGAAATTTTTAGAAAAAAGAGCAAAAATTTTGGAATAAAAATTCTCTAAATAAAATAAAATGCTAAAAACCGCCCTATTGAGGCGGTTTTTGTAAATTCTATCTTCACTTATGCTCTAAGTTTAGACTAAAAAACGGAGAGGGTGGGATTTGAACCCACGGTACATATTTGTACACAGACTTTCGAGATCCGCACCTTAAGCCACTCGGACACCTCTCCATAAAATTATTATAGATTAAAATTTCCATCATAGAAACTACTACAATTATATACTAATCAATATTACAAATAGCTTTAGCGTTTTTAAGCCTAAAGCACTATTATTGAACTTGCATTTCTTTTTCAAATCCAAACAACGAACTTACGGATTCATCATCGTGAATTCTTGCAATTGCAGTTCCCAATAGCGGAGCAACAGAAAGCTGTTTAATTTTAGCAGACATTTTATCCATATCCAAAGGAATTGTATTTGTTACAATACATTCTTTAATTGGCGCATTAGTCAATCTTTCGATTGCCGGCCCTGAGAACACCGGATGAACAGCGCATACATAAACCTCTTTAGCCCCCTCGCGTTTCAAAAGTTTTGAAGCTTCACAAATAGTTCCTGCCGTATCAATAATATCATCAAACATTACGCAAATTTTATCTTTTACATCCCCAATAACGTGAGATGCAATTGCTTCATTATGTTTGTCACGACGCTTATCAATAATTGCAAGAGAACAACCGATTGATTTTGCAAAATGTCTTGTTCTTTGAACCCCACCTGTGTCAGGGCTAACTGCAACCATATCATCAGGGTTCATATTCAAACTCTTAATATAATTTGTTAGAATTGATGTTGCAAAAACGTGGTCTACAAGAATATTAAAGAAACCTTGGATCTGACCTGTGTGCAAATCCATTGCAAGAACTCTGTTTGCTCCTGCAGTTGTCAACAAATCAGCTACAAGTTTAGCAGTAATAGCCTCTCTGCCAGAAGTCTTTCTATCTTGTCTTGCATATCCGTAATAAGGAATTACAGCTGTAATTGTTTTTGCACTGGCACGTTTGAATGCGTCAATAATAATCAACAATTCCATCAAATTTTCATTAACTGGATTGCATAACGGTTGAATAATAAAAACATCATCTCCACGAACACTTTCCTTTACTTGAACATAAATTTCGCCGTCCGCAAAATTTTTCACAACCATTGGACCAATCGAAGTTCCAAGATAATCAGCAATTTCCTGAGCAAGTTTTGTATTAGAACGCCCCGCAAAAAGTTTAATATCATGTGTCGGGTTAATTGTACGTTCTAACTGCTGGAAAGTCATTTCTGCAACCATTATTTATTCCTTTCAAATTCTTAATGCATGAATATTATATTCTTTTTGAGCTATAAGCTCAATAATATTTTAAGTAATATTACTAAAACATGCACAAAAAATTTTTTGCCAGTTTGTTTTTTGATTACTTATCTACCATAGAAAAATCTTTCGGCAAATCTTTTTCAATAAGTTTTATAAATTCAGATGGTTTGATGTTTAAAGCTTCTGCAAGTTTGAATATTGTAGTTAGTTGAGGATCTTTCATTGCGCGTTCTATCGTACTGATTATAGAAACAGAAATATCTCCCTCACATGCCAGAATAAATTGACTCTTTTCACCTCTAAGTTCTTTTGCATGTTTGGCTAGCAATTTCAAAATAATCTTTTTGTTTTCATCCAGTTGCATTTTATCATTTTATATGTATATTAAAATAATCGCTTTCGCGAACGTGATAACAAATTGGGATATTCTATGCTAGCCAAGAAAAAGAAGATTCTTTTAGACTTAGACGGAGTGTTAAACACATACACCGGAAATTATAATGCCGATTATATTCCACCGATAAAAGACGGTGCTGTCGAGTTTTTGCAAAGATTATCACACAATTTCGAAATAAAAATATTTACAGTTCGTGACATAGAATTAGCAGAAAAATGGGTTAAAGAAAACAATATTCAATTATATATTAGCGGAGTTACTAACACAAAAGAGCCGGCATGGCTAATTGCTGATGATCGATGTGTTTGTTTTAATGGTTGTTATGACAAGCTTTTAGCAGACATTGCCAACTTTAAAGTCTGGCATAAAGCCTAAACTTGCCAATTGTTAATATTTGGTTAAAAAAACGAGCTTTTTATCAAAACAGTACAATAATGTAAGTGTAGTTGATAAGAAGTTAATTGAAAGGAAGTGTCAGATATGAAATTTTTAGTTAGAAAAGCTCCGGAAAACTTTATTAGAACAGTAAATGATGAGATTAGTTCTTTGTTAAACAGACATTTTGACAGCTACTTTCCAGAAGCAGCTTATTGGGAAGATATGGACAAATTCTCAATGCCTGTAGAGATTGCGGATAAAGGTAAAGACTACGAAGTTAAGGCCGAACTTCCAGGGGTAAAAAAAGAGGATTTGGATATCGATATTGACAAAAACTACATTGTAATCAATGCTAAGAAAGAAGAAGAAAAAGAAGAAAACGAAAAATCTTATAAAAAATCTGAATTCAGATATGGTGAATTTTCAAGAACAGTTTACTTCCCAGATGAAATTGATGTTGACAGAACTGAAGCCAAATTGGAACACGGTGTATTAAAAGTACATGCTCCAAAGAGATTTGCAGAAAAAGATG
This sequence comes from uncultured Candidatus Melainabacteria bacterium, assembly GCA_934717855.1. GTDB lineage: Bacteria > Cyanobacteriota > Vampirovibrionia > Gastranaerophilales > Gastranaerophilaceae > Stercorousia. Next base: position 9,739 of record CAKUZI010000007.1, read on the forward strand.
CAAAGAAAAAATTATCCGTAAAATAATTTTTCGAGATAAAAAGATATAAAATGGCGGGCTTTATGGCCTGCCATTTTTGTAAAAAAAATAAAAATAGAAAAAGGGCTTGATTTTAAAAAATGTTCATGATACATTTAATCTTGCTGACAAACATGCGGGCTGCTAGCTCAGGTGGTTAGAGCGCACCCCTGATAAGGGTGAGGTCGGTGGTTCGAGTCCACTGCGGCCCATATAAAGAAGAGGACAGGATTTAAGTCCTCTTTTTTATTGTCCAAAATTGAGTAATTTTTATGGTCTTGTGTAATATTTGTGTAATTGGTTGTTTTGTGTAGTCTGTATAACTAAAACCTGTTAACTAAAAACAAATCAATTAAGGTCTAATTTAGCAATTTATATCAAGCATCTTTTGTTGTTATTTCTTATATCCAAAGTTTCAATAATTTGTTAACTGTAAAATTCAATTTGTGTTCAAATGTATTTGTCAAATTCTGTCAAAATTGGTTAAGCAATCTTTTTAAAACATTGTTTTGTGTAATAATTGTGTAAATTTTTCCTAAAAATCACGAGTTCAGTAATATTTAATCAGAAACAATTATAATTAACTAAACTATGTAAAACTTTTTTCATTAAATATTCTCTTTTTACGCAAAGTATATTAATTACTGTGTACGGCAAAGATTTTTCTTTGGTAGCGTACGTGTTGGGCAGGTTATTATAATCTGTCCTTCTTTATTTATAGACTAAATTTTCAATATTTAAACCTGAATAAAATTATTTATCATAATTTGCTAATGCTTCAACCGCTGAAATTTCTTGCTCTCGCATTGTATGAGCATATCTCATTGTTGTTTGGATATTGGCGTGATTTAGTATTTGTTTAACAACTGGCAACGGAACTCCTGCCGCAACCATTCTTGTTGCACCAGTATGTCTTAAATCATGAAATCTTAAATTTTCTACTCCTGCTAGTTTGCAGACTGTTTTAAAACACTTTTTAATATCATTGTACTTTGTACCAGTATATGAGTTTGTAAATACATACTGATTTTGTCCACGCATTTTATACATAGTTAAAAGAGTGTTTCTCAACTTGCTACTCATTGGAATTGTATTTTTCTTGCCATTTTTTGTATTGAGTGCAGATATTTCATTTTTATCAAAATCAACGCAATCCCAAGTCATATTTAATATTTCACCTTTCCTCATACCTGTATTAAGTGCCATAATAAGGATTGGTTTTAAATATGCGTGTTCCCCGTTGTGGATACGTTGCAATCTTTCTTGTTCCTCACGAGGTAAGTTTGAAAAAGAAAAATCATCATCACAAACTTGATACATGCGTTTTTCTTCCTCAACGGATAAATGACGTTCAAGTTTATTTGTTACACGCATTTTCTTAACATCACGCACCGGATTTGTATTTGTATAACCGTTTGCAACTGCTAATGAAAATATTTTACTTAGGACTCCTATTTCTCTGTTAATAGTTGATGCTGATACATATTTAATAACTTCAACTCCATCAATTATTTTCTTTCCACATTTTGTTTTTAGCCTATTCTCTTTGTATGTTTCAATTACTTGTGGTGTAATTTCTGAAATCAATTTATTTTTCCATGCAATTTTAAATCTATTTGCTATTCTTGTTGCGGTATCTGTTGAATGTAAATTAGTTGTTGCGTAATTTAAGTATATATCTATAATTTCAACAAAAGGCTTGCAACCAATATTTTCTGCCAAATCAAGTTTCCCTCTCAAAAGGTCTGATTTGAATATTGTAACAAATTTTTCTGCCTCTTTTTTATTTGTTGCCTCTGGTATGGCTTGATGGTATCTTTTGTGCCGAATCATACCTTCCATATACCAATGACCATTTTTTTCATATACACGCATAGTTCAATTATTATTTAAAGAGTGCTAAAACACAAGTTTTGAGCGAGTTCTAGGTGTATTTTAGGTAATACTTTAACAGGTTTAATTCAGTTCCGTAAAATTCAGTAAATTTAAATATCAACAAAATTTCTGTTAAAAATCTTTACATATAACCGATAAAATATATAATATAAATATGATAAAAACTGAACTTACCTCGTTATTTATATTAGAACTGCTAAAATATGCAGATATAGAAGATTTAAATATGTTGTTAGAAATCTCAAATTCAAAACTTCACACTGCTGAATTAACAGATGTTCCTGAAAGTTCAAAACATCAAATTAATTTAATTTACCAATTAATGTTTCCTATTTTAATGTTTGTACAACAAAATTATGGTATTATTCCTGCTGTACCTAAACAGACACTTAGCGAAAGTTGTTTATCATTAAAAGATCGTTTAAATGAACTCCTATTGCTTCATATTACAGCATTATGTAGCTTTTATTACAGTTATCCGATTGAACGCATAGATATTTTAGAAGACAGTTTTACTTCAATGAAAAGAGAATGTAAAAACTTAAAAAATCAGTTTAAGAGTAGTATGTTCTTACCCCCAACTGATAAAAAGAAAATTTTACATCTCCTAATAAATTGCTATGCTCAAAACGGGTTTTACTATTCATTCAATGATAATCAATTAGAAAAGATTGAAATTGTAGAAACGTCATTAAGAGAACGCAAAAGTGTTATAACAAAATACAAATATAAAATAACAAATTATAGTCTAGAAGACGATAAATCAAATAATACAATAATAATAAATAAAGAAGATTCCGCTAAATACAACCTAAAAAAACTCCTATTCAGAAGAAATTTAAACTTCTTACAAAATGAACCAATAGAAAATGAATTAGATTTTATTGTTAATAGCCTAAATTTTAAATACATTGAATACATGCATGATAAAATTACCAAAGCCTTAAATATTCCAAATAATTATCCATGTGCATATTGCAATCCTAAACAAAAAACTACAAGAGTTTGTCCGAATTGTAAAAATTTATTCGAAGAATTTGCGTATTTACAAAGTTTGATAAAAAACGATGAATTAGATGAAGTAGTTTTAAATATTAAAACTTTAGACTTAAAAAAGGAACTTCGTTCTATTAAATCAATAAATGCAGTAAAAAGCAGAAATGCTTATCTACATAAAATACTAAGTTCGTTATCTCAAAGACTTATTGAACTGAAACAACAAACGAAAAATAAAAAATATTATGGTGAATTGCTTCAAATTACTGTAAATTTAGACAATCTACGAGAAAAATGTTTTAAAATCAAATAATCAAATGTTTAGTTTAGTAACAGAATTAAAATACCGCTAAAAATCTATATCCTAGAATTTTAACTCACCATTTTTTCTGAAATAAAAAACTTCTAATATTCAAATTCCTTCTAAAAGCCTTTTACTGTAATAAAAATAACCAATATCAAAAAACTATTAATTTTGCATAAATTTAAAATCTTTGGGTAAATATTAATTACCTTTATTTGTGAAACTAAAAATTTTATTTAAGAATAGAATTGTGAACAGGGAAACAAAATGAAAGGTTCTCAAAATGCAAAATACAATGACACAAACTCAATTTATGACAGCAACTGATTTTGCTAAAGAATTTCATGTAAAAGTTGCCACTATTTATTCGTGGTTACATTATGAACAATTGCCTAAAAATTTATATAGGAAATTAGGTCGAAAGCCTATATTTATCAGAGATGAAGTTTTTCAATGGTTTTACAATGGAGCAGAATTAAAGAAACGACCAAATTATTAGAAAGGAGAACAATGGCAGAATTAACAGAACTAGAAGCGTGCGAGAAAATCGATACGAAAAAAGTGCATGTTGAAATTGATCTGAAATTACCGCAAGAATTTATTGATACTGGTTTAATTGTAAAAGAAATACATTTTACTGATATCGAATGGCTAGACAGTGGAATAATTAACCATTGCATAATGACACCAGTAATTGTAGAGAAATAAGCCCCTCGTAATGAAAAGTTGCAATAATTCAACAAAGTGGCTTGATGTAATCGGTAAAGGAATGATTACAAGATTTAATTATCGTAAAATATTGTATTAGATTATATGTTATTTGTAATAATAATAATTTTAATAAAATATTTTTTTTAGGCTCGACAACACATCAAAAAAAAGATGTGTTGTCTCCGCCCAAGTCGGGGAAATTAGGATTATTGCAATTGCCGGAGCCACCAAATTAATTTGCCGGCATTATTCCCCATTTTACATAATAAAAAGGAACAAAATGAATTATAGTGATTCAATCCTTTTTAGTTGCAATTCTAAAAAGGATTTATTAAAAGTGCTTAGAATTTCAGAAGATGAAATTGATACAGCAATTAAACAAGGATATTCAACCTATCCTAAACATAAAAACGGTAAAACTAGGTTTATAAACGAACCCAACGAAGCATTATTAAAAATACTTCGTAAAATCAATTTTGAATTACAAAAATTAGACAAACCTTTGTATGCAACATCTGGCTGGGTAAAACAAAGTTGTTGTAACAATGTAATTTTACACAAAGATAATCCTTTTGTAATTACAATGGATATTGCTAACTATTTCCCTAATACAAGAAGTTACTACATAGAAAAATTTTTTGATGAAAATTTAAAAATTAAAGGCGAAGCATTAAACATATTGCTAAAACTTATTACATATAATAATTGTCTGCCAACAGGTGCTCCAACAAGTACAATTTTAAGTTATTTCGCTCATAAAGACATTTTTGACTCTATCCACAGATGTATGCAAAACAATAACATACAATTTACGCTATACGTTGATGACATAACATTATCGTCTAAAAAATTTATTGGTAAGTGGGTGGTAAAGTATATTAAAAGCAGCTTACAAGCTCATTCTTTATTTATTAAGAGTTCTAAAACAAAGTTTTATGGATATCGTGGGGCAAAAATTAATGGTTTATTTATAAACCAAAATCGGCAAATCTCTACTCCATGGAAACTAGGTCATTCCGTTGTCAAAAAACTTGAACAAAAAAATCTTAAAGAGATGAACAAAACAGAATTACAAAAATTACTGGGTAAAATTGCTTATATTCAGCAATTACACCCAAAGCAATTTGTTGCAACAAAACATAAGATTATAAAACAATTAAAAATTTTAGAAAGGAAAAACTATGCCGAAAAACATAAGTGATTTTAACCCATTTTTTGATGAAAAGGAAGATTTAGGTTTTGAAGTAACTTGTTGTAAGGAAAAATTGCCTACAATATTAAATTCAATATGTGTCTTATTAAAAAAATTTCACCCAAACATCTCAGAAGAAATAATTTTACAAATGATATTTGTAAAACTTGCTCAAATGTTTTGTGGCAAACGTATAAAATATGACGAAGCAGGAAAAACGAAATACCCAAATTGGTTTGCGATGATTTTTCTTCAATCCGGCGGTGGTAAAGACAGACTATTTGATGATTTAGATAAATACGTCTTTAAAGAATATAATAGATGGTTTGAAAACGAAGTTAATAAGTGGAAATTTACAAAAGGACTAAATACTGTAATAATTGATGAACTAGAAGATGCGACAACAGAAGGTCTGTATGTATTAGGGAAAAATTTTTCAGAATTTAATTTTGGCTCAATATTTATAAAAATGAGCGAACTTGGCTTTTATATAAAAAATGCAACAAAGCAACAGGTACGTTTTTTAAATAGTTTTTGTCAATTATATGACTGCAAAATCCCTGCCAAGATAATAAAATCAGAAAAATTTGAAAAAAGTATTGAGAATATTCCAATAAATGTTTTAGCATATTCAGATTTTACGATGTTTATTAATGATATAAAATCTGATTTTGAAAGAATGCTAATCGGTGGGTTATGTCGAAGATTTAATTTTAGTTTTCAACGACCTGAAAAGCTAATTTGCACAAAATTTTCAGACGATGAAGAACGTCAGTATTATGCAGACTTAACAAATTACGGTAGAAAATTATTTGAGATATTTGATAAAATACCTATTGGTGTCAAATACAAGCTTACTCCAAGTGCAAAAAATTTGTTAAACAACTATAAAACTGAAATTACAAATTTACACAACGAAATCGAAAACGAGTTACAAAAGCGAGAAATCAAATCTAGAGAGTTAAAAGCTCTTAAACTCTCGTGCATACTTGCTTGTATTAATCATCCGACAGAATTTGAAATTAATGATTTGGATATGGAACAAGCCATTGAAAATATCAAATTTTTGAGCAATGATTTAGAAAAATTTATTAATTTTAGACCTAAAACAAATGACAAATACGAAAAATTGTATTTATATCTAAAAGCACATAAAGAATATGCATATAGCCAAACCGAACTTGTTAATATCGCTTGTAGAATGTTTGGGTTTACTAGAAGACCAATGATTAAAGAAATTGATTCAAGTAGTTTTGGCTGGCTAATGAGTAATGTTGCTCGTGGAGATGATTATGATTTTTGTGTGAAGCGTCATGGGGCTGGCACATATTATTATGTTCAAAAACGTAATAGTGAACCTGCAAAAGTTTGTTATCGGCTTGAAGAATTAAGTAACTGTGAAACAATTATAAGAGACAGACCATAATTTACAAATCCATTTTTTACCACTTTTACCACAGCAAATTGCCGGAAAACATAGTAGTACCTTGTTGTTTACCAATTTTACCATTTTTTTAGAGTTGTTTAAATTTTTTAATTTTGAATGTTTTTAAAAAGAACAATTTTGATTGAACTTATTTAGTTTTGCTTGGATAAAATTGGTTTTCTTTTTAATCTTAAAATACCAATTACTTATTAAACTAATTATAGTAACGTATTGCCGATTATTTGCAGTTTTATGAGGTGTTTTGGTTTAATGTAACCATTTATATTGTAATACGCATTTATTCTCATTCTTTGACACTCTTTAAATACTCCTTGTATCTTTTCATATCAGCGTTTGCGTATGATTCCATGCTTTGTAACATAAATTGGCATAGCTCATAAAACCATTTTTTATCAACTATTACATCAAATTCATTTTCTACTTTTGTTTCATTGTAATTTTGATGAATTAACCTAATTTTATTTCCATTTTGCCAAGCAAGCCATTTGTATTTGTCAAACTCCATGTTTATGTAAACTGCAAATTTATTTTGCTTTAAATCTTTAACAAATTTTGGAAAATCAAAAACAAAACCTTGTGCAATAATTGCTAATTCAACTACTTTATTAGGGAGAGTTAATTTAGTGATGACATCAGTCCAAAGATTTCCCCAACCCCAACCCCAATCAATACCATCATTTTGTCGAACTTCTTCAAAAGAAACTTCATCATTTATACAATCTCTGCATAGCTCCATATTTATATGGAAATATCCAATATCAGTTGTTTCAGTTTGAGGATATGGGATTGGTTCACCTTGTGTATATCCTGAAAAATAATGTTTGCCATTAAACCTGATAACGTCAGTGAGCATATGTAAATCAAAAGCACTGTATTTATCAAGGTCAACTATATGATAATCTACATAATTTTGTTGTTTACAAAAATTCTCACACTCTGATAATGTTGCGTTCATTACTTTATATTTATTTGTCTTATCAGAATCTTTTATTGAGTAAAAAATAGTATAATCTTTTTTGTCTTCCATATTCTAATCCTTTTTTATTTTACGATTTTACTTCACTAAATATTGAATAATCGCAATGATCTGTTGTTAGTTCTAATTTATATCCATTCTCAAAAACAAACCAAATTTCTTCAAACATATCATCACCATCTTGACGTTTGATGTTTAAATGATCAAAATTCATAAAATAAACATCTTGTCTTTTATGTATCTGTATATCAATAAGTTTTTGTCCGATAATATTTCTTACAAAATGTTTACTTACATCTGCTCCGAATTTGTCTAAATCAATAGAATTTATATTTGTATTTACTAAACTTCCAAAAGTGTATTGCATTTCTAGTCTTGTACCTTGGAAGTCCAATATTATTGGCGAATCTAATATTAGAGTTGTATCATATTCTTTCCATGGATAATAACTTGGGGGACTGACTTTTTTATCGGTGTACCAATCACCGTTTTTATATTTAAAAATGTCATCCCAATGTCTGTTATATAAAATTCCTGTATAAAAAATCCTATCAATGTTTTTACCTATTATTTGTTGTTTTATAGAGTTAAAATAATTTTCTAAATCTGTAGCCCAAATAATTTGTTTACTTTCCCAATCATTAGATTTAAAATCTTGTTTAGGTTCAATTACTTGAAAAGTTTTTATAAGTTCTAAAATTTCAATAGAACCATTTGTTTCTTGAGTCCAATACATTAAAATTGGTAGTTTATTTACTTCAATCCATGTTTTAAGTTCTTCTATTTCATAATCATTGAACACAAGTTTTTTATTATTCAAAATTGTTCCATCAAGTCGCATTTTTACCCAATTCATATTATGTTTATCTTCATAATCATTTTGGATTATTATGTAAGGTTGAATATTTTCAATTTTTCCAAAACTTTGCATAACTAATTCAATATTCATTGCTAATCCTGTTATATTTTTCTCTAATGGAGTCGTCAACCAACGCAACTCTTGATTTGGAGTTTCATAATTGTAAAATTTTTCTTTGTCATTAAGTTCTTCCCATTGAACTAATGCGAAATCATAGTTAGAGATTTCTTCGCCACAATAAGTAATATTTGTATTTATTATAGCCTTTTTAATTTCTCTTTTATACTGCAAATCTAAATCCTGCATTTTATACGGACTATCACTATATGTATTTAATCTCATATAGTTCGGACAATGTCTTAATCCTAATTTGATTTTTAAGATAAATTTTTTATTACTAATTTTGTCAATTATGTGATTTTTAAATTCTTTTGACACTCTATCTTTTACAGCTACTTTTAAGCACCAATTTATATTTTCATCTTCTTCGGTTACAAAGTAAATGAAATGTTCGCTTTCTGTTACTATTTTAAATTGTTTATTAGTCATTATTTTTCCTTAATTTTTATCAATCTTTAAATTTAAAATTTTACCAGTTTTATCAATATAAACATGTCCACATTCAGAACTTGTTACAACGGCATAGCCTTCATTAAAGTTTGAACAAAAATAATATTTACCAAAAGGTATTACAATTTCACCCTTTTTATCAATATAACCTTTTTGTCCGTCAGAATTGGTCGCTAAAATTAGCCCATTTTTACAATTTTCTAACTTTTCGTAGATACAAGGTACAATTAATTCGCCTGTCAAATCAATTAATCCGGCTTTATTGTCTTTATATACAACACAAACACCCTCACTAAAATCATTTGTATATTGGCTATCATACACGAATGGAGTAATGCCCTCTCCATATATATCAATAAAACCAGCTTTATCGTTTGCACATACACCAAACCTGTTTTCACTTAAATAACCGACAAAATTATAAATAAAATCAGTTATAAATCCTTTCTTTTTAGTGGAATAAATAGCTTTAAGTTCACCTTTTAAAAGAATAATAAATTCTCCGGCATTATCTTCATTATCAGATATAAGTTGAGCATCGTCATAAATAAATTTTTCAACTGTATTTCCATATCTATCTATTAGTCCCCATTTATCACCAATTCTTACGGGATAAACGATACATTCTCTTGTTTGCCAACAATCAATTTCGTCAAACTTAAAATCTACAATTACCTCATTAAATTTGTTTATTAATCCGTATTTTCCATTCTTTTTTGCATTAATTAGGTTGTTTTTGCAAATATAAATTTCTTCGTATTCAAATGGAATTACAGTATGGTTAAAACAATCCACCATACCACATTTACCATTTAGATATTCTGCGGCAACTCCTTCCGAAAAATAACATCCATCATCATATATACAAGGAATAATTTCTTTACCGTTAATATCAATATGTCCATGTTTTCCGTTTTGTTTAACTTCAAAAAATCCTTCTTCACTTCCGCTATAAATTCCGTTATAGACAAAATCTGTTAAGAATTGCCCTTTATTATTTAATAAGGCATAAAGTCCACTAGCTCCCATAACAAAAGCGACATCTTCAGGTTCAAACTCATTAACAATCATATTTTTGTTAGGGAGTTCAAAAAGTTTTTCACCTTTTGTATTAATACAAATTCTAGCACCATAGCCATTCTTATCATCTTGGTGTATAAATGCTTTTCCGTTTTTAAATTCATCTAAATCATATCTTGTCATTATAGTTCACCTTGTGTTTTTACATATTCATCAAATACCGGAATAAACTTTGCAAAAGTTTCCAATACATATTCTTGGCAAACTATTGCTTTTTCTCTTTCGCATTTATCCTTATATTCTTGACTTAAATAATATTTATTCTCGTTATAGATGGTTTTAAATTCTTCGTTAAATTGCTTTATGAGTTCAATTTTACTAATTGCCAAATGTTTTATAACAATAGTCTTTTTTAACGAATTATCACTATATCTGTTTTGATTGTTTCTACATTTTGGTTCAATTCTATCCAAGAATAATAATTCAATGTTATTATTATCCTTTTGAAGTGTCAAAATATACGAACAAGAGCTTTTATAATCAATAGTAAATAACAAATCTTCTGATGTAGTGATTATTGCATGTAAATAATCAAATAATTCTCCAATATTAGCCCATAGCCAAGTTAAACCTATTTCGTAGTTATCAATATAAAAATAATATGTTCCAGTAGGCACATCAGCAAAAGTTTTTTTTGAAAATAAAATTTCAATATTATTTGGCTTTGAATCTGCAATTATTTTTTGAATTTTATTTTTTAATTTGGATTTATTAAAACTCCATTCTGTTGTCATCATTTCACCTGAAAGTCTTTTGAGTCTGCTTCGGACTGGTCTTGTAAGTACTTTGCCTTTAATTTTGCGATAGCTTCCGGATTATAAGAATCTTTGCTGTTTTCTATTTCTTCCCAGTTTGTAAATTGCGAAATATTATCAAGTAATAAGTCAAATATTTCAGCATTATAAAATTCTTTATACATTCCATCTATAAGAATTTCGTTTGTATCTAGTTTTGTAATATCAATTTTGCTAAAAATAGTTTTAATATAAGCTAAATTTTTCCGTTCTATTTGCAGTTGTACAATATCTTCATCGCTATCAGTTAACAAATATGGGTTTGCAGAATGTTTAATTAAGTTTTCAAAATCACTTATATATTTTAAATTTGCTTTTCTTATAACTGTATTTCTGCCGAATTCAAATCTAAAAAATAAACTAAATAAACACAATTCAAATTCTATCAATGGCTTAGTTTCTGAAAGGTTAAAATTTACTGCAATACAAAAATTATGCCTTTGATGAAATCCAACTTGTAATAACGTATATACAAGTAATGGAAAAAATGCAATATCAACAGTTATGCCGTATGGATCGTTTAAAAAATTCCTATTGTACAATTTTAAAAACTTTGAGTTATAAAACCATTTTTCTTTAATTTTACGGTATTTGTATTTTGGTTTTCCAATTCGCTTTATTTTATCGAAATTTTCCATTTCTTGCCAAGAAACAGGTTTGTCTGTGAAAAAATCCCAAATCCTTACATCTGTAATTACAAAAGTACCCCATATAAATAACAATGAGAATTGAAATATAAATACAAAGTCGCCCCATAATCTTTTGAATGATGTTGCTTCAACAGATAATTCTTTTTTATTGCAATAAGAGTTATTAATTTGGATTTCCCAGTTTTTAAATTTAGAAAATTTGCCCCAAATTAATAATTCGCCATTACTATATGACAGATGAAATAATCTGTTTTTCCAATCTATATTAAATTTTTCGTTGTACTTTTTCTTCATATTTTGTTCTCATAAATTACTTGGATAAGTAATTTTTGTATAATCCGGCATTGGCAAATCAAATGGCAATGCTTCTATATCAGATAAACATTCAGAATCTTTTTCCGGTGGAATATTAAAACCTGTATCACCCCACCCCCAACCGGCTGTATTATGATTGTACTCAAATATCAATTTTTGCCAATTTGTTTTTACATATTTTCTCGGTATCGTATAATAACATTTTTCATCTACCGGTGATTTTAAAAACTTTACAAGTTCTTTTAAATACTTTTCATCTAAATCCCAACGCTTATATTTTACACATCCTGATTTATAAATTGGACTTGTTGAATGATATGTTGCTGTTTTAAAATTTAGAACAGCGACTTTTGTTATATTGAAAGTTGGACTATCAGACAACAAAAAACTTGGTTCTTCATCAATATTTGGAAAATCTTCCACCCAAATATTCGTAAATTCTTTCGGTTCTCCGTCAACTATTCCTGCAAAAACTCTATGAACACACCAACCACGAGTATATTCAACAGGTTGAACAGTTTGTTTAACAAGTTCCATCAACCAATAATTTGCTACAATGAAATTTTCATCTGCCGTAAATTGATTTGCATATTTTAAAAATTCCAATTTACATTTTCGTTGTTGATAAGTAGATAATTTACCATGTAGAACCTCTACTGCTACATCTTTCAAACAAGTTGGCGGTAAATATATTTTTTTACCTTTATCCCAACTTTCAAGAGCGTATAACTTCATTGTTGCCTTATTTTTAATATCATAAGCATAAAAATTTGTTATTAAACTAAAATTATTATCTTTCTTTATGTAAAAAATATAATCTTTTGTTCTGAATGTTCCCTTTTGGTAATTGTTTAAAAAATAAATAACATCACTGTAAAGATTGTCAACATTTTCAGTAATACGACAAGGCTCATCAATCCAATTTAAAAACTCTTGTGTTGTATAGGTTAAATTCTTATCAATACTAATAATTGTACTAAATTCAATATCTTTCTCTGTTTTAGGGTCTTTAACTAATAATTTTATCGAATACAAAGATTTTATTATCATATTTTGATAAGCCAAATCCATATCTTTATTTTGTTGCATATCAATATAAACAAAATAAACAATTCCCAAACATAAAAATATCTCGTGATAATTATTGCGACCAAGATAATAACAATAAGCAGATTTACTGATGTTGAGTTTATTTTTTAACAACTCAATAATTTTGAAAACGTACTTTGTACAATATTTATCACCTATTTGATTTTTTATTGTCTTTAATCTCATGTATTAATTTATTATTATATGTATTTATTTATAATCACATATATTACTTTGATAACATAATAAACGATAACCCTTAATTTTTCAAGCCTTTTTGCTTAATGGGTTTTACATAAGTTAAATTTTAAATGATACACTTAAACATGTTTTAATAAGGCTGCAATAACATCAGCACATGCATTTAACTGTTTTTCAGATGAATTGTTTATAATTTTTTGTAAAAATAATTTGTTAGGGCAAGAATCACCTATGTTCTGAAAGCCAAAATCACCAAGAGAAAGGTTTAATTCATTTAATATTTTTAAAAAAGTATCTAAGGCAGGGTAATTTTTGCCTGTTTCAATTTTACTTAAATGTTTTTCTGATATACCTATTTTCTCTGCCAATTCAGCCTGTGTAAGTTTAGCATTTCGTCTTGCATTTTGTATAATCTCTGCAATAAACTTTTTATCAATTTCCATTTGATGCCCCTTATATATATCTAAAATAAATTACATGTGATTAGTTAAAAACAATATATGTAATTATTTATATGCACATATATTGACTTGTATATTAATTTGATTTACACTTACGATTAATAAGTTTAAAGAGCCTATTAGAAAGATGTGATAGCATGAATACGTATTTGAAAAACAAATTTAATGAAGATGTACTTAACTCTATTGAAGAATCAAAGAAATTGGGTTATGTACCTACCAGATTTATTCAAATGCTACAAAGAGAAAACAATAGTGGATATGATTTAGCTCTAAAAATCGTAAACAAAGATAGTATATCAGGTTTAGAAAGATTATGGGAAATGGGTAGATTAGACCTAACAATGGAAGCAAGAATTATTAAACCTGAATACAATGAGTTATTTTCTGCAGAAATTATCGAAACCTGTAAGAAAAAGTTAGAAAAGTTTGGATATAAGGGGTAATAATCATTATGAAAAATATATGTAATATTGATTTGAAAGAGTTTTTTGAATGCGAAGATTTCAAAAAATGTATTCCTTTTAATTGTGAAATGACATTCCAGTTTTATTTGGCATGGTTCTTGAAAGAAAATCTAAATAATGCAAAAGTAGAATTTGAAAAAAATGTATATCAAAAAAGTTATACATTAGAAGATGAAAAAGTTGATAAAAGACGTTGTGATCTCTACGTTGAATACGTTGATAAAAACAATAACAAGAAAAAAGCTTTATTAGAACTTAAATACGTAATAGAAGGAAATGACCAAAATAATGAAAAAGATAAAACTTCTTGTGGAGCTAGAAAATCATTTATGAAAGATCTGTATAGACTAAAGAATGATCCATTTATGAAAAACTATGATGAAAAATATTGTATTTTTGTTACTAACAAATCTGCTGTATTTAAAAAGCCTGCAAGTATTCAAAATTCTAAAAAATCACAACTCGTAAATTTTTATGAATTATTTAGTGTCGATAATATTATAAATATACAAGATGGAATTTGTGTTTTAAACCAAAATAATAAATGGTGGTATCCTACTAATTGGGAAATTCCAAACAACAAGAAAAAAAATAAGTTTTATCCATATGCTTTGATTGTAAATGTTGACAAAGACCCTATCAATGAAAAATATTTAACAAACAATGAAATAACAATTTCTGAATTTTAACTTTTATAATTAAAATAAAAAACATAACAAAAATGGATAATACAATATTAGAAAAAGTCTTTGACAGTATAATAAATGAAAATTTAATTATAGAAACCGGTTTGGCAGAACTGGACGAATTGTTTTATGGGGTGGAATATGGAAGTTTAATAACTTTGAGTGCTTTACCTGCTATGGGAACAACGACATTAATAATTTCGCTACTATATAGATTATTAAAACAAAACAAAAAATGTTTATTTTTATCAAATGATTTAGGTGTAAAAAATTCTATTATTCGGTTATTACTATATATTTCAAAAATTAAAGTACCCTTTTGTCTTATAAAAGAACAACCCGAGTTGATAGAAAAATTAAATCTTGCAAAAGCAGAACTAAGCAAACTAAATTTAACCATTTCTGATAATATTTTTGACACAGAAACAATTAAATCTAAAATAGAAACATATAAACCGGAATTTGTTTTTATCGAAAATAATTTTCTTCTTTGTGCAGAAAACCAATCCAATGACAATATCACTAACACGTTAATCAAGTTAAAATCTTATGCAATTAAAAATAACTGCATTATTTTTATTGTTTGTCCATTCAGCCAAGAAACAATTGCAGAACTTGACAAATCACAGGAAAGACCAACTTTGAGTAATTTAAAACATTCAGGTTTAGCCGATGAAATTGCTGATGTTGTTATATTTTTACATCGACAATCATATTTCAACAACACAGATAATAATGAAACTGAAATATTTGTTGCTAAAAATAAATATAATTCCTGCGGTTCCGCAAATATATTACTTGATAAAATATAAAATTAATTTTATAAATTATATTTCTCTTTTAATTCTTTTATTTTCCCTGCAAATGTTCTGTTATTACTTAAATGTTTAACAAAAATTCTTGCAATTTCAATTTCATCTAATATTTCTTCTGATTCTATGTTTTCCTCATTTAAGAGATTTGGGAAAGAGGTATTTTCTTTTTCTTTTAATATATTTTTATTTAAACTTTCTTTGGGAATATTACCTAATTTCTTTTGGGTATTGATATAAATAATTTTCGGTAAGAGATTCAGATACCCTAAAAATTTTAGGGTAAAGTAATAATAAATTCGTTTTTTAATTTTCTTCTTTTCTATAATTCCTTTTAAATCAAGCTCTTTTACAGCATTTCCAACGGCAACTTCTGTTAAGCCTGTGCATTTTGCTATCGTTTTTTGTGTTGGATAAGAACAACAAAGTTTAAAATTCCAAAAATCTACAATGCAACGTAGAACCAGTCTTGCAGATATGGTTAATTTAATATTTGAGAAAAATTGAGTTGTTGTTATCAATTTATTGACCTCAAAACTCGTTGATTTAACCCTTATTTCATTTTTCATTACATAGTTTTTCCTGTTTTTGATAATAATTCAAAAAGTTATACAAGTTTATAACGGAAGTATTATATTGCTTGGCAATAATTGTTTTCGGAACTTTCAATTTGACGAGTTTGAATATTTCATCTTTGTAGGCATCAAGTTTCGATTTTCCCTTTCCTTTTGGTCTTCCGAGTTTTATTCCCATTGCTTTTTTTGCTTGTAAAGCTTCTCTCGTTCGTAAACTTATTAAATCTCGCTCAATTTGTGCTATTAGGGCAAATACAGTTGTTGTAACAGTTGCAGTGATACTTTTATCATTGTTAGAAAAATTTTCTTTTATTGAATATAATATAATCCCCTTTTGTTTTGTTATATCAATAACCTCAAAAATTTGTGTAATTGAACGTGCTATTCTTGATAGTTCCGGCACTATCAATATATCATTTTTCTGCATTTTATTTAATAAATTTCCAAGTTGGCGTTCTTTAAAATTTGCCTTCCCTGAAATTTGTTCTTCTATAAAATTCACGTTTCCTAGTTTTTTGTCATTAGCAAACTTCAAAACATCAATTTTGTTTTTCTCTGTATTTTGTTCAATTGTACTAACCCTTAAATATGCATATGTTGTCATTAAAATCCTTTCATAATTTTATTTATCAATATATCCCACTTCGCTTAGTGCCTTACCAAATATTTTTATCAATGCAAATTTTAAGCCATTCAATAACTTTGGATTACTTCTAATTTCATCTATTGTTAAATCAAGAGAGTCTAGAGCTGGTTTAATATCACCAGTATATCCACACTCATGGTTGTTTAATTCATACAAAAACATAGTTGCAATAAACCCTGTCCCATCTTTATCATTATCAATAGCTTGTTGGCGTTCTCCTATAAACTTTTTAAATAATTTTGTTTGCTTTTCCAACTTACTTTTTAAAATAAATGCACCTTTTTCAAAATTAAAGATTTTGTCTTTTTCAAATAGGTTTAAACCAATGGATTGCATACCATTTTCAAATTGTTCTTTCGAGTATGCAAAAAATACACAACCGATTGTAAATTCATTATACTCTTGTTGTTGTCTAATTTTCATTTCTTCATACGTTTCAATCATAATAAACTAACTTCTCCTTTAATTTTTTTTTGCAATAAAAAAGCCGTCAATGACGGCTTCATGATTTCATTATATTTTTATGTTGTTTTAATAATCTTATTTTTCGTTTTCTATTCAACTTCAACCTTTTCATTGTAAAATTTGCTACATTTTGCCTGATATTAAGTAAAAACCTAATATCTGTATTTTTATTTTAGACATCAATATAGAAAAATACAAGCCATTCTGCTATATAAGGTAATAAAAGGTAAATGGTCATTTTTAGTTTATAAAACAATGAAATTTTTATAATATATTATTGTAAACACTCTAAAATATTATTTTCTAGATCTTGAATATTATAGACTGTATCCAAAACATCAAAAGTTTCTTCTAAATTATGTCTTGCACTATTCCATCCGCAACCATCTGTAAACCACACAAAAGTTACTTCATCAATTGTTGCAACTTCTTGTGCTAATGTTTTATAACTTCTTGCAGTTTCATTTAATTTTGAACCACCGCTTGAATAAAAGTTAGTTTCAATTACATAGATTTGATTAGCGGTTTTTATGACAAAATCAAAGCGTTTTTCCATTTTCCCTTGATTTGAAATTGCAGATAAATTTACATTCCATTTTTCTTCAATCTCATGGATATACATTTCTTTGAAATAATTTTGACCTTTTTCAAAACCTGCTTTAATAATAAAGCTTTCAACAAGATTTTCCATTAAATGACCGCCACGATTTTTACGACCATTACTGTCTAATCCTGTTTCAACACCAGTTGCGTAATCAACCAAATTACTTACAATATGATTTTCTAATAAATCAAAAAGTTTTGTTTTTCTCATAAACATTTTATATTCTTCAATACTGTAATTACATTTATTAAAAGAAAAATTGTAATCACCATCAGCATCTGTAACAGAAATTTCATTTGAACGAACTGCTAATAGAAGTGGAATACATTTTAAAGTTTCAGGATATTTTCTAAGAATATCTTCAAAATCTTTTTCAATATCTTTTGAACCGACTAAAGAGTTTAAAATATTTAACTCTACTTTAACATTATCAACATTTTTATTAACTTTATCAAAATCTACATAATAGCAGTAGTCTGCAATACAAAGTCTAAATGTAGATAACCATTTCTTAAAATCTCTTACCATATATTCTCCTGTATATTTTTATGATAACATGAGCATGCGATTTATAAAAATATATTAAGAAAAGACGGAAGTATGCCAAAAACTAAAACAAAAGCTATACCTAAGGAACGTAGAATATCCATTTCAAATAAGGGTAGTCGTAATGACGTGCGTTTAAGAGTGATTAATGAATTTATTAAAGAATTACCAGGGAAAGGTACTGGAGGGCTACAATCAAAATATATATACTATGTAGAAACTTTAAAATCCGGACAACGTATATATTTAGAACGACCAGCTAATCTGCATAATGGATTTGATTTTGTTGTGAATATCGAAAATGAAATTTTCTTAACTGAAAAAGGCTTAGAAAAAAATTATCCGGCACATCATCATATACTTGATGATTTAGAATTAAAAAAGAAAGAATCTCCTAAAAAATACAAGGAGTTGTATAAATTAATTAATAATATTTATAACTGTGAAGAAATAACCGAAAGCTCTTTGAAATTTAATTCAGGTTATCCTGTAGATTTAATATTAAAGGTTATAAAGTGGTTCTTTATTGAACAAGACATTCGATATTGGAATTATTCTGGTCGAGCAATGTTTATGGAAGGTGTTCCAAAGCCTTAGTAATTCTTTACTAAGACTTCTGTTATCTTGCCTCTACCATCAGCATTAGCATTTATTTGACGAGAAGCAAAAACTTTTTTAATTTCATAATTCGCATATAATTCATTAACCAATTTAGTGTCTGAATTTGATAACATAAATTTTACACCCATCGAATCCAATTCATCGCACACATCACGCAATTTGAACTGCATATCAATATCAAATCCGTCTTTTGTATATGATGTAAAACTAGATGTTTCATTCAATGGCACATAAGGCGGATCAAAATATACAAAATCACCTTTGTGTACTTTGTTTAAAATTTCAGAGAAATCTGCACATTTAATTTCAGTCTTTTTTAAAAGTTCAGAACAATTTAAAAGATTATTTTCATCAATAATTCTTGGATTTTTATAATTTCCAAATGGAACATTAAATTCACCTTTAGAATTAACTCTATACATACCATTAAAACAAGTTCTATTAAGGTAAATAAAACGACTGGCTCTTTCAACATTTGAAAGATTGGAATATTCTTCTGTCCTATCAATGTTACGGATTTCTAAAAAATATTCTTTTGAAACTTTGTGTTTACTTAAATCCTCAATAAGCTCATCAACACTATCTCTAACAACAGAATAAAGATTTATAAGTTCTTCGTTCATATCTGAAATATAAGCATTATCGGGTTGTAATTCAAAGAACAGAGCACCACCGCCAATAAAAGGCTCAAAATATCTATTACAAGTTTTAGGCAAGTTTTTTAATAATTCAAACATTAGTTGACGTTTCCCGCCAACCCATTTGACTATTGGATAGGTCTCATTTTTTAATTTTTCTAAAACTACTGCCATTGTTTTTCTTTCTTTGAAAATACTTGTTCAAACCTTTTTATTGAAAGGTCTAAATATTCTTTTTCTAAATCTATCCCGATATATTTTCTGCCTAATTCTAAAGCCATTATACCAGTCGTAGAACTTCCTGTAAACGGATCGAGTATCAAATCGTCTTTATTAGTTGAGGCAAGGATTATACGCCTTAACAATTCTAAAGGTTTTTGTGTTGGATGTTTTCCAAATTCTTTTTCATAAGGTTTAGGAGTGCCGATTACCCATACAGAACGCATTTGTTTTTCAGGCTTTTTAATAAAATCTTCTGCCCAATCTCCATTTTTCATTATTTCATAATTAAATGTATGCTTTGTCCCATTATCTAATTTTGCCCATAATAAAGTTTCATGACTTGCTGTAAAATATCTACAACTCATATTTGGTGAAGCATTTGGTTTAAACCAACAAATATCATTTAATATTTTAAAACCAGCTTTTTGTAATGCAAAACCACAAGTGTAGATTGAATGATAAGTTCCTGAAATCCAAATAGTTCCATTCGATTTTAAAACTCTTTTGCAAGCATTTATCCAATTTTGATGGAATTCAAAATCTTCATCAAATCCTTTGCTTTTATCCCACTTCCCTTTATTTACTGAAACAACTTTACCGGATTGACAAGTTATTCCACCATTAGATAACATATAAGGTGGGTCCGCAAAAATCATATCAACAGATTCAGGTGTTGCCTTATTCAAAATTTCAATACAATCACCCTGAAACAAAGTTATATCTTCTTTTTCATACACCTTTTGCATATGCTAATTATAGTATAAACAAACAATTTAATACTTGAATGTGAAAGTTTATGTTAAAAGTTATGTATAACTATTTACTCAAAATTAACTTCATAAGAATTTTCAAAAGTATTGTTGTATCTGATAAATAATGAGTCAATACTAGACTATAAAGTTTTTGAACGTAGTTTTAGTTTAAACAAAAATTTTTTGCTATAATATTGTTATGATTAAAGATGCAAGTTATTATAAAACCCTAATTATTGACGAATTTTTTAATGATTTAAATATTGATTTGCTTGTAACTGAAATACCATATCTATATGGAAATAGAAAAGCCGATTTAGTAGTAATACACGACAATAAATCAATTGCTTATGAAATAAAAAGCGAATTAGATAATCTAACAAAGTTGAATGAACAAATAAGGGACTACCAAGAAGTTTTTAATGAAGTATATGTTGTTATTGCTGATAAATTTAAAATATCACAGGAAATAAAAAACTTGCCTAAAAATATTGGATTAATTATTGAAAAAAATGGTACTTTTAAAATAAAAAGAACTGCTAAAATTAAAACAATGTTAAAGAAAGATAAAACTGTTTATTTTTTACATAAAAATGAAATGTTAAAATATTTAAATACAAACAAATATTTATCTATAAATGGTGTAAGAGAAAAGTTTTTAAATAAATTTAATAACAAAGAAGTATATAATATTGTTTTATCAGCATTAATAAATAGATATAATGACAAATTTAAACTATTCTGTTTTGATAGAGGAGAATATACCCACAAGGAAGATTTAAAAATGCTTACAGGTCTAAAACAAGGTTTGAATTTGCTCTAGAACATAGAATTGTCATGTATAAGTTAGCCCTTACTGAAATCCAAAAAGAAGGAGCATTACCGTTATTTTCGCCCTTTGATTTTAAATCTATTTGCTCATCACCCCATACTGACAATTTATCAATTTGTTGATAATTTGAAGCATTTACAACAAGTTTTGCTAATTCTTCATAGGCATCACTGTTATTTTTGTTTTTTTTATCAGAAGAAGCCCTTTTATAGGAATATTTTAATATTTCTGTATTTTCAATATAATCTATTCTTGGTATCCAACCACCACCACTGGTAGGATACTTAACAGGGTGCAATGAAGCATAGTCTCCAAAACAAATATTTGGATAATTATTGGTGTTCTTAATGTGCGAATACAACAATTCTTCTTGTGCTTCAAAAGTATGTTCTGGTACAGGTTTAACATAACTAGGAAAACTTGAAGAAACAGGTATAATTGCTTTTAAATGCTTAGTATTTGTAAGTTTGTTTAAACACTCATCAATAATAGACTTATATTTTTCAAATTCACTTATAAAACCAAAGTCTAAAATCAGAATAAGTTTATCATTCCCTGTTATTTCAACTATTTTATCTATAATACTTTGGATAATAGTATTCGCAGATAAATTATGAACATTAAATAAATTTGAACATTTATCTGGATTATTAAATTTAAAAGCTGAAATTTTTAATGCTAAATATCTAAATTCTTTATTTAATTCTTGTATTTGCAAAAAAGTGTCAGCAATATAATTAGTATCAAATTGAATTGTAGGAATTACTAATTGTTTAAAATTTTCATTTTTAGTTAAAAATCTTCGCCATTCTTGATATCCATTTTCAGGATTTTTTATAATGTTAATTCCATCATACATCAAACTCTCATCATCAGTAATATCCAATATAAATGGTCTATTTTTTACTAATGATAAAATGTTATCAATTTTTTTGTTTATATCTCCAGGTCTAACCACACCCGCTAATGTCTTATGAGTCTTAGGATATTTGTAACTTCTAGCACCTGTCATTTCTATTATAGGCAAAATTCTATCTTTAACAACATCTGTAAGTTTTTCATAGGCTTTATTTTCAGATGGTCTTGTTTTCAATATGGGCATATATTTAAAAGTTCTTTTCATTTTAATACTCCGAAATATATTTAAGCTTGTATGCTCTATATCTAATAGCAGCAGAAGATACACCAAATTTCTTAGAAAGTTCTTCTATATTAGTTATACCATTTTTAATATACTCATCAAATTTACATTTAGGCATTAATAAATTAGCCGCATATTCACTAGCTTCTATTTCTATATCAGAATTTTCAGTATCTCTAAACAATACTTGATCAATATGCGACCCAGATAATAAAATATCTCTGTGTTTAATAAAATGACCTAATTCATGTGCGATCGTGAAGTTTTGTCTTAATTTACTTTCCCATTGATTTAAATAAATAGCCCACTCTTGCCCACTAATACGTTCTATAAATCCAGATATATTTCTATCTAAATCTGCCTCGTGAACTTTTATATTAAATAGGCTTTCTACAACAGTCCGAATATCTAATGGACTAGTTTCTATCCCTAGTTCTTCGGCTTTTTTATAAATTTCTTCAATGCTAGTTCCTTCGCAAATACAATTTTTGCTTGCTTTATCTTTTGGAATTGTATTTCCTGTTTCTAAAAAATTTATCCAATCTTGTTCATCAATATTCGTTGCCATCTCCAGCTCCAGTTATATTTAAATTCTCAGAATTCTGATCTATAATTTGTTTAATTCTATTATCAAAATCTTCATCATCAATAATATTAAAAATTGTATCAGTTAAATCTTCCATAATATCCTCTTTTTGCTCATTAAAAACTTTCTCAGTTTGTTTTTCTATAAGCAAACTAATTTTTTCATTAAAATCATTATGTTTAATTTTATTTTCTACATGTTGTTCAGCTTCATATTTAATTTTATTTTGAAACGTAACAAGTGAAACTATACCAAAAACCCCAATAATAGCAATTAAAAATGATATTAAAGCATTGTAATATTCTAGAATATTTTCATACAAATCTTTTGTACTTACAATTTTATTTTTTTCTAACAATTGCGATATTGATATTTTATCTTTAGAAGTTAAGTATTCTCTTTCCGTAGTTATAACATATTGATCTTTTAAAAAAGTATTTATTCCTGGACAATGTTTCAGAAATACTGAACAAGCACCAAATGCAAGTACTATCGTAAAGACAAGTCCAACTGCAAAACTACATCCATTTAAAAAATTATTTGTAAGATTTTCTTTTAAATTCATAGATACGTTTACCTTATTTATAATAATAAATTATAGCATAAAAATTCATTATTTTAGGTTTTTAATCCTTTAAAAATAAACATTGTTAGACACTTATATTATGAATTTTATAAGTCTAAGATAATAAAGGGTTTTGTTAGAAAACGTAAAAAAAAACAATAAAAAACGTTCGATTTTAACAATTTAAAATTAATCCACTTTTAATTTGGGTGTAATTTTGCGACTATTTTTACACGCAAATATTTTTGTATGGTAAAGAGGTAACACAAAACAGGTTTATATTCTTGTGTAATATTTGTGTAATGGAATGTGATTTTATGTAATTTTACTTAGTTTTACGAGTATTAAAAAATGGTCTAAAATGTAAGTATAGTAAAGAAAAATCGTTTTATACAATTAATTTATGTATCCCTGATAAGGGTGAGGTCGGTGGTTCGAGTCCACTGCGGCCCATATAAAGAAGAGGACGAGAATTTGTCCTCTTTTTTATTATTTAAAATTTAAGTATTTTTACAAATTAAAGGGATAATATGAAAATCAACGGTATTAATAACAGCTTTTATGGAAATAATGGAAAAGCTAATAATCAACCAAATTTTACTGCATTAAAAAAGATTAATTTTTTATATGATTTTAATCCTCAAAAATCACTTGAAGATGCCGAAGTTTTATTGGAATTCAAAAAATCCGAACCACTAAAAAGATTTTTTGAAAAATATGATGGAATAGCAGAATTTTTTGAGTGTCCTTGGACCTGGAGACCAAATTTAAAAAAATGGACAAGACCGCATACAATGTTAACTATAAAATATAATCCAAATCCTGTAGAAAAAACCATCCAAAAAGAAATAAAAGAACCTGAAAAAATTATAGAAAAAGAAACAAAAAATAAAGGATTTTTTAATAAAATAAAAAATTGGTTACAAATAGGTAAAGAAGAAAATAAAACTCAAAAAATTGAAGCCCCTATAGATGGAACTACTTTAAAACCTCCAATTGAAGAATTGGTAATTACAGATGGTACACCTTTTTTTTCAGAGCCAAGCTTATCTGAATCTGTAAGTGGTTTAAAATATAACATTAGAAATTTAACTGATGCTGATATAGAATCTGAACTTAGTCAAGTGGGAGCTAAAAAATTAAAAGAACAACAACAAGCAGAACAATTAAAGAATATTCATGAAGAATTAAAAGATTGGCTATAAATTTAATATCTACATTGAAATGTAAATTTTTACATTTGCAAAACGACTTAATTATTGTTGCTGTTTTGTAATAAAAAATATGATCATAGGGTTGAAAATTGTAAAAAATCGGTTATAATAAAAGAGTAGGGAGAGGTCTTTCGACCTCTTGTTCAACCCCTACATAAAACTTGCAAAAGTAAGTATTAAATGTCCTATCACTACTAGGACATTTTTTACTATTACAAGTATTTCTTGTTTTGTCATGGCTTCCTCCTTTCTCTACACCTTTGTTCAACAGAAGTTTGTCGTGTATGAGTAAAGGTTTCCACCATCTAGGAATCGCCCTACATGCTGATTGTACCACAAATTTGCCTAAATTAATAACTAAAACAGGGATTCCCATAATTGAAAAATTTAAGGAAAATAAAAATATTAATTTCTATATTTAAAGTTAAAATGTAACAATTTTAAAATTAATGAAACAATAATCTAAAGTTTTTGAAATTCATGCCGATATAAGTATTATGGACGGAAGAATTGATGGACAATTCACAATAAAACAAGGTGGCATAACTCAAGGAATTGCAAAAGAGTTAGGTCTGTCTTCTGCTGAATGCAAACAAATTAGTGGTAGCATTTGGACACAAGTTATAAATGAATTTAATAACGAACAAAACTTGAGTGTTAGTAATAATAAAAATGATACACCTAATGCTGACAATAATTTCCTTGTTCATGAAAATGCAGTAGTTACATTTAGTAAAGATTGTTGGAAAAAGATTGTAAGCCTTATTAACAGTGCTTTAGGTAAAAATATTCAAATCGAAGATATAAAAGACACAAAAAAAATGTCAGAAGCTACTGTTTCACAAACTAAGCCACTAACAACTCAACAACAGCTACGAAAGAATGAACATGAAAAAGTTGTTCAAGAAGCTGTTTCTACGTTAAAACAAAATTGGGAATTATCAGGGTTGGGTGAACATTTTAATAATGATGCGGATAAGACACTCTATTTGCAATGTTTAGATGAAATTGTATATGATGCAGATAAAAAAGGTGCAGGACACGCAGAAGCTGGTGTTATCCATATAGAAACTGATAATGAGCAAGTGAATACTACAACTGAAATGTTGAAATTACTAATTCACGAAGCCAACCATGCATTTCTAGAAAGAAGAGCTACTCAAAATGGCACCTTAAATTATCCAACTAAAGCAGAAGAAATAGAATGTGAAACTCTAGCACTTACTGCAACTGCCAAACTTGTTAAAGCAAGTGAGCAAGGAAATTTAAAAGGAGGAGTTTTAGAAAGCTACAATATTTATGGTAATCCAATAACGGATTATACAGATAGCAGTAAGGTAAATAATAGCGAATTTCAAAACTGGTTACAGGGATATAACAAACTTGCTGATAACTTAAATGGCGATATAACAATACAACACCACCCGACTGCTAATATTACTATTCCTGACGGAACAGAAGAGCTTGCAGACAATGATTGTATTGTAATAAATGGTCAAAGCTATAAAATATCTTCAGATGGTCAATTAGTCCAAGCTTCTGATACAGGAAGAAAATTGTCGATAAATCATGATACTGCAATAAAATATCATGGCAAACTATACAATATCTCGACTCAAGACGAGTCAATAAAAGAATTGTCAAATAATTCAAAATTACAAATCAATGGCGGAGATTTGTTAACAATAGAGGGTTTCCCACAAATAAAAATTGGAGAGAATGCCATGTTAGAAGGTATAGACAATACAAGTATTACTCAATTAATTGTCCACCAAAAAGATTTCAGTTCTCCAAAATTACTCGGAACGATAATATTTGATGATATGAAACCAACTCAAGAAGAATTGAATATGGTTAATCCAAATTTGGATTCAGAAAATGCTATACCATTTGTTATAAAGAAATCTGACGGAACAGAAATTCGTGGAACTTGCTACCCAGACAAAAAAGAGCTAAGTAAAATAAAATAATTTAAATTAATCACATAAACAATAATTTTGTTTGTTATTAAATCTCAACGTGTTTCTTTCTGTCTTTGCCAATATTCTATGGTGCGTTGGTGGCGTTGTTTTAGTTTAAAGATTTGTTTTTGCAGGCGGTTTAAATTGCAACGTACAACGCTATTAAACCTTGGATTAGAACTGATATGTGTAATTTTAACCTTGCATTTGCACAACAGAAGTTTGTCGTGTATGAGTAAAGGTTTCCACCATCTAGGAATTGCCCTAAATACTGATTATACTACAAATTTGCCTAAATAATAACTAAAGCAGGGATTCCATAATTGAAAAATTTAAGGGATAATAAAAATATTAATTTCCTCAATAAAAGTTGAATTGTAACAATTTTTCTTATGTGTTGTTACTGCAGGAAATAATAAGGTAGCAGGCGAATTTTATATTCCTAGATTATTTAATGATGATACTAAACCTGTTGTATTTATGTACCCCGATAGGCCTTTGTTTAGCATAAAAAAGAAATAAGGAATTAAGCAAATTCCCCTTAATTAATCCATTTTTAGGATATTTTATGTAAATTAGATGAACATAATATATTTAATTATCTAATCATTTGCATTAAATTTTGAAAAACCATCTTTTACGGCGTCTTTTATCGCATCGCAAACATCCATAAATTTATTGTTTGATGGTACGATATAACCATTAACCGTATCGTTTATTTCTTCGCCAGTTATTATTAATGCTCCTTTTGGAGTGGTATTGCTGTAAGCTAGTGGTTCAACTGATTTTATGTAGTCCGTATTTAAAAGTATGTCTTTGCAATCTTTTAATTTTAAATCTTTATAAAAACCGCGACTAAGTTTATCTGCAACTTTATATTGAGCTGTGTGTTTAAGGTTTGAAAAAAGTACAAAACCTTTAAAGTTTGGGGAAGTTTGTGAGTTTAACCTATTAACATGCATATTATAGTCCTTTCTTTTTGGGGTACTGTTATAGAAAATTTGTAAAAATTTTTTTTTGCTAATTATAAAAGAATTTTAAAAAAAATTAACATTCAGATAATTTTAATTCTTTTCGCCAGTCGTAATAAAAATAAATTGCAAGGACAAAATAAACTGCCCACATTATTACTGTAGAATATGTTTTTGCTCCGTGAACAACAAGATTTAACCACATTAATGTTGAAATTCCGTTTACTACCATCCATACAAGCCACTGTTCTATCGCGCGACGAACTGTCAAGTACATCCCCAAAATTGACAGAAATGTAGTAATTCCATCTGCAATTGGGCTTTTATCATTGCAATAATACAAAATCAAACTTGTTAAAATTGAACCCAAAATTCCTAAAATTATTAGTTTTACACGAGTTTTTTGCGAAAGACGAACTTTTACAATTTCTTTTGTATCACTTTTTAAGTGCATTTTCCACTTAAAAATTCCAAAAACCTGCATTGGAATATAATAACAAAGGTAAAGAAGCATATTGCCCCACAATGAATTTCCAAGTGACAATAAAACATAACACCAAGAGCCTGACAATCCAAAAAAGTAACAAGAAATTTTACCTTTGCCGGCTATTATTGTATACAAAATACCGCAAAAAGCAGAGATTACAGCAATTGGATTGTCTTTTACAAAAAAAGCATTAATAAAAATTACTGACAATACAGTAAAAAGCGAAGCTATTTCAAGTTTTTTCCAACCGCTTAATTCTTTTTTTACAAATTCTATCAATTCCATTGTGAGCATTGTATAATAAATTGAGATGAAAGTACAGTCTATTTACACAAACCGATTTTTAAAAAAAGGACTAGAATTTGCGTCAGATAATGGCGCACTATTTGTTGCTTCAGCTTCCTTAGCACTTTCAACAATAGCCCGACCGTTAGCAATTCTGGCAACTCCTAACACAGATAAGCAAAATAAAAGATATGCTTGTGCAAAATCTCTTGGTTCTAGTGCAGCCGGTTATGTATTAATGCTCGGGGTTTCAAAGCCTGTTGCTTCTGCTATGAAAAATATTGACAAAAACCCTGACAAATATTTGAAAAAAGAAACAATTAAATTTTTACAAAACGGAGAAAAATCTCTAAAAGCTTCTTCAAAATATAAATTTGTCACCCAACTTTTCAAACTTGGTCTTGGCTTTGTTATAGCTGTTCCAAAATCTATTATGACTTGTGCGCTAATTCCTCCGTTAATGAAAAAGATTTTCCCTAAAAAAGAAGAAAAAAAACAAAGTTCAAATCAAAAAAATGTTTCATTTACCGGAATAGAACGATTGTCTAAAGGGTTTGGCAAAATTATTGATACTTCTTTTATAAAAAAACTTTCTAATAAATTCCATAACACAAATTTTGAATTTAATATGATTTCTTTAACTGATATCCTTGCAACAGGGGCATTCATTCAACAAACAAATAAAAGTAAAGGGATTGAAAAAGACAGAAAAAAAGCTTTAATATATAACTCTGCATTATCGACAGGTTTGTGTATTGCAGGTGGTTATGCAATAGACAAAATGTCACAAAAATCTACTGAAAAATTTATCAAAAAATTCTCTGAAGCTAATAAGAATTCTCCAAAATTGGCAAAATACATTGACGGTATAAAAATTGCAAAACCTGCAATGATTTTTGGTGCAATATATTATATTGCAATTCCAATTATTTCAACATTCTTGGCAGATAGATTGGACAATAAACACTCTGCTAAGTAATTTATGATTTAATGTTCAATTTTTTTTGTTTCGTATTGGATTTTGTATTTGTTTTTGTATTTGAATTTGATTTAGAATTAGCTTTTGTTTTTTTATCAAGTTCGGCCTTTTCTTTTTTTATTTTTGCAGGAACTTTTCTTGCATCAGTTACTAATTTTTGATTTTTAACTACTTCACTTTTTGTTCGTACGGATTTGGGTCTACGAACGAGAGTGTATAGTTGACCTCCACTTAAGAAACCTTTTAAACCTTGTTCATCTATACGCATTTTTAAATATTTTTCTACATATTTTATTTGTTTTTCTCTTGGGAGAGCACAATATTGCGAATAAGTACATTTTGTATTCGGAATACTATCAAAAGACATTTTGTCAATTTGAATTAATCCTCTATAATCACCTTTTTTAGCTTTAGGGTCAAAATGAGATTCTAAAAACATAATTGCGGCTAAATCGTCAGGATTACAATTAAGTCGTTTGGCTGTTTCGGTAACTATATTAAAAAATTTTTTTGAAATGTTTGGGTCACATTTAAAATTTTCATGTTTTGTTTTTGACGCAACTTCCATCACCGTTTGCCAATCTGAATGTAGTCTTTCTGCCGTTGGCGTAGTTGTACTATTTGTTTTTTTAGTAGGAGAACTTTTCTTTTGCTGTTTTTGTTCCATAAAAACACTTGCAGGAGAAGTTCCACTTGCTTCTGCAGTCGATGTGCTACCATATAATTCAGAACCAATTTCCATTGGAGCTGAACCCGTTATCCTTAACAATTCTTCGCCACTCATATTTTTAACCTTTCTTACGCAAAAGATTAACGGTCAAAAGTTATAAAAACTTTAGAGTTTATTAAGAATTTTTTACAATATTTTTTCCTAATTCCGCGACTGTTTTAATATCCTCGTCAGGATTTTTTCCGATTGTTGTAAGATAATTTCCGACCATAAGCCCTTCAACACAAGTTTTTAGCGCTTTACGCTGATTTTCTTCTGACAATCTCATTCTACCGCCACAAAAACGAAGAATTGAATTTGGGTTAGCGATTTTGAATATTGCAAGAGTTCTTAAAACATTTTCTTCATCAATTTTGTCTCCATAATTCTCAAATGGAGTTTCCGGTATTGGCATTAAAATATTAATCGGAATTGAATTTGGTTGAATTTCAGCGAGTTCAAGTGCCATTTCAACACGTTGTTCCACACTTTCTCCCATACCTAAAATCACACCGCAACAAAGTTCCATTCCATATTTTTTCACAAGTTTGCAAGTGTTAACTCTGTCTTCCCAAGTATGAGTTGTACAAACTTCAGGGTAATAAGATTTGCTGGTATTTATATTATGATGAAATCTTTTTAATCCACTTTCAGCTAACTTTTTCGCCTGTTCTTCGTTCAAAATTCCGATTGATGCACAACTGTTCAATCCATCAATTTTGTTTATTTCTTTAATCATTTCAAGCATTTTGTTAAAATCACTCTCATCAGGAGTTTTTCCGGACGTTACGATTGCGAAACGAGAGGCTTTATGTGCTTTTGCATCAAGTGCAGTTTTTCTAACCTCATCTATTTCAACAAGAGGATAAGACTCTATATGCGTACGATAATGAGAACTTTGAGCACAATATTTACAATTTTGCGAGCATTTGCCATTCCGAGCATTAATCAAAGAACAAAATTCGACATCTTCTTTTATGTATTTTGAAGACATTTCCAAAAGCTCATCCAAATCTAAATTATATAATCTTAAAAGTTCTTGTTTATCTAACATAACTTCCTCCAAAAATTTTTAATTATTTCGATTATTGATAATAAACCCATAATTGACTAAAGTCAATTGATATGCTAAAATCAGTTCACAAAGGAGTAAAATGATGTTCTGTCCAAATTGCGGAAAACAAGTAAAAGAAAACGATAAATTTTGTAGATATTGCGGTTATAAGCTTGACGAAGAATTAAATTCTGATGTTGTTTCAGTTCCATATATTGAATACCCGAATAAAAATGAAACATCAGAAAATTATACAGTACATCATTATGAAGCTCAACCAGAAGAAGCACCAAGAGAAGAAGTTACACCTGCATACGACGGTGAAGAACTTGTTATTTACGATGTAAAAAAACATTGGATGGCATTATTTTGGCCAATATTTTTAACTCCTATATTCTTTTTATATTTTTGGTTTATATTTTTGAATACACACAGTTTCTTTAGCTGGGTTATTGTATTTTTGATTTTAACACCAATTATATACCCAATTTTAAGATATAATTCAGACAAAATAGTTATTACGACCAAATATGCTCACGTAAAACTTGGTGTTCTAAATCCAATGGAAATAGATATTCCGTTATCAAAAATTGCCATGCTTGAACTTTCTCAAACAACAATGGGAAGAATAATGGACTACGGAATGGTTTCATTTGTATGGGAAAACGAACAATACGACTTTGGTTACATCAAAGAACCGGGAGAACTTCAATACTTAATTGAAAACCCTGCAAGATATATTAAAGAAGCATTGGAAGAAGAATAGATTTCTTATGTTTGTGCTCAGAAACATAGTACAATAGTTGTTTAGCAATT
This sequence comes from uncultured Candidatus Melainabacteria bacterium, assembly GCA_934717855.1. GTDB lineage: Bacteria > Cyanobacteriota > Vampirovibrionia > Gastranaerophilales > Gastranaerophilaceae > Stercorousia. The sequence goes on from CAKUZI010000007.1 coordinate 41,932, forward strand.
TTACAACATCTATTTCCCTAAATATTCCTCAAATGTTTTCACATTAACCTTGTATCCACAACCCTCATGGAGTTTTGCCGGATAAAATATTCGTTTTGCCGGATATTTTCTGCACATTGGCAATCTATGTTTGTAATCAGAGCATAAACCGTCTTTAGTAACTAATTTACACGCGAAAATCAAATTGCCGTCTTCATCTTTTCCTTTTATATAAAATCTTTTGTATGCAGGGAACAAAAACTGCATAATTTTAAATTCTTTTTCGGTGTAAGTATCGTAACTATACATATAATTACAGCATTTTCCGCATTTTTTACACTCTCCGGTAATTTCGTAACTAACTTTTTCCGGAACAAAATAAGAACGTATTTCATTAATTAATACAAAAAAGAAATCAAACATAGAAATTTTTACTTAATTACTTCAATTGTATCGTAATCTACAAGGTATGGCAAATGTTCTTCCGTAATAAGTTCACCTGGGAGCAAAACCGCAATTCCAGGAGGACATTCCGCAATGACTTCAGCAGAAATTCTGCCAATCGCGTGAGCCTTATCAATAACTTCTTTATGAGAATAATACGCTTCTCTCAAAGTCATTTTGATAATTGGAGTCAACATCGGCATGTGTTTTTTCTTTTCTAAATAACAAATATCTGTATAGTTTGTATTATCAATCTTTTGGAGACATTTTACCAAATATTGCATATCACTTCTTGTGTTACCAATATTCGACAAAATCAAAAGTCCTGCATCAGATGCACTTTCAACTTCAATGTTAAAATCTATTTCAAGAATTGATTCAAGGCGCTTACCTGACAATCTGTCATCCCTGATAAACACTTTTGTAATATCTGTTTTGTAGCCAAAATCAGGTTGCAAATGATGAATATGTTCAAGTTTATCAATTTCTTTGCGAAGATATTTTGCGTTTTGAACAGCTCTTTCAAGTTGTTTTCTTCCACGCGGACTGTCAAGGTTGGCACGAGCCGCGTCAAGACTAGCCAAAAGCATTAAAGACGGACTTGTTGTATGCAATAATTTCAAAGCTTTTTCTACAGCATCAACATCAAGTTTAGAGTTTTCCGCAATATGCAACATTGAACTTTGGCTCATACTTCCACCTGTCTTGTGTAATGAATGAACAACAGCATCAGCTCCTAATTTTAAAGCAGTAGTCGGCAAATGATTATTAAAATTCCACAAACAAGCGTGAGCTTCATCAACAATCAAAGGGACATCATGTTTTTTGCAAATTTCTGCAATAGACTTAATATCAGACACAACACCTTCATAAGTCGGGTTCGTAATCCAAACCATGCCTGCATCAGGATTATTATTTAGCATTTCTTCAACAGATTCTGGAGTTACATTCCCCCAAATTCCCCATTCATCAAACCTTTTAGGAATAAGCCAAATAGGTTCTGCACCTGAAATTATCATACCTGTCAAAATTGAACGATGACAATTTCGGTTTACAATAATTTTTTCGCCTCTTTTTGTCAATCCCATTGCAAGTGCAAGGTTACCAGCTGTAGAACCGTTCAACAAAAAGAATGTTTTTTTAGCTCCAAAGGCTTGAGCAGCAAGTTCCTGAGCTTCTTTAATCGGCCCTGTTGCAGGATGAAGAGTTCCCAATCCGTCAAATTCATCTGTTGTATCAATTGACAATGCTTTTGTACCAATCAATTTTTTAAATTCAGGCAAAGAACCATTTCCCTTTGTATGTCCCGGAATATGGAATTGATAAGTCGGGTTTTCATAAGCATTTTTTAAGGCTTCTACAATTGGGGCTTTAACTTTAGTTTTTTTATTATCTTGTTGATTAATCATTCTATTTTTTCTAGAGATTTTTTTATTTCTTGTTACACTTGTCATAATTATTAATATACACTAAAAAAAATTTTTTTTGCATGTATTTTATGTTACATTAATATTTGTGAACAGGTTTTTTAGTATAATATTTTTATTTTTATTTTTGTTATCTGCAAATTCCGCAGAGGCAGGAATTTTTGGCAAAAAAAAGATTGATACTAATTTTGTTAGAGATTTTGATGAGGTTAAACTAATTGAACCTGTACCAAAAGAATTTAAGTCTCCGGATGTTCCTGATGTACCACAAGATAATCCAATATTGGAAGGTGGTGCGACTGTCGGAAACAAATCAGGTTCCGTAGACAAAGAAGATGTCGATCTTGATGCAATTGATGATGAATTACCAGAAAACAATTCAGAAACATTACCTAGTTACGACCAAGATGATCTTGAAAACAAACAGGGAACAAGCGTTTTTAAACGAATTTTTGATATTGATAACAACATTGAAGCTGAGTTTTCTCTATTTGATAATTTTGATTTAGATAAAAACAACGATGGCAAAATCGACGAAAACACTTTGATTGGAAAAATTTTAAAACAAGATATATCAAGAACAGATATCCCATCATACCTTTTGAGAAATCAATTGACATTTAAACCTAAAAAAGGAATTGTGTCAAAAATCCAATACTATGGAGCTTTTCAAGGAGATTTTTCTTCTACTTTTCGAGAAAATGATTATGATACAAGTTATGATGTAGGATTTTTGCAATTCGGTGCGATAGGGAAATTCCGTAACACTAAAAATGATTTTAAAATTTTATTTAATCCCAAACCGGCAAATGGTAGAACATATATGCAAAACTTTATAGCAGACGCATATATTGTAAACAGCAGTATTCCTCACCACAAACTTGTTGTAGGATATTCAAGAAATCAAATTGGCAAAGAGGGTGGTGCCAGTTCATATATCCTGCCATTTGTAACCCGTTCTCAAATCGCAAGAAATTTTGGTTCAACACGCGCACTGGGAGTTAGGTTAATTGGAAATTATTCATTAATGGATTATAACTTAGCATTTAATTCATCAGACAGATTTTTCCATACACCGTTTGCGGGTCCGGAATTTACCGGTTGGGTTGACTTTAAACCACTTGGAAAAACAGATGGCAGATATGGAAATTTGACATTTGGCGGAGGTTTAAACGCCGGACATAACAAAACGAATTATACTGTAGGTTCTTTTTACGTTGGCTATAAATACAAAAGACTTTGGACAAATTTTGAATACGGAATTGCGGACGGATACAACGGAACACGAGTAAGTACAAATAAAGCTCAAGGTTTTAATTATACAATCGGCTACAAAATCCACCCGCGATTACAACTAATCGCAAGATACGATCAATTTGACCCGAATAGAGATGTTGCACACGATACAAGACGAGAATATACAGCCGGCATAAACTATTTTATAAAAGGTCAAGCTATTCGTTTAATAGTAAACTATGTTTTTTGTAATAACCAAAATTCAGCTGATAGCCACAGAATTATCGTTGGAACACAATTGCTGTTATAAACGAGTTGCTAAAACACCAAAAACACCGGTATTTATCATCTTATAAAAGCCAATACCTGAAATACAAGTCTTTTTATTAAACAAACAAGATTAACACGCAAATACTGCGGTATACACCGCAGTTATTACTACTTTGCAAATATTTTCAAAACTAATTCTTATTGTTCTTCGTCTTTATGCTTATGTTTTACATCTTCTTTAATAACAATTAGGTTGTTAATAATCTTCATTGCGCAAGTTGGCAAAACAACATCGTCAAGACCTGTTGCAATGCTGATAATTTTACCTGCACCTAAAGTTACTTCATCCCCTTTGTAGTAGAATGTGTAATCATCTTTTCTGTCTGAACGAATTGTAATTTGACTCATTTTTCTGTCCTCTGTCCTTTACTGTTATAAAATACGCCTTCTGCCATAACTTCTTCATAAATTTCTTCATCTTGTTTAAAAGAAGCTTCTGTATATGGGTACAAATCTATACAAACATCTAATTCCGTTTCAATTTTTCCAATTACCGGCCAAATCTGCTCGCGTTTAGACTTATCTTCTACATCAAAAATTGCAGCGAGCTCAATGTCTTCACCATCGTGCATTTTTCCGTCTAAAAATAAACCAAACAAGTACATACCTTTATAATCATCAAAAATTTGATTAAAAGCTTTGGTAAGTTTCAAAATTACTTCATCAACAGAATTCGCACTCATAATTTACTCCTGACCTTTGATACTAGTCAAAACATCTTGTCTATCAACCGTAATTTGTTTAGATGTAGCAAGATTTTTTATCGCAACTTTTCCTGACTTAATTTCATCTTCGCCTAAAATAAGCGCAAAATTTGCAACTTTTGAGGCTTTTTCAAGTTGTTTTGTAAATTTTTTATTTGCTAAATCAAATTCAATATGCAAGCCTTCGTTTCTTAATTCTTGAGCAAGCACAAAAGCATCCGCCGGAGAATTTGAAACGATATACCCATCAAGTTTTTCAGGTTCAACATCTGGTAATAGAGAATTTAATCTTTCCATTCCCATTGCCCAGCCAACAGCCGGAGTGTCTTCTCCGCCAAGGTTTCTAACCAAGCTGTCGTAACGTCCTCCGCCACAAACAGCATTTTGAGAACCCAAATTATTTGATTTGATTTCAAAAACTGTTCTGTTGTAATAATCCAATCCGCGTACAAGAAGTTTGTTTTCTACATATGGAACTTCAAGTTTATCAAGGTATGATTTTAAAGTCGAATAGTGTTCTGCGCATTCATCACATACAAAATCTGAGTGAATAACTCTTTGAATTTCCGGTTTTGCGAAAATTTCTTTGCATGTTTCAACTTTACAATCAAGAAGTCTTAAAGGATTTTTTTCATAGCGATTTTGGCAATCTTCACAAAGATTTTCAAATTCCGGTTTCAAAACTTCTTTAATTTTTCTTTTATATTCTTCACGACATTTTGGACAACCAAGTGAATTTATTTCAACTTCCAAGTCATTTAAACCTAGAGATTTCAAATAATTCACCGCAAGCAGAATAACTTCTGCGTCCGCAGTTGGCTCTTTAATCCCAAACATTTCAACACCGACTTGATGGAATTGTCTTTGTCTGCCGGCTTGAGGACGTTCATATCTGAACATTGGGCCTTTGTACCAAAGTTTTACCGGTGCAGAAAGTCTTGACATTCCGTTTTCTATAAACGAACGAACAACACCTGCAGTGTTCTCTGGCCTCAAAGTTAAAGACCTGTCACTTTTTTCAAAAGTGTACATTTCTTTGTTTACAATATCTGTTGTATCACCAACTCCACGAGCAAAAAGTTCTGTTGCTTCAAAAATTGGGGTTCTAATTTCTTTATATCCGTAACGGGTAAAAATATCTAAAGCATTTTTCTCAAGCTTATGCCATTGTTCAACTTCTTGAGGTAAAATGTCTTTTGTTCCTTTTTGTACTTTAATTATCTTAGCCATAAAGCTATTATATAAATTTGAGTAGTAATTGTCAACAGAAAATATTACAAATAGTTAGAAAAATCTTCAAAAAAACTTCGCAGAATACTCCAAATAACTATGTAGCATGTATACGTCAATAATTTTTAGTGCTCAAAACTTAATAGTTTAAATCCACGTTTTTTCTTTTCCAATTCTCTATCAGGAAGTTCATAACACTTGATACAACGAGCTTCGTATGTTTCATCTCCGCCAATCATAATTAATGGAGAATTTTTATCAGCAGGCTTTCCGTCAATTAATCTTTGAGTTCTTGTTGCATTTTCACAACCACATTTCATACAAACAGCATGAAGTTTATGAACCTCTGTCGCAATACACATTAATTCCGGCATACTTCCAAACGGTTCTGCTTTAAAATCGAGTTCCAAACCAGTTCCAATAACTTTTTTGCCCTCGTCCATAAGTTTTGAAATTACTTTAACAATATTTTTATCAAAAAATTGAAGCTCATCAATCGCAATAACTTCGTCTTCCGGTTTTACTACACTCATAATTTGAATAGCATGCTTAACCTTAATTGCATCAAGCCACAAACCGTTTCTAGATTCAATATAATCCCCTTTTGCTCTTGTATCAACTTCCGGAGAGATTACCTTAACCTTTCTCTTTGCAATAATAGAGCGTCTTACTCGTCTCAAAAGTTCTTCTGTTTTCCCACAACTCATAGGGCCCGTAATCAATTCAAAACTATATCCGTACATATATTTCACCACCATAAAAAAATCCCGCAGGATTTCCCAAATTCTCCTTTTTAATAATTATACACCTTTGAAAACTTTTTTAAAAGTAAATTAATGTAAAATTTTGTCACGCAATTTTTTCAAACCCGCTCCGTAGAAATATCTTAACTGTTCAGGGAAATTGTCCGCAATGTCAATCATATACATATCATGAACCGCAAGAGCTTTTATCAAAAATGCAACTTCAGAATTTTTTGTCCACAAAACTTTTGGATTTTTAGACTTGGTTGGCTGTGTCATGCCAAAAAGCCCCTCGCTGTCATCCGCAGACAAAAATATAAATTTACCGCTCAAATAATACCCCAGCATTGGGACTCCAGAATGTTCAAAAACTGTTCCGAAATTACAAATAAAATTGTCGTATTTAACGATTTTTACATCAAGACCACGATTGTATGCATCTAACAAATATTGTTCAAGATGCTTAAAATCCTCTCCCCAAAGCTCAATATAAATATTGTTTTTTGCGTTTCTAATTATTTCAATAGTTTTATCAATAATTTTGGTTCTTCCGTTTATTGATAAAATTGGTTCAGTGTATTCTTCTTCTTTAATTTCTGGAAGTTTTTTCTCCAAAAAACTTATTGTAGAATCGAATTTCCTTTTGTAGCGCTTTGTCAATTCTTTTGGCTTAATTGGAGTATAAGTCGTCGGTTTTGAATTTGAACTAAGCACAACATTTAGACTTTCCAAATTTTTTAAAGTGTCATAAGTTCTTGATTGAGGAATATTAGCAAGCTTGCTTATCTCATAACCTGTTGCAGGAAATTTTTTCAAAAGCGCAACATAAACTTTTGACTGATATTCGTTAAATCCGAGTTCTTTAAGTTTTTCAATAACTTCATCCATAAAATGAGTTTAGCCGATTTTTTTACTTTTGGCAAGGCAGGTTAAAAATAATTATTATTTAATAATATTAATTTCATGGACTAAACATTTATCTACATATCAAACAAGTCAGCATGAGTTCCTGTTGCGGTAGCATATAAAATTAATTCATCATCTTCAATACGATAAATTAATAACCAATCAGGTTCAATATGACATTCTCTAAAATTTTGCCATTCACCTTTTAATTGATGATCTTTATTTTTGTCAGGTAAATTCTCGCCATTTGCAAGTTTAGTTAGAATATTTTCTAATTTTGATAAATCTTTGCCACGTTTTTTCATCAATTTAACATCACGTTTCATTCTGTTATTAAAACGAATATCAAACATTAATCCTCCAACATAGCATCTATTGCTTCCTTAGCAGTTTTATATGGTTTGGAAAGATTCTTTTTGTCCAAAACTTCTTGCATAGAAAGTTTTAATCCGTTATTGGGGCGCTTAACCTCAAAAGGTAGTCCACCTGTTTCAATAGCAATTTTCAAAAAAATTCTTACTGCAGTAGAAGTATCGAGCCCAAGACTTGAAAAAAGTTCATCAGCAGATTTTTTTATCATATCATCAACACGTATTTGCAAAGTTGTAGACATATAATCTCCTTTTTGTATTATATTTGTACTTACTTGTAATTACATTATAATACATTTACAATAGTTTTTCAAGGGTCGTCTTTTATGCTCTTGGGTGAGCTTGGTTATAAACTTCTTTTAAATGTTGAGTTGATACGTGAGTATAGATTTGAGTATTTGAAATACTTGCGTGCCCTAACAGCTCCTGCACAACTCTCAAATCTGCACCGTTTTCTATCAAATGTGTTGCAAAACTGTGACGAAAAACGTGCGGAGTAACGTGCTTTGGAAGACTTATTTTTTCTACAACTTCATTAATTACATTACGAACGGTTCTTGTTTGAAGTCTAAAACCGGTGTTATTTATAAATACAGGTGAATCTTCATTTTGCGGAGGGACAGGAAAACCTTTTGGAATCAAAGCTCTTGCTGTTTCAATATACCTTTCGAGAAAACTTTTTGCCCTATCTGTTACTAGAATTATTCTTTCTTTTGAACCTTTACCAAAAACTCTTATTTCATTATGTTCTAAATTTAAGTCGCCAAAATTTAAACCGGAAAGCTCTGAAATACGCATTCCGGTAGCCCAAAGAAGTTCCAATATCGTTCTGTTGCGATAACCTGCCGGAGTTTCAATTTTTGTATTATTCAAAATTTGTTCAACTTCATCCGGTGTTAAAAATTTTGGCAAAGACTTTGGTCGTTTTGGATTATTCAAATTCATCGCCGGATTTGAATCAATTTTTCGTTCTCTGTATAAATATTTGTAAAAAGTTCTTAATGAAGCAATTTTTCTTGCGACAGTCGTTTTTTTATAATTAAACTTTTGTATAAAATGTATATAATCTCTGATTTTTGAAAAATTCACATCTTCACAACACTCATCATCCATCCATACCAAAAAGCTTAAAATATCCGAGCAATAAGCTTTTGCGGTGTGTTTAGAAAAGTTTTTTTCTGCTATTATGTAAGACTTAAAATCTTCCAAATCCTGTTTTGAATTTTTGTTAATTCCCATAATTTGTTATTGCCTTTTTATATACGTTTTCTACTACATTTATATTATTGCATTTTTATAAATAATATTATACAATACTTTTGTAAGAATTAAAATAATTAAATTATCCTGCAGGAGATAAAATGAATTATAGAAAATTATTAGTATCATCTATTGTCGTTATGACAGTCCTAACTTCTCAAGCTAATGCTAAAGAGTTGCAAGCTCAAGTACAAAGAAACACAACGACAGTTCCAAACATTTACTCACAACAAAATGTAGCTCCGATTAAATCGATCTCTCAACCTTATCCGGAAATAGCAAAATTAATTGAATACAATCACTGTGATTTGGCCGATGTTAAGCTCAAAGAAATGCTTGAGGTTAAGCCAAATGATATTAATTTACAAGCTTTAAGAGCTGTTTCTATGGCAAAACAACACAAACTTGAACCTGCACAATTTGAGTTAGATAAATTGCTTAAAAAAGCTCCAAACAACCCTATTTTACACTATGCTCAAGGTTACGTTTATATGCAACGACAAACAGCATCTGACGTTGATTATATCAAAACTACAAGAGGTTTGATTAATTCCGCAATAAAAGAATTTGTGACAGCTGTAAATCTTGATTCAAAATACTTCCAAGCATATAACGCAATGGGTGTAGCGACTTTAAAATTGGGTAACAGAAATGATGCGTTAGACTTGTTCAACACATCTTTGAGGATTAACCCTGGATTTGCAAATGCTCATGATAACGTTGGTGTCGTTAAAATGATGAATGGCGATTTAGACGGTGCTGAAAAAAGCTTTATGAGCGCAATGAAATATAACACTCACAACCCGACAGCATGGTATCACATGTCACAAGTTGAAACTCGCAGAGGAAATTATTCTAAAGCCTTAACTTGGGTAAACCACTCATTGCACGTAAACCCAAATTCTTCTCCTGCATTAACTTTACAAGGTGAATTGTATTTAAAACAAGGTAACCAAGCAGCTGCAATCAACTCTTTCAAAAAAGCTCAGCTTGTAAAACCTGAAAATTCAAGACCTTATATGAACCTTGCAACAATTTACGAAAATCGCGCAGATGAAGAATTTGCAATGGAACAATTAAAGACTGCATTGGCAATTAATCCAAATAACTCAGAAAGCAAATTGAGAATTGCCAATATGGCTTTGCACATTAGAAAATACGACCAAGCTCTTGATTATTATTCAAAACTTGTAGGCGATGCAACTTATAATGATGATGCAATTGTCGGTTTAGCAAACACTTATTACGAAATGGCAAAAGATCGTGGCGAAAATAATGGTATAACAACAAACAAAGAAGTTTATTTAGCTTACGACTATATTAATAAAGCTATTGAAAAATGTCCTGAAGATTTGGAACTTCACCTTGCAAAATTAAAACTTGCAAGATTGGTTCACCAAGACCCATTGTCTCGTGACAGTTTGAACTACATTGTTCAAGCCGCAGGAAACAACTTGATGGATAGTGTAATCAAAGGAGAAGCTTATCTTGCTTTAGGTAGAGAAAAAGATGCAGTTTATACATTTGAAAATGCTGTGAACTTCTCAAACTCAGTTGATGATGACTTGTATTTAGCAGAAATTCTTGTTCATAATAAACAATTCAGAACAGCAAGATTGGCTTTGCAAAAAGCATTGATGAAAGATCCTGATAACGTTATTGCCAAAAATGGTATCGAATACATCAACCTTTGTGAAACAAAATCAAACGAGTTCTTTGATATTGCTCAGCACGAATACCAAGAAAACAATTACGCATCAGCAATTGAATACTGCAACCGTGCAATCGATTTCTACCACAACAGCCCTCAAATTGCTAAGTTGAAAGCAATGTCTTATGAAAAAGAATTGAACTACCGTGGTGCAGTAAAATACTATCAACAATACTTAGCGCTTAATCCAAACGCTTCTGATAGAGATGATGTAATGAAACGTATTGAAAAAATGCGCCCGAAAGCAAACTAGCAAGATCTTCTTTTAAGCAAGAAGAATGATTATTAAACCCAGACTAAAATGAAAAAATTCGATATACGAAAAACATTTGATACATTTTTGAGAGAGCCCGTCAGTGTACTAACTGAGGGGCTGTTTCAACTCGTAAACATAGAAAACAATATTTTTAGTCAAAAACCATATGTAAATGTAGATTTTGTCAACAGAAAAACTCAAATTACCGTTGTAAATAGTGAAAAAATGTACAATTTATTTCAAAGAGTTTTATTTAAAAAGAAATTGGAAAAACAAAAAGAAAAAGCTACTAAACAATAACTATTAAAAAAGGATTACAAATCATCCAGAGTCTTTTCATCAAGTAAAATATCGTGCCCCATATTATGTATAAGGTCTAAGTATGCGTCATAATAAACCTGCATATCACTTATATATTCATTTAAAATTTCTTGGTGAGAATTTTCAATAATAAACAAATTTAAAAGAGAAATTTTACCATCCGCATAGCGTTGTTCAGACATTTTTAAAATATTGTCAGAATCCTTTAAAATTGCTTTATAATGTCCCATATTTTCTTTTGCGTATTTAAAATTATTAAAATCCTCTTTCAATGCAAATTTCAATTTATTTTCAAATGAAACCTTATCTATTTTAGCTCTTTCAAGAACTATTTTGGCACGATTGATTTCTGGTCTGTAAGAATACAAAACCGGTAAATCTAAGTAACCACCTACATATCCGCCACTATAATTTCCATCACCAGAAAAAGCATAACCTCCAAGCAATGTTAAATCAGGAATTGGCTTATGTTTGGCAACAGAAAGTTCTCGTTCGGATTTATCAATTGTATCGTATGCTATTTTTATTGAATAACTGTACTTCATTGCAACTTCTTCAATTGTCTGATATTCCGGAAGTTGAATATCTAAAAGAGAAATATGCTCCTGAAATAATGAACTTTCTCTTGTATCGTACATTGTTCCTGTTTCTTTCAAATTAAGAATTTTGTTAAAATGAAATTGGGCAGAAATCAAATTTGCTTTTGCTTTATTTAGAGAAATAAGTTGTTTTTTGTATTTTATATCAGATTGAATTTTTTCAACTTCATAGTTTTGAGAATTTTTAGGTTTAGATTCTGCAACCTGTTTCATTTTTCGATAAAGTTGTTCTCGTTGTTGCAAAATTGAAACAACAGACTTCATATACACTACATCAAAATATGCACTCATTACATCAAGTTTCAAGTTCAATTCTTCTTGACGAATTTTATCTTGAAGCAAATTTAGGTTTGCAATTGCTGTTTTTTTGCGAACTCCTCTTTTGGCAATTTCTACAGGAAGAGCAACTCCAGCTTGGCTGGCATTAGAACGCCCAATATTACCGATTAAAACAGATGATTGAAGTTGAGGGTTTTTCAATGCATTTGCCATTTTTACTTCCTGTTTCAAAATATCAATTTCTTTCCGCTTAGCTTGCAACTCAAGATTATGCTCTAAAGCCATGTGTACAGCATCGTCTGCCGAGATTTTTACAATTTCAGCATTTGCAGGTAAAATTGTTATTATTGAAATTACAAAAAGTATAATTATCTTTTTCACAAAAATATTATACAACAAATATCAAATAACTTGCGGACGTCCAATTGCATTAATTAAAATATCTATTACTCTCGGCATTTGACATTTAAAGGAATAGTGCCCATTTTTAAGAGAACACTGGGAACAATCACATTTTATGGAATAGCACTCAAGTGCTTGTTCCGTCCAACTTTGCGTAATTGACGATGAAATATCACCATTATTTTGCGGATAAAACATATCTTCCATAATAAACTACCCCAATACTTAACCCACTTATATTTTATAATATCTTAAAAAATTTTTAATCCTACAAATGGTGGAAATAACAAAAACGACTTAATAACCACGAACTTTTTCATTTCACTAGTTTACACAATTTGCCAATAAAACACTTTTATACTAAAATTGTATAATCAGTAAGGAGTATTCATGTCCAGATATTACGTAAAAAGAAATTATACAGCCAAAGAGATGGCAAAAGCTAATATATCAAAGAGTTCTAAGAGAAAAAACGGTGGATTTTTTTCTACTTTAAAATTCATTTTCATAATGGGTTGTGCTTGCGCACTTGCGGGAGTAGCTTCGCTTGAACTATATTTGTCATCATTACCGCCAATCAATAATTTAGAACAATTTAAACCAAACATTGTAACTAAAATCTATTCTGATGACGGAGAAATTATCAAAACTTTTACTGCTTATACTTACGAAAAAATTGACTTAAAAGATATTCCTGACAATTTAAAAAAAGCTTTAATTGCGACAGAAGACAAAAACTTCTACCGCCATCACGGTTATGATATCGCCGGATTGGCTCGTTCTACTATACAAAACGTACTTGCCGGACACGTTGTTCAAGGTGCAAGTACAATTACACAACAGTTGGCTAGAGTTCTATTCCTTAACAATGAAAGAACTTTTGACAGAAAATTAAAAGAATTATTTATTGCTGCAAGAATTGAAAAAACAATATCCAAAGACCAAATTCTTGAAATGTATATGAATAATGTATACCTAGGTGCAGGCGCTTACGGTGTTGAAGGTGCCGCTCAAATTTATTTTGACAAACATTTAAAAAATTGTGACTTAGCAGAACTTGCACTAATTGCAGGTTTGCCACAAGCTCCATCTGTTTATAACCCATTTAACAATATGGACTTAGCAGTTCAAAGACGTAATCAAGTTCTTACAAGAATGTATAAAATGAGATACATTACAACTGAAGAATACGAAAAAGCTAAAGAGGAAAAAGTTCATCTTGCAAAAGTTCCTCAATACTACACAACAAACAAAGCTCCATATTTTTGTGATTACGTAATGAAAGAACTTGAAAAACTCGGTTTTGATGAAGCAGAGATTTCTCAAGGCGGTTATAAAGTAGTTACAACTCTTGATTATAAAGCTCAAAAAACTGCTAATGAAGCAATTCTTAAAAACCTTAGAAACTGGGGCTTAAATAATGATAAAAACCAAGCTGCAGTATTTTCTTTCAGCCCTATTGACGGAAAAATTCTTGTTTATTCAGGCGGAAAAGACTACACAAAAAGTCAATATGATAGAGTTACTCAAGCTGTAAGACCACCAGGATCTTCTTTTAAACCTATTGTATATGCAGCAGCCATGGAAAAAGGAATTTCTCCAAACGATATGATTGAAGACAGACCTTTAACTATTGGACAATGGACACCAAGAAACTATGCAAACAAATATAGAGGGAAAATTCCTGTATACACAGCTTTAATGATATCTTCAAACGTTTGTGCAGCAAGATTGATTAAAGACGTAGGAATTCGTTCTGTAATACAAACAGCAAGAGTTTTGGGAATTGAAACACCTCTTGAATACGATTACACAATTGCTTTGGGTTCAAATGGCGTCAAATTATTTGAATTTACAAGGGCTTATGGAGCTTTTGCAAACGGAGGTTACGTAGTTCAACCTTACGCAATTGAAAGAGTTGAAACTTCTCGCGGAAAAGTAGTTTACAAAGCACCAAAAACAAAAATTACTCACCAATTAAGCATGAATACAGCAGCAGAAATGACTGCAATGATGAAAATGGTTATATCTAGCGGAACAGGTCGCGCTGCAAACATCGGAAGACCGGCTGCAGGCAAAACCGGAACAACAGATGACAACAAAGATGCTTACTTTATGGGTTACACTCCAAACATAGTAACAGGTGTTTGGGTAGGTAATGATGACAACTCTGTAATGAACAAATCAATCCAAGGCGGAAGTGTTCCTGCCCTAATTTGGAAAGATATTATGAAAGTTGCAACAGAACCTTACGGAAAAGCAGAATTTAATTATCCACAAGTTGAGTTAATGCCATTCGGTGCAATTCATCCGGATAAAGTTATCGGTGAAGAAGCTGTAAAACCAAAACAAGAAAAGAAAGAAGAAATTGATTTGAATGAAACAGAACCTGTTTTACCGGAATCAATAAGAAAAATTGAACACGAACAATCTCAGCCAAAGCCGGCTCAAACACCAACTCCAAGGCCTGTAACAACACCAAAACAACAAAACACTTCCGCTCCGATACCAATTCCAATGGCAGTACCGGAAGGAGTAAGATAAAACAAATGACAGAATTTATTGCACATATCGGAACAGATGAATCAGGCAAAGGAGATTTTTTCGGTCCTTTAGTGATTGCAGGCGTTTTGGCAGATGAAAAATCCGCTGAATATTTTAAAGAACTCGGAATTAAAGATAGTAAAAAACTTTCCGACAAAAAAATGCTTATGCTTGCAAAAGAAATTAAAAAAATGGCCCCACATTCTATTATTGCAATTTCAAATCCTAAATATAATGAGCTTTATGCAAATATAAAAAACCTCAACAAACTTTTGGCTTGGGGGCACGCGAGAGCTATTGAAAACATTTTGGAAACAAATCATTGTGAATATGCATTGTCCGACAAATTTGGGGATGAAAGCTTAATTCAATCTGCATTGATGAAAAACGGGCGAGAAATTCATCTTGAACAAATGTGTAAAGCAGAAAGCGATATTGCTGTTGCAGCTGCCTCCGTTTTAGCTCGCGCAACTTTTGTTGAAAAAATGCAAGCTATGGAAGAAACTTACGGATTAAAATTCCAAAAAGGATGTTCCAGATTAGTAAAAAATGTTGCATCTGAATTTATTGCTAAATACGGAAAAGAACGCCTAAAAGAAGTTTGTAAAACTCATTTTAAAACATACAACGAAGTTTAGCCCTAACGCACCAGCCTCAGCATATTTTACTGGACAAACTTCAAAAAATCAGTATAATAAAAGCTATGGCTGACATAAATCTTGGGCATTTAATTTCAAAATTTGTCAATTATCAGGCGCTAAATTCTCAAAGACAAGTGCCACAAAATCAACCTGCCCAAAATTTTGCACCGTCAACTGCACCTCAACCGCAAAATTCAACGCCTACTCCTAAAACCCCAACTCCATCACCACAAATGGGAAATATGGGAGGAAGCGATCAAGCGATATTTGTCAAAGATATGATGAAACTACCAAAAAATATGAACGAATTAGTTTATATGCTCCAAAGAAATATATCTCTTGCACAATTGAACCAAAAATTTGCCAATCAAATAAATATGCAAAGAAATGCGATGTCGCAAACACAAGCCCAAATTCTTGCGCAATTGCAAGGCTTGTCACTAACAGAAGCTCAAAATATTTTATTAACAGGCAATAAAGCGGTTTTAAACCAATTGCAAAGCACACTCAGAAACCTAACAATTTCTTCAAATGGTTTGATTAATTTGTCACAAGTTGCACAAATGATAGAAGTAAATGGCAAGGATGCAATTGCAAAACTTATCACTACAATGGCAAATTCGTCAAAACTCGGAATTACGGATTTAACCCAATTAAAAGATACCGCAAAATTAATCAACGCAAGCATTGCCGCTGCAGCTCAAAACGATTCTGCGCAAACAATGAAACTTTTAATGCTTTTATACTTGCCTTGGCTTCCATTGCAAGAGGGCGTCGGATTTGATTTAGAAATCGAAGCCGGTCAAAAAGAAGACGGCTCTGACAGTATCTTAATAATTACAATTACAACTTTGAACTACGGAAATGTAACTGCAACTTTGATATTAGAAAATTCAAATTCTGTGCACGTAAACATCGGATGCGTAAAAGAATTTCCAAAAGAAGAATTGATTTTACGCATTGAGGGTGATGAAAAACACTATTCAATGGAATCTGTAGTATCTTTTGAAACAAGTTCACAAACAACTGTCAACACAGAACAGGAAAAACCTCAAGCTAAAATAAATATGGGCAACACAAATGAAATTAATCCATATTTATTGCTAATGGCACACACAATAATTCGACACGTTATAGAGATTGACAAAAATACTTCTAACGGAATACAATCTCATATAGATTAGAAGAAAGGGGAAAATAATGAAATTTGTACATGCAATGATAAGAGTTCAAAACCTTGAAAAATCAATGGAATTTTACACAGGACTACTTGAAATGAATAAAACCGGAGAAGTTAAGTTAGATGATTGCACTTTATATTATTTGAGTGATGAAGACGGTCAAACACAATTGGAATTAACTTATAACAACGAAACTCCAGATGGCGGTTATGCAAATGGCAACGCATTCGGACATTTTGCTTTTGAAACAGACAAAATGAATGATTTTACTAAAAGAATGAATAAATATGGTTATAAATATTTATACGAACCATTTTTCATGCCGGAAATAAACATGTATATTGCATTTTTAAAAGATCCTGATGAAAATGAAATTGAAATTTTAGCAAAATCCTTATAATTTTTAAAACAAACAACAAAAAGAATAATCGGCAAAACCAGTCGATTATTCTTTTTCCATAAACACAAATCTTTATTTATCCAAGCAAACTTTCAAGCTTTTTAGCTTCTTCTTCGGCTTTTTGAGGATTTTTGATACTTACACGTTTCATATAAGAGCGAAGAGCTTCTCTAATCAATTCACTTCTGCTCCTTTGTTCATTACTTGCCACTCCGTCTATCTTGTGCAAGAAATCATCAGGCATAGTTACTAAAATTTTCGCCATATTTCACACTCCGTTTATTTTACACACTAAAATAATAACATGCGTTTTTGTGTTTTTCAAGGGTATTAGCCAAGTTGAGTAATGTACTTTTACAATCTTAATTTTATACTAAAATAAAATCGAAAGGAGAAATGTTATGGAAGACAATAATTATAGACGCGAAGAATTTGACAACTGTTTTTTATGCAAACATCCGGCTCTAAAACATGTTTTAATTGGTTTATTAGTATTTTTAGGTGCTTTTACAGCTTTTTATGTTGTTGCAGATTGGCACTTCAAACAAATGTTTGATCCTATGTTTCAGTTGCGAAAAATGGATAGAGCAATTATGAAACAAGAACGCCAAATGGATAAATTCGCACAAAAAGAATTCTCAAAAGAGCAAAAAATGTTACAGAATTCCGCGCCTTTCATTCACGTTGACAGAACAAAAGACACATACAAAATTGTAATTGACTTAAGACCATTCGACAATAACGAAAATAATGTAGAAGTGAAATCAAACGACAATACTGTAACTATTAATGCCGTCGGAGAAAAAAATTCTCGTAACGGACAAAAAATAATGCGATACAGCCAAACATTTGCTTTTGGTGAACAAATTGACACTGATGACATAACGAAAGTTCGCCAAGGTAATGAATACATAATCACAATCCCATTTGATTAAAAAACTTAAAACAAAAAGGCGGTAAATTTATTACCGCCTTTACACATCCTTAATCATCAGCTAAGACCCTTATGCTATTGAGCAACAAGATCTTCAGTTTCTTCAATCTTTTTCATCACCTCATCAATCTGCTCTTTACAGTATTCAAGAAACAGACCTAATTCTTCTTTAAAACTGTATACTCCGGGCCAAGCAATATATCCGTACATAGTTTTCTCCTTTTTTAATCTAACCTGTCAACAATATATTTATCGGAAGTTTTGAGAGAAAACTTTAATGTTTCTATTCGTTATTTAATAATTTGTTACAATAAGATTTTATATCATTACACATATATTTTGGAATACAATCAACATCGTAGTTTTTGGCGATTTGTTTAAGATTTTCTGAAGCAGAAACCGCAATAATTTTAGTATTTTTATATTCATTGAAAAACTTTATTTGTTTAATAAACCACTCTCCGGCATATAACGGCAAAAAATCAGGTTCCATTTGCATATCAGTCAAAATAAAATCGTATGGTTCATCTAAAGACGCAGTAAGCCTTTCCACTCCCTCTTTTGCAGAATTTGCCGTCTCTATCTCAACGTTGTTATTAAATATTTGCCTGATTACTTCTTGATGATGCAAAACCCACCTTGAGGAATCATCTACAATTAAAATTCTTGGTTTCATAGATATATTATAACATTTATTTTGTGTTAAACAAGCAAAAATTTTAGTCTCTCAAATCGACTTTGACTTGCAAAAAACATTTTGTTAACAAATGTTAAGATAAATTTTAATTCGGGAAATTCGCTATAGACAAGACTTTTCGGAATTTAGCATGCCTAAAACCCCATGATAACATGCAATTTTTCAATCCAAAAATTTTTTATAGAAGTACAGGGGATAAAAATCAATTTAATTTTCTTTTCACGAGGGAAATTGAAAGGGGAAACAAGATGAGTATTAACAATGTATCTTTTGGCAAAGACTATGCCGCAGAATTTGGGAAAAAATGGGAAGCACAAGTTGCTGAAAACAAAAATAAATTGGCTCAAGCAGGTATAACAGTTCCGGTTGGACAATCAACAGAAACCAAATCTAAACCGATGACAGGTTTACAAATTGAAAAAGAAGATGTTACCGGAAATTATGCTGAAAGAAAATTGATTTACAGTGATGACGTTGAAGAAGCAAGAGCTCAAGAAGCTTTTGTAAAATACGGCACCGAAAACGGTCAAAAAGCAAAAGAAGAAGATGCCGAAAAAATGGCTAAAAATTACGTTGAAAACGAACGCCATAAAGAAGATGTTCAAAAAACACAAGTATTCATGGACAAAAAAGCTTACAAACAAGCTGAAAAAGAACGTAAAGAAGAATACAAAGAAATGTATAATCAATACAGAGAAGACGGCTACACTAGAAAAGAAGCTAAAAGATTAGCAAAAGCTCAATCTGTTGAAAATGAATACATTAGCGGAAGAAAAACTCGTAAATTTGTAGAAAATAATAGAGAATACTTCTACGATGAAAACGGCAACTTCTCAAGTGACAAATTCAAACAAAAAGCAGTAGAATACGCAAACATCAATACTCATGAAGAAGAAACATTAAACTACCACATGAGTTTGAGAGAAAGACGTGCTGCAGCCGAAAAAGAAGGCGTAAGCACTAACGTAATTAAACACATGGCTAAAAAATCAAACTTAGACTATGAAAAAGATAACACTAACTTGTATCGCGGACTTGCAATTGGTGGCGGAGCAGCAGCTGGATATGGAATTGGCAGTTTATTCTCTGTTACTTCATCAGCAGCAGCGGCAGCGGGTTCATCATCTACAGCAGGTGCGGTTATTAACGGAAGTGCTTCTGCTAGTGCATCAGCAGGTGCAGCAGCATCGGCAGCAGCTTCAGCATCAGTTAATGGTGGTTTAGTTGGTGCAGGTTCTGGGCTTGCTGCAGGCGTTGGAGCATCTGGATTCTTGCAAGACAAAGGCAAAAATGAAGCTCGAGTTTATGCTCCTGGTGAAAAACCAGTAGAACGTCACAGACCACAAACTCCTAATATCGATTTAATCCCACCAAAATCGGGAGAAGATGTTCCGAATAAACCGGCTGAAAAAATCAAACCTTGTCCGGAAGAAATTTGGACAACTCCAGCTTGTGATTACAAAGTTGGAAAAGGTGATTGTTGGGCAGGTGTTATAGCCGGAACAATGAAAGTTAACGGAAAAACTCCACAAGGTAATGTTTTGAAAGCTTTGGTACACGCAGAAAAACTTAAACACGGTATAACAAATTTTAAACTTAATACTATGCCTGGGGTTTATAGCAAAAAGAAATATGAAGAATTACAAGCCAAAAACCCTGAAGCAGCTAAAAAATACTTTGACACACATACAATGAAGTTATACACTGACTTTACAGATTTATTAGAAAATGCAGAATTAATGAAAAAACATCCTGAACTAAAATATCTAAAAGGTCTTAAAGAAGGCGATATA
Source organism: uncultured Candidatus Melainabacteria bacterium (assembly GCA_934717855.1). GTDB lineage: Bacteria > Cyanobacteriota > Vampirovibrionia > Gastranaerophilales > Gastranaerophilaceae > Stercorousia. The sequence goes on from CAKUZI010000007.1 coordinate 62,320, forward strand.
ACAGTAGACTGTAAAGCTAGAGGTCTTAAGTTTACAGGCAAACCAAAAGTTAATTATACAAAATACAAAGGAACTCCAGTTGCATCAAATACATATAAACAAGATTGTGACGATCCGGTTCCAGTAAGAATAAACAACAAATAATACAACCCCAAAAATAAAAAAAGAAGACCTTTCCGAATTTTCGAAAAGGTCTTTTTTAATATTTTATTAAAGTTTTTTCAAAATTTGCCGTAATATAATATGTAAGTAGGATAACAGAAAATATTTTTTACTATAGAATGGCTATTATGTACGATTATGAACCGGAAACTGAAGATAAAGATTTAAAAAAAGTCGGGCTTGAACTTATGTTTATGACGCCTGAAAAAGGTGCGTTTGAAAACTGGGTTACAGCAGTAGAGCTTGCCAAAATGGTTGAACTTCCGGTCGATATTGTTAAGAAAAAACTGATTATTTTAAAAGATTGCGGAATTGTCCAAGTAAAAGGTATTAATCCAAAATACTGGAAATTTGATGATTATAATTTTCAAAGAATGGACGAAGATGACGACGTTTATAAACTTCTTTGCAGTTTTGACGATGTTGATTTTGACAAGTATTTTTCTTATTAGCAAAAAAATTTTTGTTTTGACTTGATATAAATATGAAAGTCATTGGAATAAACAGTTTTCCATATATCCCCCAAATAAACACAAGGCATAAAGCAGAACAAACTAATCCGATACAAGTAAATTTTACAGGTATAGATAGGTTTGAAAGGTCTGCCACAACTTCATTTCGGCAAGAAATTAAAAAAGTTTACACTAAACTTGAAAAAGATATGGGGATTTTACAACCAAGTGATATAAGTAAAATCGTTTCAAATATTATTACCAAAACAGGACTATCCAAAGAAGAAGTACTAAAAAGTTTAGATATATTAACTCAATACTCAAGTTACAGAAGTTTAAATAAAATTGAAAACGAATTATATAGAAAATCATGCTATGGCATAAAAAGTTTACCAACAGATCACTCATTATTCGAAAATAGAGGTATTTGTCTTGCAGATGTTTTGAAGTATATTTCGATGAAAAATTTCAGGTATTCTCAAAATGACTCCTCAAATATAATAATTGTTGATTCAAAAATGCTTAATTTTTTAGATAAAACGGGGATTAATTGCAATCGTTTTTTTACTCCACACAATACTATCTACATTGAAAATTTCGAAAACGGTTACAACTTTTTAAATCAATCTCAACCACTTGAAGACTTTACAATTGAAAAGCTGAACAAAGCACTACAATTGCAAAAGCGTAACGGAAAAGATTTGAGTTATAACTTGAAATATGTGCTAAACGGTAGTATTCTAAGAAAATTGCATAAACACGCAATAGATTTTCAAATTATTAAATCAAATCTTGCAGAATTTTCTACAGAAAAAGATATCGTTCAAAATATAAACCCGATTTTTCCTGATTTTGATTATTTTTATACAACGGCTAAAGATATTGCACGCAATGGAGAACTTTCTAAAAAAGAAAATGAGGAGTTTGTATTAGATTTTTTGAATAATTTGACAGAAATAGTTACTCCGCGGAGTTATTGTGAATACTTAAAAATTTTGAATACAAAAATTGAAAACTTCATAAAACAAAATCATAGAGATCCAAAGAAAATTTACTACATAATTCCGAATACAGAAAAAAGTTTTGCATTAACAAATTATATGCACCAAAATACAAATAATGCCAAAACCCAAAATATTATTTTAAATCAAAAATTAAACACTTATGACACTTTGGACAAAATCGAAAATCTTCCGAAAGATTCCACCCTAATTTTAATGGATGATTATTTGATTTCCGGACTTTCAATGTTGAAAGAACAGTTTTGCTATGATGAAATTCTCAAATCAACTACAATATTACAAAAAGATAACAAGCGTATCATATTTGCTCCAATGTTTGCTACAAAATGCGGAAGCGAAGAATTTTCTAATTTCATGAAATTTTTTAACCGATTTGGAATTGATGAAATCGTCCCTGCTAAAATCTTGCCAGAATATAAAGAAAAATATATTTTTAACAGCAAACGCAAATACAATCAATTTCAAACTTCATCAGTTCTTCCATACATGGGTCCTGATACAAATGCAAAAGAACTGATTCCGATTTATGACCTGTTTTTGTACAATCCAAACGCACAAAGATCTTGCATAGATAATATCGGAGACATATACGACTCGCTTTATTAAAGTTTATTTGCCGATACAAAAATGATCAAAAATATTATTTAAGATATCGTCTGTTATAACTTCGCCTGTTATTTCATCAAGGTAAAGAAGAGCAGATTTCAAATCAATTGAAATTAAATCTTGCAATTGATGAATTTTAGATGCTTCAAGAGCTTGCGTCAAACTTTCACGACATTTTACAAGACAATCCTGCTGTCTATTATTTGTAACAAATTCAGTATCTTCAAGTGAAAAATTATAGGCTTCTTTTTTTATTTTTTCTTTTAATTCTTCAAGTCCCTCTTTAGTAACAGTTGAAAGATAGAATGTTTCCGGATTTCTTTCCTGAACTAAATCGGCTTTATTGGCAACAATGATATGATTTTTATCTTTAATTAAATCTAAAATTGCTTTATCATCATCATTCATTCCTTTATTAGCGTCATACAAAAACAGAACTAAATCAGCTTCATCGGCAGATTGTTTTGAATATTCAATTCCAATTTCCTCAACCTTGCCAACCTCTTCATTATCGCGAATTCCTGCTGTATCGACGAGAGTAATTGCAACATCCCAATCAAGAGTTTCTGTCAAAACATCTCTTGTTGTACCTGCAATATCTGTTACGATTGCTCGTTCAACGTTCAAAAGAGTGTTGAAAAGAGACGATTTACCAACGTTTGGTTTACCGACAATTGCAATTTTAATCCCTTGTCGCATTATGTTAGAAGAATTTGCAGAAGCAAGGATTTTATTAATTTTTTCCAACGCTTTTTCAAATTCTGAAATAATATAATCATATTCAGGCTCAGCAACATCTTCCGGAAAATCAATTCCTGCAATAATTTTTGACAAAACATTGAATATATCTGTCCTAATTTCTTTAATTTTAGCGCCCAAAACTCCGGATAAATTTTTTGCTGACTGTTTTGCAAAATCTCTTGTTTTAGCGTGAATTAAGTCTGCAACAGCCTCTGCTTGAGATAAATCCATTTTTTTGTTTAAAAAAGCGCGTTTGGTGAACTCTCCGCGTTCAGCCATTCTTGCACCATTTTTAAGAACAACTTCAAGAATATTGCGAACAACATTAATCCCACCGTGACAATGAATTTCAATAACATCTTCCCCTGTATAACTATGAGGATTTTTAAAAGGCAAAAGTATAACTTCGTCAATTTTTTTACCATTATCCAAAATCCATCCGTGGGAAATTTTTCCGGCCTCGAGGTTATGTTTAGAAAATATTTTTTCTATAATTTCAAAACTTTTGTCACCGGAAATTCGAATAACTCCAACTCCGCCTGTACCTATAGGAGTAGCAATCGCTGTAATTGTGTCAAATTCTTGTATTATGTTCATAATGCTATTATATAATAAAAATTCACGCTGTTATATAAAAGAGCTAGTAATATTAAGAAAAATATTACTAGCTTTAAAACAAAATTTAACTCTATTACCAAGAACTGTTACACATAATTTTTTGCAATTTGCAACGCTGCAGATGCTGCCATTCCATAAGGCCCCATCGAACTAAGAACACCGGAAGCTAAATTTGCATAAGTTCCAAAAGACTTTCCGGAAGATTTTGTCGCGTTATAAGCCTGTGCATTGTAATTATTTCCTGATGAACTGTTTGATTGAGAACCGGAAATAAACTTCAATGCATTCGAATTCATTTGGTTTTGAACATCTTGTAAAAAGCTTAAATATGTATATCTTTGAGATAATTCATTATTTACAAGTTCATTTCTCTTAGACATTACATCTTGCGCAAGATTATTTATTGTTTCAGCCCGCTTTGCTTCTATTGAATTCAAATTATCCATAAATACAGAATTATCGAGATTGCCAAAACGAGAGGCAACATCAGTTTTTAAATTGTTCAACATCGGAGAATAAATATTGTTTATTAGTTTTTGACCATTTAAAGTATAGGCATCAAGTTGCGATTGCAAATTTTTTTGTGTATTCTCATCAAAAACATTTACTGACGGCAAAGCTTCCGCAAATGATTTTTGGGCATAATCATAGGCTTTCTTTTCGTCTGCTGACATATTGTAATTAGAAAAAATATTATTTCCGTCTTTATATGTACTTGCTTTTTGGCTTCCGTTTATGCTCATTGTTCCGGCTGAATAGCTCGGATATTTTTTTGAAGATTTTCCCATATTGTCCTTTCCGGACAAAATTTATGAATTTTTAGGCGTTGATAAAATATTATACCACGTATCATCAAAATCTGTAAAGTAAGTTTTGTTTGCGTTATAATCAGATTATGGAAAATTTAGAAAAAATAAACGAACTTATTAATAACAAAAAATACGAAGAAGCTAAAAAAGAATTACAAGCGATTATTCATGAAGACGAAAAAGATATAGAAGCGCTAAAACTTTTAGGACTTTGCCATATAAACCTTGGTGAATTTAAAGAGGGACAAGGCGTTTTTGAAACAGTTGTAAAATACAAAGACGATGCGACAAGTTGGTTTTATTTGGCAAGCTGTTATGACAATCAAGATGATTTTCTTCATGCAATTTCCGCTTACGAAGAAGTTTTGAGAATGCGAAGCAGTTACATTGATGCTTACAAAAACCTTGCAATTGTTTACGTAAAAAATCAAGAACCGCAAAAAGCAATTGATACCGCAAAAAAAGCGCTTGAATATGTGCAAGATGACTATACAGTTTATTATATTATCGGCACAGCTTACATGGCTTTGAGAAAATTTGACGAGGCTTTAGAATTTTTGGAAAAAGCTCTTGAACTTAATCCAAAACATTCTCAGTTGTACAACAACTTAGGTACTTGTTATGTAACAGTCGGAAACCTCGACAAAGCATACGAAAACTTTATGAAAGCAAGTGAATTTGATCCTAACAATTCTATCACTTATTTCAATATCGCATCAATTCTACAATTGCAAAATAAACATAAAGAAGCTTGCGAATTTTTCCAAAAAGCATATGACATTGAACCTCAAGACAACTACTTAGTTGCAATGGCTCTTTCTGAAGTAAAATCAAACCAATTTGAGGGCGCTATTAAACATTATAAATTGCTTGCAACACACCATCCGGAAAAACATAATTATCAATACAATTTGGCTTGTTGTTATGACGCTATTGGAGAATATACCAGCGCAATTACAATCCTTGCACAGCTTGTGTTGTTAAATCCAAAATCTGTTTCAATGCTAAGAAAACTTGCAAGTATTTATATTAAAATCGGTCAATTGTCAAACGCAAAAGTGCTTTATGAAAAAATTCTTCTTCAAGGAAATGTTTCTCATGAAATTTATTACGAGTTTGCCCATCTTTGCGTAAAAACAAATGACATGGATAAAGCTGAAAAGATTTTGAAAAAAGTAATTGAACTTAATCCAAGTTTTGCATACGCACATAAAGATTTAGGTGTTTTATACTTGAGCAAAAGACTATTTGATTATGCAGAAGATGAATTCAACAAAGCATTAGAGCTTGCTCCTGAAAGTTTTGAAGTTTTGTTTGAATATGCAAATTATCTTCATGCAACAACTAATTTCCAAAAAGCTGATGAATACTATCAAAAAGCTCTAGAAATTGACCCTCACCACACAGATGCACTTGCATTTTCAGCTCTTAACAAAATCCAATTGAAAGATTTTGACAAGGCTTATGAGCAAATTGAACACGCTCTTCACCATGAAACAAATAATGATTTTATGTACTTTATTGCGGGAAAAATCAGATTTATGCAAGGTGAAATTGAAGAAGCAAAAATGTATTTTGTAAAATCATATGAAATTCAAAAAACACATGATTGCGAACACATGCTTGGGCTCTGTTACTTTGAACTAGGGAATTACGAACAAGCAAACGGGATTTTTAAACACATGCTTGAAAAAAATCCACTAAACGTAAACTTGTTATTAAATAGTGCAAAATGTTACGAAAAATTGGGCAACACAGATGAAGCCTTGAAAGTTTTGGATAAAATCACGGATTCATTCCCAGAATGCGAAGAAGCACAAGAAATGATTAGAAAAATATCGTAAAAACTACCACGGATAGTCATCGCTAATTACCCAACCATCATAACGAATAAGGTCTATACATTTTCTACTTTCGTAATCAATAAAATCCTTTTCACTTGAAGAATTTTTTTGTGCCATAATCCCAGCTTTACATTCCTTAAGTAAATTCGCTCTTCCCCAAGTAGGAGACGTATTGCGAGAAACAACAGACATGCGGTAATAAAACCCGTTTTTGCCCCACAAAATCTTATTTTGTTTCAATGCATTTGAATCTAGTATAAAAAATAATTCAAAAGACGTCAAATCACTAGCATTTTTTTCATGAAAAGCAATAATCCCACCATCATTAAGAACGCAAATCGGCGAATACCGAGAACTGCTATTTCCCAATTTATCAACTACTTTTTGACAATTTAAATTTGGAATAAGTTTATTATATACAAAATCACGTCTTTCTTCGACCGTTGCAAATCGCCACTCATCACGATTTTGTCCTTCTTGAATTTCAGTTAATTGAACAGCATTTTCATAGTTCAAATAAAGTTTTTTTAGTTTTTCTGCCGAGACTTTTTTCTGATAATTCCCAATTACCATCGGCATAGTCAAACATGCAACAATCCCTATAATGCCAAGAGTAATAAGAACTTCTGCAAGGGTAAACGCTATGCGTTTACGTGAAAAGTGAAACGTGAAACGTGAAAAGACCGTATCTGGTAGTAGTAAATGCTTGTTTTTCGGAAAAGCAGTTGGATTATTAGGTTGTTTTTGCTGTAAATTGTTTTTATTCATTTTTATTTTTCCTTTCTTTTCACCAACATCTGTCATCGTGCACTCCGTTGCGCGATCTAAGTTTTTATATTTTTTATACCCCTCTCTGAAATTTCTAAGCTCACATAATTCGCTAAGAAATTTCTTCTCTCCCTCAAGGGGCGAGATTAAAATATTACACTTAGCTGCTTTATACACCCATCTCTCTAAATGTAGTAGTGTCGGCGCACTGCCCCCCCCCCGACGGCAAATTTCTGTGCAAATTCGACTTTTTTCAGCTCTTTTTCAAACTTCATATTTTTATTCTAACATATTTGTTGCCATTATTCAATATAAGTTTTTACACAATTTAGACCACTGCTTTTAGTGCCAAAATTATAAGAATTATCCCACCTAAAATTTCCAAACATTTTGACGGGAGATTTTTGAAAAAATTTCCTGACCAAAAACCGACCATTGACATAACAAAAGATGCAATACCAATCATTAAAATTGATAGCAGAATCGGTGTATTTGTTAATTTAAGGCTTGCACCTGCAACCATTGCGTCAATACTTGTCGCAATTCCCATACCAATTAGGCATTTCAATCCAATACAACAAATAGTATCTTCTGTTTTCTGAAATGCTTCGTAAATAAATTTTGCTCCAAGTGCAAAAAATATGGCAAAAACTAACCATTGACTATATGTCTCAATATATTTGCTAAAAAAACCAATTCCAATATAACCGATTAGTGGCATAAAACCTTGAAAAAATCCCATCGTTAAAGCAAGTGCGAAAGAATTTTTAACCCGATTTTTTGTAAAAATTAATCCCTGCGAAAACGATACAACAAGGCAATCAATCCCCAAAGCCACACTTAAAAAAACTAACTCGGCTAAATGCATATTTCAACCTCAAATAACCTATTCCAAGGAAATTTGTAGCTTATATCATACCTTACTCCAAGAAGCTCAAAAACTTTTTCTTCATAAGGTTTCATCAATTCCTTAACAAGTTTTTCATCAGGAGAGGTCAATTGCTGTCTAACATTCGCTTGATACCCCCAATCATCAAGAAAACGAATTACTTGAAGTTTTTTAAAATTAGATGCAATGATGCCAAGATGCAAAGATGCTTGGTCGGTTTCAGAAAAATTGTTTTGGCGAGTCGCGAAATTTACCTCTCCAAGGGAAGAGGTCGCAGTTCTTTGCGAACATTCGTGAGCATTAGAAATGCGGGAGAGGGGTATTTCCTTTTCATAATTATTATCGTCCCCTCTCTCATAGCCGTAACTCGTTTCACTCGAACGGCTATTCTCTCTCCCTTGGAGAGAGGAACTTTGCCTTGCATCTAAATCACACTTAGCTGCTTCTGATGCCATCTTCGCCTCTAAAAAAACAATTGCTCCACATATCAAACTTCCCAAAGAATTTGCAGAGGTATTCCAAGCGGAATAGCCCAAAAAGTTTTTATCAAGTCCAACATCAAACAATTGATTTACAAAAGCATTATCCGAACCGTTCGCATACCTTACATCAGCAATCATATAAGGCTTTTCAGGTTTTTTCCACTTTCCGCTAAATGGTCGTGTAGGAACTTTCATAACAATTTCACCTTGACGTTCCTCAAAATTATTTACATATAGCAAAATATCAGCATCTTCAGGTTTACAAACCTTACATCCTGCAAGTTCAATCTGACCTTTTACAGATTTTTCGATGGAAACATCTTCGTAATTTGAAATTAAATCTTTATAGTCAGGAGCAAGAAAAATTGGAGCAATTTTTATTTTTGAGGCAAAGACGCAAAGATGCGAAGATGATTGGTCCGTTTCAGAAAAATTGTTTTGGTGAGTCGCGAAATTCACCTCTCCAAGGGAAGAGGTCGCAGTTCTTTGCGAACATTCGTGAACATTAGAAATGCGGGAGAGGGGTATTTCCTTTTCATAATTATTATCGTCCCCTCTCTCATAGCCGTAACTCGTTTCACTCGAACGGCTACTCTCTCTCCCTTGGAGAGAGGAACTTTGCCTTGCATCTAAATTCTGCCCAGCTGTTTTCACCACCGCTCTTGCAAGCAACGTTAAAGGAATTTCGTCAGCCCCTGTTTTTACAAATCCACCAAGTTTTTCTAAAATTTGAGCCTCTTGAACATTAAATCCATATTCCGCACAATCATCTTTTGAAAAAACTAAAGTGTCAAAAAGTCCTTGTTTTTGATATTCCAAATACAATTTGTTTATTTCAAAATTTCTTTTTCGTGTAGCAAGATAATCATCCAAAATTTCTGACGGAATAATATTTGTAATACAGCTTTCTGTTCCAAGTTTATGGGTTTGATAAGAATAATCAAAAATCTTTTTACCCCATTTATTCCAATATTCTTTTTCTTCTTCATTTACATTGTTATTAGAAATTCGCATAATGCTTGAAAATGCATAGATTTTTGCATTTTTCTTTTCTAATATTGATTTTAATTTTTCTACACGAGATTTTATTTGCTCAAAAGAATCAGAACATCTCCTTGAAGAAATCAAACCTCCATAAGCAACCGTATCAAGACACATTACAATCGCATCAAGTTCAGGCAAATTTTCAAGCCAGCTAAAAATTTCATTAACATCCGCATATTTTGTCAATGAACCTAAAAACTTTCTTTCCGGCATAAAAAATTTAATATTTTCGTCAATTGCACAAATTTGCTCCGGAAGAGTATAGCAAACAGGTCTGTTATCTATTGGTATAAAAGCTATGTTCATAATTTTATTATATGTTAATATTAAACTTATGCAAAAAGGTAACGATTTATGACGCTAGACAAAACTCCTGCTTCCATTCGCACAATGTTTAATATGATTGCAAACAAATATGATTTTGTGAATAATGTAATGTCTTTTGGAACTCAAAATCATGTAAAAAATCGGGCAATCAAAATGCTTGATATAAAACCACATGACAATGTCATTGATTTGTGTTGCGGAACCGGAGATTTGTCAGGAATTATAAAAAAAACTTCTCCGCATGCCTGCATTACAGGAATTGACTTTTCTGAAAAAATGTTATCTGTTGCAAAAGAAAAATACACCGATATTTGCTTTATGCAAGGCGATGTTACAAATCTTCCATATGCCGATAATTCATTTGATTTTGCGGTTATGGGATTTGGATTAAGAAATATTTTGAATGCAGAAAAAGCAGTTGAAGAAGTTTATAGAATTTTAAAACCCAATGGAAAATTTTTGCACCTTGATTTTGGAAGAAAAAACTTTGCAAGCAGAGTTTATGACAAAATGACTCCTCTATTAATAAAACTTTTCACTGAAAACACACAAGCTTATTCGTACCTCATCAAGTCAAAGCAAGAATTCCCAACCCCAAAAGATTTGATAAAAGATTTTGAAAGCAAAGGGTTTAAGCTAGTTAAACGCAAAGATTTTTTATGCGGAGTTATTTCTGCTCAAGTTCTTGAGAAGTAAAAATTTTTGTTGCTCTTGGCAAAATTCCGAGACAATATGAAATTATAACTCCATAATTTGTTATCGGTACATTCTTTTTATTTGCAATCAAAATTCTCGACAAAACCTCTCTACGATTGGTCATGCAGGCCCCACAATGAATTACAAGCTTATAGTCGCTTAAATCCGGAAAATCATGACCTGCATAATTGTGTATAACAAGATTTTTTCCAACCTTTTTACGCAAAAGATTAGGAATTTTAACCCTGCCAATATCATCTTCTATCGCGTGGTGCGTACAACTTTCAAGGATTAGAACTATATCCCCGTCTTTCAAATTTTCTATAGCCTCAGCACCTTTTATAAATTCATCTAAATCGCCTTTCAATCTTGCAAAAAGAATTGAAAAAGATGTCAATGGAATATTTTCAGGAACAATTTCAGATACTTGACGAAATGCCTGACTATCCGTAACAACAAGCGCCGGCGGAGTTTTCAAGTTATCTAACGCATCTTTCAATTCCGTTTCTTTTACAACATAAGTTAAACAATTGTTGTCCAACAAATCCCTCAAAGTTTGAACCTGAGGTAAAATAATCCTGCCTTTCGGTGCTTCTTTATCAATTGGAATTACAAGAATTACGGTGCTTTTTGGAGACACTAAATCGCCTACAATCTTAGGAGAATTTACAAAATCTTCAGGCAAAAGTTTTACCAATGCTTCCTTGAACTTAAAAACAAGTCGATCATCTGTTTTTGCAGAAGTAAAAATGATTGTTGGTGCGCTAACCTCTCTCTCTGTGAGAGGGTTGAATTTCTTAGTAAGCTGTGGCGAACTTAGAAATTCGGGAGAGGGTTTATGGTCAGAATTTTGGTGGGGACACTGCGTTTTCCCCACACTACAATTTTTATCAAATTTATCATTCAAATCACATTTGTTTACAACAATTAAATATGGAATTTTGAGTTCTTCAAGCTTTTTGATTAATTCTTTTTCGCAACCGTCCAGCCAATCTTGTTGAGCAGATATATACAACTTACTATTATCGAAATTACAAACAATTATAGCAACATCAATACGATTAAGTACTTTCATTGTTTTTTCAATGCGTTTTTCTCCCAACTCTGTTGTATCGTCCAGCCCGGCTGTATCTAAAAAAGTTACAGGACCTATCGGTAAAAGCTCCATTGATTTTTCAACAACATCGGTAGTTGTGCCTGCAATATCTGAAACAATAGAAATTTCTTGGTTTGTAATTCTGTTTAAAATAGAAGATTTTCCGACATTTGTTTTGCCAAAAACTCCAATATGTAAACGCATTGATTTTAGTGATTTCATATTTGTATTTTAATTAAAATAATTTACCAATTCAATAGAATAATTACTAATATATTTTTCTTAAACAAATTTAGCACATTCGTTCATTATCATAAACAAATCTAAAAAGAAAAGGCCACCAAAAGTAGCCTTTTCTTTAGTCTTTTTAATTCGCTTAAAATTAACCACGAATACCCAATTTCTTGATTAATTCTCTGTATTCATCAAGATTTTGAGATTTCAAATAAGAAAGTAGTCTTTTTCTTTTACCTACCATCATCAAAAGACCTCTTTTTGTAGCGAAATCTTTTTTGTTAGATTTTAGGTGTTCAGTAAGTTCAGAAATTTTTTGGCTCATCATAGCAACTTGAACTGCTGTAGAACCAGTGTCTTTTTCATTTTTACCGTAAGCTTTAACTATTTCTTGCTTGTTTTTTAAGTTCATTTTAATTTTCCTTTTCTTGTTGAGTGATTATTGGCGTAAGCACTCTACAAGTTGCATGATAATATATAAAAGAAAAATTGCAAGCTAATTGTGTAGGAAAGTTAACTATTTAATTGTGTAGATAAATATGCTTTAAAAGCAGAAGTATTCGCAAAATTAAATCTATCGCGAGCAATACTTAAATTTGTATCTGATGCAAAAAGAGATTTACCTGATAAATTATATTTTTTCAACGCATCAGTATATTGTGTTGAACCCTCACCATAAATATTTGTAGCATAATTTAGTTTTTTAAGCGCATTTTCATTTCCTGATTTCATTGCCTCATACTGCGCTAATGCTTCATAATATTCTGCTTCTGCTTCATTTTTTTGTTTTTCTTTTCCAATATACCAGCCTTCAACTTCATTTTCAATTTTGTTCGAAGTGTTTTGAGCATTCTGTAAGCCTATAGCTTTTGCAAAAGTAAATGTTGAGCCTGCTTTTAGCGCTTTATTAAAATAGTCTTGATAAGACATTAGACTTTTTAAAGGACTTTTATTAAACTCCCGTTCTGTCATTATTTTCTGAGTTTGATTAATACCGCTCATAACAAGACCTCAAATTTTTATACTCTTGTATATATAAAGTATTTATATCGTAAATAATTGCTATTTTTGTAACAATATATTAAGTTACATTTTTAATCGCGCGGTGACACGCTTTTTATAATAAAACCAGCATCTGTCATCGCGAATTCTGTCCTCCAATCTGCCTTAAAATAAAAAAAAGACCTCGTTGAAGAGGTCAAGGTTGGTTATTTTGGTTATGTTATAGTTTATAAAAAAATTAATTCGGGTTTTACATTTTTTATAATTATCCTGAAAGTTGATATTTGCTTAAATTCTACAAAAACTTTACAAAACTTTATGTTATTATGTAATTATGTTTGAAGAAATTCGAAAATTCTTTTTATCCAAAATATTAAGACGCAAGTATTACCGCACCGGCAAATGCAAAGCTTGCGGGAAATGCTGTACTCAAATTTATGTAAAACATTACAAACATGTAGTTCAAGATGAAAAAGAGTTCGAAAAATTGCAATATTTACATAGATTTTACACTTATTTAAAAATTATAGGCAAAGACGACATTGGCTTAATTTTTGAATGTCAAAATCTTGATCCTGAAACTCATAAATGCAAAATTCACAAAACCCGCCCCGGAATTTGCAGACGTTATCCGCAAGAAGAACTTTTCTCGATGGGCGGAGCGTTATCAGACGATTGTGGTTACAAGATGGAACCAATTATTCCTTTTTGCAAAGTTTTAGAAAAAACAGCAAAACGAATGAAGAATTAATCTAATTTAACATCTGTATTATTTAATTCAACAATATCAAAGTAGTTCTCTAGTTTTTCTTCAATCGGAAGTTTAGATTGTCTTATTGCTCTTGGATTTTTATCCAAACCAACTTCTAGTTCACCATTCAAAGTATGCAAAAAGAATTTGTCTTCTCCTGATTTACTACCTACTAGAATTGAGGTATCAATATCAGTTCTATCGCAAATTGCGCCAGCAACTTTATCAAGAGTTTTTACAGTATCATTTCCACCTGCACCATTGACACTGTCACCACCAATAATCCAAGCTGTTAGCTTGCCTTTAGCAGTTTTTTTCAAATAATCAACTGCCTCTAAAATATTTTCAATTAAACTTTCACAATTTCCACTTGTTGGCACATGTTTTAAAATACCAGTTTTTTCATTTCTTACTACAACTGCAAGAGTACCGGCATCAGCAAAGCTATCAAAAACCTTACCATTTGTTAAATTACATCTATTGCTTGTTGATAATTTTCTATATGCTTGTTTAGAAACGTCACTGGCTTCTTCATATAATTTCGGGGATAAAATAAGCGTTGAATGTCCTTGAAAACTAACATTGTTCATAAAAAAATATAACTCCTTTTTGCTTTTCTGCATACATGAAAAACAAACAAAAAATTTTTTGCTACTTTCAGGCAATGAAAATTTACACATTGTCGTTTAATCTGATTATGTAGAACAAAATGAAAGGTTGGTAAAATATGAAAAAGATATTAAAACTATTGTTATTATTGGCATTCGGCTTTGTCACAACACCCGTTTTGGCAACTTGTCCGATAAATGGCGGAGCTTGCACTGCGTTTTCAAACTACGAAACAAAATCATTGCAACAAAAATATCTGCCTAACCATATTCAAGAAATCCAAAAACCAAACGCATTTCAACCTAACTATGTAACCCCATATTATAACGAATTAATAAACACAGAAAATGATAATACCACAATAAATTCTCCCACAAATGATTACAATTCAAATTGCCAATTTGGGGTTTGTTTACCGGGGGTTGAACCGGGTGGAAGTGTATTGAAATAGTTTGTTTATCTAGTGAGTGGTGAATAGTGAGCAGTGAATAGACCATTGCAGGAGCTACGCTCCAAAATATATTTTCGAACAAAGTGAGCTAAATGAACTTATTCACCATTCACCACTCACTATTTTCTGCTCACTTTTCACTTCTCTTAAAATATTAATTTTTTGTTTATTTTTTTAATCTTTTCAAAAAACAGTGTTATAAATAATAATATAGATTGTAGGTGAGTATATAATCACTTGCAACAAAATAAAATTTAATTGAAAAGGAGATAATAAATTATGGCAAAGACAATTGGTATTGACTTAGGTACAACAAACTCAGTTGTAGCCGTTATGGAAGGTGGTAAACCAACCGTTATAGCTAACGCAGAAGGATCAAGAACAACACCTTCTATCGTTGGTTTTTCTAAAACTGGTGAAAAATTGGTAGGACAATTGGCAAAACGTCAAGCAATCCTTAACCCTGATAAAACAATCGCTTCAATCAAAAGACACATGGGCGACGATTACAAAGTAAACATTGATGGAAAAGATTATACTCCACAAGAAATTTCAGCTATGATTTTGAGAAAATTGGCTGATGATGCTTCTAACTACTTGGGAGAAAAAGTTACATCAACTGTAATCACAGTTCCTGCATATTTTAACGACGCTCAAAGACAAGCAACAAAAGATGCAGGTAAAATTGCAGGTTTAGACGTTCTTCGTATCGTTAACGAACCTACAGCAGCAGCCTTGGCTTACGGACTTGAAAAAGATAAATCAGAAAAAGTTCTTGTATTCGACTTAGGTGGTGGTACATTTGATGTATCTATTTTGGAAATCGGTGACGGTGTTCACGAAGTACTTTCAACATCAGGTGATACTCACTTAGGTGGCGACGACTTCGACCAAAAAGTTATGGATTGGATTTGCGAAGAATTCAAAAAACAAGAAGGCATTGATCTTAAAGGTGACAAACAAGCTATGCAACGTGTTAAAGAAGCTGCTGAAAAAGCTAAATGTGAATTGTCATCAGTTATGGAAACTAACATCAACTTGCCGTTCATCACAGCTGACGCTAACGGCCCTAAACACTTAGACTTGAACTTGACAAGAGCTAAATTTGAAGATTTAAGCCGTGATCTTTTGAACAGATGTAAAGTTCCTGTAGAAAATGCATTGAAAGATGCCGGTATTACTAAAAATGATATCAACGAAGTAGTTCTAGTTGGTGGTTCAACTCGTATCCCTGCTGTTCAACAATTAGTTAAAGAATACACAGGCAAAGAACCTAACCAATCAGTAAACCCTGATGAAGTTGTTGCAGTTGGTGCTGCTATCCAAGCCGGTGTACTTGCCGGAGAAGTTAAAGACATCGTTCTTCTTGATGTAACTCCATTGACTTTGGGTATTGAAACATTAGGTGGCGTAATGACTCCGCTTGTTCCAAGAAACACAACAATTCCGGTTTCTAAATCACAAGTGTTCTCAACTGCCGAAAACAATCAAACAGCCGTTGATATTCACGTTCTTCAAGGTGAAAGACCAATGTCTAGAGATAACAAATCATTAGGTATGTTCAGACTTGAAGGTATTGCTCCTGCAATGCGTGGTATTCCTCAAATCGAAGTTACATTCGATATTGATGCTAACGGTATTGTAAACGTTTCAGCTAAGGATAAAGCTACAAACAAAGAACAAAAAATTACAATCACAAACTCTTCTAACTTGTCTGAACAAGATATCGATAAGATGGTTAAAGAAGCAGAAGCTAACGCTCAAGAAGACAAGAAGAAAAAAGAAGAAGCTGAAATTAAAAACAATGCAACAAGCTTAATCGGTTCAGCTGACAGAATTGTAAAAGATTTTGAAGGCAAAATTGATGAAGCAGATAAATCAAAATTAGATGAACAAAAATCTGCATTACAAAAAGCAATTGACGAAAACAAACCAACAGACGAATTGAAAAAATTGTCTGACGAATTGCAACAAACAATGTTCAGCATTTCTCAAAAGGCTTACGAAGCTGTTCAAAAAGAAGAACAATCAACAGCAAGCTCTGAAAGTGCTTCATCATCAACAGAAGACAAGAAAAATGATGATGATGTAATTGATGCAGAATATACTAAAGAATAATTTTGAAATAATCAAAATCACCTTATTAAATAAAAAATCGGATTCTTGTAGAGTCCGATTTTTATTTGCTTTATTTTAATTAATAAAGCTTTACATTATAACAAATAAACAAAGTTCAAAGACTTTATATATATGTCTTCTTAATGTGTACTGATGTAGGTATATAAATGATTAGTTTTAATAAAATCTCGCCAAAAGCGTATGAATATTTACGAATATCTTCTAAAGACAGTTTATTACAAACTAAGCCTGTTAATTCTGTTGGAATTCGACAATTTAAGGGGTTAAAATTAGATTGGGATAAATTTGAAAAATTAAAGTTTTCTGATGCGCAAATAAAAAATGCCTATAAAGAATACCAAAACAGTCCTTATATAAATTACTATTTACGAAAATCTGAACCATTATCAATAAAATCAAATCAAGTTGTAAGTTGTTTAAAACAGGCTATAAATAAATCAGAACCGACTTCCGGCAAATTTTTCAGGGGACTTCAAAACTGCAAAGATGATATAGATACAATAAAAAAACTTGTATTAAACAATAAAGGTTTTACATCTACTGCACCAGAAACAAATAAAAGATATGCAGAAAGCTTTTTCCAGCCTAAAAACGGTGTATTAGTCGAATTTGATTTAAAAACACCTGTAAGAGCTTTTAAAGCAAACGAATATGAAACCATATTTGACATAAATGCTTTTACTCCAGATAAATATAATGTGATTAAAATAAAAGACGGATATTATAAAGTTATTGAAAAAACACCATAATTACTTACAAATAAATAATAAAAAGGCATGGAATAAAAATATTTTACAAAACTTAATAGGATTTTAAATCATGCAATCATGCTCATGCCATGGGTTTTCATGGTTTAAATTCTCAAAACCATGTCGTAGCTTACAATTTAGCATGATTGACTTTTGAAAAACGGCTGTATCGCCGTAATTAAAGTAGTTGTAACATTTTTTAATAATCCCATGCCACGCCCTTGAAATCATAACATCGTTTTTTATATAATGTTTATAGAGAGGTGAAACTCATCTCTAATGGGGATTTTGACGAATTTAACGTCATGGTTGCCATACTTGGGTAAGATATTAACGGAGATTTTATAAATTGTTTAGAAGTAGGGATATGGGCAGAGCTGTTGCAGTAAGAAGATGGACACCTACGGCTCTAGAATGTTACAAAAGAGGTTGCAATTGCGAGGGATGTTTTTACAGAGACTTTTTTAGCGGTTCTTCTCAAAAATGTCAAATGAAAGCGTCTGTGCTAGAATTAGTACGCGTTATCGGAACTCCAAATGTTGAATTACAACAGTTTATTATAGAAGATTAATCACAAAATAACCAAAAAAGTTCGCTAAATAATAAATTAGGGCTTTAAAAATCAGGTTATATGTGTTATAATATACAAGCAGTATGTTATATGGAGGTTCAACATGCACATTTACGTAAACGGAAGAAACATCGAAATCACTGACGCTATCAAAGCTTATGTGAAAGAAAAATTCAGCAAAGTTGCTGCTCACTACGACCAAGTTCAAGGTATTGACGTAGTTTTGTCAGTAATTAAAAACCCAGCAGCTTCCGGCAAACACGTTGCAGAAGTAAGCTGTAAAATGTCTACAGGTGTAGTTCGTTGTGAAGAATCAGGCGAATCTATGTATGAAAGCATTGACTTGTTGGCTGATAAATTAGCAAGACAAGTTCAAAAATTCAAAGACAAAAGCATCGGTTCAGACAAAGCTTCTATCAGAACAGAAGCTAAAGTTGAAGAACCTGCTGAATAGTTCAATCGAATTTTTTCAAAATTTAAAGGATACTCAAAAGAGTATCCTTTTTTAATGTTTTACATTTTTTTTAGAGTTTTTGTTCTATAATTAATATATGATTAATAATAAAAAAGTAGTTATAATAATGCCTGCATATAATGCAGAAAAAACTTTAAAACAAACTTATGATGAAATTTATAAAGATTTTGTTGACGAAGTTATTTTGGTAGATGACAATTCACAAGACAATACAAAACTTGTTTCAAAAGAATTAAATATTACAACAATTGTTCATAAGGAAAATAAAGGATATGGGGGCAATCAAAAATCTTGCTACAAAGCAGCATTAAAAGCTGGAGCAGATATTGTTGTTATGCTTCATCCGGATTACCAATACACTCCAAAATTAATTCCTGCAATTGTTTGTATGATGGCTTTTGGTCAATATGACGCCGTTTTGGCATCAAGAATGCTTGGGAACTCTGCATTAAAAGGTGGCATGCCATTCTACAAATTTATTTCAAACAAATTTTTAACAGCTTTTGAAAACTTTTTTACCGGCGAAAAACTAACAGAATACCACACCGGATTTAGAGGTTTTACAAAGGAAGTTTTAGAAAAATTACCGTTAGCAGAGTGCGATGACGATTTTATTTTTGATAATGAAATGATTGCATTGATGTTTTATCACAATTTTAAAATTGGAGAAGTTTCTTGCCCTACAAAATACTTTAAGGAAGCGTCATCAATCAATTTTGTACGTTCTTGCAAATACGGGTTGGGTGTTCTTGCAGTAAGTTTGAAATACAGACTTGCTAAAATGGGTTTAAAAACAAAAATCTTCAAACCAAATGCGAAAAAATTAGATTTATCTACAGAAATCGAATATTATTTTAAATAATTAGTTCACTCTGTAAGAATTTCCGCCTTTTATAATATCAGAAATTGCAATAAACGTAACTTCTAAGATGTAATCTATAGCATCTTGGGTTTCGTATGCGATGTGTGGGGTTACAATTACATTCGGATTTTTAATTAATTCTTTCAAAATTTTTGCTTCTTCTACACAATCAAAATTGTCATAAAACTCTTTATGATGAATATTTGAACAACCGAAATTTATATATTCACAAGTTGCAACATCAAGAGCAGTACCTTTTATTGCACCTTTAGATACTGCATTATACAAATCTTTAATGTTTACAATTTCTCCTCGAGAAGTATTAACTAAATATGCAGTATTTTTCATTATACTAAACTGTTCAAACGCAAACATGTCCTTGTTTTCACCAGTGTAAGGGACATGAATTGAAACAATATCTGATTCTCTCAAAAGAGTATTAAAATCGACATATTTTACGTTATATTTTTCTGCAAAATCTTTTCGCTCCGCAATGTCGTAAGCCAGAACTTTCATACCAAACGCAAGAGAAAGTTTTGCAACAGTAATTCCGATACTACCCGTACCAACAATTCCTATAGTAAATTTCGAAACATCTCGTCCAACAAAACTTTTGCAATTTCGAACTTCAGATTTCAAAAAATTCGATGCAGGTATAATTTGCCTAACCAAAGCTAAAATCAACCCCATTGTATATTGAGCCACAGGACGGGCACCATAACCCTCAACATTAACTACAGCAATATTTTTAGCAGTTGCAGCCTTTTTATTAATATGATCAATTCCTGTTGAACGAGTTGAGATTATTCTCAGATTTTTAAAAGAATTAATAACTTCTTCCGTCACCTCTGAGTTAATAAACACACTAATTACAGGCGTGTTATCCAAAAGTTCCTGACTTAAATTTTTAACTGTTTGTTCATTCAAACTTTCTGCAAAAAAAGTTATATCAAAATTTTCAAGTTCATGAGACCTGAAAAAATCCTTTTCGCTCTCTCGAAAATCAAAAACAAGTAATCTTATTGCCATAACACGCTCCTTTAAAAAGAATTATGAACAAAACAAACAAAATTTATATTACACACAAGATTAATTTACCAAGGCTATTGGCTTATATATTTTATAAGTTTTTTAATATCCTTGTTCCAAATTCCGTTCCAATTGCGGATAATCACGTCCGCAGGACAAATTCCTGCATTTGTGTATTCTTTTATCGGATCAAGGAATTTTTCTTCATTCGTATCCATTTCTATAAGAGCTTTTTCTGCAATATATAAAATCTCTTTTGCAATGTCTTTTGCAAGATACTTACCAATTTTAGCATTAAGCGCACTTTTCGGAACGTTGTACCTCAATTCTGAAAAATCCCTGTATTCAAAACTTTTGAACAATTCTTCAATTTCTTCAATCGCATATTTGTTATACAAAATCCCTTTATAAATAGCCAAAATTGAATATTGTAAACCTTTTCCAACACAATCTTGGTTTCGTATTTCTATAAAATTTCGTAATCTGACTTCAGGAAAATAAAGATTTGCATGTAAATTAAAATCCTCAATATCTGCTTCGTACCCACCAAATCCATTAGCCATAAATTCATCAAAGGAGAGTTTTCCATCAAGTGAAACTGCACCATCTTCACGGTTAATGAAAATCATCGGCGTTTCAAGAACATAATCAACATATTCTTCAAACGAAAATTTATCATCAATTTGCCCGACAAAACCACATCGGTCATTATCAGTGTTTAACCAGCTCAAAGCACGAAAACTCTTGTAACCGGTTTCAACACCACCTCTGATAGGAGAATTTGCGAACATAGCCGTCACAAACGGTGTTAATTTATTTGCAATACGGAACTTTGTCATTGCATCTTCTTCACTCTCAAAGTCAATACAGCATTGAATTCCGGCTGTTTCTCTCATCATAACATCAGACAAAATCCCCCATAAATATTTTGCCATAATGTGATATCTTTGTTTAGGAATTAAACTGATTGACTTGTGAGTGGAAAGCGGAGAAACTCCATAATTTAATAGGTTTATTCCAAATTTATCCAGAATTGGTTTCATTTGCTTATCAAGTTTATCGATTTTAGCCTTTAAATCATCTATTGTTTTTTCCGGTTTTATACTTAATTCAAGCTGACTTCCCGGTTCTAAAGTCACCGTGTCATGACCTTGTTTCAAACCGATTATATTATAATTATCAGTTATATAATCCCAATTTTCTTCTTTTGCAAAACTTCTCAAGAAATTACAAACACCAAACTCAGAACCGTAATCCGCTGATTTTGACGTAACAGAAAAAATTGGCAGACGCTCATATTCAAGCCCGATATTAAAATCTTCCTTTGATTTGCAACCTGCTTCAAATAATTTTACAATTTCTTTTTTACTGAGTTTTGTTTGTGTTTGCATGGTTTGACCCCCTATAATTATATCATCTACAAAATTATCAAAAAATTTTTATTAAAACATTTACCTGTGTGTGGTATTATTATTAGTAAGATGAACTACTTCGAACGGGCTAAATATTTTAGAACTAAAAAAAGACTCGGACAAAATTTTTTGATTGATGGTCAAACAATTGCCGACATAATTGATTTTGCCAATATTCAACCGGAAGATACCGTTATAGAAATCGGTCCTGGAGTTGGATTTGTAACAGAACAATTGGTAAAGCATGCCAAACAGGTTATCGCTATAGAACTTGACGAAGAAGCAATTAAAGAACTTGAAAAACTTGACGCTCCAAATTTGAAAATTATTCACAATGATATCTTAAAACAAGATTTATCAGAACTTTGTGATGGAAAAATTAAAGTTGTTGCGAATATTCCATATTATATTACAAGTCCGATTATCGCCCACCTTTTAGGAGAAATCGACGATTTAAACAACAAAAACAGAAATAAAATCACCGATATTTTGCTAATGGTTCAAGAAGAAGTTGCGCGCAGAATGGTTGCAAACGAAAATTCTTCAGGCAAACAATACGGACTTTTGACTATTTTGTCTCAGTTTTGGGCAGATGTTGAAATTATGAAACTTGTCGGCAGACGTTCTTTTTACCCTGCACCAAAAGTTAATTCAGCTCTCGTAAAATTAGTTGTAAGAGAAAAGCCACTTCTCGACCTAACAGATTACAAACATTTTAGAAAAACAATTAAAGCCGGATTTTCTCAACGTAGAAAAAATATCAAAAACTGCTTGATGTCGGGTGGTTTTACAAAAGATAAAATCCAAACAGCACTGAAATCACTTGGACTTGACGAAAATATAAGAGGTGAAAAACTCTCAATCGAAATGTTTGGAAAACTTTCAGAGGAACTTTTGAAATGAAAATTCAATGCCCTGCAAAAATAAATTTAACTTTAAAAGTTACCGGCAAACGTCCAGATGGATTTCACAATATCGAAAGCATTATGCAAACAGTTAGTTTATACGACTATTTGACAATTAATGTTGAACCTGCTGAAAAATTCGAAATTTGTCTTTCCGGAAACAATACTGAAATACCTTATAACGAAAAAAATCTCGTTTATAAAGCCACAATGCTTTTTATAGAAACAACAAATCTCACACCGCATAAAATTGAAATTTATATAGACAAAAATATTCCTGTATCAGCGGGTTTGGCGGGTGGAAGCACTAACGCAGCCGGAACTCTTTTTGGATTAAACGAAATTTTTAAACAACCTTTGTCAAGAAAAGAACTACACGAATTGTGCGCAAAACTTGGTTCTGATTTGAATTTTTGCCTAGAAGGAGGTCGCCAAATGACATCAGGACGAGGAGAAATTTTAGACAAACTTCCTTTTGAAGAAATGAAAATTTCACTCATAAAACCTGAAAATTTAGGAATTAGTGCCAAAGAAGCATACACAAAGTTTTCTGACAAAAAATCTAATAATTTTAATTCTGAATTCGGCAAAAGAGAGGACTTCGCAAACGACCTTGAATGGGCATTAATTGATGATTATCAAGAATTAAAAGAAATAAAAAAATCTTATCCAAAATCAATAATGTCCGGTTCCGGTTCTACATATTTTGGAATTGGCATTGATTTCGCTCCCCAAAAGGGTTTTTGGATTGCAAACGACTTGAAAGCAACTGAAACCGGCATTTGTAAAATCAAAATTTAACATTTTGTTTTGGTTTTATAATTGATTGTTATAATCTTTCAGAACATGTTTCGTCATTATCTCTTAACACACCGGCTTTAGCCATTTCATCTAAAATATGAAAATTCAAGATATTTCTAAAATCTGCCATTTCCGCATTAAAAGCAGGCAAACAACCGGAGTATTTTGAATCACCCATTCTTTTTCTAATATTTTTTCTCATTTCGTCAACTTTTTTCATATCCTTAATCAAACCTGTTTTAAACTTTTTCGGATTATAAATAGTCCAAGCCCTTGGAGGATAATATGTTGAACGACATTCATTTACATTCTGATTATACAACATGTCCATAAACATATTGTAATTTAAGTCATGAAATGATTGTTTAATTTTTCTTTGATAAGGTCGAAGTATTGGTGGCATAATTACTTCTGGTTGAGGAATATCTTCATCATCGTGATAATATCTTTCCATAAATTTCATTGAGCCAATTCCAACTATTTCAATAGAATTTGCAAACTCATCAAGAACTCCTTGTTCATCTGCATAACGCCCCATTATATCTAGGAACGAAGAAGCCCCTTTCCCTGTACAAATAAAATCTGTAATTATTGCTTTTTTACCTGTTTCTTTATACACATCTACAATTGTTTGCGGGTCAACATGTAAGCTTTTCAAATATTTTTTATATGCTTCTTCTTCCTCTTCAGTTGGTTTCATCCCAGGAAGAAGTTTTAACCCTTCTACCGAATCAGGTTTAAACCAATACTTTGAAAAAGCAACAAAATTATAATCTCCAATACCATCTTTCATCCATTTTGCTGCGCCTAAAAACCACTTTGGACTTCTTCCTAAACAAATAATCTGGTGATCCTTAAATTGAGTATAAAATTTTGCAGTATCAATAAATGCAGCCATTGTTTCATCAGTTGACAAAGGCATATGAGTTTGTTGTTGTACCAAATTATTTGTATCGATATCATTTAAAAAAGTTTTATATTTCTTTCTATATCTTTGTTTAGTCGCTTCTGTCATGTTATGATAGTCTTTAATCCCAATATCAAGTATCGTTCTATTAGGATCATAATAGTTAGTAAAGCTTATATTCGTTCCAAAAGTGTAGCCGAGAGGAATTTTTGCAAAAGATCCTTGCATCGGATTTTGCATTGCAAACATATTGTTATTAGTTTGTTTATTTGATTGTTGCTTATTTAAAGGCCTATGATTTACATAGCTTAATGACTGAATTTTTGAAACTAGCATACTAACTCCTGTGTTTATATAATCTTCCTAATACCTGTTTATACAAAAGACGTAAAAATATTTTTTGCTAGTTGAAAACAATATACAAAAACAAAAACTGCAAAAACCAATTATAACTTGAAAAAACAACGTTACATATCTACACAATATAATTTTTCATACAAAAACAGACCTCATATTTTGAGGTCTGTTTATTTACCAATCCTTTTTGTTTAATCTGCTTTTTAGAAAGTACCTGCAGGTTTCTTTTGAGCTGTAGCACCAGGAATTGATTGCCAGTTTGCAGCCATAATTTTCTTGAATGATTTCAAAGCTGTATCTTCAAGTTCACCAAGTTCTTCAGCTTCCATAATCAATTCTCTCAACGGCAACAACGCTCTTTGGTCTCTAAGAACACCTAAAGCAGCAGCAGCGCCGGCTCTAACCAATTCATTTTCACTACGATTTTTCATTACATCAATCAATGCAGGAACGGCTTTTGTATCATTCAATTTACCCAATGAAGTTACTGCGTAAATTCTTACGTTAACCCATTCGTCATACAACATATTAATAACTTTATCAACAGCTTTTTTGTTCCCAATTTCGCCCAATGCGCGAGTAGCATCACATCTTACGTTAACTTTTTCGTGATCTAGTGATTCAATCAATGCATCTGTTGCAACATCACCAATTTCAATTAATGCATCAGTTGCAGTAATACAAACTTGAGGGTTTTCATCATTCAACGCTTCAACAAGAGGCTCAACAACGATTTCACCACCCAAACGTCCCAATGCACGAGCTGCACGAACTCTAACATCAACGTTTCTGTCTTCACGAAGAGATTCAATCAAGTGAACAGTCGCTTTTGAATCACCAAGTTCTCCCAATGCACGAGCTGCATACAAACGAACTGAACCGTTTTTATCATGTTTCAATACTTCAATCAATGGCTCAACTGCTTTTGAGTCACCCATTTCACCAAGAACACGAGCTGCATTATATCTAACTTTTTCTGAATTGCTTGTTTTCAAATCTACCAATAATTCATCAAAAGATTTTTTAACTTGTTTTTTCTTGCTGTTCACACTAATTGTCATTAAGTTTTCCTCCAACACAATAATTTAATCTTCTACACGTTACTTATTTATAAAAAATTTTGAGATTAAAATATTGCCTTTTTTACCTACTTATATTAACTTTTGTTAAAAATTATTTTTTGTGTCTCTGAAAAGTGCAGTCACGAACTAAATTTTTTCTTTAAGGGTAAAACTAACACTTTATATTTTTAATATAACATATTTTTCAAACTTTGTCTCAATTTATAGCAAAAAACATGTAAAAACGGCAGTTTGTTTTTTTAACAATATGTGTCTTTCAATAATAGTAGTGCTATTTTTGTAACAAAAATTTATATTTATTACTCACCTTGGATAGTAATAACAAACTCGCTACCCTTACCAACCTCACTGTTTACAGTAATTTCACCTTTATGCTTTTCTATAATCTTTGCACAAATTGCCAAACCAAGTCCTGTTCCAACCCCAACTCCTTTGGTTGTAAAACCAGCGGAAAATATCTTGTTGAGCTGATTTTGAGGAATTCCTTTTCCGCTATCTTTTATCTTAACAATAAGATTTTTATCCTTATATTCGGTTGAAATTGAAATTGTCCCTTTTCCATCAATCGCCTGACAAGCATTAATTAAAATGTTAGTAAACACTTGGTTTAGCATATTCGGAAAACATTTAATGACGGGGATTTCGCCGTAATTTCTTATTACTTCTATTCGATTTTTTGTTTCATGGCGAATAAGTTCAAGCGTCAAATCAAGTTCCTTATTAATATCTGCTTCTTGAAGCTCTGCTTCATCCAGCCTAACAAATTTTTTGAGAGATGTAACAATGTTACTAATACGATTTACAGCCTCTTTATCAATCTCATTTATATCTGTCAGCATTTCTTTTAAATCGGCGTCTTCTATTGAGCCAAGCAACTTTGAGACTATTCCATTATTTGATTTAATTGAAGCAACAGGGGTGTTAATTTCATGTGCAACCCCCGCAACAAGTTGACCTAAAGACGCCATTTTTTCAGAGTTAATAAGTTGAATTTGAGTTTCTTTCAACTCTTTCATCGCACTTTTCAATTCCCTAACTGTCTGAATATTTTTCTGATAAAGTTCTGCACGAGCAATTGCGTTGGACAATTGAGAAGAAATCGCATCCAAAATTTCTATTTCTTCGTTCAACTCTCTTTTTTGATAACTAAGCAAAACTATGACACCCATTAGGTTTTGCATATGATGTACAGGAATTATAATTCTTAAAACAGGTTCTTTTAACGGCTTTGCTCCAACATATTCAATCAACGAATTCGACACCGCAATCTCTTTTGTAGCAATAGTTTTCATTGTTTTTTCATCAAAAGAAATTGTAGATACATTTTTCGATTTTTTCTCTCCATAAACCTCTTCAATTTTAAAACTCTGCCCATCTGCTTTTGCATAATATGCTTTATATGCACTAAACATTATTGCCAATTCTTTCAGAGCAGATTGAAGAATTTGAGAGATATCAATACTTTCTCTAATATTATTTGAAACTTTGTTAATAAGCGCAATTCGAATAGCCTGACTTTGAGCTTTTTGCTTAACTTTCTGCAAATCATCATTTTCTTCATTAAGCTCTGATATTTTTTCTCTTAGCCTTTTGTTTTCAGCATAAACATCTTCCAATTTATTTTGAGCACTTACATCCGTAAAGAAAATAATTGTATAACTTCCTTTTTTAATCGACTGCAAATCATAATAATAAATTCTATTTAGTTCAGATTGATAAGAAATTCTAGCAAAAAAATCCTCTTTAGAAATCACTGCATGATAGATAGGAGAATAGATTTCAATGTTTTCAGAATTCAAAGGACAAATATCAAAACTTGAATGGTGAGAAAGTTTTTTGAGATTGGTAAAGTCCTTAAACCACCTTTTGAAAGTATGGTTTCGATAAACAACTTCATGCTTTTTATTCAAAATTAAAACAGCATCCCTAAACTGCCTGAAAAAATCAAACTTCTTCATACTCTTATTATATTTCAATTGAGAAAACTGGGCAATTTGTAAAAAATATTCCACAATGTTGATAAAAACTTAGGAGGGAAAATGGACGGATTTAAAAAAATTGGAGAAAAAATAAAATATTATAGAGAAAAACGAGGACTGGACAAAAAATTAATTGCAAAATACGCAGGAATATCTAAAAACAGATATGAAGAAATCGAAAACGGTCAAGCTGTTTATCAATTTGGGACACTACAAAAAATCGCCAAAGCTTTAGAAATCGATTTGCCGGAATTGCTAAATTTTGATTAAACTTAAACACCATATCGAATTTTTGATAAAAGTAACAATTATTTAATACAATACCTATAAATAACAATCTTCTAACTTAAATTGTTTTTATTATATAGATAGGGGATAATTATGAATGGTATTTTAAAAACACTATCAACAATGAGTAAAGCTTATGCTTTTTCTAAAATAATGGTAAAGACCGGTATGACACCACCAGAAATACTACTTTTCAAAGATGTATATAAAAATTGCAGTAAATACATTGAAAAAAGAGCTCTTGTATATGCAAAATCAATTTTTGCAAAATAAAAACAAGTAGGCTTGACAAAAGCTAAAAAATCGTAAATAATATACGTGTAGGGCGAGAGCCTTTAACTTAAGCGAACTAAAGACTCTGCTTCGCACCCTACGATTGAATTTTTAATGCTATTACTGTGATTGCAAACGCCAGTAGTAGCATTATTATTTTGTCAATCATAGTTTTCAGCCCTCCTTTCGTCCAATTTCTTCGAAAATTGCGTGTGACGTGGTGGCAGTGTGCCGAACCCTACATTAATATTATATAATAATTTTATTTTTTGTAAATATTATTAATCTTCTGAAAAATTAAAATTAATTTTTCAGACAACAAAAAAGCGGACTGAAATATTCAATCCGCTTTTTATTACTAATTAATCTTTGCGCTTACGCATTAACTAATTGTTTTGCTCTTTCTAATTGAAGTGTGCAAGTTGTTACGTCACATACGCAAGATGGTCCAAAGTATTGGATTGCACCTGGGAACAAATATCTATCATTCATTGCCCAGTCTTCTCTGTTTTCTTCCAATTGTTTGAAAACAGGTCCATCAAGTTTTACCAATGCTTTTTGGATAACCGGTTTCATTTCACCGTGACGTTTTTCCATGTTCATCATCATTGTTAGAGGAATACCGCCAGCAACCCATTCAGAAGCAGGTGCTGTTAAGTTTCTAACTGATGACAAATATCCTGTTAAACCGAAATTGATTAAAGCAAAAGCGTTGAAGCCTAGTGAATAGCAGTAATCAGCATCAAAGTTTGATGGGAATGCGCATCTTCCTTCGTATCCGAAGAAGTGTGATTGTGCATTAAATTTACCGATGAATTCACCTTGAGATTTCAATTCGTCTAATCTTGTAGAAATCATTTCAATTAAAAGTTTTTCAGTTTCAATTTTAGAAACTTGTACATTTCCGTGAGGATCACGATCTGCAAGCAATTGACCTTTAATCAAAACAGGAAGTGATGCATAAACTTTTGCATTTTCAGTTTCAAGTCTGTTTTCTACAATATCAAACTTGTCACGAATTGTAGTTGCATTTACGAATTCTGAATCATTTTCCAAAGAAGCCATAATGTCGTTTAAGTTAGCAATCATTGATTTCATTTCAGGAATGAATTCAATCAAACCTTCAGGGATTACAGCAATACCAAAGTTTTTGCCGACATTAGCACGTCTTACAATGATATCACACATGTAGTTGATAATACTTTCCAAAGACATTTTCTTTTCTTCAACTTCTTCTGAAATCAAAGTGATGTTTGGTTGAGTTTGCAAAGCAGCTTCCAAAGCTACGTGAGAAGCACTTCTACCCATGATTTTTACAAAGTGCCAGTATTTTTTAGCTGAATTTGCGTCACGTTCAATGTTTCCGATAAGTTCAGCATAAGTTTTTGTAGCTGTATCAAAACCGAAAGAAATCTCGATTTGATCATTTTTCAAGTCACCGTCAATTGTTTTAGGGCAACCGATTACTTGAATACCGGTGTTATTTTTAACAAACCATTCAGCTAAAAGAGCTGCGTTAGTATTTGAATCGTCACCACCGATAATTACAACAGCAGAAATATTTAATTTTTTACAAACTGCAAGTGATTTTTCAAATTGTTCTTCTGTTTCAAGTTTAGTTCTACCAGAACCAATAATATCGAAACCACCGGTATTTCTGTAAGCGTCCATAAATTTATCATCAAATTCAACATATTTGCCTTCGATAATACCAGATGGACCGCCTAAGAAACCGTATAATTTATTTGCTGAATTAGCTTGTTTCAAAGCATCGTATAAACCTGCGATTACGTTATGTCCGCCAGGTGCTTGACCACCTGAAAGGATTACACCAACGTTTCTAACTTCTGAAGCACTTGAAGATGAAGTGTGTTTAAAAGTTACAACAGGTTTTCCATAAGTGTTTTTGAATAATTCTTTAATTTGTTCTTGATCTCTAACTGATTGAGTTGCAGAACCTTCAACCATTTCTAAGCCATTAATGCCTTCTGAAAGGCTAGATGGAAGTTTTGGTTGATACTTTAATCTTTCGATTTGTAACGGTGAAAGTTTTTCCATATTTTTCTTCCTTATATTGAGTAATACCATTTACAAGTAACAGTTTACTATAAAAAAGCAAAAAGTGAAATATATCAGACGGAAAGTCTTTTACAGAAAGCTATATAACTTCAAAGTAATTTCTACAATATTAACTTAAAACTCAATGTTTCAACAATAGTTTGAATATTTATATTTAAACGATTTTCTTGCTTAGCTTTTTCAATCGTTTTCAAATCCGATATTAACTTTATTTTTAAAGACAAGTTATCTATATTTGCACGCAAAAGAAATTCTATATAATTTTGCATTTGCGTAAAAACAATTTGCGGATCAACCATTTTAGCTAAATCTAAAATTTTGTCATTAAAATCTAAAACTTCGTTTCTTTCCAACTCCAAATATCCATCCATTGCGTCTTTTACCAAAGAAAAATCTCTGTCTTCGTCTTGCATTGATGGTACATAAAAACATTGAGCGCGAGAAACAACCGTTGTAATCATATCTGATTTATCTTTTGTCAAAAAGAAAAAAGTCGTATTTGACGGCGGTTCTTCAAATGTTTTAAGCAATGCATTTGCGGCATCTGCTTGAAAATTAAACTGATTTAATCCTGCAACATTCCCCTCTTTATCTTTATCACAAAATATTAAAACGCGGTGATAATCAGAGGTTACAAGTAAATCGTTTTTAATCATTCTTGCCTGATCAATAGAAATAACTGTTTTCGAGCTATCATCAGACGGCTTATTGTCAACTTTAGAAATTGTTAAAACAGCTGGGTGGTTGTTTTCTCTAATCCAACGGCAATTCAAACATTGGCAATCCGGAGTGTGATCTCCTGTACAATTAAGCATTCTCGCAACTTCCAACGCCAAATCATATTGTGCTTGAATATCAGAACCATAAAACAAAATACAATGAGCAATATTTTTCCCGGTTGAATTTATGCCATTGTTAAAATATTTCATTAAAAACGGATATTTTTCTTTAATTTCTGAAAAGTGCATTTTCAACCTCTTTTTCTACATCAAGCGCAAGTCCTGCTTTAATTCTATACTCTGCCTCCGTCAAATTTTCTTTTAATTTAACTAAATCTTTCAAATTATTTTTTTTGAGTTTTTGTAAAGTTAATTTTACAACATACTCATGCATTCCGGTCATTCGAGAAAGTTCCATCGGAGAAGCGTTTTGTGCTCTTGCTTTCAAAATAATCCAGCGTCTTAGCATTGTTTGCAAAGTCGATAAAATTTCTAAAGGATAACGAGTATCGAGAAGTTTTCTGTATTCCAAAAGAGCTCTATCTTTTTCGTTTTCCATCAAAAAATCTGAAAAAGCGAACAAATCTTCATTCGAAATACAAATTTCTTTAACCATTTCTGCCGTAACAACATCTTTTGGATAGGCAAAAAGCTTGAGTTTATCAAGTTCACCATCAATTTGCCTTAAATTATTTCCAATTTGTGAAATTATTGCAGTTAGCGCGTTTCGGTCAAGCTTAACTCCTTTAGATTTTCCTTGTTTTGTAATCCAGCTCTCTAACTCTGCTGTTTTGTATGTCGGAATAAGCGGACATTCTTTTGCATTATATTTTTTCAAAATCTTAAAGAGTTTTTTACGCGCATCAATTTTCTTTCCCTCATTCCGAGGAAGTTGTGCGACAAATACAACGTCAAGATTTTCATTGTTACATTCAAGCGCCTCTTCAATTTCCTTTAACTCTTTATCATCAAAAGTTTTTGAAAAATAATCAAGACAATTTATAACAACAAGCATTTTGCCAAACATCATAGGTTGAGAACGCAAAATTGAAACTAAATCAGGAAATTTTGGGCAATCATAGGTTTTGAAAGACATTTCGAGAAAGTTTTTATCAAGTCCTTTCTTAAGTTTGTCAATTTCCTGCTCGATATTATAATCTTCTTCTCCGTAGAAAAAATACACTGCCATAGTTTGATTGTAACACAATTAAGAGTTTTTTGGTAGTAGTACAATATATAAGCCCTTTTTGATATTTTCGAAACTTTTGTACAATAAATACATTTCATCGCACACGATTAAGAAAAGCATAAACTATGCAAAAGAACATAAAATAAGTGGATCTGGAAATATTAGTTTACGTATCCACAAAATTATAATATTAGAAAGGTGGGGACATTATGTCCCCACCCTGCAAAGCTGATTCGCTATATTTTAGTGCGTAGCACCTGTAATGAACCTATTCACTTATTTTCTTATTCGCTTTTAATAATTAGCTTTCAATCAATAAGCTTGCACCAATTACACCGGCAGTATTTCCTAATTCTGCAGGAACTACTTCGACTGCCGAACCTGCAATTTTCATAGCTCGTTTACGTAATGTTTCTTTTAACGGATTAATTAAGAATTCACCAGCATCTGCAACTCCTCCGCCAACAATAATTTTTTCAGGATTAAGAAGATTTACAACACTTGCCATTCCAAATCCAATGTATTCTCCCATTATTGTGAAAATTCTTTGAGCAACAGGATCTCCTGCATTTGCGGCTTTACACACTATATAAGGTGTAATCGGAGCTCCATTTGCGATTTCTCTAAACTTTGCAGATTTTCCACCTTTAATATAATCTTCCGCCATTGCTACAATTGATGGGCCGGACGCAAATGCTTCTAAACAACCTTCATCTCCACAACCGCAAAGAGGTCCACCATGCATTTGAAGTTTTATATGACCGATTTCCCCTGCCGCGTTTGAAGCACCACGAACAAGTTTTCCGTTAATAATCAAACCAGAACCAATTCCTGTTCCAACTGTAATACAAATCAGATTTTCACAACCTTTTCCTGCCCCATAATTAAGTTCTCCCAAAGCCGCACATCTAACATCATTATCAACGCGTGTAGGAATATGAAACTCATCTTCTATCAATTTTGCAATAGGAACTTCAACCCAACCAGGAATATTTGGAGCATTGCGAACAATTCCGGCTTTATAATCTACTTGCCCAGGGAAACCAAAACCAATTCCCTCAATATCTTTAGCCTCAAGTTTTGTTTCTTTTAACAAATCATATATAGCCTGTTTAATGTTTTCAACAGTGTATTCGTAACCCATTTCAGCACGAGTAGGAACTGAATTAGAATATTTAATCTCCCCCTTATCATTAACCAAAGCTAATTTAACATTTGTTCCACCTACATCAATACCAATTCTATTTTTAACCATACTATTTCTCCCTCTAACTGATATTTTTTATTGTAGCATAGAAAAAAGAAAATGTTTTTTGTTTTTTGCATGGGGTTGAAAACGGCAAAAAATATGTTATAATATAAATATTAAGGGCGGAGCAAGTTCCACCTTGCCCCATTAAAAGCCCTTGTTATTTGTTGAATTTGAGCGCTATAATTATCATGAAGATAAGTATTAGCGCTTTTTCAGTAATACTGATTTCCATTAAATCGGATTATTCGGGTTGTCGCCGGAGTAACGTCCGACTCCAACTTACGGGCTGGGTTCGCTAAACGCTCACACGGCGCCCTTCCGAAAATCCGCCCTCCTCTCATTTACGATTTATCCAAATTTACAGTTTGTTCCGCAAACAAAAGTGATGATTAAGGGCTTACCCAATCTAAATTGTAGCAAGCCCTAATTATAAGAAATCATGTATTTGATGGAAAAATTATTAAATTATAAATTTACCATTCTCATAAATTAATTTGTCATCGGCATAAATCTTTCCACCACAAGAGCCGTCAGCCTTAGGTTTCATGTTTTTAATCATGTCCCAATGAAGTCCTGACACGTTTTTTCCACCTGTTTCAGGATAAGATGCACCAACAGCCATATGGATTGAACCACCAATTTTTTCATCAAAAAGAATATTTCCGGTAACCTCTTGAATTTCATCATTTGTACCAATTGCAATTTCACCGATACCTTTTGAGCCTTCGTCCATATTGAACATTGCTTCAAGATAATCTTTACCTGTTTCTGCTTCAAACTTAACTATTTTCCCGTTTTCGATCCATAAATGAACTCCTGTTGCAGAATTTCCGCGATAATTTTGAGGAAAATCAAAGTAAATTTCGCCATTAACATCGTCTTCTACAGGAGATGTGAAAACTTCACCGTCAGGGTAATTATTTATTCCGGAACAGCTAATCCATTTTCTACCCTCAACACCAAATGTGATGTCTGTTTTATCACCAACTATTCGAACTTTTTTAGCACCATTCAAATAATTTGCCCATTTAGTTTGTTTTTCGTCTAACTCTCTTAATTTTGCAACAGGATCATCTAAATCAAGATAGCAAGATTTAAACAAAAATTCTGAGTATTCATCAAATGACATTTTAGCTTCCTGCGCAAGTGCGTGCGTTGGAACATCAGCAATTACCCAGCTTGCTTCACCTTTTGCAGTTCTATCCATAAGAGTTTTTGACAATCCCTGAGAAGCTTTCGAGCGTCTTGCAAGTTTTCCTAAATCAGCACGAGCCATATTTTTCGTATTCATTGGTGCACCAATTGAGATAAATTTATTAACAGTTTCATATTCTAATTTAATCATCGGGTCAATATAATCCAGTTGTTCATCAGAAGCATATTTAATAAAAATATCAGAAAAATCTTCAAAAGACGTACGCAAAATCGGATGTGCACCCTTTTGAATAACACGTTTATAAACCGCTTTTACCAAGTCTTTCGCATAAATACTTGTGGCTCTGATTTGCACCAAATCACCTTTTTGTACATCGGTTGAATAATCAACCAAAACTTCTGCATATTTATCCCAAATTGTTTTTTGCATAGATTACCTCAATTAATTATATATAAATGACGGGATAGGTATCCCGCCCTACATTTTAGAAATGGTTAATAGTGAAAAGTGAATAGTGAGAAGTGAATAGACCTTCACGTGCTGTCGCACAAAAATTATTTTTGAGCGAAGCGAACTAAATGAACCACTCACTGTTCACCATTCACAACTCACTTAATTATTCCAACGATTCATGACCGCTTTTGTGCGATTTCAAAAGCACGCCACGTTTTGATGTTTGAATAAATTCAATCATCTTTTCAATATATTCATTCATCGGAATTTCAGCCTTGATTTTTTCAATAGCCTGAGTTGTATTATATTCTTCTGAAATTAATAATTTAAATGCTTCATTTGTCGCAGTTCTAACTTCTTGAGAAACTCCACGACGTTTCATCGCAATTACGTTTAGTCCACGTGGAACAGGAGGACGCCCTTCTCCTTTTGAGAATGGCAAAATGTCTTGACGAGAAGCTGAAAAACCGCTAATAATAGCCATATCACCAATTCTGATGTTTTGATGAAATACACTCATTCCACCAACAAACGCTCCAAAACCAACATGAACGTGACCACCTAAAGTTACAAGGTTAGCCAAAATTACTTCATCAGCTAAAACGCAGTTGTGAGCAACGTGAGAACCTACCATTAACAAACATTTTTTACCAATTCTTGTAGTAAAATCACCGCAAGCGGCAGCTCTGTGAATAGTTACGTTTTCTTTGATAATTGTACCATCACCGATTACAACCTTTGTTTCTTCGCCTTTATAACCCAAATCTTGCGGTTCAGAACCAATTGTCGCAAATGGAGAAATTGTACAGTCATCACCAATTTCGGCAAATTCAATGTGAGCATTTGAAATTACTCTTGTTCTATGTCCAATTGTAACGTTTTCACCAATAACAACATAAGGTCCGATGATTGCATCATCTGCGATTTTTGCTGTTGGGTGAACAATTGCGGTTTTATCTATCATTTTTTTATCCTCTCTTATTTAATTTAAACTATAAATACAATTATAGTACAAACCTTAGAAGAGTACAAAATTTTTATATTATTTTAATATCGAATTAATAAATTCTCCATGAGCTTTTACAAATTCAGGGTGAGCAAATAAAGCCAACTCAAAAGACTTATCAACTGCTTTATTCACTACATCAACCAAATCTTGTCTTTTTGTTGTAGCTACAAATGCAGCAAGCGTTGCATAATCTTTTTGAGCTTCTGCTGTTGTTTGGATTTTATACCCATTTCTACCGGTATTATTTTTAACAATGCTTGTCGCAAAATTTAAGACGCTATCTGTCACTTTATCTCTTTTTCTCATGTCTTTTAATTTTGTAATAACGGTAAATATTGATATCTGAAAAGTATCAGCCATAATATTTTCAAGTCCATTTAACTTATTTATATATTTAGTAACTTCATTATTACTTGCTTCATCAATATGATTTTTTCCGATAAACGGATTAAATTCTGTACTAAAATTTAATGTTTCCGGATCTAGATCTGTTGTTTCTTTAATATATTTTTCCAATTGGCTTGGAACCGTTCTGAAATAGAATGTTGCTTCATTTTCTTCTTTAATTTTTTTCCAAGCATGCGTCATATTTTTTGAGAACGACCTTCTTGCCCATTCGTTTACACCCCAAAACTTTTTAAGCAACTTATATTGTTGTTCTGGCAAGTTAATTGGGCTACTTTCCGGGTTAAAATCCATAACCCCGTTTTTCTTCATAAATTTAGATAACGCAGATTTAATTCTATCAGCTCCAAAAATATTCCAAGCTACTTTTAATACCCTTGCTAATTCTTCTGATTTTTCAGGGTTTTGTGCATAGAATTCTCTTTGTCTTTCTGACATTGCATAAATTTTTTCAGGATTTTCTTGATAATATTTTTTCAATCCCTCAGAAATATGTTGCCTATGTTCCGCAGATAAAGGTCCTCGTTTAATATAAACAGGTTCACCACTCAATTCTTGAGCTTTTCTATCTAATGACGCAAGTCTTTTAGCTGTCATTTCACGAGTTAAACGTTCATTATATTCAGGATCTGACATTTTTAGAACATGACCGTAATCTCTATCAACTGTCGGAATTTTAAATTTTTTAATAGTATGATATAAATCTGTACCGTTTGTATATTTTTTCAAATCATTAAGAGAAAAACCGTCACCCCAGTACAATTTCAACAATTGAAGCGAAATATCCTCATCTTTGTCAAAAAACTCTAATTCACCTTTTTTGATACTATGAACAATAGAATCCTTGCTGAATTCTACATCTTTATCAGACAATACATCTTTAAATTCAGGGAATTTTTTCTTAACTTCTTCTATAGAAAAACAATCTTTCAAACTTTCGTAGAATTTTTTGTGAATGTTAATAAGAGTTTTATTTTCTTTGTTTCCGCTTTCCAAAACCATCCCAGCCCATTCACGAATATTCGGCGGATATAAATTAGATTTTTTTTGAGCCAAAATATCCAATCTTTCAATAGTTTTAGCCAAATTTAAACTGTAACCGCCAGTAAAACTTAAATAGTTTTGAAAAGACGGCATCTCTGATTGAGCCAATTGCGGTGTTGAATTTAATTTTGAATTATTATTTTCTCTTTTTTGAATATTATTATTTTTTGCAAAGTTATATGGGGTAATGTGTTGAATTTTCATTTGTTTAATTTTCTCCTTGTCCGTTTAAACAAAACTCATAAACTAAATTTTTTGCCAATATAAAGGTACGACATAGCCGTACCTTTACAAATCTTATTATTTTTATTGCACATATGTTCAACCTATATTGCAACAATATTTTGTCACGATAGATTTTATTCTAGAGTTTATTTAAAAGCAAAAGTCATGTCTGCTTCTACGCAAACTTTTCCATCTACTTTTCCTACGCCGTGAGCTTTGCAGATAGGGCCTTTGATTTTTTGAACTTCGACTTCCATATCAAATCTGTCCCCAGGGCGAACGATGTTTTTAAATCTTACGCCGTCAACTCCTGCGTAAAGAGTCAATCTACCTTTGTATTCAGGCATTGACATCAAGATAGGTGCAGAACATTGTGCCATTGCTTCTAATTGCAATACACCAGGCATAATTGGGTTATTAGGGAAATGACCTTGGAAAAATTGTTCATTCATTGTCATATTTTTGTAACCTTTTGCGTATTTGCCAGGAACGCATTCTGTAATTCTATCAACAAGCAAGAATGGGTAACGATGCGGAATCATTTCCATAATTTGCATTGTATCGAATTGTAATACTTGTTGTTCTTCTGTCATTTTGTTCTCCTTTTATTTGTTTAGTGAGTGGTGAATGATGAGTGGTGAATGGTTCTTATAAGTTAACTTAATTAAATGAGCGAAGCGAATTAAAAGAACTACTCACAATTCACTATTCACTACTCACCCCCTATTTACTTTCAATTAATTTCTCTTTCAACATCTTTGCCACTTTCACGTGAACGGCGTGTCCTGCCTCTTTTACTAAAATCTGACATTTCAAATTTAATGGATTTACACCCGTCAAATACAAATCTCCGATTAAGTCTAAAATTTTGTGTTTTACAGGTTCGTTTTCTGAACGTAAATCAGACGTAAAACCTACATCTTTCAAACCCAATGTGTTTTCTAAAGTTACACCTTGTGCAAACCCAAGCATTTGGAATTTTTTCAAATCCTTATAAAATCCAAAAGTTCTTGCTTCAATGATTTCTTGTTTTGTTTTTGGATTATAAGCTTCCCAACGTCTTGTCAAATCAGGATGATCATAGTTTACGGCATAAGAAATATAAATATCATCTGACGGCAAAATTACCAAACTTGTTTTTCCATTCAAGTAATAAACAGGTTCAGAAACAGTGTATTTCTTAGGTTTTGAAAAGATGTGTTTTTCAATTCCTGCTTTTTCAAAAAGCTCAACCCACTGTTTTGAACTCCCGTCAAGTGCCGGAACTTCTTCTTCGTCCATATAAATATCGACACTATCAATTCCGCAAAAAGCAAGACCTGCTGTTAAGTGTTCAGTCAACATTGCTTTTGCTTTTTTGTTGTTTGCATCTCCCAAAACAACGCAATGATCGGTTGCCAAAACGTTATCAGCACAAGCCTCAAACGGTTCGTTATCTTTTATAAAATATCTGATTTTCCCCTCTTTTGATGGTACAAATTTCACGGTACAAGGTTTATTTTTCATTAAGCCGTTGCCGGTGATTTGGGTTTGTTTTAGTAATGTGGTCATGATGTTTTGGCCTGGTGAGTAGTGAATTGTGAATAGTGAATGGTTCTTATAGGTGATACTGCACAAAATAAATTTTCGAACACAGCAAACTAAATAAACTATTCACCACTCACTTCTCTCCACTCACTTTACCCTATTCCTTTCCGATATTATCTTCAAATTCTTTCAACAATGGTTCATATTTTCTGAACTTAGCAAAGATTTCTTGAGCATCTTTCATTGTTTTCAATTGTTTAATAAAATCTTTTCTTGGCATTGCCGGAATACCTACAATAATTGATTTTTCAGGGAATGATTTTGTAACCCCAGCTTTTGCCGTAACAATTGAATCTGAACCGATTTCAATGTGATCTGCAAGACCAGCTTGGCCTGCGATAACAACTCTGTCACCGATTACACAGCTACCTGCAATACCTACTTGAGAAACAATTAAACAACCTTCACCAATTTTACAGTTGTGGCCAATCATTACAAGGTCATCAATTTTGGTATTGTCGCCAACAGTTGTATTTTCAATTGTACCTCTATCAATAGCAGTATTAGCACCGATTTCTACGTTGTTTCCGATTACAACAGCGCCGATTGACGGGATTTTAAAGATAACATGTTTTGCGTTTGCTTCTTTAATTTCGCCATCTTTTCTTGCTTGCTCAATGTTGTCCGGATTTTCTGTTACAAAGCTGAAACCGTCTGCACCAAGAGAAACTCCGTGATGCAAAATTACATCGTTACCAACTTGAACTCTGTCGCCAATATTTACGCCAGCGTGGAAGAAACAGTTTTTACCAATTTTTGCTCCTCCACCGATATATGAATTTGCAGCGATTTTAGTTCCGTCACCAATTACAGCATCATGAGAAACTACAACATTCGGCCCGATTTCTACGTTTTCGCCTAATTTTGCAGTTGGGTCAATAACAGCTGTCGGGTGAACTCCTTTATAAACAACAGGAGCCACATAGAAAAGATTTAACAATTTCATCATTGCAAGACGAGGTCTTTCAACTTCAATTGTTGTAAATCCATCAATTTGAACCCCTAAAGGCACAAGAGCAGCTTTTGCTTTAGATTTTGCAAGGTTTGCAATTTCTTCTTCACCCAAAGCAAGTGCTAAAGTATTTTCATCAGACAACAAAGGCGGTGCGATTTGAGAAATTTTTGCATCTTCAACCTTTGTTAACATACCACCTACGATATGTGTAATTTCTTCTAATGTGAATGTTGGCATTTTATGTTCTCCTTATTTTTATATTTAGTGAATTGTGAATAGTGAGTAGTGAATAGTTCTTATTGTGCTATGCACAAATATTTATTACTTAAATTTGTTCTGTTTTTGTATTGAGATATTTTACTAAACCTAATATCAACTTTTTTACAGAAGATATTTGACTTATT
Organism: uncultured Candidatus Melainabacteria bacterium; assembly: GCA_934717855.1. Lineage (GTDB taxonomy): Bacteria > Cyanobacteriota > Vampirovibrionia > Gastranaerophilales > Gastranaerophilaceae > Stercorousia. The sequence continues at coordinate 103,229 of CAKUZI010000007.1, forward strand.
ATACTGTCAATATCTTCTATATAACCAATATTTTTTGAAATAATAATCTGGGTTTCTAATTCAGATATTGAACCCATTGCAATACTTAAAAATTTAAGAGTTTCTTTATCCGAAAATCTAGCACAGCCTTCCGCTATATTAGACGGAATAGATACAGCACATCGTCTCATTTGGCTTGTAAGTGCATAAATTTCATCTTTAGGATAATTTTTAGTAATTATATAAATATCTGTTACAAGTTTGATTGCTTTATTCCAAACTTCTAAATCTTGATGCTTCATAACTTACTCTGATTTGAACCTCTCACTACTCACTATTCACCACTCACCTTCTTAATGACATTCGTCGTCGATTTCCCTTCTACAAACTTTATAAACTCTACTCGTGTGCCGTTTTTACGCATAATATCTGCTTCCGGTAACGTTTCCATTGTATAATCTGCACCTTTTGTGTAAACATCAGGTTTTATTTCATCTAAAAGATCACGCGGACTATCCTCATCAAATAATACCACATAGTCTACACATTTCAAAGCACTTAACAATTCAGCTCTGTCATTTTCGTTATTAATCGGGCGTGTAGGACCTTTTATACTTTTCACAGACTTGTCAGAATTTAACAAAACAATTGAAAAATCTGCAAAAGCCTTTGTTGCTTCAAGGTATCTTACGTGGCCAACGTGAAGAATATCAAAACAGCCGTTTGTGCAAACTACCGTTTTGCCCGAATTGTGAATTATATCAACTAATGCACGAATATCTTCTCTATTTATTAACATATCCCTTTTTCCTTACCGTAATTTTACCAAAAACAAAGGTTAAAGTGCCCAAAAGTTACCATTTGTTAAGAGAAAAGCTCAAGTATTACTTGAGCTTTTTATTATGCATTTACATCAAATTTTCTTTCCTTTACAACCAGCGTTTTAGGATCTACAAATCCCTTTAGGCCTTTTTTCAATCTTCTCAAATATTTTGCCGGTTTTTCATCTCTACACTGGCTTTCCGCAAATCTTAACTTGTCTGAAATCAATTGAGTTGCCTCCTCTACAGTCGGCTTTATTGTCGTATAAGAATACGGAAAATCTTTTGACACTGGGGTAATTGTTAATTTTTGAATTTTCATTTTTAGTATAGCTCCATTTCTATGACTTTTTGGCATATTCGAACAGTATTCAATGCTGCGCCAATTCTTAAGTTATCGGCGACGCACCACAATGAAATTCCATTTTTAAACGCCAAATTTTTTCTAATTCGTCCGACAAAGACCGGATCAACTCCTGAAGCATCTCGAGTTGTCGGATATTCCATATTTTCAGGATTGTCGATGACTTTCAAACCGAATGAATTTTTCAAGATTTCTCTAACTTCATCAGGGGTAATTTCATTTTCAAACTCAATATCAACAGCTTCAGAGTGTCCATTATAGACAGGAACACGTGCTGCCGTACAAGAAATCGGTAAATCTTGAGCTAAATGAAGAATTTTTTTTGTTTCGTTTACAACTTTCATTTCTTCTTTTGTATAGCCGTTTTCACAGAAAACATCGATTTGAGGAATTACATTGAAAGCAATCGGTTTTGCAAATTTTTTGTTTTCAAAATCTTTTCCATCTAATCTTGCTTTTGTGTTTGCAGTCAATTCATTAATTGCTTCTAATCCTGCACCTGATACTGCTTGATAAGTTGAAACAATTAACCTTTTAATCGGATTTTTGTCCAACAAAGGTTTTAAAACTAACATCAATTGAGATGTTGAACAATTCGGATTTGCGATAATCCCTTTGTGTTTGCGTAAATCTTCGTCATTTACGTAAGCAATTACTAAAGGAACGTCTTTTTCCATTCTAAAAGCTGAAGAATTATCAATTAAAACTCCGCCACGCTTTACAATTTCCGGAGCGAATTTTTGAGAAGTAGAACCGCCTGCAGATGCAAGAACAATGTTTACCCCATCGAAACTTTCAGGTTTTGCTTCTTCTACCGTGTAGGTTTTTCCTTGAAATTCAAGTTTGGTACCTGCTGATTTTGCACTTGACAAAAACTTGATTTCATTAAAATCAATTTTTAATTCGTCAATAATCTTAGTAATCTCTCTACCTACAACCCCTGTAGCACCTAAAATTGCAATGTTTGGTTTTCTCATTTCTACCCCTCATTTAACTAATACAAAGAAAATTATAACACAAGAAAATTTAAATTAGCAAAAATTTATCATTCTACGCTACATTTAGCAAAAATTACTTAACTAAACTCTCTGTTTCATTAAACATAATCATGTAAAAATCAGGACTAGTCATATTTGGATTTTTTTTCATAAATTTTTTTACATCAAAATTATCCAAATATTTATCTAATTTTTTTTGGATTTTTTCATTGTCTTCATGTTCAGATTTTAGTTTTGAGATGTATTGACGAGTCATTGAAAGAACTTCGTCTTCCGTCAATATAGGTTGCCCACCGATTAAAACTTCATCAGGTTCATCTTCATCAATATATTTTTTTAATTCTTCTTTAGGATCTTCTTTTTGGCGTCTTCCATTACTATCTGAAGATGTTGAAGATGAAATTGCTCTGTTACCAAAAGGATTGTTCACATTGTTAAACATATTTAATGCCTCATTTTTTATCCATAACGGAATTTTATGAAAAAACTTTAATTTTTTCATACGATTGGATGAGTAAAAGTTAATAGAATCGTTATTTATAAAAATCTAATTAAACTAACGAAAATAAATCATCTTCCAATAATGTACGCTGAAATTCTTCACATTCTTCTATTAAATCAGATAAAATTGCGTATTTTGGAGAATGTAGTACTTGAGGAAGCTCAGAACCATCACCTGCAAAATCTATTACATAATAATCTTTATTTTGCTCTTTTATTTTTATCAGCCCGATGTCATCAAAAATAGAAAATAACAATTCAAAAACTTTATAAGATTTTCCTAAAAAACTTGCACAACGTTTTAATTCTACTTTACCGTTATTATTATGACAAGCAAACTTCAACATTTTGCAAACTGTTTTCAAAAATTCTTCTTCGTCCATAAATTTCAAATCATAATTCATAAAATGAATAGCAAGTGGCGTTGTTTGGTTTAGAATTTTATCGAATGTTTCTTTGTCCGCCGGATAATCAAATAACATCAATGCGTCACAAGGTCTCAAATTGTCGCGCGTAATTGTCCTTGCATAAAGCGCATCAAACGGTTTTAATTTATCGAGAACAGGTTTACTTTCTGCAAAAACAAGAATATTTTGTTTTGAAGATTTTACATAGTCATTTACTTGCGGTAAAATATCTGTTTTTTTTCTGTGATCAAACAATTTTTGTTTCGGCAGTTCTTCTTCTTTCAAATATTCTGAATGAATATCATCTATAATCAACTGAACGCTTGTAACTCCGTTATACTCATTCTTTTGCGGGTGAAAAGCTATGTCTAAAGTATCACCTTTTACCAAAGAAATATCTCCATCTTTCCAGCGAATACAGTTAAATTCCGTATTTCCAGCTTGACAAGTCAATCTTAAATGGTTTTTATTCTCGCCCATTAATCTTTTTTCTTTAATTTTTAAATCTTTTATTGCAAAAATCGGACTAGGATTTGATGCCCCAAAAGGTTCAAGTTGAGAAATATCATCAATTAAATCGAGCGTAATGTCATCCGGAGTTAATTCTAAATCTATATTTAAGAATGGTTTCAAATCTTTTCCTTGCGACATCTCTTTTACTGTTTTACAAAGAGCTGATTTAACTTGTTCAAAAGACGATTTTTCTTCACTAAACGCCAAACCTGCCGCCATTGCGTGTCCGCCAAAACCGTCAAGGAGTTCGGAATTTATTGAAATTGTGTCATATAGATTTATCCCCTCAACACTTCTTGCAGAACATCTATATTGTTTTGTTTCTTCAGAATATGTCATCAAAAATGTCGGCTTGTAATATTTTTCAACCAATATAGAGGCAACAATTCCGATTATACCAATATGCCATTCTTTGTTAAATAAAACAATTGCAGGATTTCTATTTCCCTCTTTTTTAACCATTTCATCAGCTTCTGCAAAAATATTTTGACAAAGTTCCTGACGAATTTTATTAAATTCATTCAAAGATTGAATTGCCATTTCGATTTCTTGTTTGTTATCAGAAATTAAAACTTTCAAAGCTTCATCAACAGTGTCCAATCTTCCGGAAGCATTAATTCGAGGAGCGATACCAAAAGCAATTTGTTCTGACGTAATTTGACCTTTATAACCGGCACTTTCCAAAAGTCTTGTTATTCCATAATGTTTTCCGGCAGAAATTAATTCCAATCCTTTTGTTACAAGATATCTGTTTTCACCGATAAGAGGAACTAAATCGGCAACAGTTCCGACAGCGACATATGGAAGAATTTCTGGAATAAATTCTAATTTATTATATTTTTCTAATAACGCATGAGCCGTCTTAAACGCAACTCCAACTCCTGCAAGAGATGTTAAGCTTTCAATTTGTTTAGCCGTCAAATTTTCATCTAAAGCGTTTGGAGCTTTAGGGTTAATAATCCCATAAGCTTTTGGAAGAACTTCCGGAGCTTCGTGGTGGTCTGTAATAATTACATCTATCTTAAAACTATTCAAAAAATTTACTGCATCAACATCCGAAATCCCACAATCGCAAGAAATTATAACTTTCGGCTTTACTTGTGTCATTATTTTTATCAGCGCTTTTGTGTCAAAACCATGTCCCTCTTTTTCTCTATCCGGAATAAAATAATTTACATCAGCCCCCAAATATTTAAAAGTTCTATAAAGCAAAGATGTTGATGTAACTCCATCAGCATCAAAGTCGCCGTGGATAACGATTTTTTCACCGTTATCAATCGCTAAAGAGAGTCTTTCAACGACTTTTTCCATATCGCAAAAAGCTTTTGGGTGGATAATTTTCATCTCTAACGGATGTAAAAATTCATAAATTTCCTCATCAGTTGTAACTCCTCTTGAATGCAAAAGTCTTGCAATCAAAGATTTGTCTTTTCCGTTATATTTGTCAAAAATCCACTCTTTCATAATCCTCTCCCTAAGAAGAATTGTAACACAAAAACATTTTTACATATTTATGCAATAATGAGGAAAAGGAGATCTTATGTATAGAATTGGTTTAGGATACGACATACACAAACTTACAACAGGCAGAGATTTGATTATCGGCGGTGTAAAAATTACTCATGAAAAAGGTTTGCTAGGACATTCTGACGCAGATGTTTTAATCCATGCAATTATTGATGCAATGCTTGGAGCTTTAGCTCTTTCTGATATTGGAACTCTTTTTCCAGATACAAGCGAACTCTACAAAGACGCAGACAGCACAGTGCTTTTGCGCGACGTTTATAAATTAATCAAAGAGAAAAAATATACAATAGAAAATATTGACAGTAATATTATCGCACAACAACCTAAAATGATGCCTTATATCCCAAAAATGAAAGAAGTTTTGTGTAAGATTTTAGAAATCGAAACAGACAGACTTTCTATAAAAGCAAAAACAAATGAAAAAATGGACGCTGTAGGTCAAGAACTTGCTATTGAAGCGCAAGCTGTGGTGTTAATGAAAAAGGTATAATTTTACACAATAAATACAAATGGACATAAAACAGCAACTAATAAAAAATTCTGAAGAAAAATATCGTAAATTTTCACAGTCGTTAATTCCTAATATTAACAATGTATTAGGGGTTCGATTGCCGATTTTGCGAAAAATTGCAAAAGAAATTTATAAGTCTGAAAATTGGCAAGATTTTCTTAAACAAAATAATTTGGAATATATGGAAGAAACAATGTTGCAAGCTATGATTATCGGATTGGCAAAAAATTCTCCCAAAAATATTCTCAAAATGGTTAAGTTTTTTATTCCCAAAATAGATAATTGGTCAGTTTGCGATTGTTTTTGCGGTGGGTTAAAATTTACATCCCAAAACCAAGAAATAGTATGGGATTTTATTCAGCCATATTTTAAATCTGAAAAAGAATTTGAAATAAGATTTGCATATGTTATGTTGTTGAATTACTTTATTAATGAAAATTATATTGACCAATGCCTTAATCTAATTGACGAATTTAAAGATACAAGATATTATGCACAAATGGCTTGTGCATGGACGCTTTCCATTTGTTATATTCGTTTTCCTCAAAAAACCTTGGTCTATTTAGAAAAATCTAAATTAGACAATTGGACTTTTAACAAAGGAATTCAAAAAATATGCGAATCATTACGGGTTGATAAAAAGACTAAAAACATGCTAAAATGTATGAAAAGAAAATAGATATTTTAATTACTATATATACATAATAACAAGGCAAAGAAAATGAACAGTGTTAACGAAAAAAAATTTGCAGCAGGGTTGTCAATAACTTCTAACGCTATAATAATTATTTTAAAATTCATTGCCGGAGGGATTTCCGGCAGTATAAGTATTATTTCCGAAGCAATTCACTCTATGAGCGATTTTTTGGCGTCTGTTTTAACCTTTTTTGCCGTAATGAAATCATCTGAACCAGCCGACAGTTCACATCCTTTTGGGCATGGAAAATATGAAGATATGTCAGGATTTATTGAGGGTGGTTTAATTATTTTTGCCGGTTTTTATATTATTTGTGAAGCTTGCAAAAAATTATTTTTCCACCACGCTACTGAAGTAAATACAACTTTAGGAATTTACGTAATGCTGTTTGCTGTAGTTGCAAATATCATCGTAAGTTCTCATTTATTTAGGGTTGCTAAAAAAACTGAATCCGTGTCTCTCCACGCAGACGGAGAACATTTAAGAACTGATGTTTTTTCTTCTTTAGGCGTACTTTTGGGATTGGTTTTAATAAAAATAACAGGAATTGTAATTTTAGACCCAATTATAGCAATTTTGGTTGCTATATTTGTATTAAAAGCCGGATTTCATATCTCTAAAGAAACTTTGAATAATCTTCTTGATGGTACTTTACCAACAGAAGATATTGATACAATTAAAAATATAATAAATTCATACGATAATGAGCATTTAAAAGGTTTTCGAAATTTAAAAGCTCGTCGTTCAGGTCCGTCAAAAGATATAGAAATCACAATGCTTTTTCCTGAAAATATGACTATTTCTGATTGCCACAAGATTTGTGATGATATTGAAAATCTTTTAGAACAACGTCTTGGTAATTGTGACATTTTAATCCATGCAGAACCGGAAAAATGCCACAAAAAATTAAAGAAATAAAATCTAATTCATCTCAGCATTAATATCGATGAAATCCCATTTTTTAGTGCTAAATAAACCTTTATCAGTAATTTTTAGTTCAGGAATTACAGGTAATGACAAAAATCCCATTGTCATAAAGGCATCATCCAGCACACATCCTAAAGATTTAACAGCTTTGTTCAAATCTTCAGAATGTTCAAGAACATATTCAATATCTTGGTCAGAAATCAAACCTGCAATAGGTAATGGCAGTTTTGCTATAACTTTTCCGTCTTTTACAACAACTTTTCCACCTTGCATTTTTACAAGCTCAACTGACGCTGTATACATATCTTTATCATTTGTACCAATTACAATCATATTGTGTGAATCGTGCGCAACAGTAGAAGCAATTGCTCCGGATTTCAAACCAAATCCTTTTACAAAACCTTTTCCGATATTTCCTGTAGCTCTGTGACGCTCCATAACAATAATTTTTAGAACATCGTCTTCTACATTGCTATTTAGCAATCCGTTTTCAAATTTTGCCTCGCAAACAGAAGATTTTGTCACTAATTGGTGAGGAATAATCTCAATTGTATTAACGTATTTTGAAGTTCCTTTTACTTCAAAATCTTGCGGTACAATCCAGTGAACATTTATTGAACTTCTGATTGATGGTTTTTCAAATGAGTCAAATGTTTGAGTTAACTTACCGTTTTCTGAAGCAATTTTACCATCTTTGATTACAATGTCAGGTTTAAATGTTTCTAAATCAGGCATTATTAACAAATCTGCTTTATAACCAGGAGCAATTGCACCTTGATTTTTTAGTCCAAAATATTCTGCGGTATTTAAACTACCGATTTGAACAGCTTTCACAACATCAACTCCGGCAGTAACACAACGTCTAACCATATCGTTAATATGAACTTTTAAATCTTCAGGGTGTCTGTCATCTGTTACAAATATACATTTTCTTGTATTTTTTTCTTTTAAAACCGGAATAAGTGCATCCAAATCTTTTGCAGCAGTGCCTTCTCGAACCATTACATACATGCCTAGCCTAATTTTTTCAATAGCTTCGGCAGGAGTTGTACACTCGTGATCAGATTTTACACCGCTAGCAATATATGCACATAAATCTTTTCCACTCAAAAACGGAGCATGTCCGTCAATTCTTTTTCCTTTTGAGCGAGCTAAATCAAGTTTTGCCAAAACTGTTTTATCAAGATTTAAAAGTCCGGAATAATTCATCATTTCAGCAAGCCCAAGAACCCAAGGACTATCAATTAACAAGGCTAAATCATAACTATTCAAATCAAACCCTGATGTCTCATATGGTGTTGCCGGAACACAAGATGGAAGCATTGTGTAAACATCAAGCGGAATATTTTTTACAGCCTCATGCATAAAACTAATTCCGTGAAGTCCAAGAACATTTGAAATTTCGTGAGGATCGATAATAACTGTTGTTGTTCCGCAAGGCACAACAGCTTTTGCAAATTCATTAGGCAAAACCATTGAACTTTCCAAATGAACGTGTCCATCAATAAATGCAGGACTGACATATTTTCCTTTAGCATCAATTTCTTTTTCACCCGAATAATTTTCACCGATACCTGCAATTACACCGTCACAAATTGCAATATCACCTTTGTGAATTTCTTCTGATAAAACATTTATAATATTTGCATTTTTGATTACTAAATCTGCTTTTTGTTGTCCGCGAGCAACTTTTATAAGTTTTTCAAGTCCTGACATATTTTTCTCCTGTATTGAAAAAATTATAACATGTAAATCAAATAAACAAACTTTTTTACAAAATAAAATCGGACTGAAAAAATCCAGTCCGATTTTAAATTTTAGCAATTGCAATCTATAGAGGTTTTACAGAGTTTTTGTAAATTTCTTTTACAACTTCTCTACTGTTGCCTGACGGAGCAATATCAATCAATCCTGATAAAGATGGAGTTGTAAATACTAAATCTGTTAATTTTTCTACATCAGCATCTGTAAAGCCTTCATCTTCCAATTTTTCTTTCACATCTACAGAATACAACCAGTCTTGAACTTCTTTTGCTGCTTTATCCGCATCTGAAGCTTCTGGTTTCAAGTTTGGTGCAATTGGAGCTAAAATATCAGCCAAAACATTTGGTCTGTCTTTGTAAATTGTTTTGATTACGGCAGGTAACAAAATTGCTAAACCTAAACCGTGTGACAAATCTGGTTTTACAGCACTCAATGGATGTTCAAGAGCGTGAGTATAATGTAATAAACCATTATCAAAACTTACACCGCCCATCATGGCTGCGTATGCCAAGAAGTAACGAGCTTCTAAATCATCAGGATTTGCAATTGCTTTTGGCAAATATTTTGCAACAAGTTCAATTACTTGTTTTGCCAAAGTAATTGAATATGGAGACGCAACAGTTGAAGTAGCAGCTTCTACAACGTGGTTAACCGCATCAATTGAAACATATCTAGTTTGTTTTGGAGACAATTTTGTCATCAATTGAGGATCATCGATTGCAAACATTGGATAAATGCAATCATAAGCAATAGCAGGTTTAAAATTCTTTTCCAAGTTTGTTACAACCGCAAATCTATTTGTTTCGGTGCCTGTTCCGTGAGTTAGGTTAATTGAAACAATCGGTGCAGCTTTTTCAGGCGTAAATCTGAATTCATAAATATCGTCTGCTGATTTTTCAGGGTATTCAAGCAAAATTGCAACAGATTTTCCTGCATCTGTTGGAGAACCGCCACCGATTGAAATAACAGCTTTGGCACCGAAATCTCTAGCCAATTTAGCTGCATCATCAACGTGATGAGTGTTAGGGTTTGGAGTAACTTCTGCATAATTTACATATCCAATACCGTGGTCTTTCAACGCTTTTTCTACATAATCCCAAGCACCTGTAGCTTTGTAAGCATGTTTACCTGACATTACGATAACTTTGTCAATTCCTTTTTCTTTCAAAACTTTAGCAATATCATCAATTTTTTTGATAGCGCCAACACCAAAATAAACAGTTGTTCTTGTGCGAATTTCTTTAACTTCGTTAATGTTAATATCCTTTTCCCACATAATAAACTCTCCTTTCATGCGTACAACATTTTACAGCTATATTATAAGAAATGTTTTTGATAATTGCAAGAAAAATTTATTAATATTTTATTAAAAAATTTGCGGGATTATTAATACGTAAAGTCTTTTTTAGTTGCCACAATTAATTATTTAAACTGTGAATTGGAGCCGGAATTCTACCGCCACGACGAACAAAACCACTTGAAGACAATGTTCCAACAGGCATTATAGGAGCTTTTCCAAGCAATCCGCCGTAAACAACTTCATCACCCACATTTTTTCCAACAACAGGAATAACTCTAACAGCAGTTGTTTTTTTATTAATCATACCGATGGCCATTTCATCTGCAATAATCCCTGCAATTGTATCAACAGGAGTATTTCCAGGAATTGCAATCATATCTAATCCTACAGAACAAACTGAAGTCATTGCTTCTAATTTATCAAAAGTTAAATATCCTTTAGTTGTTGCATCAATCATGCCTGCATCTTCCGAAACAGGAATAAATGCACCAGACAAACCTCCAACGTGTGAACTTGCCATGATTCCACCTTTTTTAACGGCATCATTAAGCATTGCAAGCGCTGCAGTAGTTCCATGCGCTCCCGCATGTTCAAGCCCCATTGCTTGGAAAATACCTGCAACACTGTCCCCAACAGCAGGTGTTGGAGCTAATGACAAATCTATTACGCCGAATGGAACTCCTAAACGTTTTGCGAGTTTACGGCCAACAAGTTCTCCTGTCGATGTAATTTTATATGCGATTTGTTTTATTTTATTTGCTAAAGCACTCAAATCTTCATCTTTTCCTAGAGCTTCAACAGCAGCTCTCACAACTCCGGGACCGGAAACTCCAACATTCAAAGCACATTCAGGTTCACCAACACCACAAAAAGCTCCTGCCATAAACGGATTATCACTAGGAGAATTACAAAATACAACAAGTTTTGCTGCTCCAATACCGTCTCTATCCTTTGTCAATTCTGCGGATTTTTTAACTATTTCAGCCATTTTTAAAACCGCATCCATATTTATTCCGGCTTTTGAAGAAGCTACATTGATTGATGAACATAATCTTTCTGTTTGCGCTAATGCTTCCGGAATACTCTCGATAAGTAATTTATCGCCTTTTGTCATTCCCTTTTCAACAAGTGCTGAAAATCCTCCAATAAAATTAACCCCAACATCTTTTGCAACTTTATCTAGAGTTTTGGCAATTTTTACGTAATCTGGATTTTTGCAAGATTCTCCAACAATAGAAATCGGAGTAACAGAAATTCTTTTATTAACGATAGGAATTGAATATTCATTTTCAAATTCATTTGCATATTCAACTAAATTTCCTGCATACTTTTTAATTTTGTTATAAATATTTTGGCAGACAACATCAACATCACTATCTGCACAATCTCTCAAACTTATAGCCATAGTAACCGTTCTAATATCAAGGTTATACAGCTTAATCATATTAATTGTTTCTAAAATAAGGTTTTTATTAATCATTTTTTAGCGATTGAACTCCATGAAATAAAGCTTCTGTAATATCTAATTTTTTTACTTTCAAACGCATTTCAACACGTCTGCTTTTATCGTAATCCTCTTTCCCATTTACAAGAACTGGGTCTGAATAACTTCTGCCCTCTACAATAAGCATTTTTCTTAATTTTGGATTATATTGTTTATCGTAGTTTGTCTGAAAAACATAATTAGCAACAGCATTTGCACGCGCTGTACTCAATTCCATATTTTTCATATAACTAATATCAGGATTTTTTATGCCGGAAAATGTATGACTATCAGTGTGACCCTGAATTATAATATTTTCTATTTCTCCTATCAATTCTTTTTTAGAAAAAATTGTATTTATATAAATTGGAACAAGTTTACTCAAATACGCTTTACCTTTAGGAGAAAGGTTTGCACTTCCAAGCTCGAATAATTCCATATCAGAGATTTTCACATCACCTGTCGTTTTATCAACTTGAGCTTCAATATTTGCTTCTTTTAAATTTTCAATTAATTCTTTGCTAATTTCAATCTGCTTTTTTTTCTGTTCAAGTTCTTGTTGCGAAAAACCGGTCATTGCAAGAACAAATAAAGTCATAAAGATAATCGCCAAACCTAACAAAAGGTCTGACATTGTTGTCCAGAAAATATTGTTATCACCTTCAACTTGAGCTTTTTTTCGAGATTTTAATGCCATATATTCTCCTTAAAACAACTCATCAACATCGTCACCTTTACCATTTTTGGCAACTTCTTTCATGCTTTTGTTAACTTCATTTAAACCGAAAATAAGATTTTCAAGGTATGGCACAAGGTTACTCGCAATACCTGAATTTAATGCATTTTTAAATTGCTGAGGCATTGAAGTGATTAAATTTGAAATAGAATTGTTTTGAATTTTAGTTTCTTTCAACAATTCCAACAAGAATTTTTCAGAAGAAATGTTACTAAACAACTTGCCCATTAAATCTGTACATGTCGCAAGCGGACTGTTGCAAAGCAATTGATAAGCAATTTTTTCAAACATTAAAAATATCAATGACGAACCAACGGCGATAACTGATACTAAAGCAGCTGTCTGCATTGATGACATCAAACCTGCAACAGAAGAAATTGTTCTTTCTTGAGTTGAAAAGTCAATTTTACCAAATGCAATAGCAATGTTTAAGAATGTAAACAAAGGACCAAAACCAGTTAAAACTGTCGGAATTGCTGAGATAAATTTACTATTATATTTTGACAAAATCAAAGTTTCTTCATTAAAAAAGTACAAAGGATCAACTGTTGTCTGAATATTTTGAACAGTAGAAGATACTTCCTTGTATGTCAAATCATTATTTCTTCCTTTTAATGCAATTGATTCTGAAAATACCAAAGTGTTTTTAAATTCGAGCCAAACACCTGATACGTATGGATTTGAACTCATCCATTCATCAATTTCTTTAAAGCGAAAACTTAAATCATTTTTTCTAAAGTTAGAAATAAATGCCAACAATATTTTTAAATTTTTATTAACCGAAATATAATTTTTAGCACAATAAATAATCGAAAATAAGAAAGTAAAAATTACTATCAATATCGGAATATCTGTAAAAATATGTAATAAACTCATTTGTTCTCCGTTCGTTTACCAAAATTATAGCATAGCTCGCCAATTTGGGCAATAAGCACAAATCTCATCTCATTAAAAATTCAGACGCAACTAATCTTTAACCGGCAAATAAGATTGAGGATAATTATAGTCTTCTTTAAAACCTAGATGTCTGTACATTTTTAGCGCTTGAAAATTATTTGTTTCAGTTGTTGTATTAACTTCACTAATCGGTTTAATTCCATTATCTGCTAAATCAATAAGCATCTCTACAGATTTTTTCAACATATGTTTTGACAACCCTTTGCCCTGATGTTCTTTTCTTATCGCAACAATTGGAATATTTGCAATTCTTCCACCGGTAAGGTTCATGAAGCAAAAACCAACCGGAATATTATTACAAAGCAAAATAGTTGTAGCTTCTGGCAAAAATTCTGCATAAATATTTTTTACAATTTTAGTAATTATGTCACGAGTTCCATCAATAGTCTTAAATCTTGGGTCAAACAATGCATCTGCGCTATTTTCAAAACCCTCTTGAACAACTTCAACTGCATCTTCAAAATATTTATCTTGCCAATCAACAAGTTTGTATTCACTATCTAATGGTGCAAGCTGAGTGATTTTTAAGATATCTCTTGAATTTGTTCCAGACATCATAAATCTCAAAACAGCAATTCCAACAAACTTAAACCCATAACGAGCAATGTCGCCTATTAAATCTTTTTGAGCTCCCAACATCGGATAACATACAATCTTATCTAATCTTTCAGCTTTTGTAAGTTCTAAGAATTTTTTGATAAGGTACATAGCTCTTTCGACCATATTTTCCATTTTCAAAGAATGAATTATATTAAGTTCAACAGCTTCCGAAATCGCAGTTGTATAAACCAAAAAAGCAACCGGAATAGAACTTTCGAACAAAACTACACATTCTATCAATTTCTTTTCAACCGCATCTATAAACCCATCATAATCTAATGGTTCAAGTTCAAAATTATACTCAGTTACGGCTCTGTTTACAAAATCATTGTATACAGTTGCAAATCCTTTATAGTCATTTGGAGTTAATAATCTAGCTTCAAAAGTTTGGTTTTCGTCAGTCATGTCCTCAATTCCTTGTAATTAAAAAAACAGCCATTAAATCATATGGTGCATTTTTTCTTTTTTAGTTTCCATATACCGCTTGTTATACTCATTTATGTATGGCGGTATTTTAACTATATCATGTACAGTTAATCCGTAACCATTCAAACCGACGATTTTTTTCGGATTGTTTGTAATTAAGTTAAAATTGTTAAAACCTAAATCACGAATAATTTGCGCACCCATGCCGTAATCTCTTAAATCAGGTTTAAATCCTAAAGAAACATTAGCTTCAACCGTATCTTGCCCCTCTTCCTGAAGATGATATGCTTTAATTTTATTAATAATACCAATTCCCCTGCCCTCATGTCCTTTCATGTAGACTAGAGCACCTTTTCCGTATTTATTAATCATCTCCAAAGCACTATGTAATTGATAATTACAATCACATTTCAAACTATGAAAAATATCGCCTGTAAGACATTCACTGTGTACTCTAACAAGAGGAATTTTGTCTGAACCGTCATCTTTTACTAAAGCAACACTTTCTTGTCCTGTCATGTGATTAAGATAACCATAAATTTCAAATTCACCAAATTGTGTCGGCAAATGAGCTTCAGCTTCTCTTGTGACAATTTTTTCGGATTTCAAACGATACGCAATTAGTTCTGCAACAGAAATAAATTTAATTCCATGTTTTTTAGCGAACTTATACAAATCATCTCGACGAGCCATATGCCCATCTTTTGCCATAATTTCACACATTGGCCCTGCCGGAACATGCCCGCAAAGCCTTGCCAAATCAACAACAGCTTCAGTATGCCCAGTCCTTGTCAAAACTCCGCCTTTTCTTGCAACACAAGGGAACAAATGCCCCGGACGTCGCAAATCCGACGGTTGAGCATCATGTGCAAGACAAACTTCTATAGTTTTTGCTCTATCAAACGCTGATATTCCGGTTGTTACACCATATTTTTCACTAGCATCAATGCTTACGGTAAAGGCTGTTTTCATAGATTCGTTATTTTGTTCAACCATTTGCGGTAACTGCATTTTTTCAGCAATTTCAGGAGCAATTGCAAGGCAAATCAAACCTTTTGCGTTTTCTGCCATAAACTTGATAATTTCAGGCGTAACCATTTGCCCAGAACAAATCAAATCACCCTCGTTTTCTCTATCCTCATCGTCCGCAACAATGAGCATTTTACCGTTTTTAAAGTCTTCTATTGCACTTTCTATACTGTCAAATTTAAAGTTTTCCATTTTACATAAACCCATTTTCTTTCAAAAAATCTTCTGTAATATTATTTTGCGGTGACAAAAATTTTTCAACATACCGCCCGAGAATATCTGTTTCAATATTAACAAAATCCCCAATACGCAAATCTTTCAAGTTTGTATTTTCAAGAGTATGCGGAATTATTGCAACACAAAACATATTTTTTTCAGATTTAGAAACAGTTAAACTCACACCGTTTACACAAATTGAACCCTTATAAACAATGTATTTGTCCAGCTCAGACGATACTTCAAACCTCATATCGCCAATATAGCGTGCTGTTCCATCGACATGTCCCTGAACGATATGACCGCCCATGCGTGTTTGCGGAGTTAAAGCTCGCTCAAGATTGACATTTTCGCCAGTTTTAAACCCTTTAGTAATTCGCAAAGTTTCAGAACTAACATCTGCAGAAAAGTAATTTTTCCCTATATCTACAACTGTTTGGCAACAACCGTTAATTGCAATGCTGTCACCTAATTTAGTTCCCTCAAGCACAATTGAACACTCAACGACAAGTCTTTTGCCGTCAAACGATTTAACTTTTCCGATTTCTTCTACAATCCCTGTAAACATAAATTGATTTTATCATGAAAAATAAAAACCCGACAATAGCAATGTAATTTAATATTTAAAAGGCTTTACTCTGTTAAATTTTAACTCATATCCTAACAATTCGCCAATAAGTTTTGCTTCTTCATATTTCAAAGTATTTCTCAAAAGTTTTTGAGAAATATTTGATTGCGAATAGTACTTTCCAGTTTTCTTAGTAAGCATTTCTGCTAATCTTGTAATGGAAACATCATTTTCAGCAAGTAACATTTTTATGTCTGTTCGTACGCTCATTATGATTATATTGACATATATGAGACAATATAGTAAACTTTATAATTATAAAGGAATGAATATTATTATAAAGTAATGACATTTGTAATATTTTTTAATATCTGAGGTTTTAAATGAGGAAAAATAAGAGTTTTGCATTCACTTTGGCAGAAGTATTAATAACACTTGCAATAATCGGTGTAGTTGCAGCAATTACACTACCAAGCTTAATTCAAAAACATCAAGAAAAAGAATTTGCAACAAGAACTAAAAAATTATATTCTGATATTGGAAACGCTCTTATATTAGCACAAAAAGACTTTGACGTAGTGGGAGATAATTCATTATTATTTAACACAACAGATTCTTCATATGAAGTTGCAAAAAAACTTGGACAATATTTTAATGGTGCTAAAGTTTGCAAAGACAAAAACGAAAAAGGGTGTTCAAAATATTATTATGAAATCAAATATGCAACTCTTCGATTAGATGCCGATAACAAAGGCGAAGTACATTACGCTCCTTGGGAACCTATAATTATTCTTTCAAATGGAGCTATAATTAGCCTTAGTAATGCAAAACGAGAAAATTGCTATGCAAACATAACATCAAACAAAACAGACGAATACGGAAGACCGGTATTGAATCCAGACGGAAGCAACCAAACAGTTAATTGGACTTCTTATTCATGTGGATATCTTGATGTAGATGTTAATGGGGTAAAAAAGCCAAACCAATATGGACGTGACGTATACCAATTTCCGGTTTATAAAGAAAAATTAATGCTACAAACAGCTCCTTCAGCTGGTGGCAAAAGTTTAAAAAACATTATTTATGGAGACGGTAAACTGGAATACGAAAACTACAACAAAGGTCAAGATTATTCAGAATAATTTTTTGTGCTAGAATATTTGCATGGTAAAGATTTTAGACTGTACGCTAAGAGATGGTGGACATGTTAATAAATGGAACTTTTCAGAAGAATGTATTCTGGATACATTGAAAGTTGCAGAAAATTCCGAAATCGACTACTTTGAAGCCGGTTATAATATGCCTGAATGCATAAACTCATCCAAAATTAAACTTTGCACAATGTTAGACGCAAAAAACATTCATCCTGTATCTGAAAAAACTGACTGCGTAAGAATTGCCTGCTATCCGCATGAAATTAAAACTGCGATTTTCGCTATAGAAGATTTTAAAAACCAAGGGTTTGAAGTTTTTCTTCACCTCATGACAGCTGACAAATTTGAAGATTATGAACTTCTTAAAAACTGGAAAAATAAAGATATTTTGACATCAATATATTTTGCTGATAGTTTTGGAGCTTTTTTACCGAAAGATGTTGAAAATATTTATAAAAAGCTAGGAAATTGCGGATTTGAAAGAATTAGTTTTCACGCGCACAACAATCTTCAACTTGCTTTTACAAATACAATCAAGGCGATTGAACTCGGTGCATACAGTGTTGATGCAACAACTTTTGGAATGGGAAGAGGGGGAGGAAACCTTCCGATAGAGTTGTTATTAAAATATTTAGGAAAAGACAATTCACAATATTTAGAATTAATCAAAAAATACTATCTTAACTTGCAAGCACAAACTACTTGGGGGTACAGCTATAAAGCACTAATCGGAGGTTTGAACAACATTCACCCATCCCAAGTAATTTGCTAGATTCCATACACAAATAAACCTCAAACACTTGAATGATGTCTACAGCACCCATTACCTATATAATTAGAAAAAAGAGGGTTAAGAAATGCTTTTGACAGAACACGTTCAAGCGATTATAAAATCAGCAAAATCAATAGTTGTAGCAAGAAACTATCCGGAACTTGCACCGGAACATTTAATGTTAGCTTTAATGCTCGATCAAAATGATTTACCCAAAATATTGTTTGAACGTGTTGGACTTGAAAATCCGGAAATTATTGATAGGTTAAATAATTATGTTTCAAAACGCGCATATTTTGCCAGAGGAAAATTTTCTGATGTCAGATTTTCTACAGAGACTGTCATTTTAATGAAAGTTGCTCAAGAAGAAGCCGAAAAACACAATGATGAACAAGTTAGTATTGAACATTTAATGCTTGCGCTATTCAAAATTGATAACAGAACCCTCAACCACCTCTGGGAACAATCTGGGATTAATCGTCTTGAATTGTACGAAAAAATGACTGAAGAAGTCAGCAATATCACAACAGTTGAAGAAACTGTTCATGATGAGAAATCTGCGAAAACTTCTGAAATTGATAAAACCGAAAAGAAAAACGAAGCACTTGAAAAATATACAAGCGACTTAACTGAATTAGCTAAAAAAAATAAACTTGATCCCGTAATAGGACGTGACGACGAAATCAGAAGAACAATCCAAATTTTAAACCGTCGTTCAAAAAACAATCCGGTAATTATCGGAAACCCAGGTGTTGGAAAAACCGCAATTATTGAGGGATTGGCTCAAAGAATTATTTCAGGTGATGTCCCGGAAAGCTTAAAAAATGACAAAATTTTAGCACTTGATTTAGGTGCACTCCTTGCCGGAGCTTCATATAGAGGAGAATTTGAAGAACGCTTAAAAGCCGTACTTAAAGCTATTGAAGAGAAATCCGACGATTTAATGTTATTTATTGACGAAATCCACACAATTATAGGAGCCGGCTCATCTGATGGTTCTGCGGATGCCGGAAATCTTTTAAAACCAATGCTTGCACGTGGAAATATTAGAGTAATCGGGGCAACAACAACTGATGAATATCGAAAATATATCGAAAAAGATAAAGCTTTAGAACGCCGATTTCAACCGGTTGTCGCAGAAGAGCCATCCGTAGAAACAACTATAAGCATCTTAAGAGGACTTAAAGACAAATATGAGGGCTATCACAGCGTAAAAATTCTCGACAGTGCTATTGTTGAAGCCGTAAAACTTTCTCACAGATATATTTCTGACAGATGTTTACCGGACAAAGCAATTGATTTATTGGACGAAGCTGCATCTGCCTTAAGGATTGAAATTGACACAATGCCTGAAGAAATTGATATTTACATACGTCAAAAAATCCAATTAGAAATGAATAAAAAAGCTCTTGAAAAAGATGAAAATCCGGAATCATCTAAAAAGCTTGAAAAAATTCTTAAAAAAATCTCAGAAATAGATACAAAAATCGAAAAATTAAAAGAACAATGGCTTAAAGAGAAAAAAGTTATTGATTCTACAGGTGCAGTAAAACGCAATATCGAAAAATTGAAAGCTCAAATTGAAATTAACAAAAAAAATCCGCAAATGTCACAAGCACTTGAGCAAAAATACAGTCAGATGCTTGAAATGGAGCAAAAACTACAAGCAATTCAAGCTCAGTCTGGTAAAAAACGCTTGCTTAAAGAAGAAGTTGATGCAGACGATATTGCTTACATTGTTGCGAAATGGACAGGAATTCCGGTTAATCGCCTAATGGAAGATGAGTCAAAAAAACTTATTGAAATGGAAAATGTAATGCACGAGCGCGTAGTTGGGCAAGATGAAGCTGTCTCCAAAATTGCAAATGCTATTCGCTTATCTCGTTCAGGCTTGAGAGATCCAAAACGTCCTATAGGAACATTTCTATTCCTTGGTCCTACAGGAGTAGGCAAAACAGAATTGGGTAAAACTCTGGCATACATTTTATTCAATGATGAAGATGCTCTTATCCGAATAGATATGTCTGAATTTATGGAAAAAGCTTCTATTTCAAGGCTTGTCGGTGCAACTGCAGGCTATGTCGGATATGAAGAGGGTGGTCAATTAACAGAAGCAGTTAGAAGAAAACCTTATTCTGTTATTCTTTTTGATGAAGTTGAAAAAGCTCATCCTGATGTATTCAACATAATGCTACAAATGTTCGATGACGGACGTTTAACAGACGGACAAGGACATCTTGTTGATTTTAAAAATACCGTAATAATTATGACAAGCAACCTTGGAAGTGACATTATTTTAGACAAGTCACTTGACGAAAAAGATAAAAAAGAAGAATTAAACCACGCATTAAGAGAAAAATTTAAACCTGAATTTTTAAACAGAATTGACGAAATAATAATGTTCAACGCCTTGACTTTAGAGGAATTAACTCAAATTGTTGATATTCAATTAAGTTCGTTGAAAAAACGTCTTTTAGAACAAGATATTGAATTAAATATAACAGAAAACGCGAAAAATTTCCTTGCCAATGAGGGTTATGAACCATTGTATGGCGCAAGACCACTAAAACGTGTTATCCGTCAGCTTGTTGAAATACCATTATCAATGAAAATTATTGAAAAGGAATTTTTAAAAGGCGATAAAATTAATGTTGACTTTAATGGAAAAGAATTAGTTTTTGAACATTAAAAAACTGTAAATCCGTTATGCAATATAAAATTGGAAAAATTCAAATTGATTTTTTTAAATTAATTAAGTCCATTTTAAAGTTTCACACTGAATTATCAATTGTATTACCCTATAATTTTGCATTTAGTGCCTTTGATGTTGTTATACTAAAATTTGCTCGTTGCGCCAATTGTTGGGGTTAGTATCCAAACTCACTTTTTATAAACTTTTGTAACAAAAAGGCAATTTTCCCTAACATAATCTCTTTATATAAATACGGGGATTTCGGGGAATAATTATGATTGCAAGTAAAATTTTAAAAACTATATTACCGCATGCTTCTTTTATGAGGGAAATAAAAGCAAGACCTCTTAATGAAGTTCTTCAAGGA
>CAKUZI010000008.1 GCA_934717855.1 uncultured Candidatus Melainabacteria bacterium
GTGTTTAATTATACGTTTAAAAAAGATAAGGCGAAAGAACCGCACGTTGGTGTAATAGCACAAGATTTGCAAAAAGTATTCCCTAATGCTGTAAAGAAAGGCGCAGACGGTTTCTTAACAATTCGCATGGAAGATATGTTCTATGCAGTAATCAATGCAATTAAAGAACTAGACAGCCGTGTTACCGCACTAGAAAAAGAAAATAAAGAACTTAAAACACGTTTAGATAAACTTGAAGCAAAAATAAAATAATTTGTTTTTAGTACAAAAAAATAGTTTTAACACTTTGATTTCACCTTTCTAATTGAGAGGTGAAATTTTTTATTATTAAATATTTTAATTTTATTTCCATATTTCTATTGATTTAAAATATTTTTTTAATATAATTTCCATATAATTAAAAATGGAGGTTATTATGATTAATTTAGATTTAAAACAAGAGGTACTCAAAAACATTGATATATCAAGACAATCAATCAAAAATAATCTTGATATTACTCTCGAAAGCTATGTAGAAATTATTGGAAGATTGGATTTTTTAACATATTTGATTACAAAAAACGATAAAAAATAGTCTTTATACATAATGAAAATTTCCTTTTTTTGGAAAATTATGGTATGATAAAACCAAAAAACTTTTAATGCTAAAAATTGCAAATTAGGAAACTTTTTTATTGGATTTACATCTTTATAAATAAGTTGTGCAACAAAAAGGTTAAGAGTATTTGGAGGAAATAATAAAAGAATGAGAAACATTATGAAAAAAAGCTTTATATTTTTAGGAGCATTTTTGCTACTATCAGGGTGGGTAATTCGTGATAATGTATTTGCATACAGCCCTGTAGATTTGTATGACAATGTTTGGAGATTGATTAACAGCAAGTTTGTTGATCAAACTAACAACCAACAAAATTGGGCTAAATGGCGCCATAAATATGATAATCAAATCAGAACAAATGAAGATGCTTATGTAGCAATTAATACAATGGTCGCAAGTTTGAATGACCCATATACAAAATTTTTAGACCCTAAAGAATTTGCAGATGAAACAAGTTCTATCAAAGGTTCTTTAAAAGGTATCGGTATTCAAATTGGTGTTAAAGACGGTAAATTAATGGTTATTGCTCCAATTGAAGATACTCCTGCTGAAAGAGCCGGACTTCAAGCTGACGATGAAATTCTAGAAATTGATGGTGTCAGCACAAAAGGAATTACTGTTGACAAAGCTGCTGACAAAATCAGAGGTAAAGAGGGTACTCAAGTTACTTTACTTGTAAAACGCAAAGACGTAGCTCCTAAAACTTACACAATCACTCGTGCAGAAATCGAAATTAAATCTATTTCACAAAAATTGCCGACAGATATGACTATTCCAAACGATTTTTGTTATATCAGATTAAGTTCATTTATTAGTAGAAATGCTGCGACAGAATTTGGAAGTATCTTAAACAACAATAGAAACAAAAAAGGGTTCATTGTTGATTTGCGCTCAAACCCTGGTGGATTGTTAACTAACGCAATTTATATTTCAGATATGTTCTTGGACGGTGGAACTATTGTAAGTACAGTAGACAGAGATGGTTACAAAGAAACTCAAAGAGCTTCTTCCGGCGTTTATACAAAAAAACCTGTTGTTGTTTTGATTAATAAAGGTTCTGCTTCTGCTTCAGAAATCTTTTCAGGTGCAATGAAAGACAACCACAGAGCCGTAATTATTGGTGAACAATCATTCGGTAAAGGTTTGGTTCAAGAAATTAATAAATTGCCTTACGAAGCAGGTATCAATATTACAATCCAAAAATATTTAACACCAAACGGTACAGATATTAACAAAAAAGGTATAACACCTGATATTATTGTTAAACTAACAGAAGAGGATGTGAAAAATAAAAACGATTTACAATTGAAAAAAGCTGTAGAAGTTTTGAGTAAAATGACTAACGGGCAATCAATTGCAGTTCAATAGTTTGAAATAAAAATATTTAAAGAAAACGAGGAAAATTTCCTCGTTTTTTATTATGTACAAATCAAAAAAGTTTATAGTAAAATAGAACCTATGAAAAAGAATATTGTATTAATTGGTATGATGGGATGCGGAAAAACTACTATTGGTAAAGAGTTAAGCCGAGAACTTCCTGATTACAAATATGTTGATATAGATGCAGAAATTGAAAAAAGTACGCAAAAAAAAATTTCAGAAATCTTTTTGAAACACGGTGAACCTTTTTTCAGAATGCTTGAAACAGAAAAAGTCAGACATTTTTGTAGAGGTGAAAAAGCTATAATTTCAGCAGGTGGCGGAGCTTTTGAAAGCGAAGAAAACAGAAAAATTATGCTCGAAACATCAAATGTAATTTATCTAAAAGCTACTCCGGAAGAAATTTATAACCGTATTAAAACAGAAGTACTAAACTCAGAAACAAATCAATCAAAAGCAATTGGTAGAAAAAGACCTCTGTTAAAGAAAAATTTTTCAATTGAAAAAATTTCTACAATAATGAATTTGCGTGCAAAAAACTACGAAAAAGCAGATATTACAATTGATACAGCTAAAAAAACACCTTTTACTATAATAAGTGAAATTCTTGGAGCATTAAATGGTTAATCTTTCCGTAAACATTAAATCAGAAGAAAAAAATTATCCTATTTATATTGAAAATGAAGAGTTTTCTTCGTTTGTGAAGAAAATTTTTGAATTTGTTAACAACAAAAAATATCTTGTTATAATTTCTGAAAAAGTTGAAAAATTATACGGAAAAATTCTTGGTATCCCAAAAGAAAATAAATATATTTTAAAAGATGGCGAAAAAGAAAAAAATTTCAAAAATTTTGAAAAAATCTTAAACCATGCACTCAAGATGAAATTAACCCGTAAAGATGCTATAATAGCAATTGGCGGTGGTGTCGTCGGAGATATATCAGGTTTTGTTGCCTCAACATATATGCGTGGAATTGATTTTATACAAGTTCCTACAACACTTCTTGCTTGTGTAGACAGTTCAGTAGGTGGAAAAACTGCAATTGATACTAAATTTGGCAAAAATCTTGTTGGTGCTTTTTATCAACCGAAAGCTGTTTTTATTAATCCAAAATTTTTAAAAACTCTTGATGACAGACAATTTAAGACTGGTTTAGGAGAAGTTGTAAAATATTCTTTTATTGAAAAAAGTTGTAAATGCGATGAAGATTTGAATTTAACAAATTTTTTGACAGAAAAATCGGAACAAATTCTTGAACGAAAAGAAAAAACTTTAGCACAATTGATTGAAATTTGTATAAAATTAAAAATTTCTGTTGTTGAAAAAGATGAAAAAGAAAGTAATTTGCGAAGAATTTTGAACTTTGGGCATACATACGGTCATGCAATTGAAAAAATTACGAATTATAAAAAATATACTCATGGAGAAGCAATTGTAGAGGGTATAAAATTCGCATTTAAACTTGCATTGAAGAAAAATTTAATCGACAAAAATTATAAATTTTTAGCAGAAGATATTATAAAAAAATTCAGTTTTCGAGAAGTTAAAAGTTTTAAAATAGATAAAATGATTAAGTTAATGCAAATGGACAAAAAAGCAACCTCTAAATCAATAGTTTTTGTTCTACCAACAGATTATTCCGCCGTAAAAGCATTTGAAATTACACCAGAAGAGTTAAAAAATATTTTTCAATAAGTTTTTTATATAATTTTGTTAGCTTGTAAAAGTTGTCATTCATAGTGATTAGCACGTATGATGAGTTCCTTCCGCCAATATAAATTGAGATTTTTATACTATTTTGTACCATGTCATCGCGCACGATTGGCAAAATAAATAAGAGTTTTGTGCTTTGGATTATGAGTTGCGCGATCTATCCGGAATGATTATCTATCAAAAAGATCGCGCAACGGAGTGCGCGATGACAGCTTCTGTTGTGCATATTTTGTTGTTGGGCAAGTATGCCAAACCTACTTTTGAAACGGGCTATTCACCACTCACTAACGAAAAGGTCTTTTCACGTTTCACGTCTCACTTTTCACGTAAACGCATAGCACGTAGGGCGGGATAGATATCCCGTCCTACTTTACTTTTAAAAAAAATTTTCCAAAAATGAAAGAATTACTTTTTATCTCTATCAGAGCGTTCTCTGACGGATAGTTTTATTGGAGTTCCAAAAAATCCGAAAGCTTCACGTAATTTGTTTTCTATGTATCGTTTATAGTGGTCTTTCATTAAATCTGCATTGTTTGCAAAAATAACGATATGCGGTGGTTGAACGCCTGTTTGAGTTACATACATAATTTTTAAGCGTTTACCTTTTGATGAAGCAGGTGGATTAAGCATATAAGCTTCTTTTATTACTTTGTTCAACAAACCTGTAGAAATGCGTTTTGTACATTCTGCATAAACGCTTTCTGCTTCCGTAAATATTGTATTTAATCTTTGTTTTGTTACTGCTGAAATATAAATTTTTGGTGCATATTCCAAAAACGGAATATCATTCGCAAGTTTTTTATTATATTCGTTAACAGAATTCGATTTTTTATCTTCAATCAAATCCCATTTATTAATAGCGATAATCAAACCTTTTCCGGCTTCTGTAATAATAGATGCGATCTTTTTATCTTGATCTGAAACACCTTGAGTTGCATCAAGAACCAAAAGCGCAACGTCACAATCTCTAATAGAACGAATTGCTCTATCTACGGCAAACTTTTCTACGCCCCAGTCAACCTTTGATTTTTTACGAATTCCTGCAGTATCAACAATTACAAATTCTCTATCATTGAAAGTTATTGAACTGTCAATACTATCACGAGTTGTTCCGGAAACATCGGATACAATTACTCTGTTTTCGTTAAGCAAAGCATTGACTATAGAAGATTTTCCGGCATTAGGTCTTCCAACAATTGCAATTCTAATTGTGTTATCTTCTTCTTTTTCGATTTCTCTTGAAAAATCTTCTGTAACCAAATCCAACAAATCACCTACTCCACCTGAGCCGTGAAGAGCAGATATACCAATAGGTTCACCTATAGCAAGTGAATAAAAATCGTTTACCATAAGCAAAGATTCTTTGTTATCAGATTTATTAACTGCCAAAAAAACTGGTTTTCCTGATTGTCTTAAAATATTTGCAATATCATAATCAACAGGGTTAACACCTTCTTTACCGTCAACAATAAAAATAATCTTGTCTGCTTCTTCACAAGCAATTTTAGCCTGATCAAAAATAGACAACATAATTTCATCCTCGTCACCAGGGATAATTCCGCCTGTGTCGATTACGGTAAATAATTTGTTTTGCCATTCAACATCAAAATAAATTCTATCACGTGTAACCCCCGGCAAATCGTCTACGATAGAATTTCTTGTACCTATCAAACGATTTACGAAAGTTGATTTCCCGACGTTTGGACGTCCTACTATTGCTACAATTGGTTTTCTCATAGAATTTATTATAGCATAAAATATAAAAGATTTGCAATTTTGTTTCTGCAAAACTATATTAATAACACTAAAAGTATTGCAAATATTAAGCTTTAGTACTCATTGTAGAAAACTTTTAATATATTGGTAGAAAAGTAGATGTGTTTTTGTAGAAAATTCATGAGTTTTCTACATAGTTTTTATATATTATTAGTTTTCTACAATTTATATTTAGTTTTATACATGTTTTCTACTATTTTTTCTACATGTTACAATTCAGTGATACCAATAGTTTTCATTGGTTTTCTACAAATAATTCGAGCTTATTATTACTATTATATATATAAATATAATTATTATATTATATATAATAGAAAACTAATTGTTCAAAACTCAGAAAGTAAAGTTTTCGTATTATATTATTCTATTTATGTTTTTAACGATTATAATTTATTTATAAGGTAATTAATTTGGAGTAGGATAATGAAATTTGTTATTAAAAAAGAAGATTTGTATAATGGGATTAAAATTGTAGAAAGAGCAACTTCTGCTAAAGCTTTACAACCTGTATTGTTAAATATTTTGATTGAAACTATTGGTACAAGCGCCATTAAGCTTGTTGCTACTGATTTGGATTTAACAGTAATTGCAGAAGTTGATGCACAAGTTGAAGAAGAAGGAAAAATTACACTTCCATCAAAAACTCTCAATGAGATAGTTTCAAAGCTTGGTGATAAATTAATTACTTTTGAAATGGCTGAGGGTGAAACTTCTGTTAATATAACTTGTCAAAATTCTAAATTTGATATCATTGGAATTTCTGCTTCAGAATTTCCTCCTGAATTTTCAAGTGTAAATCTTAATGATGATGAGGGGTTTGAAATTCAAATCAGACCGTTTGCAAAAGCTGTGCGTCAAGCCGGTTTTGCAGCTGCAAGTTATGAAACAAGCAATCTTTTGTCAGGTATTGTTTGTGATATTTCAAGCAACGTTATGGAAATCGCGTCTACTGACGGAAATCGTCTTGCAAGAGTTCGTGAAACTATTGATAATAAAGAGAATATGGCAAGACAACTTATTATTCCATCAAAGACTTTGAATGAATTTATTAAGATGACAAGTTTTATTGATGAAGAATCTGTAAAAATCTATACAGAAAAATCTAAACTTATTATAAAATCAGAGAAAACTATGACTATTTCAAGACTTTTGGAAGGTCAATTCCCTCAATATAATAAACTTATTCCGAACGAAAGTCCTAAAGAAGCATTAGTAAATGTTTCTCAGATGGCATCTGCTTTGGAACGTGTTTCTATTATGGTTGATGAAAAAACAAGTATTGTAAAATTAGAATTCAGTCATAATACATTGAAACTTACTGCAGATACTTCAAATTCAGGTAAGTCAGAAGAAGTTATTGATATTAATTACGAGGGTGAAGATTTAACGATTGCTTTTAACTACAAATATGTTCTTGAAGCTTTGAAAAATATTGATTCAGATGAAGTTAAAGTAGGTTTGAATACTCCACTGTCAGCAACAATGTTTAAACCAAACAGCGAAGAAGATTATGTTTGCTTAATTATGCCGGTACAGATTAGATAAGTGGTAACAAGGAAAGTCACTACGATCTTAATAATCTAGTAATTTCTTCTCTGTATTTCTTAATAAACTTCCCTCTTGAAGAACTTTTATTTTTTTTATACAATGGAAATCATGAAATATAGAGAAAATGTTAGAAACTTTTGTATAATTGCACACATCGATCACGGAAAATCTACCCTTGCAGACCGTTTGCTTGAACAAACAGGTACTGTAGCCCAACGTGATATGCAAAATCAGATTATGGACTCAATGGATATTGAGCGCGAACGTGGTATTACAATTAAATTAAATTCAGCTCGTATGAAGTATAAAGCTAAAAATGGCAAAGATTATGAACTTAATTTAATTGATACTCCCGGACACGTTGATTTTTCTTATGAAGTTTCTCGATCTCTAGCAGCTTGTGAGGGAGCTTTGTTAATAGTTGACGCAACTCAAGGTGTTGAGGCGCAAACTCTTGCAAACGTTTATCTTGCAATTGAACAAAATTTGGAAATTATTCCTGTAATTAATAAAATAGATCTTCCATCTGCTGATGTTGAAAGAGTAAAAGAAGAGATTGAAGAAGTTCTTGGAATTGACGCTTCTTTGGCTATTCCTGTTAGTGCAAAAGCAGGAATAGGGATTGATGAAGTTTTGGAAGCTGTTGTTGAGTTAATTCCACCACCTGTCGATAATTCTGAAAAACCGCTTAGAGCAATGGTTTTTGACAGTGCTTATGATCAATATTTAGGAACACTTTGTTTCTTTAAAATTATGGATGGTAAAATTAAACTTGGTGATAAGGTTAGATTTATGGCATCCGGTAAAGAATACGATGTTGTTGAGCTTGGGTATCAAACACCAATGAGGGTTCAGGTTGATGAACTTGTTTGTGGCGATGTTGGATATTTTGCGGGCTCAATCAAGGAATTGACAAGGTTTGTTGGTGATACAATTACGACTGTTGAACGTCCTGCAACTGAACCGCTTCCTGGGTATAAAGAAGCTTTGCCAATGGTATTTTCAGGGCTTTATCCTGTAGATAATGATGATTATGCAGATTTAAAAGAAGCATTGGAAAAACTTAAACTCAATGATAGCAGTATTACTTTTGAACCGGAAACGTCCAGTGCGTTAGGATTTGGGTTCCGTTGCGGATTTTTGGGAATGTTGCATATGGAAATTGCTCAGGAACGTTTGGAACGTGAATACGGGCTTTCTATTGTAACAACTGCCCCGTCTGTTGTTTATCATGTTTATAAAACTAATGGTGAAATGATTGAAATTGATAATCCTGCAAATCTTCCACCAGCACAATTAAGAGATTATATTGAAGAACCGTATGTAAAAGTTCAAATTATAGCTCCGAATGATTATGTTGGAACTTTGATGGATTTAGCTCAAACAAAACGCGGAATTTTCAAAAATATGTCTTATATTGATAAAGTTCGCGCAAATTTGGAATATGAAATTCCATTAAGTGAAGTTATTACAGATTTTTATGACCAATTAAAATCGCGTACAAAAGGTTATGCAAGTATGGATTATGAGTTCAAAGATTACAAACGTTCAAAGCTTGTAAAACTTGATATTATGCTTGCCGGAGAAGTTGTTGATGCGCTTTCTGTAATTTGTCATGAAGACAGTGCGTTTTATATTGGTCAAAAATTGACTGCAAAGTTGAAAGAAATTATTCCGAGACAACTGTTTGAAGTACCTATTCAAGCAGCAGTTGGCGGAAGAGTAATTGCCAGAACAAATATTAAAGCAATGCGTAAAAACGTTTTGGATAAATGTTATGGTGGAGATATTTCGCGTAAGAGAAAACTTTTGGAAAAACAGAAAAAGGGTAAAAAACGTATGAAATCTGTTGGTCGCGTAGAAGTTCCACAAGAAGCATTTATGGCAGTGCTTAGTCTTGATGAGGAATAATATTACCATCTTTGGCTTTAATTGCAGCTGACGTTCTGTTTGTAACCCCTAATTTTTTATAAATTTGTGTAAGGTGCGCTTTTACGGTGTGATTTGTAATGCACAATTTTTCAGCAATAACATTGTTACTATCGCCGTTTACTAAAAAATTCAACACATCAAGCTCTCTTACCGTAAAATCACTATTTTTCTTGTTCATAGTTCCTAAATTGTCTTCTGCCGTATTTAATCAAGTGATATAACAATATTAACAAATCGATATATTTTTACCATTAGCCATAAGTCTACATTTCAGTCATACAGCCCAACATGCGGAAAAATAAAATAAAGAGAAATGTAAAGAAATATTACAAATATACATAAAATATATACGATTTACGCAATTTTTAAATACAAAAATACTTTATATACATGTGAGAATCAATTATTAGGATAAAGAAAATTAAATTAAGAAAAAAGAGTAAACAAAGAAACGGAGAAATGGAATTA
This sequence comes from uncultured Candidatus Melainabacteria bacterium, assembly GCA_934717855.1. GTDB lineage: Bacteria > Cyanobacteriota > Vampirovibrionia > Gastranaerophilales > Gastranaerophilaceae > Stercorousia. The sequence continues at coordinate 9,417 of CAKUZI010000008.1, forward strand.
TGCCAAAAGTTAATGGAAACGATGGAAACAACAATAATTTAATGAAAGGTTTGCAAGCTTATTATGAAGCATTAAGAGCAAAAGCTTCTGGAAATACAAATAAATCTGCGGAAGTAAAAAATGATGTTCCGGTTGGAAAGCAACATGGTGTTCACCATACTGAAATGGGTGATGATTTATTAACTGCAAGCTTTTACCCTGATGTTAAATTTTCAAAAATCAACAGTATAAAACCAGAACCTGGAAGTTTGGAAGATTTGCAACAAACTTTGTCAACATTGACAGTTGCAAGTGCTGATAGAGCTGATAAAAAAGCAGCTTATAACGCAGTTCAAGGTAATGAGCCGTCAGATTGGTTTATAAAAGCTAATATGTATGACAAACTAAATGATAAACTAGTTGCAGGTTTGAATGGTGGCGCTATACAAATGCAAAAATTAAATGAATTGCAAGGCTTAGCTTAGTTTCTAAAATAAAATTTGTTTACTCACATAAAGAACCGACTATTTCAGCCGGTTCTTTTTTTTATAAAGTTGTAGTTGAATTAGTAAAATGTAAATATTTCTTAACAATATATGATTTTTTATTAAAGTTTATTAAACAATATGCCGTCATATATTTTGTGAGTAATAACAAAATGTGGAGAAACGGAAATGACTAAAGTAAACGGAAACGGCGGCGAAAAACAAAATATAGATGCTTTAAAAGCTTATTATGAAGCTTTGGGTAACAAACGCGCTCAAAAAGAAGAAAAAACAGCTGAAACAAAACCGGTTGTAGAATTTAAAACTGAAAAAGTTGAAGCTAGTGCATTAGATGCAACAGCAGCTCAAATTTGGGGTATTCAACTTTCAAAAGGTATTGATAAATCTGATGTGGCAACTTCAAAAAGATTAGAACAAGCATTTGCAGGTTCTGCATTTATGGCAGCATTAGATGATTTACAAGGATTTGAAGATGATTTTACAACTTTTGCGTTGGCTAGTGCAAAAGCTTGTGATACAGAAAAATTAGCAAAATATTTGAACAAACCGCTTAGTGAAAGCACAGTTGGTGGGATTGCTCAAATTGCAGATGTTTTAGTTGCTTAATTGACTACTACTTATAAATTACTACACATTTACTCACGCATTTAAAGACCGATAAAATCGGTCTTTTTATTTTAATTAATATCTTAATGGAATTTTAGATCTATTTACTGTTTTTCTTTCGTAGCCAAAGTTTGCAAGCATTCTGCAAGTACTTGTGTAAAAAATGTTTTCATCTAAAGTTGGACCTATATTTATACATCCGACTGTTTTTTTGAGAAATTTATATTCAATGTATGGGATAAAAAGCCCGTTTTTCTCGCAGATTTTAGTTTGTTTGGCAAAATTTGTACCTACATTGTTTATAAAAATAATTCTGTATTCTTTTTCATCTTTAAAATGCGGATTTTTGAAAAATAAACTTATTATACTCAAAATATCAGTAAGCTCTATTGCAATATCTAACTGTTTGTCTTTATTTTTTACACATTTTAGTGCTTTTTCATAAAATCTGTTCCACTTTTCAAAAATAAGTTTTAAAACAGTGATTTGTTTTTTCTTTTCGTAAATTATATTTCCATAAACAGAATTAAATCCGATTTTTTCCATATCTGCAATCAAATCTTTTTTGCAGAAACCAATATTATACCCTGTATATTTTTGACCTTTTGCGTAGTTATTCCAAAGAGTTAGGTTATCTCCATCTGTAGAAAAAGAAATTGTATAATATTCGTATTTGTAACCAAAATCGTTTGAACCATTGATTATGTTCGTGTATTTTTTATAGAAATGCTCTTTGATTTTTGAAAAAAGTTGTTGATTTAATTCAGGCATTTCATCAATAAGATTAAAAATTAATTTGTAAGAATATGTAACTTCTTCTTTATCGTTAAGATAAAGAGCATTAGAAAATCTAATAGTACCTGATTCTAAGATGTTCAAAAGCTTTTCGGGTTTTGTATAGTGGTAAAGAATACTATTTGAGCCATCATCAAGAATTTTTCTAACTTTCGGTATTTTTTCAAGCAAACTATCGTAATTAATCATATTTATAAACTCCAATTATATTATAACATATTTTTGAGAAATTTTCAGGTGTTATAATATTTTTAGAGATGAAAATGAAAAAGTTTTTAATCATAATATTTTTAATATCTTTTTTAGTATTACCTGTTTTTGCTCAAGAACAACAGGTAGAAAATAACGATGATACAACAGAATTTGGAATGATTTATGAACCTGAAACTAAAAAAGAACAGATTGAAACTTCTTCTTCAGATGTTTATCTTAATTTTTCTGAGCAAAAACAAATTAGTACAAAAAAATTAAAAGTTTTTGGTAATAAAAAATATGATTTAACAACAAATGAAGATAAAACTATTTCTCCACAAAACGCTTATATGTACGAAAATTTTAATCCGTACGCCTCAAAATCGTCATCTTTTACAAACCAAAAACAATACGGAAATTTTACACTCGGAACAAAATATGACGGGAAATATTCTCCGGAAAGTATGACTCAAACAAGTACATTATTTTCAAAGTATCAAAAAGAAAAATTTTCGTTTAATACATCATATAAAAGCAACAGCTTAGCCCCGCTTGATCAGAGGGGAAAAGGAGTTTTTTCATTCTCTCCGGAGTATAAATTGAATAATCATGTATCGGTTCAAAATATTTATTCAACAAGTTTTCTTGATAAAAACAAAAAGAGTGAAATAATGTTTTCTTTAAAACCTTTTAAAGATGACAGAATGGATTTAAACATAGGGGCAAGCCAGATATACTCTGAAACTACTGCCCCTACGCGTTCTCAATTGAATTTTTCTACGAAATTTAAATTTTAGTTTATGAATCTTCAGGGTGTTTAATCATACCTGCTGTTACAGCATACATTGCTGATGAAATTTCTGCAGTTGAAGAAAATGGTCCGTAAGACTTAATAAATTTAGCGACATCAAAAGTATTCATATACCTAGAAATTGCTGTTTTGGATTCTTCTGTCAAATTCCCGACAAACAAAATGTTTTTTAAATAATTTTGTGCTTTATCTTCAACATCACTCTCTCCATAATCAGAAGAAGTGAATTCTGCAACATCTTTGTCTTCTGTTTTTTTCTTAGAAACCCCATATTCTTTGGTTTCTTGTTCTTGTGTTTTTTCTAGCTCTTCATCATCTTCAACTCCTTGTGCTGATGATGTGTAAGCTTTTGAAGATACTCCTGAAATTTCCATATACCTATCCTTTCTGTAAAAACTACTTTTACAGAATTGTATATCGGACACTTATAACCAAAACTTTAATTTTCTGTTAAGAGATATAAACATTGCTAAAACTTAGTAGTTTCAATATGTTTTGCAAGTTCATCAAAACTGTCACCGCCGAATTTCATCAAAAATTCATCAATTAAAACACAAGCAATGCTGTTTTCAGCAACAACAGAACAAGCTTCAACAGCGCAAGTATCAGAGCGTTCAAAATGAGCTTCAGTTTGTTCCATAGTTTTTAAATCGATTGTATCAAGAGATTTTTTTAACGTTGGAATAGGTTTCATTATAGCTGTAACAACTAAAGGTTCTCCATTTGTCATTCCGCCCTCTATTCCACCTGCATTATTAGTCTTACGAATAATTTTTCCGTCTTTAATATATATTTGATCATGAAATTCACTGCCAAGCATTTTGTAAGCGTTTGAATTTCCGATTGAAACAGATTTTATTGCAGGAATACTCATTACAGCTTGAGCAATTTTCCCGTCAAGCATTCTATCCCAATGTACGTAAGAACCTAACCCAATTGGCAAATTTTCGTAAACAACTTCAAATTTTCCGCCTAATGTGTCACCAATTTCTTTTGCTCTGTCTATTTCAGAATGAAATTCTTCTTCTGTTTTTCCGTTTCCTATTTGAATAATTTTGGATGAGCAAGTTATTCCAAATTGTTTAAGCATTTGTTTTGCAACAGCACCGACTGCAACTTCAATAGCTGTTTTGCGGGCGCTAGAACGTTCTAAAATATTTCTTAAATCAGTTTGATTATATTTTACGCTTCCTGCAAAATCTGCGTGACCCGGACGGTATTTTGAGAAAGATTTTTCATCTGTAAAATCTTCCGGATTTGTGCTCATAATTTTTTGCCAGTTTTTAAAATCTTTATTTTGCACAACAAGAGTTACAGGCGAACCTAAAGTTTTTCCAAACCTTACACCAGAAGTAATTTCTACAGTATCTGATTCAATTTTCATTCTTCCGCCACGACCATATCCGCCTTGACGGCGTTTTAATTCAGAATTAATAAATTCTTCACTAATTTCAAATCCTGCCGGTATTCCTTCTATAATTGCTGTCAAGCATTTCCCGTGGCTTTCGCCAGCTGTTAAAAATCTGAATTTGTTCATAGTTTTTCAGTGAGAAGTCCATTTCGTTCGCTTTGCTTAATACTTATATGGACTTCTTACATTTCACTTTCTTACTTTGCGTATTTCAAGAAAATTTGTTCTTTAGTCTGCATCATTTCTTCTGTAATTTGCCATTTTCCATTGACTTTTTTAACAATCATATATGTTTTAAGTTTGTAAGTTTCGCCTTTTGGTTGTCTTAAAGAGCTAACTTTGTATGAACCATTGCCAAGAGATTTTACACTAACGTTAGTATATGTGTTTTTATAACCTCTCATTCTGGCTCCGGCTTGACCAATTTTCATTTGTTTTATGTAAGTTGCAGTATTTGTATTTACATTTACAAGTTGCCCGTTTGGTTTTACGACTTGTCTAATAATTTTGGCGTTTGGCGAATACATTGTTGCAACTGTTGAGCTATAAGAGTTTGCCGCGGTTACATAGCTGTTGAAAAAGCTAAGAGCTTCTTGTTCGCTACTTGCAAAAGCTTGTAATCCGGTCATTACCATAATTGTAAATACAGTTAATATAGATAATAATTTTTTCATTTTTTATTTCCTTTTTTTTATTCTACACATTTATATAACGATATTAAAATAACTTTTGTTCATTTTCATTATATCATATAAACGTCAAAATTTATATTACACATACTATGTAGTTAATATAATTTTGTTGTGAATTATTAAATATTTTCAATTATGTTTGATATGTAGTATAAATTAGTTATGAATACTCAAATTTTATCAGAATATTTGGATTTTTTAGAAATTGAAAAAGGGTTGAGCGAAAATACACTTGAGGCATATAGACGTGATTTGACAGACTTTTTTGATTTTTGCAATGATACTGATATTAATGATATTCAGCGAACTCAAATTAATTCATATGTAAGAAAATTACATGAAAAAAAATATTCATCAACCAGTATAATGCGAAAAATTGCATCTCTTCGCGGATTTTTTAAATGGGCTTGTGCTAATGAAAAAACAAAATCAAATCCTACATTAACTCTTGAACAACCCAAAATTCCCCAAAAATTACCAAAAGTAATGACTTTAGAAGAGATTAACTCCATTTTGAGCCAAGATTTGACAAAACTTCATAGAGTTATAATAGAACTTTTATATGGGTGTGGTCTTAGAGTATCAGAACTTGTTAATTTGAAAATAAATGACTATGATTTGAATGGAAAATATTTAGAATGTACCGGAAAAGGTTCTAAAGACAGAATTGTTCCGCTTGGTAAAAAAGCGATTAAAGCAATTAAAGATTATTTGCCTGAACGAGATTACAATATGCAAAAATATAATTTGCAAACAAAACATCTTTTAGTGAACGAGAAAGGAAAAGAGGTTACTCGTCAAGAGGTTTATACTTTTATTCATGAGCAAGGTAAAAAATTACACAAGGCGATTTCTCCTCATACACTAAGACATACTTTCGCAACACACTTATTGGAAAATGGAGCTGATTTGAGAGTTGTGCAGGAACTTTTGGGACATAGTGATGTTTCGACAACTCAACTTTACACCCATATAAGCAAAAAACGCTTGAAAGAAGTGTATTTTGCGATAAATAAAGAATAAAAAAGATTAGACAATTTGCCTAATCTTTTTTTATTTATCTATTTTTTATTTTCTTATTTCTGTCCGTTAAATGCTTGAATACCAAGGTATTTTGCCGCAGAACCAAGCTTCTGCTCAATTCTTAGTAATTGGTTATATTTAGCCATTCTGTCAGAACGAGAAGCAGAACCGGTTTTAATTAGTCCGCTATTTACTGCAACAGCCAAATCTGCAATAAATGTATCTTCTGTTTCGCCTGAACGATGAGAAATTATTGAAGTATAACCTGACGCGTGTGCCATAGAAATTGCATCTAATGTTTCTGACAATGTTCCAATTTGATTTACTTTGATAAGAATTGAATTTGCAACTTTACGTTTAATTCCGTCAGCCAAACGTCTTGTATTTGTTACAAATAAATCATCTCCAACAAGTTGACAGTGTGAACCAACTTTTTTTGTAAGCATTTCCCAGCCGGTCCAATCTTGTTCTGCCATACCATCTTCAATTGAAATAATTGGATATTTTTTAACCCATTCGGCTAAAAAGTCTGTCATTTCTGTGCTATTAAAAGATTTTCCTTCACCTTTTAAGTTATATTTTCCATCTTCATAAAACTCAGATGATGCAACATCAAGACATATTTTTATTTGATTTGCATTATAACCGGCTTTATCAATAGCTTCCAAAATAACTTCAATCCCCTCAGCATTAGAGTTTAGGTTTGGTGCAAAACCGCCCTCATCCCCGACAGAAGTAGTCATTCCTTTATTTTTTAGAACATTTTTCAATGTATGAAAGACATTACAACCCATTTCTATAGCATGAGAAAAACTTTCTGCTCCGACAGGCGCAATCATAAATTCTTGAAAATCTATATTATTATCAGCATGAGCACCGCCATTTATAATATTCATCATTGGAACTGGCAAAGTAAGAGCATTAATCCCGCCTAAATATCTGTAAAGAGCCATATCATAAGCTTTTGCAGCTGCTTTTGCAACGGCTAAAGAAACACCTAAAATAGCATTTGCGCCAAGTTTAGATTTGTTTTCAGTTCCGTCCATATCAATCATAAATGTATCAATTTCTTTTTGATGAGACGCTTTTTCTCCGATAAGTTCCGGTGCAATAATATTGTTAACGTTATCAACAGCTTTTTGAACACTTTTGCCCATATACTTTGATTTATCGCCATCGCGAAGTTCAAGAGCTTCAAAAATTCCGGTAGAAGCCCCTGATGGTACAGACGCTCTGCCTTTAATTCCATTTGTAAGTTTTACATCGACTTCAATAGTCGGGTTGCCTCTAGAGTCCAAAATTTGTCTAGCATAGACATCTTCAATAAATGTTGACATATTAACTTCTCCTATACCATTAGTAAACTTTTAAGTAATTTTGTCATAAATTATCAAACTTTTCAAGTAGTCTATTAAAATTTAAAAGTATAAGAATAAAAATACTTGCTATTTAATTTTTTTTATGCAAAAATAAAAACTGTCGGCGAAAGTCGATAAAAATTTGATAAAATAATATGGCAAGGTAGCTCAGCTGGTGAGAGCGCACGGCTCATACCCGTGAGGTCGAGAGTTCGAATCTCTCCCTTGCTATTTTTTTTGTACACGAGTAATTCTCCGTGTGCAGGTTCTATTGAACCACAATCGATTTTTGCTCAGGAATTTGCTTAACTTATATAATATAATTAATTATAATTACCATTTACTTATTAAATCTTAGGATTTTTTCTTGTTTCGATGTAGTTCATTGTTTCATAAAAAATACTATTATTTACAAAATTCATGCATTTTTGTTGGTTTTCGCTTAAATTTGGATTTTTTGAACTTTCGCGTGTAAACCTTGCAAGAAAAGTCATTAGTGGTAGTTTTTTGTCGCTATCTAAAATAATGTCTTTACCATTTAATGTAAATGATGTTTGTTGCGTTTTAGTTGACGGAACATCAAATCTTTTGATGTAAAAATCTAACTTATCTGGACTTTCAGGATTTATAAACTTTTTAGGAGCACGGACAAAAAAATCTGTTAAATCGTTTCCGGTTTCGTTGTCTGTTAATAGTGTCGTTATTTTTAATTCTGTATAATGTTTTTTATCTCTTAACAAATTTCCGGAATTTGTGCAATATGTTCCAAATTGTTCGTATTGTTTTTTCCCGATTTTAATATTATTAAATCCTGTAAAACTAATATCCATAAAATATCCTTCTCTTTTTCATCTTAAAAATCAAAAAAAATTTTTTTTGCTATTAATGTTAAAAATAACTTAAAAAACTAATTTATAAAAATTTTGCTGTTTTGGAAAGTTTACAATTTTTTAATTCTTCCGGAGTTCCTCTAAAAATTATTTCTCCGCCGGCTTCTCCACCCTCGGGCCCCATATCTATAATGTAATCTGCATTTTTTATTACATCTAAATCGTGTTCGATTACAACAACTGTTGCTCCATTGTTTATAAGAGTTTGAAACACTTCTAAAAGCGTTTGAACATCTAACGGGTGCAAGCCAATTGTAGGTTCATCAAATACAAAAACAGAATCTGATTGAGTTTTTCGCATTTCACTTGCCAGTTTTAATCTTTGGGCTTCTCCGCCAGAAAGGCTTGGAGTTGCTTCTCCAAGGGTTAAATATCCCAACCCCAAATCTTGTAAAACTTGCAATCTTTGGTGAACAGTTTTTAAGTTTTTGCAAGTCTCTATAGCGGTGTTTACATCCATAGCCATAAGTTCAGGCAATGAATATTTTTCATATTTGATTTTATCTGCGATTTTTGTATATCTTGAACCGCCACAATCAGGACAAGGAATTTCTACATCCGGTAAAAATTGAACGTCTAAATTAATTACGCCGGTACCGTCACAAGTCGGACAACGAAGCTTTCCGGTATTATAAGAAAAATCTCCGGCTTTAAAACCTAATTCTTTTGATTTATCAGTTTTTGCGAAAACTTTTCTCAATTCATCGTGAATATTTGCATATGTTGCGACTGTTGAACGAACATTTATCCCAATTGGAGTTGCGTCAATAAGTTTGACTTGTTTAATTTCGTCAGCTTCAATATTTAAAATATGTTCCGGTAAATTTTTTCCATCAACCATTGACTCTAATGCAGGAACGAGACTTTCCAAAACCATTGTAGTTTTTCCTGAACCGGAAACACCTGTAACGACAGTCAATCTGCCTTTTGGTATTTCGACTTGAAGAGGTTTTACAGTATGAATTTGTTTTGTTTTAAGTTTTATTTTTCCGAATTCAAAAACTTGTTCAGGTTTGATTTTAGGTCTCACGAGAATATTTTCTTTTTCTGAAAGAAATTTTCCAATAATTGATTTTTGGTTGTTTTCAATATCTTTTATAGTACCCTCGGCAATGACATATCCGCCGTTTACTCCTGCTTTTGGACCCATTTCTACAATCCAATCGGATTCTTTTAAAATTTGTGTGTCATGATCAACTAAAACAACAGAGTTTCCGTCGTTTACAAGGTCATGAATTACTCCTTTCAAACCAACGATATTTGACGGATGAAGCCCGATAGATGGCTCGTCGAGAACGTATAAAACTCCGGTAGTACGATTTCTTACGGCTCTAGCAAGTTGCATTCTTTGTCTTTCGCCTGTAGAAAGTGTTGATGCAGATCTATCAAGAGTTAAATATCCTAAACCCAAGTCCATTAACCGTTTTGCGATGGATTGAAAAGAGTCGCAAATACTTTTTGCCATAGGTTGCATTTTTTGAGGTAAAGAATTAGGGATTTTTTCAACCCATTCAACAAGTTCTGAAAGTGTCATTTGGCAAGCTTTGTCGAGAGTTATTCCCAAAAGTTTAGGTTCTCTCGCTTTTTCAGATAAGCGAGTTCCGCCACAATCCGGACAAACATCTTGTTTTAAGAATTTTTCAACACGTTTCATACTTTTTTCATCTTTAACTTTTGAAAGAGCATTTTCCACCGTATAAACCGCGTTATAATATGTAAAATCCAATTCGCCAGCTTGGTTTGAATTTTTAGCTTTATAGAAAATATGTTTTTTCTCTGCGGGGCCGTTGTAAACTATGTCTTTTTCTTTGTCTGTTAAATCTTTAAATGGAATATTTGTGCGCACTCCCATTTCTCGGCAAACATCGGTCATCAAAGACCACATTAAAGTTCCCCACGGTGCAACAGCACCTTCATCAATCGTTAAATTTTCATTAGGAACAAGAGTTGATTTGTCTACGGTTCTGACAATTCCTGTTCCGCTACAGGTTTTGCAAGCTCCTTGGCTGTTGAAAGCTAATTCTTCTGCAGAGGGTGCGTAAAAGTGTTCACCGCAAATCGGACAAACAAGCTCTTGTTCGCTTGCAACAGCAAGTGACGGTTCAAGGTAATGACCATTCGGGCATTTATGACTTGCTAACCTTGAAAACATTAGTCTTAAACTGTTTAAAAGCTCTGTACCTGTTCCAAAAGTACTTCTTACCCCCGGAACTGCAGGTCTTTGGTGAAGTGCAAGAGATGCCGGTACATATAAAACTTCATCAACAACAGCTTTTTCTGCCTGTGTCATACGACGTCTTGTGTAAGTGGAAAGGGCTTCCAAGTATCTTCTGGAACCCTCTGAATATAAAACTCCGAGTGCTAAAGACGATTTACCTGAGCCGGAAACGCCTGCTATTCCCACAATTTTGTTCAACGGAATATCGACATCTATATTTTTAAGGTTATGAACTTTTGCTCCACGAATTTTTATTTTATCAACCATGACACCACCTATAAGTTTATTTTAATATAATTATAAACAAAAAAAATGACTCCTTGTAGAGTCATTTCCTTTCCAAATGTATCGTTACTAAGTTTATGTATTGTCTTAAGATGAAGTCTTATTTGATTTGTATTTGTAACTTAATAAGCTGTACGTATCAGCGCTTGAAGAAGAACTGTCGCTGTAGAATACAGACATATCTGTTGCTTTGCGGTTATTAAATTCATCTTCAACTTGCATTCTTGCGCAATTAACGTCGTATGCAGAAATTTCTGCACTTGTAATTCTTCCGTCGTGATTTGTGTCCATTTCGTCAAAATGTTCCAAAATTTTTGTCATAGTCGCATCAGACAATCCGCTTGAACCTGATGCGTATAGCTGTGTTAATTCTTCTTTTGTTAAACCTTGAGTTGAAATAGTATTTGACAAATTGTTCATTTCTTCTTGTGTAATTATTCCATCTCCGTTTTTATCAATGCCGGAAAAATTAGTTTGCAAGTATGATGCAAATGATTGGTTTAAAACATTTGTGTTCGATGTCTTAGTTCTTGCCTCACTAATATTTTCCAGCGTCAAACCGTTTGGATATTGAGAAGCCAACAAAGAATACGTTGAGCTCAATCCTGAATATATTCCGGATAATATTCCGTTATTATTATTAGCCATAAGTTTACCTCTGTTCTACCTAAGCATATATTAATAATTTTTTTTGATTAGTCAAACCTTTAAATGGAGGATTTTTAATTTTGTTTGTAAATATATGTAACAAAAGAATTTAAAATATTAAAGTTTTTGCCAAAACATTCCGATATATATTTTGTTACTAGAATTTATAAGGAGTGTGTACTCATGGATGAAGAAAGATTACAGGATATGGAAGATTTGATGCTTGATTATGGCGAAATGACAAGCTTCAATTTTAATTCAATGGACTATAAACAAGTTCAAGAATTGCAAAGAATTACCGATAGTGAATATTCTAATCAACCCTATACGTTTAAATATGGCAACTTTGATTTGGTAGATATGATTCATTCATTTATTACTCAAAATCAAAAAGAAAGAGCATAATAACCCACTGCGACAGCATTCATTCCTATATAATTGGTAGAATGTTTGCGCACATAAAAGTTTTTCTTGCAAAGATTGTTCACCCCGAACGATCTTTGCAGGAAGTGAAGGAGTGTATCTTATGAACGACAAAGATTTATTTGAAAACAATTGTTTTCCACTATTCTGGAGTGAAGATGAAGAACAATTTGCAAAAGAAGAAGTTCAACAACCGCAACGCAAAGATTTGTCAACACTGTTGGCAGAGCTGGAAGATATTCAAAACAGAATAGATGATATTACTGCAAGAGAATGGCATCTTGCAAAACGTGTGAAATTTCACAAAGAAGGGCTTGCCAGATAACAATTTATACATAAAACAGTCATTCTGAGGACGACAATAGTAACAATGTTCGGAGAATTTTTTAAAAGTATAAAGATTTTTCGCTAAAAGTTAAAATTGTAGAAGAAATTTACTAAGACTGCTAAGAATGACAGTTGTATAAAGACAGAGCAAAAGCCCACCCTGCAGTTAAGAACAGGCTGCCGAGATTTGGGATAGCATAAATATTAACAATACATAGTCGTTGAGAAATTAATCTTAACGATTTTTTTTGCGCTACGCACATATTGATTTGTAAAGAAATTTGTAATGTAGAGAAAACGTGTTTTTTCTATATTTTGTATTCACTTGCCTAAACATCTTTTTTAATTTATCATCAATTTATGGCTACAAAATTTATGCAAGCAAAATTTTTAATAAGTGCAGAAAAATTGTCGCAATGTCCAAATTATACATTGCCGGAGTTTCCTCTTTTGGGACGTTCAAATGTTGGAAAATCCTCTTTTATCAATGGACTTGCTAACCATAAAAAACTTGCAAAAACCTCTAACACCCCAGGGAAAACTCGTTTGATTAACTTTTTTGATTTTTCAAATAAATTTATGCTTGCGGATCTTCCGGGATACGGTTATGCAAAAGTTTCTAAAGAAGCCCAAAACAGATGGCAAAAATATTTGGAAGAATATTTGTTGGAACGTCAGCAAATTGCGTCACTTATTCAATTGGTTGATGGCAGGCATGATGTTCAGAAAAATGATATTCAAATGCGTGAATGGGTAAAAGCTTACGATTTACCGATTTTTACGATTGTAACCAAGATGGATTATGTTCCAAAATCAAAAACTTTGAATGTGATTAAAAATGTCGAAAAACAATTTGGTGGTGTGGTTTTACCATTTAGTGCAGTAGATAACAGGTATAATGAAAAGATTTTTGATTATATTTTGAATTTTGAAAATAGAAGTGAATAATTTATGATAAAAACAGTAATTTTTGACTTAGACGGCACTTTGTTGAACACTCTAGAGGATTTAAAAGACAGTACAAATTTTGCACTGTCGCAATTTGGATTTCCGGTTAGGACGATTGAAGAAATAAGAAATTTTGTTGGGAACGGAGTGAAAATTCTTATAGAGCGTGCTGTTCCAGCTGGTTGTGATGATGAAACAATAGAAAAATGTCTTGCAATATTTAAAGAAAATTATTCAAAAAATATGTATAATCATACAAAACCTTATAATAGTATCAAAGAGATACTAACAATTTTAAGAAAAAAAGGGCTGAAAATCGGCGTGGTGTCTAATAAATTTGATTCTGCTGTAAAAGAATTGTGTAATTTGTATTTTGAAAATTTAATTGATATTGCGATAGGACAAGCTGATGATGTTCCGAAAAAACCGGCTCCGAATGGCGTTTTTAAGGCAATGAAAAAACTTAATGCAGATAAATTTTCAACAGTTTACGTTGGAGATTCTGAGGTTGATGTTGCAACAGCAAAGAATGCGGAATTACCTTGTATTGGCGTAACTTGGGGTTTTCGCGACAAAAAAGATTTGACAGGTGCTGAATATATTATTGATGAACCAACTAAGTTGCTTGAAACGATTGGGAGAATGTAATGGAAAAATTATCAGTAAGTTTAGAAGACTATATTGAAGAAATTTACATTCTGGTGCTAAAAAACGGGCAAGCAAAAGTTACAGAAATTGCCAATGGTTTAAATGTAAAAAAAGCATCTGTTACCGGTGCATTGAACCTATTAGCAGAGCGAAAATTGATTAATTATGCTCCATATTCTCCAATTACTCTGACTGCTGAGGGAGAGGAAGTCGCAAAAAATATTTTGTCTAAACACGAAAATATTACTTCATTTTTTGTAAAAGTTCTTGGTGCAGAAAAGTCTGAGGCAAGTGAAATAGCCTGCAAAATGGAGCATATTGTTTCTCAAAAAATATTTGATAATATGCTAAAATTGACAGATTTTGTAGAAAAAAATGCAAAAGATAAAATAAAAAATTTGTATAAAAAATAATTAGTTTTACAAACTGTAGTAATAATCTTTTATCAGTTTACAATCATCTTCAATATTAGGGCTTTCGCACACAAGAGCGCCTTTTACACCAAATTCTTTCATTGCTTTTAACAAATCTTTGTAATTCATGTCAGAATTTTCAAGGTTAAGGTGTTGTTTTTCACCTTTTGCAGTGTATTCAATTCCTGCAAGGTGACCGTGAAAATTTTCCAAGGCATATTGACCGATTTCTGTTCCCATTTTTTCTAAAATTTTTGAAAATTCGTCATAAGTGTTGTATTCACCGGCGCTTCTGGCATGGAGATGTGAAAAATCTACGCAAGGTAAAACTTGTTCAAAGTCTTTTGAAAGTCTTATTATTTCGTCTATATCACCCCATTGAGTAGCTTTTCCGGTTGTTTCCGGCCTAATCCAAACGTTTATATTTTCGTTTTCAAGAATTTCAATTATGCGTTTTGTTTGAGTTTTAACTTGATTGTAAACTGTTTCCTTATCCTTGCCCATATAAAATGCGGCGTGATAAGTTATACTGAAAGCACCGGCTTCCGAAGCAACAGAGGCAGTATCAATAATTCTTTGCAAACTTGCGTCAATTTTTTCCTCTTCTTGAGAATTCAAGTTAATATAAAATGGGCCGTGAGCTGTTATTACAAAGTCTTTCGACATATTTTTAACAAAGTCTCTATTTGTGTCACTCATTCGAACGCCGTGAACAAATTCTAGTTCCATTCCGTCAAGGTTCATTTCTTTTAGTATGTCAAAAGCTTTTGTATATGAACCTTTTCCTGTTCTCAAAGGCATTCCGGCTGTAATGAAATTTAATTTATCAAATTTAAACAAGTTTTGCAAAATAAGCTCCTATCGCTGTCATTATAACACATATTGTCACACTTAAAATTATATACGAAAAAGCGTGAAAAATTTGTTGATTTCCAATCATTTCAAAAAGTTCTAATGAGAATGTACTGAAAGTCGTTAAACCTCCACAAAAACCTACTGTTAATGCGAGTTTTACGGCAGGTGTAATATCAGCTTTTTCAATAAACAAAATATACAAAAATCCAATAACAAAACTTCCGATTACGTTTACTAAAAACGTTGAGACGGGAAGATTAATTTCAAAGTTTTTGGCTAAATTTAAACTGATTAAATACCTTGAAACAGCACCAATTCCACCGCCCAGAAAAATAGCAAGAAGATTAAGCATGGACACTCATAATTCCTTCCAAAATCTCGCAAATATCAGCCACATATTTTGAACAATGTTCTTTTTTGGCCATACCTTGAAGATTAGTGGATAAAACTCTGCAACAAGTTACTTTGTTTCGCTTTTTAAATTCTTCAACAATGCGTGCTGCATTTTGGCGTGCAATTTCTTCATTTCCTTTGGAATTTTCTCGACCAAAATTGTAACCGTTAATAATTTGAGCAGCAGCAATAGTTCCACACAAACAACCGGATGACATTCCACCGGAAAATGCTGTTGCAATCGATAACAATTCTTTTGGACACAAGCCAGCTTCTGATGCTGCTTTTATAACACTTTCCGAACAAGAATAACCATTTTTAAAATATTCTATAGCTTTTTCTTTCATAATATTCTCCTTGAGAGTATTGTAGCATAAATACTTAAAAATATTTTATGTTATACTCTTTTTGTAAAGAGAGGTTGAGGTTTTTATGGAATTAAAAGAACTGCCAAAATGTCCTGTAGAAACTACATTACGTTTAATTGGTGAAAAGTGGCGAATATTAATTATTAGAGATTTGTTGACGGGAACAAAGCGTTTTGGCGAACTTAAAAAAGTATGTAGCGGAATTTCGCAAAAAGTTCTAGCACACAGTTTGAGAAAAATGGAAGATGACGGACTGGTGAAACGTGAAGAATTCGCTGAAAAACCTCCGAGAGTTGAATACACTTTGACAGATGTTGGTTATAGTTTGGCTCCTGTATTGGATGCTATGGCAAGTTGGGGAACGGATTACAAAACTTTCTTGAAACTTTTACAAAAAATGAAATAATGTTATTGTGTCTTGGTGGCTAATATTTTATGCGGATTAATTATGTATAATACTTTACATAAAATAGCAAAAAATAATTTATCATGTATTATATATGTAGGAGAAATTTATGACACTATTAAAGGTAATCCATAATAGTTTTCCGGAACAATCAACTAACTCTCACTTAAAACTATTGAATAATGAGCCAGAAATAAAAACCAGAGAAGAAATAGTTTATCGTAAAAACGGTAAAACAATTGATAGAATTATTGAGGTTGATGTTGTTACCGGTTTAAGATTAAAAACTACTCATTTTGATTATTTTAATGACAAAAAAGTTCGTTCAATTGATGAATATGATAAATTTTCAGGTCAAAAAATAAGAACAATCAATTATGTTCTCTACAAATCGATTGATGAATATGATTTGGCAACCGGAAAAAAAGTTAGAACTACAAATTTTAATATAAAAGACGAAAATAAAATTTCTTCAATTCAAGAATATGATCTTGAAACCGGTAAAATTATAAAAATACTAATATTTAAACGAGATGGAGAAACAATTAGTATAATAAAAAAAATTGATCCTGTGACAGAAAAAGTTACAAGCTGGGTAAACAACCAGCCTCAAAATTCTCAAAGAAGATTAAAAGCTCGAGAACCTCATAGGGCACAAAAAGCAGTATCTAAAATTTACGAAAATATAAAGATATCGTCAACTCAATCAAAACAAGATGATATTGCAAGATTGATTGACAATTTATACAACAAAAAAGTTAAAATAGAAAATATTAAACAAAATATTTTAACCTAGAAAAAAGTCGTAAAAATGGTAAAGTTGCAGTGGGTATTTTTTAGTTAGGTTTTCTAAAAATTGGACATATTGGGTTTCTAATGTTTGCAGTTTTTCTTTTCTAGTGCCGAAAAAATCGAATTTTTGCAAATGAATTTTATATTTCCCGCCTTTTTCCAAAGTGCAGGCGATAAAATAAATTGGGGCATCAAGTATTAGTGCAAATTTGAATGCGCCAATCGGAAATCCCATTTTTTGTCCTAAAAAATCAGAAATAAACATCGCATTTTCGTTATGAGCAGAAACCCTGTCGCCGGCAATGAATAAAATTTCTCCATTATCAATTTTTTCTTTTATTTCAATTGATGTTGTGACGTCAATATTATCCACTGAGTATGTTGTAATCGGATTGTCAGAAGAAATCGAATTAATAAAGTTTTTGAAAACTTGACATTGTTTTGCTTCCAAAAACAAGTTTACTTTAATGTAGTCAACAATTTCCCCTGAACGGAAAAATGCTCTCATAGCGTTGATATTGCCTAAATGTGAACATAGAAAATATATACCTTTTTTCTTTAAAAGATCGTCATAGAGCAGGTTTTTCATATTTTCATCAGCAAAAAAAATGTCCTTAAACGGAAAATTATCTGTAAACATTTCCATTTCATCAACAAGTCCGTATGAATAGTTTAAAAAATGCTTGAAAGCTTGAATTAAAGAACCGTTTCCGGTTGCAATTTTTAAATATTTTTGTGAACATTTTCTAACATTTGGTGCACCTAAAAAAGCAAAAAGAGTTACAAAAAAAACAATAAATTTTACAGATTTTTTTCCGATAAATTTATATATATACCAAAGCAGTAACAGGCGTTTTTTGCCTGCAGCTTGTTCTTTCATTTCAAACCATTTTTTGTTATTGTTTTTGCTCATTTTTTTACCTTAACAGAGTTCTAAAAGTGTATAGTCATGAACTCCAATATTTTCGTGTTTTTTAAGAATTTTTAAACCGGCTTTTTCTGCCATTTCAATCATTCGTTTTTCAGAGTACATTTTGCTGTTTCCGTTCGCCATACAAGTAAAGTATAGTGAAATATGTACCAATGAATATGTTGCTCCGTCAAAAAGTTGTTTATCCGTGAATGGTTCAAGGATAAATATTTTTGTACCTTTTTGCATTGATTTTTTGATGTTAGTTAAAATTGCAATTACTTGTTCTTCTGAAAAACAATCCAAAAACTGGCTCATAAATACAGCTCCGGAAAGTTTCGGCAATTGATCTTTCAAAACATTTACACCCAAAAAATTCAATCTGTCGTTTTTAAGATGTTTTTTAGCTTCCTCAATGTTTTCAGGCAAATCAATCATATTAACTTGACAATTTTTATCAAATTCTAAACAAGCTCTTTCAAATTTACCGGTATTTCCGCCAATATCAAAAATTTGAGCAGGCGAATTTTCACAAATTATTTTCAAAACTTCCTCAAAACATTTGTCAGAATAAAAATGATCAAACTCAAACCAACTTTTTTTCATTTTTTCAGGCAATAGATGAAGTGCATTATAGATTGTCTCGTAATTCCCGACAAACTTTTTTAAACCGACAGGTTCTGCTTTTTCAAAGGAATTGGAAAGTTCTGAGGCTCCCAAAAAACAAACATCGTTTACAAAATTAAAATTAACTTTTGTCATTTCGTTTTGCAAAAATGCACTTCCGACAAGACTGGTGCAGTACTTTTCTCCGATTTTGATTACAATTCCACAAGCATAAGCAACTTCTAATAATGTTTCTGTTGTATATTTTGAAGTTTTGCAATTTTTCATAATCTCTTCAACTGTTGACGGGTTTTCTTCAATAAATTTCAATATTCCAAATTTCAGCATTGCATTAACTGCTTGAAAAGTCAGTGGTGCAAATACTATTTTTTGTGCATCTGCAAGCGCTTTAATATGCGGAGAAATATGTCTTTTTATTCGTCTATACTTCATTTTTGTCCTTTTTAATATTATTATTTATTAAATTTAAACTAAAGATATATGAGCTCAAAAGTCCTAGTGCAAGAACCGTTCCGAGTGAACTAATGAGTTTAAATCCGGCAAAAGCCAATAGAGCAAATGAAAATACGGTTGTTATGCAAGATAAAAATACTGAATCTCCGGCTTTTTCAGGATTTGTAAACCTAAATACCGAATAATCCAGCCCGAAACCGATTATCAAAAATATTGCTAAGAGGTGAAAAAGGTTTATAGGACAGCCAAACAGTCCCAAAATTCCAAATACTAAAGCCACTGCGCAAATAGATGGTAAAAGAATTTTCAATCCGGATTTTTTGTCATAAATTTTTGTGAGTAACAAATATAAAAGTCCAAAAATTGGGATTAGCAAGCCTAAGCAAACTCTTCTACAATGTTTAATTTGTGCAGAAATATCTTTTTGGAAATTTATAATTCTTACACCGTCGATTTTTTCTCCATTATAGCCTGAAACCACCATTATAGACGTGTTTTTGTCGATTAAGAAATTCTTTTTCATAAATTCAAAATCATTATTTACGCTCAAAAAATTGTTTCCATAGTTTTGACTAATCAATTGTGAACGTTTTTGAGTAGGCAAAAATATTGCAAAATCATTAAGTTTTGCTCGGTATAATTCTTTTCGCAATGTTTGGTTTGATTTTTGGCGTTTTTCTGATTGAACATATTTGCTCAAAGCTTGGTATTCTGTACCATTGAGCATATCTGCTATTTCTTCTTCTTTTTGCAAAAGATCTTCAAGGTTATTGCCTTTTACAACAAAAATTGATGTATCGCCATTTGTTCCGGCGATTTCAGTAAACAATTTTTCTGCTTTTAGCAAAGTTTTTGGTGGAGTATACATGTTTTTTATATTGTCGTCAAAGTGAATAGGGCGCAGAATTAGTAAAATAATTATGAATAGTGATAAAGATACAAAGATGCCAAGATGCTTGGATGCGTGGACTGTTTCGTGAGTATTAAAAATTCGGGAGAGTAGTGAATTCATATTGTATTTATTAAGTTCAACCCCTCTCTCTGACTCTCTCCCTAGGAGAGAGAAATTTTGCCTTGCATCTAAACTATTTGTGTTGTCCGGCTTGTAATCCAAACCTATTTTCTCTAATAACGGATACCATAGCACAACAATTCCATATACTGTTACAAGTCCGGTAATCGTGAAAATTGAAATTTGTCTCAATAAAATAAAATCTGCAAATAATAAAATCAAAAAAGCACTAACTGTTGTAATCAAGCTTACAGTCAAGCTTTTGAAAATATCTTTTATTACTTCTGTCCCTGTTTTTCCCTCTTTTAATGCAACAAAATAATGCAAAGAATAATCGACACAAACACCGATTAATGTTGTTGAAAATACAAATGTCAAAATATGTATGTTTCTGAAAACCAAAGCAGTCATACAATATCCTGCATAAATTCCAAGTCCTATGCTTAACCCGATTGGAATTAGCGGGAATAAAGAGCCAAAATACCAGAATACAAGCCCGATTACAAACAATGTTGACAATATACAGATTAAATTGATTTCGAATATAGAATGACTACTCGCAAAATATGAATGAATTGGAGCACCTGTTAAGTAAACTTTTGTTCCGTTTTTTGAGAATTCTTTTTGTAAATCAACTAGTTTTTTTACTTCTTTGTTCAAAACAGTTGGAGAAAGTGCAAGTTCTTTGTCAACGTCAAGCATGATTAAACTGTAGTATTTATCATTTAATTGAATTGGTGTAAAATTTGTTGGAGCTTGAGATTTTTCACTCAAATTCATTACAAAGTCGGTCAAAAGTAGAAAGGGATCATCTTCAATTGAACCAACAGGTGGAATGATTGGGTTGTACAATGCTTCATAAGCATTTTCTTCAACTTTGTCATATTGCTTATTTATCAAATACTTGCGAGTTTGATTTGAAAGCAGATTATTGTGATATTTTTCATATTCTTCAATAATTTCTGTAATGTTTGCGTCAGAAGATTTCATTTTAGTTTTATCAATTTTTGCGTAAAATGTTTTTGAAACTTCTTCTGCTTTTTCAAAATCGCTACTTTCGACGATAATATTTATTTTAGCGGAAAATCTACTGCTTAAGTCGATAAGTAAATTATCGCTTTTTGATGAAAAAATTGCTTTTAGAATATTTGTTTCGGTATGCGCAGGCTTGAATGAAACCAGTACCCCAAGGGTAACAAGAATTAGTACAAAAAGTATTCTAAATATTTTTACTAATTTGTTCTGCATTTAAAATGAATATCCGTAGTTCCGTTTTTGATTGTATCAATTTTAATATTGTTAATATCAATATTTCCTTTAATAATTATATCATGCAATTGAGAAGCTGTTACAGAGCTTTTTTTAGGTTTTAAACCAATTGTCCAATTGTTGTTTTCTTTTTTATAAAAAAGTGAAAAATTTTTATCTAAATAAGAATAATTTTTATTTGAAATTGCAACGATTACGTCATTCATTTGTTTGTTTTGAGATGATGTGTAAGAAACAGTCGATTTTATAGGATAAAGGGTTTCAAATATAGCTCCTTTCCCTTTAACAAACTGGAAATTTCCGCCTGATTTTAAAACAGCAGAACCTATATATTTTTCTTGTGTAAATTTGCAAGAAACATCTTTCAATTTTGGCATTTGACTTGAAATATTTCTGCTTGTTGATGGGTGGTTAAAAACATCATCTGATGCAAAACAAATACTCATTCCACACAAAATTATTAACAAAAAAATAAAAATTTTACGCATAATTTTTTAACCTTTCAACAAACCTTTTTGGGGCTGTATAAACACTTTCCATAGTTTTTATGTTTACGCAAATCTGCATACTTTTTGCAGTAAAAATTTTTTCTTCGGTCTTTGCGTCAAAAATTTCATATTTAAGATTTAAAGATGGTTCAAACTCAACAATAGTAGTCACAACTTTCAATTTTTGCATAAAAGTTGCGGGTTTAATAAACTTTAAATCCATCTTTGCAACAGGATATGCAACCCCGTCAGCTCTCATGTCATCATAAGTATAACCTATTTTGGAAAGCAAGTCACATCTGGCGGTTTCTAAATATTTGACATAATTCCCGTGCCAAACAACATTCATCGGGTCAAGGTCAAAAAATTGAACATCTATAAAAGTTTCACATACTGCCATCATAACCTCATTATAAAACAAAAGTTCCGGAAGAAAAAGTTTTTTCATCATCTGTATATTTGTAATCAATTGAGTTTTTATTTTTTGTCAAGATGAGTTTAACTTTCATTTCCGGTTTAATTATTGATGAAAATTTTACTTTTTTTGTTTTTTGTGGAACAAAATTTAAGTTGAAAATATCTCTTGCAAACTCTTTTGCAAAAAACAGTTGCACAACCCCGGGAAGAATTGGAAAGTCAGGGAAATGTCCTTTGAAAAAGTTGCTGTTTTTTGGAAAAATTAGAGAAATTTCTGCGTTCAGTCCGTCATTTTCAAGCTTGATGATATTTGGATAAGTCACATTTGTATTGAACCATTCTTTAATCCTTGCGCCATCAATTTTCCCACGTTCATTTGTCGGCAAGTTAGTTAAAAAACGCCACTTTTTTGGGGTAATTATATTGAAAGGAGCAGATTTTTTTATTGCTTTTACCAATTCTAATTTTCCAAAATTTTCGAGTAACTTTTCCCCTTCATTATTCAATATAATTGCTGAACAAAGTTTATCGCCAAGTTTAAGGCAATATGATTTTTTAACTAAGTTACTTTTGTTTAAATCTCTTTCGATTTCATCTAAGGAAATTCGTTTTTCTTGAATTTTTACAATTCTATCGTTACGTCCTTTTACAATAAATCCGTCTTCAAAAAACTCTAATTCATCGTTTAATTCCAATTCAGGTTCATCAAAATATGGTGAAGAAATTGTATTGTTTATGTATTTTACGTTTTCAAAAAATTGTAATTTTGCATTATGTTTTTGTCTGTATGCGATAACACCGGCTTCTGTACTTCCGTAGATTTCTGTTACACCTTTTGAGATTTTTTCTAAGTATTCAAAAATCTTGTCATCAAGCATTGCGCCGGCTGAAATAATCATTTCGGGTTTGTGTTTGAATGTGTAATTGTATTTTGCTAACTTTTCCAAAAAAGACGGAGTTGATACAAAAACAAATTTTTCATAATCTTTTATATCTTCCGGATACACAACTCTTTCGCTGTCAACTTTACAGTTTAAGGCTTTCGGGAGCATTACCGTAAAAGTTGTTCCATACATAAATTCATTGCTGACGGTAGATACAAAAATTGTGTCAGGTGAAAAATTGAAAAATTTTGCCAAATCACAACTTTCGGCAAACAGACACTTCTTGCTTTTAACAATAGTTTTGGGTTCTCCGGTAGAACCCGATGTATGGAAAATAAATTGTTTGTCATTTTCTATCATATTTTGCTCTCAAAATAATTCGTACTATGTATTCTACCCCGAACATTATTCCAAGTGCAACATATGAAATACAAGCATTGTAAAGTTCCCAAATTTTTGCCGGCATGAATACTGTTGCAATAGAGATTGAAAGGTTTATGAACATAAAAACGCACCAAACATAAGTGAGTTTTCGTGTATAATTTCTGCTGAAACCGGTTAATTCTCCATCCATTTTTTTTGCAATTTTTTGGATAATTGTTTCTTTGCAAAATAGAGATGAAAAAAAAGCGCAAAATATAAAAGAATTTACTATAACAGGATAAAATTTTAATACATAAATTTTGCTGAAATGAAACAATAAAACAACGCATATTGTTCCTATAAATGGAAATAATGATTTCAATTTTTTCAGGTTAGTCATAAATATATTATGATATAAATATATTGTGAAGTGAACAAATGAATAAAAAATTAAATCTAGTTTGAGAATTTCTTAAATATCAATGATGTATTTATTCCTCCGAAAGCAAAGTTGTTTGACATAATGTAATTTGTTTTTATTTCTCGTCCTTGTCCTTGAATATAATCAAGATTTCCACATTCCGGATCTATTTCTGTCAGGTTTAATGTTGGATGGAACCAGCCTCTGTTCATCATTTCAATACTTAAAATTGCCTCGATTGCTCCACAAGCACCGAGAGTGTGGCCGGTGTAGCTTTTTGTAGAACTTGTTGGAACTTTGCGTTTGAAAATTTCTTCCGTCGCGTTAGTTTCTGCAATATCACCTTGTAATGTTGCAGTCCCGTGTGCATTTATATAACCAATTTCGTCAGGTGAAATATTTGCACATTTTAATGCTAAGTCGAGTGCTCTTCCCATTGTTTTTCTGTTAGGGTTTGTAATATGTGTGCCGTCTGTGCTTGTGCCAAAACCAATAATTTCTGCGTAAATCTTTGCTCCGCGAGCTTTTGCGTGTTCATATTCTTCTAAAATTAATGTTCCTGCGCCTTCGCCCAAAACAAGTCCGTCACGTTTTTTGTCAAATGGTGACGGGGATAATTTTGGAGTATCGTTTTTTAAACTTGTTGCATAAAGTGTGTCGAAAATAGCAATTTCTGTCGGGTGCATTTCGTCTCCGCCACCTGCAATCATAACTGTTTCATATCCGTTTTTGATTGCTTCGTATGCATAACCAATTCCCATAGAACCTGATGTACATGCTGTTGATGTTGGGATTAATCTTCCGATTGTTTTGAAATACAATGAAATATTTACAGTAGTGGTTTGAGCCATCATTTTTACGTAAGAACCTGAGTTTAAGCCTTTAACTTCTTTATCAACTTGCATTCCGTAAAAATCAATAATAGCGTCTAAAGAACCCGCAGAAGATCCATAACTTACACCTGTTTCGCCGTTTGTAATAATTTCATCTCCCAAAAGTCCGGCATCTGCAAGAGCAAGTTCTGCTGTTCTCACTGCCATAATTGAAACAGGCCCCATTGTCCGAAGAACTTTTCTATTGTACGTTGGTGGAATTTCAAAATTTTTGACATGTGCTGAAAGTCGAGTGTTAAGTCTTTTGTATTGGTCTAACTTTGTATCATATTCTATACAATTTTCTAATTTTTGCAAACCGTCAAATGCTGTTTTAATATCACAACCTAAAGGGCTTGCAAGTGCCATTCCGGTAACAACTACACGCTTCATAAGTAAAGACCTCCATTTATGGAAATTACTTGACCGGTAATATAAGATGCTTCTTCACTCATCAAATAATTTGCTAAACTTGCAACTTCTTTTGCTTGTCCAAGACGTTTCATCGGGATGAGTTTTTTTACTTCATCTACCGGAACATCCTTAATCATATCAGTTTCTATAACCCCAGGGGCAATGCAATTTACTGTTATTCCGCGTTTAGCAAGTTCTAGTGCAAGTGAACGAGTAGCACCGATAATTCCTGCTTTTGATGCTGAATAATTGATTTGCCCTCTATTTCCTGAAAGGGCTGAAACAGAAGACATAGTTATAATTCGTCCCTTAATTCTGTTAGAAATCATTGGCATTACAAGAGGTTTTAAAACATTATAAAAACCTGTCAAATTTGTTTGAATAACGTCATCCCATTCATCTCCCTCGAGTAGAGGAAAAACGTTATCGCGAGCAATTCCTGCGTTTAAAACTATTCCATAATATAATTTGTCAGAAAGAGCTTTTGTGCATTCTTCTCGATTTTTTATATCAAATTTCAAAATTTCAGCGTTAACACCGAGTTTCTTTATTTCATCTGCAACTTCTTGCGCTTTCTCTTGGTTATGCGCGTAATGAACATCAATATCAAATCCACTTTTTGCAAGATAAAGTGCAATTTCTTTGCCTATTCCTCGGCTAGAACCGGTTACTAAAACTTTTTTTCTTTCGCCCACTATTCTAATTCCTTTATATATTTTTCAACATCATTAGGTTGAAATGCGTTAATTGTTGCTTTTGCAATGTAGTTTTTAGGATTGTTATCCTCTTTTTCATTATAGATTAAACACTCAAATGAAACAAGTTCATCATCACCGTATATTTCTTGTGCGGTGATAATGTATGTTTTTTCATTTTCAAATTTTTCAAGAGAGTTTTCATAAAGTCTTGTGCCAAGAAGAAAACCAATGCTAGGTTTTTTTTCGATTTGTGAGAAAGCTTCTTTTGTTAAATTCTTGATATTAGAGCCAAAATTTTTATGATTTGCTTTAAAATATGCATAGCAACCGATAGTTTGTGCCATAAACTCAATTCCGATTAATGGTGAAATTCCGTTTATTTCTTTGTCAAAAAATATTTTGTCTTTATGAATTTTAACTGAAGCTTTTACTATTTGATTTTCCATGTCGACATTGAGAACATCGTCGATTAACACCATCGGGGTTGAATGCGGAAGGCAAGAGGCAGCTAAGCAGCTAGGCGGCTGGGCAGCTAGGTTTGAATTAGATGTAGTTTTGTAGGTCGGCATTGTTATGCCGACATCGTTTTGCTGATTAGCTGCCAATATCATCACTGCATTTGTTCCTCCAAAACCAAATGATGTGCTCATACAGGTTTTTATATTTTTTTGTGGAGTTTTTTCGTTTACAAGGTTAATCTTTGGTAGATTTTCATCATATTCACCGTCAAATTTGTGAATAGGAAGATTTCTTTCGCCTTTCAATATTTGATAACAAATAAAAGCTTCGATGGAAGCTGCTGCCCCTAAACAATGCCCTGTTAGCGGTTTTGTTGAGCTTGCCGGAACTTTATCTCCAAAAACTTTATAAATTGCATTTGCTTCCATCAAGTCATTGGAAATTGTTCCTGTCCCATGGAGGTTTATATAATCAATGTCTTCAGGTTTTAAGTTTGCGTCTTTTAGAGCTAATTGAATAGCGTTTACAGCTTGAGTTCCATCTGGGTCAGGTGTTGCGGAGTGATATGCGTCGGAGGTTTCACCAATTCCGAGTAATAAAGCACACTTAGCTGTTTCCGATACGGACTTTGCCTCGAACTCTGCTTTATTAGATTCAACCCCTCTCTCTATCTCTCTCCCTAGGAGAGAGGAACTTTGCCTTGCATCTAAAAACTCAGTTGCCTTCGTAACTACAAACAATGCTCCGCCCTCGCCTAAACTTATTCCGTCACGGTTTTTTGAAAACGGATTTGTTTTTTCGTGCGACAGTACTTCTAATGCGTGAAATCCGTATGATGGCATTGAGGCAAGCGTATCTATTCCACCTGCTATTACGGCTTTACAAACACCGTTTTGTAATAGTTTTCGAGCAGTAGAAAAAGCTTTAGCTCCTGATGTGCAAGCGGTCGAAACGCAAGCTGAATAATTGGTTGTACCTAAATACCATTTCAAAAATTCAGCAGGGTTCCCAAGTTCAGCATGGTGTTTGTTTTCTGTTGTTTCAAATTCTTCAATACCGGAATTTGTTGTGCCGATAACAATTGCGATTTCATCTTTCTTAAATCTCGACAAATCAAGTTTATCGACGAGATATTTCAAAATTCTGTTACAGCGCAAATCGTAACGTTCATTTACAATTGGCTCAAAATCTTCTTCCAGTTTGCCAAAATAGAATTTATCTCCTTTTATAATTGTTTCATCAAGAGTTAATTTTTCTGCGAAAACTGCGCTTGCATCTGTAATAAAAATTTCGTTCATGTTAATATGTTACCATGAATAAGTTGGAATTTCGTATCAAAAAATTTTCTTATTCAACTGGTGAAAATCTTGATTTGTCAAGTATTCCGATGAATATGAGACGAAAACTTTCCCCTGTTGGAAAAATTGCAATGAGTACAATGCTTGATTGTTATGGAGAAAATTCAGATGATATAAAATTGGTTTATGCTTCGCGGTATGGGGAATTGGAACGTGTTGTAAAATTAATTAAGCAAGAACACGAAGAAAATGAGATTTCTCCGACTGGGTTCAGTTTTTCTGTGCATAACTCAACTGTAGGGCTTTTTTCGCTTTTGAAAAAAATTTATTCTTCTTATAATTCAATTGCGGGCGGAGAGGAATCCTTTTCTGTAGGGCTTTTGGATGCGATTATGAATAGAGAAAAAACTCTTTTTTGTTATGCAGAATCTGTTGATAGGTATGAAAGTATTTCAATTTTAATTGATTATGATGAGGGTGAAAAAGTTCTTGTAAGAGAAAATTCAGAGCATCTTCCTGCAAATAGTTTTGATGAATTTATTCGGGGAGGAAGATATGTCTGTCCATTATATATTATGGAGCGTGCAGATGATTAGGTTTGTTCGTGGATTTCTTGTATGTATGGTTTTTGCAATTTTTGGCATTTGCTCGTTGCTATTAAGTTTTTTGTGTTTGCCGATTGGTGGAATGTTTTGGCGTGGGGAGCAAAAGCGTGAAAAATTTTCTCATATGATTCATAAATTTTGGCATGTTTATACTCAATTTTTTGTAATTTTAGGGTTGATTAAGGTTGAAAAAGTTAATGTAAAATCTGTTAGAGGAAAAATTATTGTTGCTACACATCCAACATTTATAGATATTTTAATACTTATTGGTATTTATGACAATTCTCTGTGTATTGCAAAAAAAGAACTTTTAAATAATATTTTTTTGAAAAATATAATCAAAAATGTGTATATTCCAAATAATGTAGAGCTTGATGAATTTAAACAAATATGCACAGAAGCTTTAAACGACGGATATAATGTAATTATTTTTCCGACCGGTACGAGGACAATTGAGGGTGAAGAACTTAAAATTCATAAAGGAGCTTCGGCTGTTCAAATAGCTTCAGGAGCAGATATTTTACCGATCAAAATGGATTGCGACTATCCTTTTTTGCAAAAAGGTAAGCCGATTTATGATGCGGGGAAAAGGGTTATAACATATACAATTACTCAACTTGAACCTATAAAATTATCTAATTTTAATGAAAAGTCTGAAATAAAGCTAAGAAATGCAATTTGTGAAAAAATCAAGTTTGACTTTACTCACTAATTAGGTTATAAATGTTAACAGGTGGATTAAGATGAGTATAGAAAAAGAAATAAAAACTCTAATAATTGAGTCTTTAGGGTTGGAAGATATTGAAATTGATGATATAAAAGATGACGAAGCCTTGTTTGGTGCCGGTTTGGGCTTGGACAGCATTGACGCGCTTGAACTTGGTATGGCATTAAAAAAGAAATATCAGATTGATTTGGGTGATAACAAAGAAGAAAATAAGAAACATTTTTATTCAGTTAAAACCATTGCTGATTTTGTTAGAAAAAATATTCAATAAGGATTTGTACAAATGGGAAAAAAGTATTCACAAGAAGAAATTTATGAAAAACTTAAGACAATTTTGGTAGATGATTTTGAAATAGCTCCTGAAAAGTTGACACTCGATGCAAATCTTTTTGAAGATTTAGAGCTTGATAGTATTGATGCCGTTGATTTAGCTGTAAAACTGCAAGAATTTACGGAAAAGAAAATTTCTCCTGAGAATTTTAAACAAATTAGAACAGTAAATGATGTAGTTTTGGCAATTGAAGAATTATTATAAAAAAGATAAGCAAAAATAAGGCGAATAAATCCATTTGCGTTGCTCTCTTCTTAAAAATTGACAATTATGTAACATTTGTTTATAATTGAAATTACGAAAGATAGGAGTGTGAAATGGCACAACAATTTAACCCGCAAAACATTAAAAAAAGAATTTCAGTTTTAGTATTTTTGAAAGGCGCAGCAGCTCCTTTGGTAATGTACGTTGAAAAACCGGAAGAACTTTATGCAGAATTACAACAAGCTATGAGAAGTGCAACTGCAACTTTGATTGAAAAAGAAACTCAAGGACCTTTGAAAAAAGTTTGCTTTATTTCTAACCAAATTGCGTCGCTTGCAATTCAGGAAGAACAGTACGTAGGATAATGGATTACAAGATTTCGATAGAAAAATTGGAAAATACAGATTCGAAAACTCTCGATTTTCATTTTGAAGATGAAATTGACGGTTTGAATTGCGTTACTCCAATTGTTGCTGATTTAGAAATTAAATCACTTGGTGAGTTTATTGAAGTTTGTGGAAATGTTAAGGGAACTGTTAAGCTCGAATGTGATTTATGTTTGAAAGAATATGATTATAATTTCAATTTTGACGTAAATGAAATGTATGCAAAAAACGCACTACTCGACGATTACGGGCAAGAATTCGAACTCAAAGACGGACAGTTTGTTACTGATTTGAACGGTGAAGATGAAATTGATATTTATGACTTATTGTATCAATCTGTAATATTAAATTTACCAAATAAAAAAGTTTGTGGTATAAATTGTAATGGGGACAAATTTTTGAAAGAAGAAAATTTGTCGGATCCAAGACTAGATGTTTTCAAAAATATAAAAATAAACGAAAACTAGAAAAATATAAGTAGTAATAAAAATAAAAAGGAAAAAGAAAAATGGCAGTACCTAAGAAAAGAACAGGACATTCAGCACAAGGAAGCAGAAGAAGTAACTGGAAAGCAACTAAACCGGAAACTACTAAATGCCCTAATTGTGGTGAAACAGTATTAACTCACACAGTATGTACAGCTTGCGGAACTTACAAAGGAAAACCTGTAAGCTTGAAAGATAGAGTTGAAGAAGTTGCAGAAGCAAAGAAACCTGCAAAAAAATCAGCTAAAAAAGAAGAAAAAGTTGAAGAAGTAAAAGCAGAAGCTCCTGCTGAAGAAAAAACTGAAGAATAATAGATATACTAAGCAATAAGGCGCTGGGCAATTATATTTTTGTGATACCTAGTGCCTTAGAACCTTAGTAATTTAGTATCTTTTTTTGATAGAGAGGGATAAGATGACAAGAATAGCAATTGATGCAATGGGCGGGGATCATGCTCCACACGAAATCGTGGCAGGTGCTGTATGGGCAGCTAAAGAATATGGAGTTGCAATCGAGCTTGTAGGTAAACAAGATAGAATTGAACAAGAACTCGATAAGATTTCTCACGAAGGCTTTATGACCGATTATGGTAAAGGTGGGCCTGCAAAGTGCCGTATTAAGATTGATACATCAAAATTAGACATCAAAATTACTCATGCCTCAGAAGTTATTGAAATGGGTGAGGCTCCTGGTCAAGCTATTCGTAAAAAGAAAAAATCATCTATCGTTCTAGCTGTTGATGCAGTTGCAAAAGGAAGCTCTGATGCAGTTGTTGCTGCAGGCTCAACAGGTGCTGCTATGGCATCAAGTTTGTTTGGTTTGGGTAGAATCCCGGGAATTGACAGACCGGCTATCGCTGTAACTTTGCCGACTATTAAAAAACCTATTGTTGTTATTGACGGTGGTGCAAACAGCAATTGTTCTCCAGAAATGCTTTATCAATTTGCTATTATGGGTGCAACTTTCTCTAAAAACGTGTTAGGTATTGAACATCCTAGAGTTGGTGTTTTAAATATCGGAGAAGAAGCAGGCAAGGGTAATGAACTTGCTCAGGCTACTTACAAAATTTTGGAAGAACATCAAGAAAAAATTAACTTTGTTGGTAACATTGAGGGTAAAGAAATTTTCTTGAGTGTGTGCGACGTTGTTGTGTGTGACGGTTTCGTTGGAAACGTTGCGTTGAAGGTTACAGAAGGTACATCTTCAATGTTGTTCAGAATGTTGAAACAAGAATTTAAAGCTGATTTGGCAGGTAAAATTATCGGACTTCTTGCAAAACCGTTCATGAAAAGAATTTACACAAAAATTAACTATGAAGAATTTGGTGGAGCTTTACTTTTAGGTGTTAAAGGTATCACCGTAATTTCTCACGGCAGAAGTAAGGCATATGCAATTAAAAATGCCGTAAGAGTTGCAAAACACGCTGTTGAAACAGGTGTGAACGAAAAAATAGCTAAGTTTTATGAGGAATAAAAACAAATGACAGATAAATTAATTCCGTTAAGAATTGCGGGTGTTGGTTATAGCTTGCCTGAAACAGTTATTACAAACGATGATTTGACAAAATTATACGAAACTTCTGACGAGTGGATTTATACTCGTACAGGTATTAAAGAAAGAAGAGTTGTTTCAGGTGAACAAAATGCTATCGATTTAGGTTTGGAAGCTGCTCAAAATGCTTTGGCAAAAGCTAAAATGAATCCTGAAGAAATTGATTTGATTTTGGCTGCATCTTCTGCACCACCTGATTTGTATCCTGCAATCGCTTGTCATATTCAATCAAGATTGGGGATTAAAAAATCTATTCCTGCATTTGATATTACAGCAGCATGCTCAGGTTTGATTTATGGTTTGAGCATTGCAAAAGCTTATATTGCATCAGGTATGTACAAAAATATTTTGATTGTTGCAACTGATAACAATTCAAGACTTGTTGATTGGACAGATAGAGGAACTTCTATTTTGTTTGGTGACGGTGCTGGTGCTATGGTTGTTACACAATCTGATGACGGTATTGATGATATTATTTCAATTGATATTGAAGCAGATGGTAATTATGGAAACTTAATCGAACTTTCATTCGATGGAAAAAATTGCCCATTGGTTGAACAATATGAAGAAAAACCAAAAGGCATTAGGATGAACGGTCGTGGGGTTTATACATTTGTTGCAAAAATCTTGCCTCACTATGTAGAAAATTTGGTTGAAAAATCAGGTATGAAAGCTGATGATATTGATTACCTAATCCCTCACCAAGCAAATATTAGAATTATTCAAGCTGTACAGGAAAGACTTGGTTATCCTGATGAAAAAGTTGTTACAAATATCAAATATTATGGTAATACTTCAGCTGCTTCTATTCCAATTGCTTTGGCAGAAAGCGTAGAAAAAGGAAAAGTTAAACTTGGTTCAACTGCAATTCTTTGCGGATTTGGTGCCGGTATGACTTGGGGCGGTGCAATCGTTAGACTTCGCGAGGGTATTTGCTAGGTTTTATAAAAAATATTTATACAAAAAGTCGAGAGTTTTACTGCTCTCGATTTTTTTTGTAAAAAAATATTAAATTTTTATATAAAAATACGAAAAATAAGTCAAAAATTTTTATTTAAAAACTTTTTATCCTTAGTGGTAAAAAAAGGAAAGTGTGTGTAATAATGTCAATAACATCAACTGGGTCAGAAATGTTTAGAACTTTATCAAACGGAATGCGTGTTTCAACTCAAACAAAAGGAAATAAAACTTTAACAAAACTTTTAGATAAAGATGGGAAAGTGCTTATTGATAGAACAAAAACTATTGAAAAAGCGATTGTTGGAAACAAAAAAGTCATTACCAAAAAAGAAGATAGAATAGTAAATGTTTATAGTAAAAAAGATTCTATAGGTTTTAGATATCAAGCCGACAGGGTTTATGACAAAGATGGCAAATTTCTTGGAATGCGTGAAATTGAAAATAAACCGGCTAGTGTAAAAATTAGTAGTGGAAAAAATCCTCTTGATTTCTTGCCGAATGTAAAACATGTTACAAAAAGCGTTCCTACTGCGCAAGAAGTTTTTAGTTACATGAAATTCAGATATTTGGACATTAGTAAAGTTGCAAAATCTTTTGTAAAAGATATTGAAAATGGAGTTACAACAAGAAAATTTGCGACAGAACTTGTTGACGGACTAAAATACAAACTTAAAAATCTTCCTGTTGGTTGTAGAAAACCTCAATACAACAATTCAATTAATTGTCAAAGTGCAATTATTGGTGACGCTAAAACCGGTGAAGATTTGTATAAAACCGGAATGTTTTTAAGAGGCGATAGAAGTATTCGTTATAACAAAAAAGGTTTGCCATATCCGGAAGATATAAATTTTAAAACATATTATTCAATGGAAAATGCCTCTTTGTCTGAAATGAAAGATGCATTTAGGGCAGAGCACCCATATTCAAGTTATTATTTATCCGATCTTAATATGCCGGAATAAAAGTATTTTAGTTGAATTTTACATTTTGTTTGTTCATAGTATAATTGTTCCGTGAATTTTATAAAGAGGGATATTACTATGACAAAAAAAATTGCATTTCTTTTCCCTGGACAAGGGTCTCAAGCTGTAGGTATGGGAAAAGATTTATACGAAAATTTTGAAACATCTAAGAATGTTTTTGATACTGCTGACAAAGTTTTGGGCAAAAGTGTTACAACACTTTGTTTTGAGGGGCCGGAAGATTCTTTGAAACAAACAGTAAACACTCAACCTTGTATTGTTACAATGTCAATTGCGGCGTTGGAAGCTTTGAAATCTCAATTGGATATCAAACCTGACTTTGTTGCAGGTCACTCATTGGGCGAATATTGCGCAATGTACGAAGCTGGTGTTATGTCTATGGAAACAACTTTTAAAGCAATTCAAAAAAGAGCTGACTTGATGAATGAATCAGCAAAACAATCAGGTGGTTCTGGTGCGATGTCTGCAATTTTGAACGCTCCTGAGGGTGCTTTGGAAGAAGCATTGAAAGAGGCATCAAGTGTTGGTTATGTTGATGTTGCAAATTATAATTCACCTGCTCAGGTTGTAATCACAGGAGATAATGACGCAGTTGCAAAAGCCGGCGAAATTTTGTTGGAAAAAGGTGCAAGAAGAGTTGTTCCTCTTCCTGTTTCAGGTGCTTTCCACTCTAAGTTTATGGAAAATGCAAGCAAAGAATTTGTAGGATTTGTTTCTGATTTGGAATTGAATAACGCATCTATCCCTGTAGTTACAAACGTTGACGCTAAAGCAACTGTTGAAAGTGCAGATTTCAGAGAAAAAATGCCAAAACAAATTTGTTCATCAGTACATTGGACTCAAACAATCCAACAAATGGCAAATGATGGTGTTGAAATTTTTGTAGAAATCGGACCTGGAAAAGTTCTTGCAGGTTTGAACAGGAAAATTGCTCCAGAAGCTAAAATGTTCAACGTATTTGACAAAGCTAGTTTAGAAGCAACAGTTAGTGCTTTGAAAGAAGAATTGGCATTAGTGTAAGAAGTTGCAAAGTAGAATTTTATAAAAATGTAAGGTGAAGAGAAAATCTTCACCTTATTTTATGAATAATAATAAATTTCATTCGAAAACATGATTACAAATATATGTATATGGGTATAATAGCCTGTATACCTGTATTAATATAAGATGAGGAGATATTTATGATAAAGTTTAGCTTAAGAAGAGCTTTCGGGGGGGGGGCAATCGTGGCGAGGCACGTGATATAGTACGTGGGATTGGTGAAGAAGCTAAAAAATTCGCTTTTACTTTGGCTGAGGTTCTCATCACCCTCGGTATCATCGGTGTTGTTTCTGCAATAACTATGCCGGTATTGATTAGTCATTATAAAGTAAAGCAATTGGAAATAGGTTTTAAAGTTGCGGATTCTATTATTCAACAAGCTGTTAGAAGTTCTCTTAACGAGCTTGGGTATGAACAAATTTCGGATATTGATGTTTCAAGTATGGCTCTTATTCAACAAAATATGGATAAATTAAATGAAGCTTGGAATAAGCAATTTGTAAAAGGGGATAGAGATACTACAGGTTTAAAATATTATCATCAAAAAATTTATATGTATGGAATTTTAGGCGATAATAAACAATCTTATTTTGCATATAAAAATACAAATATTCTTCCAAATGGAGTTTTGGTTTCAGATTTTTCATATATTTGGGAAGGTGGCAAAGCTCGTTATGGTTTTTGGTTTGATACGAATGGTCCTTACAAAGGGCCAAATCGTTTAGGGCATGATATTTTTATATATTATGATAAAGATTACGGTGACAGAACAAGTTTATGCAATCCTACAATTGGGCATTCAGAAAAAGAAAAAGGTTGCTATCAGTGGGCAAGAAGAAATGTTAGTCCAATTGATAAGTCAAAATCTTATTGGGACATTCTTTTCAAACCGAAAAGTTATTGGAAAAAATAATTGCAACGGATGAAAAATGTTTTAAACTTATTTGTTTGTTAGTTCTAACTTGCAATTATTTCTCTTCGCCTCTTGTTGTCTTTACATTTAAAAACTTAGCTACTTCGCTTCCTAGTCGCTTAGCTGTTTTCATCACCTTTCTCTTCAAATTTGTTAATAAACTGGCAAAACTCGCATATTTATGCTACAATTTGACCTAAGGGATAAGATAAATTCGTTTTTTATTTTATTTATTAATAAATAAGGAGAAAATTAATGACAGAAAGAAAAATTGCTTTGGTAACAGGCGGTTCTCGCGGTATCGGGTTGGCTTGTGCTTTGGAACTTGCAAAAGCAGGTTGCGACATTATTATTAACGACATTTGTGATGCTGAAAAAGCTCAACCGGCTTTAGACGAAATCAAAGCTTGTGGCGCAAACGCATATTTCTACCAATTTGACGTTTCAAATCCTGAAGCTGTTCAAGAAAATGTAGACAAAATGATTGCTGAACACGGCAAAATTGATGTATTGTTGAACAATGCTGGTATTACAAAAGATGGTCTATTTATTAGAATGGATATGGAGCAATGGGAAAGAGTTATTAAAATTAACTTGACTAGTGCTTATTGCGTTACTCACGCTGTTATCAAATATATGATGAAAGCTCGTCAAGGTTCTATTATCAACATGTCAAGTGTTGTTGGTCTTCACGGAAACCCTGGTCAAGCTAACTATTCAGCTTCAAAAGCAGGTTTAATCGGGTTGACAAAAACTCTTGCAAAAGAATTTGGTTCAAGAAACATCAGAGTTAACGCTGTATGCCCTGGATTTATCCAAACAGCTATGACAGCTAATTTGCCTAACATTGACGAATACTTGAAAGCTATTCCAATGAAACGTCTTGGAACTCCTGAAGATATTGCTAAAACAGTTAAGTATTTAGCATTAGATGCAGATTACGTTTCAGGTCAAGCAATCGAAGTTGCTGGAGCGTTGATTATCTAGTGAATGGTGAATAGTGAGGTGTGAGTGGTCCATTTCAAGAGTATTTGTTTGAATAAATTTTGAACAAAGTGAATTAAAAGGTCTATTCACTACTCACAATTCACGACTCACTTTGCAAAAAAAGTTAAGATTTTTAACAATATGGATACCAAATTGTAAAATTCTTGCAAAAAATTCTTGCGTTAAGTATAATGTAAGAGAACAAATAGTATAGTAATACAATTAATTATGAGGAAATTAGAAATGAGTACATTTGAAAAAGTAAAAAAAGTTGTTGTAGATCAATTAAGCGTTGATGAAGCATTGGTTACTCCAGAAGCAAGCTTTACAGCTGATTTGGGTGCTGATTCTTTGGATACAGTTGAATTGGTTATGGCTTTCGAAGAAGAATTCGGTTGCGAAATTCCTGATGAAGAAGCTGAAAAAATTCAAACAGTTCAAGATGCTGTTACTTACATTGATGCTCACAGCAAATAGGCTTCAAGCTTAATCGAGGGTCGGCATGGAGTTGCCTCTCTTAAACTCGTTGCTGAAACTCGGTTTGTTTATAAAGTTGCGAGGGTGAAAGTTTAATATTGAATTTTCTCCCTCGTATATTTAAAAGATAGTTAAAAAGGTAAAGAGATGACAAAAAGAAGAGTAGTTATCACAGGACTTGGCGCAGTTACACCGTTTGGTGTTGGTGTTGACAAATTTTGGAATAGTCTTGTTGAAGGAAAAAGCGGAATAAGTACTTCTGAGCTTATTGATATCAGTAAGCACGTTGTAAAAATTTCTGGTGAAGTTAAAAACTTTCACCCTGAAGAATATATTGATCCAAAAGAAGCTAAGAAAATGGATAGATACATTCAGTTTGCAGTTATTGCAGCTGATGAAGCTATCAAAGATGCTAAATTGGACGAAGTAAAAGATGTAGACCCTTATAAAATCGGTGTTATGGTTAGTTCTGCAGCTGGCGGTTTCAGAACTTTTGAAGAAAACCATGTTAGAATTCTTGAAAAAGGACCTAACAAATGTTCTCCGTTTACAATTCCTATGATGATTGTGAACATGGCATCAGGTCGTATTTCAATGCGTCACGGTTTTAAAGGTATTAACAAAGTAGTTGTTTCCGCTTGTGCAACTGGTACTCACACAGTTGGTGATGCGTTTAGATCAATTCAATATGGTGATGCTGATATTATGGTTGCCGGTGGTTGTGAAGCTACTATTTGTGACGTTGGTATTGGAGCTTTCTCTAGTGCAAGAACACTTTCTAAACGTAACGACGAACCTACAAAAGCTTCTCGCCCTTGGGATGTTGAAAGAGATGGTTTCGTAATGTCAGAAGGTGCTGGTGTTCTTATTCTTGAAGAATATGAACATGCTAAAAAACGTGGTGCAAAAATCTATGCTGAAGTTGTTGGATATGGTCAAACAGGTGATGCTTATGATGTTGTTGCTCCTGATCCGGAAGGACAAGGTGCTATCCACGCAATGCAATTTGCTCTAGAAGATGCAGGTATGAAACCGACTGATGTTCAGTATATCAATGCTCACGGTACAAGTACAGGTTTGGGCGACGTAGCTGAATCAAAAGCTATTGAGTACGTTTTCGGTGACAAAGATACAAACAAAGATTTGTTAGTTAGTTCAACAAAATCTATGCACGGTCACCTTTTGGGTGCAACAGGTGCTGTTGAATGTATTGCTTGTGTTAAAGCGATTAATGAACATCTTGTTCCTCCAACTATTAATTTAGACAATCAAGATGAACATGTTGCTAATTTGGATTATGTTCCACATAAAGCAAGAAAAGCTGACATCCATGCCGCATTATCAAATTCATTCGGATTTGGCGGTCAAAACGCATCTTTAATTATTAAAGAAGCAAAATAATTAATTAGGCTAATGTAAAAGCAAATATATATGTGATGTAACGCTCCTTGAAAAAGGAGCTTTTTTTTGCAAAACAAATCGCGGGTTTTATTCCGCGATTTATCTAATTTTATATGCCAAAATAAGAAGTGGCATGAAATGTTATTTATTACCTATTAAAATAAAATTGGCTAATAATTATGTGCGAAGAGTTATATCTTTGTGGTGAAATTGTTTTTCTCCGGAAACGTAATCTCCGACAATATTCCCATTCCCAATTAATTTATATTTATAAATAGTCAACCCCTCAAGACCAACCGGGCCTCTAGCGTGTGTTTTGTTTGTAGAAATTCCAACTTCTGCTCCGAAACCATATCTAAAACCGTCTGCAAATCTTGTTGAGGCGTTAAAATATACGCCTGCTGAATCAACTTTATTCATAAATTTTTCAGCGTTTTCAATGTTTTTTGTAATTATGCTGTCTGTGTGCCCTGAGCCGTATGTATTTATGTGCTCAATAGCTTCGTCAACGCTATCAACAGTTTTGAATGCTAAAATTTTGTCGCCATATTCGTGAGCCCAACTTTCAGGTTCTGCAATAAGTTGAATTTCTGATAATTGCAAAGAAGCAAGAAGTTCGTCTTTGTGAGCAAAATTTTTATGAATTAAGAGTGTTTCAACAGCATTGCAAGCACTTGGGTACTGAGTTTTGGCGTCGGTAACAACTTTTATTGCCATATCTAGATCAGCACTTTCATCTACTAATATGTGGCAAATTCCGTCTGCATGTCCAAGTACAGGAATTCTTGTGTTGTCTTTGATAAATCGAACGAGTTTGTTGCTTCCGCGAGGGATGATTAAATTAATATATTTGTCGCATTTCAACATTTCGTTAACTTCATCGTGTGTAAAGATTTGTTGAACAACGTTTTCAGGAAACTCTTCGATTTCTGATAAGGCAGAATTTATTACTGACAAGATTTTTTTATTTGTGTTAATGCTTTCTTTGCCACCTTTTAGGATAACGGCATTTGCGGATTTTATAGCAAGAGAGGAAATCTGTGCTATAACATCCGGTCTCGCTTCAAAAATTATCCCTAAAACGCCAATAGGGCAAGATACTTTGTACAAAGTTAAATCGCTATCGAGTTCTCGAACCAAAAGTTTTTTGTTAATAGGATCTTCAAGTTTTGCAACATCACGAATTCCTGCGACCATATCACGCATTTTTGTTTCACTGAAAACAAGTCTGTTAAAAGTTGATTTTGATAATTTACCATCATCGACAAGTTTTTGAGCAAGTTCTAGATCAATTTTATTTGCTTCAAAAATTTCATCTTTTGCACTTTCAATTTTATCGGCAATTTTTATCAAAGCTTTATTTTTGATTTCTGTTGATAAGTCAGCAATTTTTAATGAAGCTTCTTTTGCGTTTTTTGCTATTTGTGTAAAATCCATTTTCTTGTCCTTTTTTGTTGGCGGGGTAGGTACTCCGCCCTACTGTAACTTGTTTTCACTTCTTAGCTACTTAGTTGTTTTATAACAATGTTATATTATCTCTTGTAATAATTGCGTCGTAGTTTTTGAAGCCGAGAATTTCCATAATATTGTCGGAATGGCAACCGATTACGCGTCTGCATGAATCTGAAGCATAATTTACTATTCCGCGAGCAATTTCATTTCTGTTTTGATCGAGAATTGAAACAACATCGCCTTTGTTAAATTCATTAATAACTTCACAAACTCCGATTGGAAGCAAACTTTTTTGTGCTAATAAAGCTTTTTTTGCACCGTCATTAACGACAATTTGACCGATAATGTTTGTTGCGTAACCAATCCAGCGTTTTTTATCAGACAATTCTTCAGTTTGTGGAAGAAACATTGTTCCGATTTCTTCACCGTCAAAGATTTTTTTGATTACGTAAGGGATTTTTCCGTTGGCAATCAGCATTCTACCGCCGAAACGTGTAACCATTTGAGCGGCTTTAAGTTTGGTTCTCATTCCGCCACGTCCGCCCTCTGAAGCATCTGTTCCTAGAGAAAGGATTTTGTCTGTTACTTCGTCTACTTTTCTAATAATTTTTGCATCAGGATTTGTTTTTGGGTTCTTGTCGTAAAGCCCCTCAACATCTGATAAAATAACCAACAAATCGGCATCAAGTTCACTTGCAACGAGGGCAGAAAGTTTGTCGTTATCAGAAAAACAAACTTGCATGTGTTCATAATGTGGATGAACTTCAACCGTTGATACTGTGTCATTTTGGTTAATGATAGGAATTACACCGAGTTCCAAAAGTTTGTTCAAAGTTGTTCTCAGGCTCAAATATCTTTGGCGAAGAGAAAAATCATCTTCTGTCAAAAGTATTTGAGAAGCGATTAAACCATATGTATCAAATCCGCTTTCGTAAATCGACATCAATTTGCCTTGACCAATAGCGGCACAAGCTTGTTTTAGAGCCATTCCCTCTGTACTGTCAATCCCTAGACGTTTTTTACCTAAACCTACGGCGCCTGATGTTACAACAATAACTTCTTTTCCCATTCTTGCAAGATGTGATAAATCTTCGATGAATGAAAAAATTCTTGGTAACGAAACATAGCCGTCGTCACCTCTTAAAATATTTGTCCCAAATTTGAAAACGATACGTTTTGCATTAATAAATTCTTTTCTGTCCATAACTTGATTATAGTACAAAAAATAATTATGGGATAAACTTTTTTCTATCAAAAAGTTTGTCAAAATCCAAATTGAGTTCATTCAAAATAGCAACTATAACGGAAAGTGAGGTATTTGTTTCTCCTCTTTCTATTGTACCGATAACTTGTCCATACGAGACCCCAATTTTTTCAGCGAGTTGTTCTTGTGATAAGCCTGCACGATTTCGTTCTGCTCTCAGATTTCGCCCAAATTCTTTTAAAATTTCTTTTTTATCCATACAGAAAATTCTATGTTGTTGACAAATTGTTTTCTACAATTTATTATTTTTATAATGCAATCTATACATTGTAAAAAATAATTATTATATTGGAGAAACTATTGAAAAACGGTTTTACATTACCTGAAGTACTAATAACACTTGGAATTATCGGAATTGTTGCCGCAATAACTTTACCTACACTGATTTCAAATTATCGAAAAAAGGTTTATTCTAGTAAATTGAAAGAATTTTATTCAATAATGTCGCAAGCAATTACATTATCTGAGGCTGAGAACGGTCCTAAAGAATATTGGGGGTTTTCTGGAAATTTTGAAACTAATAAAGCGGGGCAATTTATTGAAGTATATTTGTTGCCATATATAAAAAATATTAAGCAAGACGCAGGTAAGAGCAATGAATTTATCTTAGAAAATGGGGTAACTGTTCGTGTTTGGAGTGGTAGTTGCTTAGATTTTTATACAGACATAAATGGCAAGGCAAAACCAAATATTGTCGGTAAAGATATTTATTATTTTACAACTTGTTTTTCAAGAAAAGAATCGTTTGAACCTTATCTTTATAATAAAACAATGACAAGAGCAGAACTTTTAGAACAATGTAAATCTGAACCCAAACATTGTTCCAGTCTTTTGTTTTATGATAATTGGGAATATAAGGATGATTACCCTTTTAAGATTTAAAGATTAAAAGGGTAACGTATACTATCTATATAAATTTTTTCAGCTATATTTTTTGTTTAATTGTCTCTGTTTCATCATCAAAGTTATCATCAACAGGCTCTATTGGTGCTTTGTTGTTTCGGTACAAGTAATACAGATACATGTCTATGAGCAGGAAGAATGTGTTCATTATGTACAGCCAAAAGACCCAATCCATGTCATCTAATACTTTGTGGGCAATTCCGCATACATAACCCAATAAAATTAACATTGAAAAATGAATGCTTTTTCCGTGTACACATTTGCATTTGTATGTTTTCAATGCTGCAACTGGCCAACTTATTCCAAAACATACCATCATTCCGGCTTCAAATACGCTCATTTTAATCTCCTCTATTTATAATCTATATTATTATACTACATCGTAAATTTTTTATGGATATAAAAATTATATTAAAAATTTTTCTTGCCTACATTTACTTTTGGTACTATACTTAAATTTATGAAAAACGTTAGACAAACAAATATAAATATCCATAGAGATAGTTGGGTTGAGATTAATTTAGAAAATATTTCGTATAATATGCGTGCGATTAGAAAAAACACTCCAAAAGGTGTTAAACTTTTGGCTGTTGTAAAAGCGGATGCGTATGGGCACGGTTCTGTTATGATTGCGCCGACATTGTTGGCTTCCGGAGCTGATATGTTAGGTGTTGCCTCAATTGATGAGGGGGTTGACCTTAGACAAGCAAAAATTAATTGTGAAATTCTTGTATTAGGTGCAGTTCCGGTTTGGGCAGTAGAAACGGCTGTAAAATCAGATATTACAATTGCAATTTTTTCTAAAGAGCATTTGGAAGCTTGTAAACAAGCTTTTGAAAGGACTGGAATAAAGCCGAAAGTTCACGTAAAATTAGATACAGGCATGAATAGAATT
The DNA here is from genome assembly GCA_934717855.1 of uncultured Candidatus Melainabacteria bacterium. Lineage (GTDB taxonomy): Bacteria > Cyanobacteriota > Vampirovibrionia > Gastranaerophilales > Gastranaerophilaceae > Stercorousia. The sequence continues at coordinate 52,554 of CAKUZI010000008.1, forward strand.
GGTGTTTCTGTTGAAGATGCAGTTGATTTTATAAACGAAGTTAGAAATGCGGATTATCTTGATTTTAGAGGTGTATTCACCCACCTTGCAAATGCAGAAATTAGAGAAAAAACTCAAATTCAAATTGACAGATGGAATAACGTGATTTCGCAAATTGATACAAAAGGTTTGCTGTTGCATATTTTGAATACAGCAGGTGCAATGTGTTATGATGTTCCAAATTCTAATATGCGTCGTGCCGGTATTGGAATTTATGGGCTTTATCCTGATTTACCTAGTGATGGAGAAGTCAAAAAGCCTGATTTGAAACCGGTATTGTCTTTAAAAGCTAGAATTGTGAATATTCACGAGGCAAAAGATGGTGAGGGTGTCAGCTATGGACATACATTTGTTGCACATGGCGCGCGTAAAATTGCAACTGTTCCACTGGGTTATGCAGATGGCGTCCCAAGAGGACTTTCCAACAAAATTAAGGGTGTTTTGAATGGAAAAGAAGTTCCGCAAATCGGAAATATTACTATGGATCAAATGATGTTTGATATTACCGGAGTGGACGCTCAACTCGGAGATGTAGTGACATTATTGGATGAAAATCATTCAATTGATGAATGGGCCAAAATTCTTGGGACAATCAATTACGAATTGACTTGCAGATTAAAAGTCCGTTTGCCAAGAGTGTATACAAGGTAACGAGGCTAAGCAACTAAGAATTTAGAACTCGATAAGGCGCTAAGACTGTAAGACGATAAGTTTGTTACAGTAAATAAAATATTTCGTCATTCTTATATGTGTTAAGTAATTCGTTGACAAAAAATGTTTTAAAATAATAAGAACATTAACAAGGAGACGAATATGCGCAACAACAAAATAGTCACAGTCAAGTAGGTTGGGCATACTTGCCCAACAAGAATAAAAAAATTTTAAAAAGGGGTTAAAATGACACAACAATTTGATTTAGGAATAATAGGCGGTGGGCCTGCAGGATATACATCTGCTTTTCAAGCAAGAGCAAAAGGGTTGTCTGTTGTTTTATTTGAAAAGGACAATATTGGCGGTGTTTGTTTAAATCGTGGTTGTATTCCGACAAAAGCTATCTTGCATTCTGCAGAACTTTATGAGGAGATGAAAACTGCTCAAGATTTAGGGATTAATGTGGAAAACATTTCCTTTAATTATTCAAAAATTGTTGAAAGAAAAGATAAAATTGTTGAAAAATTAAGAAGATCTTTAGCATTATCTTTGAAAAACTCCGGAGTTGTGGTTGTTAATGCAGAAGCAGAAGTTTGTACCCCTCACCCGTCACTTTGTGACACCCTCTCCCCGCTGGGGCGAGGGAAAGAGCCCATTCGCGCCAATGGTGAAATTTACGAATGTTCAAAAGTTATTGTTGCAACAGGTTCAAAACCAAGAGATTTTGACGGGCTTCGTTTTGACCATGAATTTATTCTTTCATCAGATGATATTTTGGAATTAAAAACTTTGCCAAAAAGTATTGTCATAATTGGTTCCGGAGCAATAGGAATTGAATGGGCTCGAATTTTATCTGCGTTTGATGTGGAAGTTACTGTTGTTGAAATGGCAGAAAATCTTTTACCGTTGGCAGATGTTGAGGTCTCAAAAAGAGTTGAAAGGATTTTCAAATCTAAAAAGATTAAATTTTATACTTCAAACGGGGTTGAAAAAGTGGAAGATCATCAAATTACACTAAAATCAGGTGAAATCTTAACTCCAGAACTTGTTCTTTTGGCAGTTGGAAGAACTCCTCAGCCTATTGAAAATTTTGGAACTTGCATTGGTGACGCGTGTGGAAAAATTCAACTTGCACATTTTGCGATAAAACAAGCCATTGCAGAAGTTTCAGGAATTGAGTTTGATGAAACATTAGTTCCTGCAGTAGTTTACGGTTGCCCAGAAATTGCTTGGGTGGGTAAAAGAGAACAAGACTTAGAAGTTGGAAGCTACAAAAAATCAAACCTATTGATTTCAGCACTTGGAAAATCTCATTGTGACAACTGCACAGATGGATTTATAAAAATATTGTCTCAAGATGGCAAAATTGTTGGAGCGCATATTGTTTCAAAAGAAGCATCTTCTTTAATTCAAGAAATAACAATTGCTATGCAGAATAATGTTTCGGTTGAAGATTTGAAAAAAGTTTGCTTTGCTCATCCGACGTATTCAGAGGGAATTTTTGAATGCTTGTTTAGGTAATAAAAGTATTTTATTGTAAAATTTTATTAATATATTAGCAATAATTTTGGTTTACTAACTTCTAAATGGTTAGAAAGGACGTTGCGTTATGTCGGTAAACTTAAATTTTTTAGTGAAAAGGGGTGGACAATTAGTCGAAAGCAGTATCCTAAAACCAACGCAAAAATTTAACTTGCAAGGGGTTAAATATGTTCGTAAATCTATTACAAATATTGCTGTAGACGGTTTTCCCATGCATTTGCATGATAATTTGGATGAAATTGCTACATTAAGAAATGCAGGTGTAACTTTAGCTGAAATTGCAAATAGGTTTGGTGTAAATCGAAATGTTATTCAAAAGTTTTTAAATAAGTTTGCTCCTGATGCAGTTCCTGAACATATACGTTTTCTCAAAGCTACTAGAATTTTCTTTTTAAGGAAAAATCCGGAAGAAAAAAATAAAGCTTTTGAGGTAATTGATCCGATTTTACAAAAAATTGCAAAAAAACTGCACAAATCTCATAAAGATGTACCATATGAAGATTTTTTGCAGGATTTTCGATTAAGTTTTTTAAATTCTGCAAATCAAAATGCAAAAAATCAAACATATAATTTTAGAGATTTTGTATATAGATTAAAAAAAGGTGAAACATTGGTTGTACCGGAAGAGCATTCTCATGTACCTCTTAGTAAAATAGAAAATAATGGAAAGTATGTGGGCGAAATGGATGCTAATATAAGTACGTTTGAAGAGAACGATTTTAAGCGTAACAAAATTCGAAATCCACTATTAAAGGAAAGAGAACGTACAATCGTTCAATTATTAGAGTTTGAAAGTCGAACTTTTAACGATATTGAAGATTATTTAGGGTTGACAACTGAAAGAATAAAACGAATTGCGTATGACAAAATAATTCCGAAAATGAAGAAATTTGATAACTTTCTCAAAAACGAATAAAGTAAAAAGCACTATTTCAATTTTTTGAAAATAGTGCTTTTTAATATCTTTGTTTAAATTCTAAATAGAACCTGTCCAGAAAGGTACTTTACCAAAATTCCAGTATGTGTTTGTTGGGTTTTGGTCTCTGGTACGGAAAAGTCTTTTTCTTTTTACTTTAGTTTCTGTTACTTTTTTGTTCCCATCTTGTGATACTTGAACTTCTGAAGTTGTTTCTACGCGAGAGCCAGGAATTTCATATACTTCTGCATATGCACAACCTGCAAAGCATAACAAGCATAAAATCGTCATTAATTTTTTCATAAATATTACTCCTTTTTGAGTTATTACTTTTATTACTTATATTATATCGTTTTAAGTCATGAAAATCAATATTTTTGCTATATAATTTAAAATATGCAAAGAAGATTACCTGATTATTTAAAAAGACCTATTATCGACACTGAGAAAACTCGTACAGTGAGAAAAATTTTAAAAACAAAATGTCTTAATACAGTTTGTGAAAATGCTCGTTGTCCTAACAAAAATGAATGTTATACAAAAAATACGGCTACATTTTTAATTATGGGTGGGAATTGTACTCGTAACTGCAAGTATTGCAACATTTCTTGCGCAAAACCAGAGCCCATAGATTTAGAAGAGCCAAAACATGTTGCAGAAGCTGTTCAGGCTTTGGGGTTAAAATATGCTGTTATAACTTCTGTTACTCGTGACGATTTGCCTGACGGTGGTGCAGAACATTTTGCAAATTGTATTTATGAAATTAGAAAACTTTGCCCTGATACGAAAATTGAGATTTTAACTCCGGATTTTAAAGGGAACAAAGAAAGTCTTGATAAAATTATTAAGGCTCATCCGGATGTGTTTAATCATAATATTGAAGCGGTTAAAGATATTTTTAAAACAGTTCGTCCGCAAGGAGATTATGATTGTTCTATAAATGTTTTAAAGTATATAAAGGAAAACAGTGATATTAAAACAAAATCAGGTTTGATAATAGGGCTCGGTGAAACTTTTGAACAAATTGAACAAACGCTTACAGATTTAAAAAGTGCAGGTTGTGATATTGTTACGATAGGTCAATATATTCAACCATCTAAACAACATTTTAAAGTTGCCAAATATTATATTCCGGAAGAATATGATGAATTAAAAAGTTTGGCTAAAAAAGCAGGTATAAGAAATTACCAAATCGGCCCTCTTGTAAGAAGTTCATATCGAGCTTCAGAATTGGTTTAAAAATAGTTCAATTAAACGATTTAATATTAAAAAAATAAGATATACTATAATTAGGGTAAGCCCCAATTTATCATTGACTAACTTAGCGGCTCAAACTAAAAATTTGCATAACTGATTAAGGAGGGAGGTGATAAAAGTGGATTTCAGTATAACTGAAAAAGCGCTATGGCTTATATTATTAATAGTCATAGCACTTAAACACTAATTTGGGCTTTTAAAGTGCGGAGGGCAATCCGCACGCCCTTTTACTTTTATTATACCCTATTTTGCAAAAATTTCAACCCATGAATTCATATATCAATTATATGTTCATTGCGCGTAGAATTTCGGTCATATCGGCCGGTGTCTTTTTAACACCTGTGTTTGAATGTTCAATCGCATTGTCAGGGTCTTTCAATCCATTTCCGGTCAAAATACAAACAATCTTAGAACCTGATTTAACTTGATCTTTTACCTTAATTAAACCGGCTACAGATGCTGCACTTGCTGGTTCTGCGAAAACGCCTTCTGTTGACGCAATTAATTTGTATGCGTTTACGATTTCTTCATCTGTTACAAAATTAATCATGCCTTTGCTTTCGTCTCTTGCGTTTTCTGCTTTTTGCCAGCTTGCAGGATTTCCAATTCTTATAGCTGTTGCAAGAGTTTCCGGTTTATAAATCCTTTCACCTTTAACAATTGCAGCAGCACCTTCTGCTTCAAATCCCATCATTTTAGGCAAATTAGAGATTTTACCTGTCTTGTGCCATTCTGTGTAACCTTTCCAGTATGCAGTAATATTTCCGGCATTTCCAACAGGTATAAAGTGATAATCCGGAGCTTGTCCTAAGGCGTTGCAAATTTCGAAAGCACCAGTTTTTTGTCCTTCAATTCTGTATGGATTTACAGAGTTTACAAGGGTAATCGGGTAGTTATCAGAAATTTTACGAACCATTTCTAATGCCTCGTCAAAATTCCCTTGAATTGCAATAATTTTTGCTCCATACATCATTGCTTGGGAAAGTTTTCCAAGAGCAATATAACCATCAGGGATTAGTACAAAAGTTTTCATACCAGCTCTTGCACCATATGCGGCTGCTGAAGCAGATGTATTTCCTGTAGATGCACAAATAATAGCATCAGAACCGGCTTCTTTAGCTTTAGAAACAGCCATTGTCATGCCACGATCTTTAAAACTTCCGGTAGGGTTACAACCCTCATATTTTAAATAAATTTCAGCATCAATTCCGATTTTTTTAGCCAAGTTATCAGCCTTAATTAAAGGAGTATTTCCCTCATTAAGTGTAACAACCGGAGTTTTTTCAGAAACTGGCAGGTATTCTCTAAAAGTGTTAATTAATCCTTGATAGTACATAAATATTCCTCTCTATTTTAGTCTAATAATATCACAGAAACGCATATTTTTACAAAGTTACAATTTTATATTTTTTATAAAATTGTTTAATTTTTTCTTGATTATATTGTATATTTTTGTCCAAATTAAATGTTTCGGAATTATAATTTTTAATATTTTTTTTTGTATTTTAGTATTTTCTGTTAAATAGTTCAGCATATTTTGGCGGACTTGTATGACGCTTGTTTTAAATTCAGGAGAATAATTGCTACAATTACTTTCATGTAAGCGATATTTTAAGAGAATTTCTTGAAGATTTGCAAATTCCAAAACTCTTATTGCTCTCGACCACAGTTCATAATCTTCACATTTATATTTTGAATTATATTTTAAATTAAATTGTTCAAAGTCTTCTTTTCTAAACATTACTGATGGATGTGCAATACAACATTTTTCTAATAAATCCATATATTTTGGTTTTTGGGGAAGTTTTATGATTGATTTTTTCGGAAAAGTTTCGTAACATGTTCCCAAAATTGAAATATTAGGATTGTGTTGTAAATAAGAAATTTGTTTTTCGAAGCGTTCAGGAGAAGAAATATCATCGGCATCCATTCTAGCAATGTATTCTCCTTTGGCAATTTTTAATCCATCATTCAAGGCATTTGCAATGCCTTGATTTTGTTCTTTTCTGTACAAAATAATTCTATTATCATTGTACGAGTTTACTATTTCATCAAGTGGGTTATCAGAACCATCATCAATAATTATGAATTCAAAATTACTATATGTTTGATTTATAATACTTTCAATTGATTCTTTTAACCATTCTGTTTTTACGTTATAAACAGGCATTATGACTGATATTTTGGGCATATATTCTCCATAATTTTATACTTTTTTCCTAAAAAGTTTTTTCAAAATTTTTTTTAAATTCAAATATTTAGTCCACAATGGAATAAGTTTGTGAGGAAGTTTAAATATTTTATCAATACAATATTTGTTGCTTACGTACAAATTAGTGTGATGTTTTAAAATATTAGAATATAGTTCATCTGCATGAATGTTGGCGTTATTTGTTCTACAATTTGTAATTTGTTTTCTATAATTAAAAAGAACTTCCGGAATTAAATACCCTGTGTTACCTTTTTCAACAAATGAAAGCCATAAATCCCAGTCTTCAAATCCGTGTTTCATATAATCTTTGTAACCACCAACGTTTATAAAATCTTCTTTTCTAAAAAATGAAGAATTTAAAATATAGTTTGAAAATAATATTTTATTTTTATCAAAAACCGGTGGAGTGTAAAGACCGGACTCGCCTCCGAAGAGTTTTGCATAACAATATACAATGCCTATATCGGGATGTTCATCTAAAATTTTTACAGCTTTTTCAGTGTAAGTGGGTTCGATTGTATCATCGCCATCAAGAGGTAAAATATATTCTCCTTTTGCGATTTTAATTGCTTCGTTTTTTGAAAAAATAACCCCTTTGTTTTCTGTATGATTAATACAAATAAAATTTTCAAGATTTTCGTATTTTCTAATGACTTTTGCGCTACCATCAGATGATGCATCATTTATGCAAATAATTTCTATATTTTTGTAAGTTTGGTTTAATACCGAATCAATTGCCTCTTTAATGTATAATTCTTGGTTGTAACAAGGAATGATTACTGAAACTTTTTTATGCATAAAATTTCCTTTATAATTATTTTGCCTAATAATATCACAGAAACGAATAAATTAATATAAAAAAGCGTTAGTGTTTATTCTTTAATAAAAACTAACGCTATGATTTTTGTTAATTACTGAGTATTTATACTTGAACTCTTATTAAGCTGTTTACTTTATTTCCGCCTTGCTCAATTAATTTAATTGCATCTTGCATGTTTTTTTCTTTTACAAGTTCAGTAATAACAGTAATATCTGCAGTATTGTTATCTGAAACACAACGTTGAACAATACTTGCAAGGCTGATATCGTGATCCGCACATATTGTACCAATCTTGCCGATTACACCTTTATTATTTTTTGCATTAATTGAAATATAGTATTTATTGATTGTGTCTGCAATATTTTTCATTTTTGCATTTCCGGAGTGTTTACATCTCATCATTGGCAAAATGTAATCAGATTTCCCGATTTCTGCAGAAATTGCTAAAATGTCTCCAACAACGGAACTTGCTGTTGGAAACTCTCCGGCTCCAGGGCCTGAAAGTGTAACGTTACCTACAGGATGTCCGCTTAGAGATACCGCATTTGTGACATAATCAATGTGTGCTAATGTTGATTTATTTGAAACAAGCATTGGGTGAACTCTTACGTCTGCATTGCCGTCCTCGTCCATGTAAGCAGATGCAATTAGCTTGATTTTGTAACCCAAGTCGTTTGCTGCTTGCATATCTTGTGGGCGAATTTTGATAATGCCCTCGCGGTATACATTTTCAATTTTTATACGTTGTTGGAATGTTATTGATGCAAGTGTTGCAATTTTATATGCAGCATCAAATCCCTCAACGTCTCCAGTTGGGTCAGCTTCTGCGTATCCAAGTTCTTGAGCTTCTTTCAAAACGTTTTCGTATGATGCTCCTTGTACGTCCATTTTAGTTAAAATAAAGTTGGTTGTACCGTTTACAATAGCTTCAATACGGTTAATTTTATTTCCGGCTAAAATTGTCTTGATAGGCATGATAATAGGAATACCACCGGCAATTGCTGCTTCATAAAGAATAACTCTGTTATTTTCTTCCGCAATCTTAAACAATTCTTCTCCACGTTTTGCAAGAAGTTCTTTGTTTGCCGTAACGATGTGCTTCCCATTTTTTAAAGCTGTCGTAATAAGGTCAAATGCAGGTTCCAAACCGCCAACAAGTTCCGCAACTATTTCAATTTCCGGATCGTTGACGATTTTATATGCATCGTCAGTGATAATAGAATTGTCTAAACCCTGAATATCACGTTTTTTGTTAATGTTACGAACTGCAATTGCCTTAACTTCAATATTATCAAAGTTTTGCAGTGTTTTAAAAACCCCTGAGCCAACAGTTCCTAGTCCAATAAGTCCGATTTTTATTTTTTTCTTTTCCATATTAAAAGAGTATCATAAACTTAAATTTTTACAAATAAGTTACGGTTGAATATTTTTATCTTGGACTTTAATTTTTCCGTTAGTATTTTCAATAACTTTTTCTACTCCATAACCGCCACCAGAATATTTTTTGACAACAGTACGAGATTTTTCAGGGCTAATTCTTTCAGAATTAAATGTTTTTGCGATGCCGTTAATATTGTTGCGATACAAGTTATAGTTGGAAACAAACCATTCAGTAGGAACAAATTCACTCTTTTTGTATGTTATATCAAGCACTTTTCTTATGTTTTTGTTAACGCTAGGAATATCAATAATTCTATTTAAAGTTTTTCCGTCTTTTGCTAAATGTTCTGTAATAATGTTATTTGCTAATCGTTGGGGTTTAAATTCAATTCTCATAATAAAATCCTTTCTAAAAAATTTTGGGGTTAGTGTATATTTAACACTTAATATACTCCTATAAATTTTTAATGTAAAGTTTTAATTTTGTTAATATTAATAAATCTTTGAAAATAGTATTTTGATTTATGTTTGAAATAAAAATGTTAAGAATAAAAATTGATTTGCAAAATAAAAAAGTGCCTATGGGGTAAACAAAAATAAAAAATTGTTTTGGCACAAATTATAAGTTGAATTTATTTAAATTAAACGCCTAAATATTTTTTCCTGTGGCGTAGCTTCTTGACAGAATATCGCTAATTAAAATTTGCGATTTCTTGAAACTTTTAATCATAAAAGTTTTAAATTTTTGATTGTCATCCAAAAGAAATCACTTACGCAAATGATTTTAATATCTTTCGGTGTTTAACTAAGTATAATATTGAATTTTGAATAAATAATTCTGAATTACAACATGAAATTCTATATAAAAGTTAGAATAATGTCAAATAAAATCTTAAGATATGTTAGTAATAATTTTCTTGATTAATCAATAAACTAGATAAAAGATATATGTTAAAAGAACAATTTGCAAGAAATTTAAAAATCATTAGAAAGTCTAGAAAACTCACGCAAGAGCAACTTGCTGAGCTTGTGGATGTTGATTTTAGATATATTTCTTTTTTAGAGAATGCAAAAAGTTTTCCGTCTTGTGATTTGATTGAAAAACTTACAAAAGCGTTAAATGTTACTTTTGCGGAGTTGTTTGTTTATGAACAGAACTTGTCTCGTGAGGATATTAAAAAGCAGTTGATTGACACAATCGAACTGCTTGACACCAAAAATCTAAATACTTTGCTAAATATCGCAAAAGATTTAATTTAGTGTTTTATTTAATAAAAATTTTTTTAATAAAAGAAAGGATTTTTTCTAATAAAGATTGTTCTTTTGGCATTTCCGGTTCTTTGTCGAAAGAGAAAATGTCCGGTTTTTCGTCTTTTAAGAAAATACTTTCATCCAAATATTTTCTTGGTTGTTTTTCTTGTTTTTCCCCTTGAGCCATGTAACCTAAGTTACCACCGCCGCCGTCATTTTGCATAGATGCTGCCGCCTTGATAACTGGTTTTGTGCTCAAAACATTTACATCGAATGACATTTTATTCACCTTAAACTTACGATTTTTGTTTCGTAAACCCCATTTGTTCCCTTACTTATATAAAGTATTTTTCATGAAGAAATGTTACAATTTTAGGGGTTTTGTTAACAAAAATTTACAATTTTATTACTTGGCACATACAAGAATGACAGTTTTGTTTAACTGCTTCTGATACGGACTTTGCATCTATGCTTCTAGGCATCTTCTCCTAGTATCTTAGCTGTCCTATTATTTTTATCTCAAGTCTTCTGTAATAATTCCGCCTGAACCTCTGTCGATTTCGCGTTTTATCGGTTTGTCATTTTCGTCGTAATAGGTTTTAACTGTTCCGCGCTCAATGATTTTTTCAATTCGTTTTTCATTTTCATCATACTGGATGTATGTTGTAATATCTCCCGGTATAGAGGTTATAATTTCTATTTTTTTCTTGCCGTTGTCGTGATATTCAATATCTGTTTCATTTTTCATTGCAAGAACGTTATGTTCATCATATACAGAATCGAATTTGTAAATCATTCGTCCATCTTCGTCATAGCGGTGTCCGATTTCAAAGTTCAAATTGCGGGCATAATCGAGCCACAATTGTCCCTTTTTGGTGTAACTTCTTGAGATTAAAGCTCCATCAGGGCATTTTTCATATACAGTTTTCCCAAATTCAGTTTCTTGTTCAATAACTTGTGTTCCGTCTGGTTTTATATAAGACGGAGCCATTGGATCTTTATTCGCCTTTTTTTCAAACGGATTTACAAAAAAATATTTTTTGGTTTCTTGATTTTTGTCCATAATATTTATTATATTACGGCAAAAATGTTTTATTCTTTAATCTAATCATACATTTAGAGGAAATTGTGTTATAATTCCGATATGAAGAAATTTGTTTTATTGTGTTTAATATTTCCGTGCTTGTGTGCTTGCGCAAGTGAACTTACAGAGGATTATTTTGATATTTCCGCTGATTATGCAACTTATGGAAAATATTCAGATGCAATGATTTATGTTGACAAAATTCTTCAAATTGAGCCGAATAATTCTGCTGCGAAAGATTTGAAAAATACGCTCATTAGGGTTACAAACGGAAATGCAAAATCTTATTTGACTTATAATGACAAAACAATTCATAGTTCGCAACAGTTAAAAATGTTGGGTGATAAATCGGGACAAATTTCGACGTTATCTTCTGCAACAAGTGATTTTTGGGCAATGTATATTTTAGCGCAATTATATAGAGATAATGGTGATTATAAAAACGCAATAAATTATTATCAAAAATCTCTTACATTAAAACCGAATTATTCACAGAGTTATCTTGGTTTAGCTCAGTGCTATTCTGCTTTTGCGGATTACAAAAATGCAATAAATTTTCTTAACAAATATATTAGTTACAACCCAAATTCAGATATTGCATATGCGCTTCGTTCTAATGCTAATATGAATTTGAACTATCTTGCGGAAGCACAGGATGATATTCAAAAAGCTCTTGAGATTGAGGAAAATATTTCATATCTTTTGATTGAAGCTAAAATTCTTTATTACAAAGGAAATTATGATGATGCGAGAGAAAAATTAAATTTGCTTTCGAGAAATATTCAAACATCAGAAGTTTATAAATTTTTAGGATTATGTGATTATGCACAAAATAATTTGCCGAGTGCATTATTAAATATTGATAAAGCAATCATACTCTCTGATGACGACAAAGAGCTAAATTCGACGTATAATAATATAAAAGCAACATTGGATAAGCAACAATGACACAAAGATATAGAAAAAGAAGAGTTATAAAAAAGGAATCAGCAATGACAAGGTTTAAAAATTGGTCAATATCGATTTTACTTGCAGGTGTAATGTTATTTGGACTTCAGAGTTACAGTAGTACGGCAAGTTTAAGATTTGCACAAATTAGTGATGCTCATTTTTATACAGGGCAAAATAATACAACTTATAAAATGGTTGGAGAATCTCCAAGGCTTTTGGATGATGCGATTGAGCAGATTAACTCAACTCCAAACGTTTCTTTTGTAATGTTTACCGGTGATCAAATTGATAAACCGTTTGAAAAAGAATTGAGTGCATTTCTTCCGCACACGGAAAAATTGAATGCTCCTTGGTATTTTGCATTTGGAAATCATGACACAATGTATGGCGGTTACCTTACTCCAAGAGTTTATATGGATTTGGTAAACAATTACAACAAAAATTACAAATTTGAAAAATCTTATTATTCGTTTGTTCCGCAAAAGGGTTATAAAGCAATAGTTTTGGACACAATAATTCGAGATAGGCTTACGGCAAACGGACGTCTTGGCGAAGAACAGCTTCAATGGCTTGATAATGAACTTGCAAATTCAAAAAAAGATACAATTTTGATTTTTATGCATGTTCCGGTTTTAGAACCATTCAACAGCCCTAACCACAGATTGCTCGATGCTGACAAAATGCAGGAAGTTCTTAATAAATATAAAAATCCGATTGCAGTTTTTCAAGGTCATTATCACGGTGCAAAAATTACCCAAAAAGATAATATTTTGTATGTAAGTTGTCCGTCAATGGTGACTTATCCAAATGCTTTTAGGATGATTACGGTAACAAATTATAAAAACAGGGTTGTTTTTAATATTCAAAATAAAGAAACAAATCTGAAAAATGTACAAAAACTTGCAAAATTGTTGGTTTTTGGGACTACAATATATTCAGGTGAAGAAAAAGACCAAAATGCGACAATTACGATTGGGAAAAAGTGAGTAGTGAGAAGTAAATAGTGAATGGTTCTTTTCATTCGCTCCGCTCAATATATTTTTGTGCGATAGCACCTGTAAGAACCACTCATCAATTACTATTTACTTCTTCAACCACACAGAAAGGATAAGAATATGAGCGAATTTAAAGTAAAATTTAGAGGGGTAAGAGGAAGTTATCCGATAGCTAATAAAGATTTTTTGCAATATGGTGGAAACACTTCTTGTGTAGAAGTTAATGTTAATGGTCATTTAATAATTCTAGATGCAGGTACAGGTTTAATCAATGTTGGAAATGAATTGTTAGGTAAATATATTTCCTCTGGACTTACAACTAATGAAAGAGAACCGATGAAAGCAACAGTCTTGATTTCTCATATTCATCAAGACCATTTGCAAGGTTTTACATTTTTTAGACCGCTTCATATTCCATCTTCTCAAATTAATGTTTTTGGAAATGTAAATTATAACGAAAGTCTTGCAGATGAACTTTCAGAATTGCTTTTTGGAAAATCTTTCCCTCTTGATTTGGGTGATATTGCAGGGAATTTAAATATCAAAGATATTAACGAAACAGAGGGGATTATTCTAAGACACGGTGAATCGCCTATTATTAAACGTATTGAAAACGAAAATGATGCAAAAGTTGAAAATGATGACGTTTTAATTACTTGTTATCGTTCGTACGCTCACCCTCAAGAGGGAGTTTTAATCTTTAAGATTGCATATAAGGACAAAGTTTTGGTTTATGCAACTGATAAAGAAAGTTATCCCGGAGGTGATAAAAAATTGGCAAAATTTGCTCGTGGTTGTGATTTGTTAATCCATGATGCGCAATATACAACAGAAGATTATTTGGATGTGTTTTCGTCAAAACAGGGCTATGGACATTCAACTTTTGAAATGGCTGTTGAAGCCAAAAATCAGGCAAATGCAGAAAAACTTGTTTTCTTCCATTTCGATCCGAATTATGATGACAATAAATTAAATTCCATTAAAGAACAATATAAAGATGACAATATAATTTTGGCTCAAGAGGGGCTTGAGATTGAATTGTAGTAAAGATAAAAATGAGAATAAAATATGTAATTTTAACATCTTTAATATTTTTAAGTTTTCTCACATCTGGTTATAAAAAACCGGACGTGTATGTAATTGATGCGACTAAAAACGCTTTTTTGCATAATAATATGGGTTTGAGATATATGGAAGAACGCTGTTATTATGCAGCAATTCAGGAATTCAAAATAGCAATTAGCTTAAACCCTAATACTCAAGCAACTTCTGTTTATTACAAAAATATTGGTGACGCTTATATGGCAATCGGTTATCCGGATATGGCAAAACAACCGTATGAAGATGCTATTCATCAATACAGCTTAAATTTTCAATATTACCAAAATCTTGCAAAATGTTATAAAAGTCTAGGATTACTAAATTCCAAAATTTCCGAATATAGCAGAGGTGGAAATGCACTAAATAAAGTTATGCTAGGGGTTTTGTATATTGAAAACGGTAATACAAAACGCGGAATTACCATATTAGATGAATTCACTGTTTCTGAGCCGGATTTGTTGATTACTCCGGCGATAAAGCAATATATTAAAGATAATGTTGCAAAGATGAATAAGTTTTAGATAAAAAATAATTTTTTATTATAAAAACTTCTAAGCTACTTCTGTAGCCGACTTTGCCTCTTTGTGTCTTAATTGCATTAGCTTTCTATTTTGCATTTATTCTTCTATCAACACTCTGTCAAGGCAGGCTTTTGGTGAATATTGCCATTCACGGAAAGTTATTCGTTTAACTTTAAATCCTGAACGCTCAATGATAGCTTGTTTTTTCATGTTAGAAATATGCGATTTTGTCTTGTCTTCAACACCATCGATTTCTATAACGAATTTGTCGTCAACAAGCAAATCTGCACTAAGTCCGGCGATATCTGCTCCTGCAACAACTCTGTGGTCAAGTTCTCTAATTTTCTCGGCAACTTCACGCTCAAAAGAGTTTTTGTAAATATTTTCGTCGATTTCACCTGAAAGCAAGGCTTGTTTTTTGTCTTGGTAATTTTGCATATAAGAAACATAGTTTCTGAAATGCCCTTCCGGCAATTCTCTCGGGTTACGAGAAATGAAATTAATTACTTTATTACGTCCACGAGTAATCGCAACATTGAACAAATTTGCCTTTTGCATAAACATCAAACTTTGTGTATAACTGTTATCTGCAACCGCCCAAGAAATCATCATTATATCACGTTCATCACCTTGGAATGTGTGTGCAGTACCGATTTCAATCTGGTGTTTTTTAATCATATAGTCAGATAAAACTTTGGAAACAGAAATTTTTAACTGCTCAACTTGCGCTCTGAATGGCGAAATAATTCCGACAGTAACAGGATTGTCAGGATTTTTTCGCTCGTCTTCGATAATAATTTCGTGTAATCTTTTTACCAACGCTTCAATTTCAGGCAGGTTCCGAGTTGCGTCAAAATCAACCTTTCCGTCCATAACTTCAACGAGTTCAAGTACGTTTTCATCGGGTTTATCCTTACGCATTACACGAATTCTGTCGTTATAAAACTCGTGGTTTGAAAAATTAATAATCGGTGGAAGACTTCTGAAATGTTCGTCCAACATAACCGAATTCATAGAATAGTAGTCTGCCAAATCGAACATTGAATTTGTTCTAAATCTCCACATCAATTGGTATTTATCAGGAATTCCGTATTGGCTTAAGAATGATTGTTCTTTTGCTTTTTCAAGGAATGAAAGATGTGGAAGTTGTTTGTCGTCACCCACGATTACTGCACGTTTTGCCCTGAACAGAATTGGGAAACAGCTTGCGATATCACATTGAGATGCCTCGTCAATGATTGCAACATCAAACATTCCTGGTTTTAGTGGAAGTGAGTCCGATACGGCATAAGTTGTTATGCACCAGCAAGGGAAAGCTTCCAAAAGCGGTCTGAAATCTTCTTCTTCCAAAATATTTGTTTGAAGTCGTTTTCGATTTGCTACAAGAGATTTTGCATGTACTTTCAATCTTCTTCGTTTATTTTCGTCACGCAAAAGTTCTTTTAAGGCTTCACGGCGTTTGTTTTTCAAGATATTTGTCGCAAGAGATTTTTGCTTGCGTTTCATTGTCCTAATTTGTTCAGACAACATATGGAGATTGCCGGTTTTTTGAATATCTGCCTCAATCTTTCTTAAAGTATATTCCAAATTAGCAAATTCAAGTTCTTGCTTGAGTCTGCCAATATTTTCGTAATTTACATCAAATTCTTTTAAATTTAAGATTTTTTTCAATTGTCCAAGGCTTGTGAAATTGGCGATTTTAGAGATAAAACCGGCTTTTTCCATATTGTGTTCAAGCACTTTTATAATGCCTGAAACCATATCTATTTCACCTTTTTTGATAGATTTTTTGATAAATTCACGTTTGCCTATGACTTTTTCTTGCTCTTCAACTTCCAACAGTTTGTCATGCCAATTTTTTTCAAGTTTAATAATTGTTTCAGACTTGTTTTCCATATTTTTGAGCATGTCGAGATGATCTTTCATGTCTTTTGTGTCGACAAGAAGAATATCTTCAACATCTTCATCAAGGTCTGAATTGTTTTGTGAAAGTAGATTGTTAAGTTCTTCGCTCAACCGTCTTTGGTAATTCAAGCGTCCTGCACGAAGTGCCATGTGGCTTGCACCAAGATCGTTTAAACGTTCTGCAACAACATCAACTGCCTTGTCCATGCGAGAAGCAACAAGAACCGTTTTGCCATTTGCAACAAGGTGTGCAACAAGGTTTACTATTGTTTGCGATTTCCCTGTTCCCGGAGGGCCTTGTACCGCAACGAATTTGCTGTTATCAATATTTTTTACAACTTGTAATTGACTGTCACTCAAGGACAACGGTGTAATCGGGTAAAAATCTGAAATTTTGTTCATATCTTTCATAGGAACAGATTTTTCTTTGCTCTGTGAATATTCTTCATTAATAATATTCAAAGCAGTTTCTCGATAAATTCCTGACGGTTTTTCTGCAATTTGAGTTAATTCGTGCAAAACACCTGCCGTAACAGACGGTCGTTTTGTCAAAATTATTGCACTTTGTGGAGTAACGGCGATTTTTTCAAGCTTAACTTTCTGCTTAGCCTGCTCATTTTCTTCCTCTTCAATAATTTCGTCTACATTGTCGCCGTCAATTTTTTCTTTATAAAAATCTTTTGATTTAGAAACATTGTCATCTTCTTTGTAATCATCAATATTTGTGGCTATTTCAATTTCAGGAACAAGAGATTTTAAAGTGGTTAAGAAAATATCCAATTTCTCTTGTGTAATCGGTAAATCAGGCACTACATCAAGAATACCCTCTAACAACAAATCAACTTCGTCGTCATCATCATTTTTGCGCATAAGTCCTGCAAGAGCTCCTGTATTTAGGGAAAGCACTTCGTCTAACGGAAAACAATTGATATTAACTCCGTTTCTTTCCAATTTGCATGGCATATACAAAAGTGGTGTCAAAAATTCGTTTTGACGTTTGCTTTTAGAACTTTTTCCAACCAAGAAAAGATAACCATAAATTAGGTATTTATCTTTTTGCCCCAAATCACTCTGAATCATGAGTTCGGTCAATTTCGGGTTGCTTCCCTCGAGCGAAATAAATTCTGCACCTGAAGAAAATAATTGTTCTTCACCTTTTAGGAAAATCCATTTGTTATCTTTGTCGCCCTTAAGATTACGAAAAGTTGAACTCTTAACCTCTTCACGTACACAATCGTGAAGATATTGGCTCAATTTTTTTATAAAACTGTTATTGAATGCTGAATTTATTGCTCTTGAAGCTTCTTGTAGCATGGGATCTCCTTTTATTCAGTGAGTGGTGAATAGTGAATAGTGAGTAGTTCATTTAGTTTGCTATGCTTAAAAGTATTTTGATAGCACCTGTAAAGGTCTTCTCACGTTTCACTTTCAATAAACTATTCACTTTTCTACTATTTTACGCTAAAATAACCAGTATGAACATCATCAAAATAAACGATAATTCAAATAAATTGTTTTACATTGGCGGAGTTGTTCGAGATGAACTACTCGGAAGAAAATCAATTGATATTGATATTACGTATGTTGGAAATGCTATTGAATATTGCTCAAAATTTGGTGAAGTTGTTCAAGAAAATCCTGATTTTGGAACGGTTAGGGTTGCAATAAACCCTCTCCCAAATTTCAGCCATTCTCATTCTGATAATTGCGAAATTCTACCCTCTCACAGAGAGAGAGGGCAAAAAGTTACGGTTGACTTTGCTTCAACGCGTTCTGAAAGTTATCCAAGAAAAGGACATCTTCCAGTTGTTGAAAAAATCGGTTGTTCATTGAAAGAAGATGTTATGCGTCGTGATTTTACAGTTAATGCATTGGCAAAATCTGTCACGACTGGCGAAATTGTTGACTATGTCGGTGGCTTAGAAGATTTGAAAAATAAAAAACTTAGAGTTTTGCACGATGAAAGTTTTATTGATGATCCGACAAGAATTATTAGAGGGCTAAAATTTGCAACTCGCTTTGGCTTTGAACTCGAAGAACATACGAAAAAACTTCAAGATGAATATTTGGCTAATATAAATTATGATATGAGCTATAAAAGGGTGAAAAAAGAGTTGATTGAAACGTTTTCACTAAATTCACAATCGGCATTTAAAGCTTTTATAGACCAAAAAATCTACAAACTCGTCACTTTGAATGATGTCAAAATGCCAAAAGTCAACATTGAAAATCTAGTTACAACATACTTAGCTGCCCAGCCGCCTAGCTACCCAGCTGCTTTATGGCTGATTTACGTCGGAATTCTTTGTGATTTGTCACGACTTCCTTTGACTAAAATAGAACAGAAAATTTTGGATGATGTGCCAAAGGAAGTTTTAAAAACAGATTTTGAACTCTACAAAACTTTTCAAAACACACGAATTGAAACGATTTTATTGTATGCAATTTTGAAAGATGAAGCTGGCGCAAGACACTATCTTGACGATTTGCAAAAGATTAAGCTTGAAATTACCGGAAAAGATTTGCAAAATTTGGGAATAAAACCGTCTCCAGAATACCAAAAGATTTTTGATGAAGTTTTAAAAGTCAAGCTAAAAAATCCTAGTATTACAAAAGAGGATGAAATTAAGCTGGTTAAAGAACTGGTTTAAGTTTAATGAAATATTTCAAAAAATAGATGTATGATACAAGTTTGACACCATACATCTATTTATGATTTGTTTATAAAAATTTGTATTATAACAATTCTTTCAAATAATTTGGCAATGCAAAACGCGCATTGTGATAATCTTTGTTATAAATTTTGCAAGTTTTTACGATGTCTTCATATCTGTCTTCTGCAAAATATGTTAATGGTTTAACATCTTTTGAACAAAAAGCCCAAGCCCAGTATCCGCCAGGATATGTAGGAATATTTGATGTATATGTTGAACAAACAGGAAATACTTTTTTCAATAAATCATACATTTTTTTGATTTCTAGTTTATTAACAAATGGGCTTTCTGATTGCGCAGCCATAATTCCACCATCCTTTAGAGAATTCTTTACGTTTGTGTAAAACTCTTCTGTGAACAAACCTTCTCCAGGTCCCATAGGATCAGTTGAGTCAATTAAAATGATATCATATTCATCTTTTTTATCTTTAATAAATTCGATTGCGTCTTCAACTTTAATTTCTACACGAGGATCAGACAAACCGCAAGAAATAGTCGGCAAAAATTCTTTGCAAGCGTCAATAACCATTCCGTCAATTTCACAAAGAACTACTTTTTCAACAGTTTTGTGTTTCAAAACTTCTCGAACTGTACCGCCGTCTCCTCCGCCGATAACAAGAACTGTTTTTGGATTTTTATGTTGCATCATCGGAATATGAGAAATCATTTCGTGATAATGATATTCATCGCCCTCTGTAGTCATCATCAAATCATCTAAAGTTAAAACTCTTCCTAGTGCACTATCTGTTTCAAAAACTTCAACTTTTTGAAAATCTGATTGTTTTGAAAATAACACTTTACCGGCTTTAATTGCAATCCCAAAACCTGATGGTGTAATTTCGTGGTAATATCCATTTTCTATTCCGTTTTTCATTTTTTCTCCTTTATTTAAGTAAGCAATATGATTGTAACATAAAAGTCGCAAAGTAGTTGAGAAGTTTGGTTTTACCTATTCTCCTAAAATATGTATATGCAAATGGAAAACTTCTTGACCGGCTTCTTTGCCTGTATTAATTAAAGTTTTGTATGATTTTAAACCGATTTTTTTTGTTGTTTCTTTCACTGCCATTAACAATTCACCCATCAAGTTTTTATCTTCAAGTTCGTTGAGAGAAGCTACATGCACTCTCGGAACAACTAATAAATGAATAGGAGCTTTTGGGTTTATATCTTTAAATACAACCACATGTTCGTTTTCGTAAACAAATTCTGTATTGAAATCTCCGTTAACAATTTTACAAAAAATACAATCTTGTGACATTTTTTGGTCTCCTTTTTTATCAAGTTTGCCGTAATAATTTAGTAATTTTTACCTAATTATATCTTAAAAAAATGTAAACAAACTTGCCATTTATATTTATGTAAAGTAAAATAGTAATACAAATACCCTTGGGGAGGAAAATTATTTATGCCGGAAATAGCAAGACGACAGTACGATAGGGATTTATACAGGGTTAATCAATATAGTAGCAATCGCTATTATAGCAATTATGAAAATGTTCGAGTTGTTAAAAACCCATCCACAAGAACTGCAAATACTAAAAAAATTGCAAGAAATAATCTTATTCACAGAATAATTTCTGTTGCTGTTATTTCTGCAATTGGCTTAACAATTTTACCTATCGGATTTAATAAAGTTACAAAAATGATGTTTAAACCTACTCCGTACAAAGAAGTTAAAACAGATTATGAACAGATTTTGTTTCCAACTTCCAATTATCTTTCTAATCATTGGTTTATGGGTTCAAGGTCTTTGGAATCAGCGGATACCAAAAAGCCTGAAATGGCAGCATTGACAGAGGGTTCTAAGTTGTCAGATTTAGAAAGCCAGCTTAACAATCTTGCTTCTATGTATCCGTCAATTCATCCGTCTGTTTATGTTTGGGATTATGAAACAGGAAATTATGTTGATATTAATGCGAATGAAATTTTCCCGACTGCAAGTATTATAAAACTTCCGGTTTTGGTTGAATTATTTAAATCTATAGAAAAAAATCAACTTACAATTTATGATGAAATGCCTTTGACAGAGTATTATAGAACCGAGGGTTCCGGTAGCTTGCAGTTTAAGGCGGCTAATTCAACTTATACAATTGATAAGCTTGCAAGAATGATGATTACTGAATCTGACAACTCTGCAACAAATATGTTAATGGCGCGTTTGGGTTCAATGACAGATATTAATTCTGCGATTAGAGAGTGGGGGTTGAAACATACTTATGTTCAGACTTGGCTTCCGGATTTAGGCGGAACAAATCATTCTACAGCAAGGGATATGGCGCAAATTCTTTATAATATTGATAATCCTAAATTTTTGAACAATGAATCTCGCGAAAAAATATTTGATTATATGGGACATGTTCACAACAATCGTTTGATTGCTGCGGGACTTCCTGCGGGAGCAACTTTCTTGCATAAAACAGGTGATATTGGTAAAATGCTTGGTGATGCTGGGATTGTTTATGCTCCAAACGGCAAAAAATATATTGTAGTAATTTTTGCTAATCGCCCTCACAATTCACCTTTAGGTAAGGAATTTATTGTAAAAGCTTCTCAAGTTATTTATAACAATATGGTATTCTAATGCTGGAAGAATTGTTAAAAGATAATAAGTGTTTTAAATTGGTTTGCGGAGCCGGCAATGAGGACGCGGATGAAGTTGAAAAACTTGTTAAACTTTATTCTATGGCAGGTTGTAAATTTTTTGATTTATCTGCTAAACCGGAAATTGTTGATGCTGCAAAACGAGGACTGGAAGACAGAAAAGCTTATTTGTGTGTAAGTGTTGGAATTAAAGGTGATCCGCATGTTAGAAAAGCATATATTGATGGTGAAAAATGTGTAGGCTGTCACAAATGCGAAGAAATTTGCCCTCAAAAAACAATTAAAAATTGTAAGGTAAAATCTGCTCGTTGTATAGGTTGTGGCAAATGTTACTCCGTTTGCTCTCACAATGCAATTTCTTTTATTAGCGAAAATAAAGACTTGAGGGAAGTTTTACCACAACTTATTGAAAAAGAGATTGATTGCATAGAACTTCACGCTATGGGTGAAAACGAAGATGAAGTCTTTGAAAAATGGAGTTATATTAATGAAATTTATGATGGTATTTTGAGTATTTGCACTGCGAGAGGACATTTGTCGGAAGAAAAAATGATTGAACGCATAAAAAAAATGATAGCGCCAAGAAAATCTTTTTCTACAATTGTTCAAGCTGATGGATTTCCGATGAGTGGTGGAAAAGATGATTATAAAACTACTTTGCAAGCTGTTGCAACAGCGGAAATTGTACAAAATGCTAAATTGCCTGTTTATATAATGCTTTCCGGAGGAACAAATTCCAAAACAGCTGAACTTGCGCAAATGTGTGGAATAAATTATAGCGGAATAGCAATTGGAACGTTTGCGAGAAAAATCGTTTCCAAATATATTGAAAGACCAGACTTTTTAACTAATCAACGAGTTTTTAACGAAGCATTGGAAATTGCTAAAAAGCTTGTAGAAACTATATAATTATTGTTCTTGAATTAATTTAAGTCTCTGTTTTGTTGACGGATGTGTAGAAAAATATTGCATAAATTCAGGTGATTGTTTTTCTTTATCAAGATATTGGAAAAATTTTATTGCACCATTGTTATTTCCATATATTCTATAAAGCATTGCATTTGCGTATTTATCAGCATTTCTCTCTTGTGTGCGAGAATGTTTTAATTCATTAAGAGAGCTGATACTGTTAATAGTACCGGATGCAACTTGTTTGTTACCTGTTGAAATTACAGACATTAAAGAAGCGACAATAATTTGTCGGCTAATCATTTTTAAGTGGTCTCTATGAGCGTAATGACCGAGTTCGTGAGCAATAACAAATGTTAGAATTTCTTCATCTTTAATTTTATCCAACAGTCCTGCAGTAACAAAAATAGAACCGTCAGGAATTACAAAAGCATTAATTTCTTTTTGTGGAACTTCTTGAATTTTGAACTCGGATTTGTTTTGCAAATTTCTGTCATGAGAAACAATTTTGTCTCTAATTTTTTCAAGCTTTTCCAACTCTGCTTTATCTTTATTTGTTGTTGTTGGTCTTGTGGCAAAAGAAATTGTCTTTTCAATTTTTAATTGAGCGTCAATCGACATTCTATCAATAAAAAAGTTTGAAATATTATCAGCAAATAAGTATACTAAAAAACATAATGCAACTATTCCTGTAATAAGTATCAAAAATTCGACTCCGTCATTTGTTTTGCCGACATTGACGTTATCTTCTACCATTGCCCGATATCTTTGTTCAAAATCATTTTTCATATGTTATAGCTGTTCCATACGCAATAATCGCACATTGAGGTACTGATTCTTTGCTATATACGTTATTCAACATTACAGATTCTATTCTCGTATTGATAATAAAATTTGCATATTTTGCTTTTTCGCGCATTCTTAAAATTGCTTCTCTTCTACCTCTGTCCAAAACAGATTCAAAAGAGGTAAGTCTTCCGCCAAAAATATTTTTTAAACTTGCAACAAAGTTTTTGAAATAATCACCACTTATAACAACTTCACCGGTAACAAGTTCAACTTTTTTTACTTTTTTGTCAATTTTCCAGTTTTTTGCGCTGAAATTAATATGTGGTTGTTTAAATAAAGCGATTTCTCTTTGTTTAATTTTTTTATAATGATTTTTTTCAATAATGCGCCCTGTTATATAAGTAAAACCAAGCACAATCAAAATGGTTAATATATCATTCATAAAACTAACCTTTCGGAGTAACTCTTACTGCAGTACCATATACATAAACTTCAGCTGCACCGACTGTAACTGAAGATGTCGCAAAACGAACGTTAACAACGGCATTTGCTCCTAATCTTCTTGCTTGATCTTCCATTCTTAAAGTTGCTTCTTCTCTGGCTTCTGTTAAAAGTTCTGTATAACTTCCTAATTCACCGCCAACCATGTTTTTAAGACCTGCACCAAAATCCTTGATAGCATTTTTTGCTCTAACAGTGCTTCCTGCAACAAGACCATATTGCGCAATAATTTCCATTCCTGGGACGCTTTCGATGTTTGTTAAAATCATATTCATTACCTCCTCGGACATTCTAGAATAATATATGATTTTATAAAACATTCAAATATATGAGATTATTGGTTCAAAAGTTTTTCGACCCACTTAACTAAATTGGAAATTTCGTAAGGTTTTGGAATATATAAATCTGCACCTGCAGTTAAAATTAACTCTTTATCGTGCAAAATTGAGGTTACAATTAATTTTGTTCTGTCATAATTTGAGTTCTTTCGAATTTGTTGACATAATTTTAACCCCTTAAGTTCATCAACATTTCCGGCATCCAAAATTATTAATGCAGGAATAACATTTTCCAATTCTTCTAAACTCTTTGCAACACTCACTTCATAACCTTGCAAATCAAGAATTGTAGTTAAAAGAATTGTCATAGCTTCATCATCTTCTATAATACAAACTTTTTTATTAACCTCATCATAAACAGAATTTTCTCCGGTAATTCTTGGTCTTTCTGCCAAATAATTTGATTTTGAAGGCATATCAGCCAGTTTATGAATTTGCAACAATGCGTTCAACAACTGCGCAGAGTCTTTATATTTTATAAACTCATTTGTTACAATTCCAATTGTTGTGTGTACAAAATTAGAACGTCTTCCGGCAAATTCATCCCCATGCATCAACATAAATCCGCGCCTATTATCCTGTGGAGAATAAAATTTAGATGCAACAGAATCAAATGCGAAAGTTAAATAATTCGCTATTTTTTCTGCTTTCAAACTGTCTGTAATTATTAAAAATTTATTTTCTGCAAGTGTTCCAAAAAAATCATTTTCACTTAATGCAGAATTTATAATTGCACAATACGTCTGAACAAGTTTGTCAGAAGCAAGTTCTGTATATGTTTCCTTATAATTTTCGAAATTTTCAATACTTACAAGCAACGTAGCCCACGGCTTATCATCACTTACAACTCTTTTC
The DNA here is from genome assembly GCA_934717855.1 of uncultured Candidatus Melainabacteria bacterium. Lineage (GTDB taxonomy): Bacteria > Cyanobacteriota > Vampirovibrionia > Gastranaerophilales > Gastranaerophilaceae > Stercorousia. The sequence goes on from CAKUZI010000008.1 coordinate 77,889, forward strand.
AACGCACGCAAAGAATAATTTTTTCCGACAAGAATATGTCGTGAATCCATGTTTGATTCAAATTCTCTTCTCAAATGAGCTCTTACACGCATTAAAAATTCTTCAGAGTTTACAGGCTCAGAAATAAAATCGTCAGCCCCATTCTCCAAAACATTCAACCTATCTTGCAAATCGGTAGACTTTGATGTCGCAATAATTATAGGTCGCATGTTGTAAGTCAACGCCCTTATCTTCTTGCAATAGTCGGACAAATCTCCCTCAACACTATCTGAAATAATAATTAAGTCGGGTTCTTTGTCTTGAATAATTTTCATTGCAGAAATAAGATTTTTGGAAATAATAACCCTATTACTTTTGCTCTCAAGAATTTTTTTATATTTTGTGGAAAGCTCGCGCCTTTTGTCGATAATCAAAGTTATTGCTTGCATTTTTCCCTCGCTTGTCGCTCAATATTGGCAACAGGCAAGCAAACAGTAAATGTCGTTAACCCGCTCCCTGATTGTACGGAAATTTTTCCACCCATTTTTTCAACAAGATTTTTGGTGATATAAAGCCCCAATCCGCTTCCCTGAACTTTTCTTGTTAAAGGGTTATCAATCCGTGAAAATTTAGTAAAAATCTTTTCGTAATCTTCTTCCAAAATAGGAATTCCACTATTGATAACTTTAATCAAAACATTATCAAAATCGGAATTTGCACTAATTATTACATTTGAACCACTATCGCCGTATTTTGAAGCGTTTTCAATCAAATTGGTCATGATTTGTTGGAATTTATCCCTATCAACAAGTATTGGTGGAATATTTTCATCAATTTTTATCTCAAAATTCTTATCCCTATACTGGTTTTTTACAACTGTGACAACTGTTTCAACTACAGGTTTAATCTTAACTTCTTTATAAATCAAATTTTCTTTAGCGCCTTGCAATTTAGTTACTGAGAGCATGTTTTCAACTAAATTAATAAGTCTGTTCGATTGCTCAACAATTATTTGCAAAAATTTTTTCTTGCTTTCATCATCCAACTTATCCCAAGATGACAACATAGTCTGCGAAAACCCCCTGATAGATGTTAAAGGTGTTCTCAATTCGTGGCTTACTGTCGAAATAAAATCTTCATAATTATCCATAAATGTATTATAACAAATTTTCTCGATTTTACCATAAAATTAACAATGATTTTATTATCTTAAAAATTTTTCTACACTAAATGTATGAGATTTGAATAAATTGTAAAAGTTTTTATTTTGACCGGTCGTATAGAAAATTATTAGATATGGAAAACTAAATGTTTTTCATACCTCCTCCCCAAGTCTGGTAGCCGTTCTTAATCAAAAGAATGGCTTTTTTTTGTGCTACGCACGTAGCCCTCTGCGACAATATTGGTCTAAAGTGCTTCAGATTATTTGTGTTTGTTTTTACGCACGTAGCCCTCTGCGACAATATTGGTCTAAAGTACTTCAGATTATTTGTGTTTGTTTTTACGCACGTAGCCCTCTGCGACAATATTGGTCTAAAGTGCTTCAGGTTATTTGTGTTTGTTTTTATGCACGTAGCCCACTGTAACAATATTTGCTTCAGATCATTGAGTTTGTTTTTACGCATGTAGCCCACTGTGGCAATATTAGTCTAAAGTATTTCAGATTATTTGTATTCGCTTTATGCACGAAGTTTTCAGTAGGAATTATATATTTTTTATCTTGTTTATGTTAAGCTGTCCTTACAAAGAGGGAGATTTTATGTCAGTAATCATAATGATTTTATTAATCGGACTTTTAATACTTGTTCATGAATTAGGTCATCTTTTGACTGCTTTAATGTTTAAAACAAAAGTAGATAAATTTGGTATCGGCTTACCTATTGGGCCTACTTTATGGGAAAAGAAAGTTGGAGGTTTAACTCTTGTTATCCACGCATTTTTGTTTGGCGGTTATGTTTCATTCCCTGATGATGACAAAGATTCTGACATACCGAAAGATTCTCCTGAAAGGCTAATGAATAAACCTATTTGGCAACGTGCAATAATTTTTTCTGCAGGGGTAATTTCAAACGTTGTTTGTGCATATGTTTTAGTTTTATTAACTGCGGTATTGTGGCATAATATGCCATCAGAACGCTTTGATATATTTGTGAACGATATTGTTGCTCCTAAAGAAGCAAGCATTTGGTCATCAGGAATTCAAAAAGGTGATCAAATTATTGAAATTAATGGTTCAAAAATTAATACAAAGTACGCTCTAAATCTTTATGCGATGTACAGTGCGTCTTTTGACGGTAAAACAAAAGAAAGTCTTGTAGAAAAGAATTACAAAAGTTTAAAAGCTATCAATCCTGCATTTAAAGAAGATGAAGTTATTGATAAAGGTTTGATTGTAAAAATTCCGAATAATCTTGAAAAAGAAGAAAAAGTCATACTTAATAGTAATATCTTAAACACAGTTGAACTTTATAAACCAAATGAAATTAAGCTTTCTGAAAATCAAATAAAATTGCGCGATGATATTAAGGATAAAAAATATGTTGAATCTGACGGGACTTTTTCATTAAAAGATTTGGCATTTGCGGTATCTGATACAACAAAGCCACTTGATATAAAAGTTTTGAGGGACGGTAATGTTGTTGAATTAAAAACTGTTTATTCAGATAGTGAAGGTCTAATTGGAATTACATTTGACAGAAAAGAAATTTTAATACCTGTTACCGGTGTGAAATCTGCGTTCAAAACAAGTTATGACTACTTATATAATGAAACAAAATCAATGATTATTGTATTAAAACAGTTGTTTACAGGAAAAATTCCACTTAAAAATATGCACGGCGTTGTGCTTATTACCAAAATGGGTGGTGATATAATAAGCAGTGAGGGAATTTTTTACGGAATACTTTTGACTGCCGTAATATCAATGAATTTAGCGATATTAAATATTTTACCAATTCCTGCACTTGACGGTGGGCATTTATTATTCTTAATTATAGAAAAAATTCAAGGTAAGCCTGTAAAAGAAGAAGTTGCAGACAAAATAATGACTGTATTTTTCATATTGCTAATAGCTCTATTAGTATTTGTACTATTTAACGATATATACGTACTCGTAAAACCATTATTTGTGAAATAAAAAATAAATACGCATTTGAAACATCATCTGTAATAATCAAACCACTCAATAAATTACAGCGACAATTTTAATCATTTACGTTTTCTCTGTTCCTTTACTTGTTCTGGCATAAATTCTTGGTTAATTTGGTTTAAAAGTTCCAAAAAACGAGGACTTCTCTTTGCTCTTTCATCATTTTGGAAATTCTTCAATAAATCTTCATAGCGATACCAACCGCCTGACTGTTTTACGAAAAATCTAAGATTTCCCCAATAACTTCTTCTTCCTGTTGAAACATCGCTATAATATTGCGAATCATCTTTTGGCAAAATATTCTCTTCTGCTAAAACCTTCGCAAGTTTTATTTCTTTGTTGTCCTCATATTTATCATTTGTCATGATTTTTAGGATTTCTGCAATCTGAAAATCGTTCAAATCTTTGTTATCAATAATCGTTTGCAGTACATCATTAACCATTTTCGGTCTTTCTAATTGCGCTTGTGTGATTTTTTCTGCACCAACTTTTGGATAAAAAACTTCTCCAAACAAACCTGATGTACTATAACAACTAGACGCATCTCGGAAATATTTCTTTGAACCGTACAAACGTTCATTATCAAGAAGTTTGTTCATTATTTCTTCTTGCTCTGGAGAGTATTCGCCCTTAGCGTTAAAACTCCATTTGCCCAACAAGCCAATAAGATTTGCTCTTGTATCCCCATTTTCCATTATTGTTGAATTATTGTAAATTTTCTCTAACGCCTTGTATTTAAAGGTATGAAGACCTTCAAATGCCTTCAAAAAATTCTCAATTGCGTATCTTGCGCACTTTGTAAAATCAGAATTTAAAACATTTGACACAAACGCCCTTATTGGCAAACCGTTTGGTGTCATATCCTCTGGAACGTTTTCCAAATCATAATAACAAACACTTTTCCAATTTTTGTACATTCCTTCATCAGATTTCATCAAATCAATGAACTTCTGTTGCGCAGGTGTTTTAGGAAACAATTGTTTAAAATTGATGTTCGATGTGTACTTATTGTTTTTGATACCATATCCGCTTATTTTCATTTATTTGTCCTTTATTAAAAAAGATTAACATGAAAAAAATATGCCATCAATATTATTTTAAGTTATAAAAAGCACATGAGAAAAATTCTTATTTGTGATCTTGGGGCAGTTGGTTTGACTTACACAGTCAAATTTAAAGCTAATTCTGAATTAAAAATTCTTGTAGATAAAGAGCGATTAGAGCGTTATAACCGAAACAAGCCAATCTTTAATGGCGTTGTATAAGAGTTTGACTACCTTTTGCCTGATGAAACTTTCATACCTGATTTGATAATAATTGCAACAAAATTACAAGGATTAGAAGACGCAATCAAGAATATAAAGAATTTTGTTAATGAGAATAAATAATCGCACCATCTGTAATAATCAAACTATAACCTGACGGATAAATTTGAAAGTAGGAATATTGGTACAATTTAGGTGTTGTTTAGATTTAAGCCACTTCCCTGAATTTAAGAAAAATTATCCTTTTTATCCTTTTCTTATCCTTAAAAATATCCTTTTTCCCTGCGTGTTCTGGGAAATTTGCCTTAAACTCGGGCAGGTGTTGAAATTAAGCAAGGATAGAAAAAGGATAAAAACTTCCGAATAGTGGGAAAATTGTTGGTAAAAAGCGACAATCCTATTTATCAGCCATTTGAAGTTGATTTAAAAACAGACAGCGTTGATATTATTGGAGCTGTTGTTTATGTTATGAACGATATGTCTTGCTTATAAAAATATTCAAAATAATATTCACAGAAAACATATTTATTAAATTAAATGTCTAATCTCGGACATTTAATTTAATAATTGGACATATAAAATAATAAATCCTAGACATTTAGTTTAATAAATTTTTCCCTTAAAAGAGGGTAATTCTAAAATTTATTATTTTAAATGTCAGACATTATTAAACTAAGTGTAAAAGGACATTAAGTTTTTTGAAATTATTGACAACACATTCATTCTCTGTAATATAAAAATCATAGGGGGAATTTTATTTTGAAAAGTTTTGTAATATTTATATCGTTGTTACTCACAATGTCGAGCGTTTATGCCAACGTTTACGTGTCAGATAGAGAATTTAATAATGCAATAAAAGCGGGAAATATTGAATTTGTGAAAGCCAATATGTCAAAGGTCAAAAACATAAATTCTGATATATGTTTTTTGTGTACAGCAATCGAAAAGAAACAAAATGACATACTGGACGTATTACTTGAAAAATGCGACCCGAATTCTCCCGAGAGTGCACTGTTACCGCTATACGGGGCTTTAGTTTCTAAGAATAACTATGCCGTAGACAAACTTCTTGCGTCAGGAGCTGATCCGAATATTGATACACACTTTGCACCAATGCTGATATTTGCAATTATCGACGGAAATGCACATGCTGTCACAAAATTGCTGGAAGCAGGAGCAGATGCAAATGTAACGTTTTTCAAATTGTCAGCTATTCAATACGCTTTTTTGTCTGATAAAAATTCTTATGATGTAGAAGATGCGTTCATTAATTTTTGGAACAAAAAATATGAAAAGCCACCAACAGACATAAACAAGGCACTTGAGTTGTTAAAAAACTCAAAAGCGGGTAACAAATATTATTCTAACCTTATGGGCAATAATTCAACAAATAAGCCGTTTAGAATTGTATATTGTGAATTGGGAAATATAAATCCTGACATCGCAAAATATTCATTTTTTAATTTATATAACAGTTCAACAAAACAAAGTACAATATACATAAACAACAAATACAGAAACGCTTCTCCGGAGGTAATCGCAACCCTTTTGGCAGGAGCAAGCATAAACACAGACGGGAAGACCTCTGTTGTAGAAGAATTGGTTTCTTACGGAGTTATTGCAAATGTTTGGCGAGAATTTGCAACAAACAACCCGAAACTAACGACTGAGCAGAATTTTTTCGTGCAAGGCTATAACGGAATATTAAAAATTATGGATCTTGAGGGTGGCGATATGTTTAAAAAAGGCGATTATAATAACTTATGGTCACTTTCGGGCTTGTTAAGAGGGAAAAATCAAACTTCAAAAGGCTTCCGCAACAAGGACTTGAATAAATACTTTGAAGAGCTGTAAACTAAGAGAAAAAAGTTACTTTAAACAACATTGAAAATCCAAAGATTTCAAGAATACTAACATTGGATTATTTCAAAAGCATGTGCAAAAAGAATTCTAAGATTCTTGCCCATAGTTTACTACCTCAAAGAAGAGCATTTATTAAGAAGTGCATAGAGGCTGTAATCCTTGACCCAGTTAGAAGAGAGGTGCATATCAAATTAGACATAAATCCATTTTTGATACAAAATGATGCTACTGTAAAGTAACACATGGTTTGATTATTTCCTACCCCTCAAACGCCGATATATTGCCAACTTTCCCAAATAATACTTCTATCCGTTCATACCAAACTGGTTGTAAAAATACATTTCTCGTTTTATGTGTCAGACATTCTCAATTTATGTGTCTTGTTATAACATGTTAGAAGTTCTAATTTTCTAAGATTCAGTAAAATCAACATATTTCTTTCCCAGCCCCCAAACAGCCCCCTAATTGCCAAAATTAAACAAATTTTACGACTTAATAACATTATAAAGAGAAGGATAGATTTATAAATATGTAAAGTTAAGCTATTGGGAAAAAGGTTAGTATTGTTGGGGTTTGTTGCCACTTCCATGTCTAAAAAAATGTAATATAGAAAATATCCGATTTATCCTTTTCTTATCCTTGGAATTATCCTTTTTTCTTTTAATATTCTGCATTTCAGCCTCAAACTCGCTTGTTTATTGAAGTTTATAGAGGATAAAAATGGATAATAACCATTACATTTTAGTATGAAATATTTAAAAATTTCCCAGTAGTCGGAAATCCATTTAAAACAACTTATTTGACGTTTATAAAATTTTAGGGGAAGTGGAAATGTAATCTCAAAAAATGTAATGGTCGGACAAAAATGTAATAGTTATAAAATAATTTAAAAACAGTTTAAAACCCATTTAAATTCTGTTTAATAACCGTTTTTAATAACAAGTTATCTAATTTAGATTACTCACAAAATAACCATTACATTTTTAGAATGATTTTTTATTTATGTAATATAAAAATGTAATCATAAATGTAATGATTGTTATTCTCTTGCTTGGTTTACATTTTATTTCAAATGTGTTGTTCTGATAAACTTTCCCACAAATAGACTTCCAATTTGATAACTTTGGAGTGATTGATGGAAGTATGAAAAACCTACTTGAAAAATTTAATACAGCTGAGACTTGGATTAACGTGGATATTTTAGCCAAACTAAAAGGTGTTTCTAAAAGAGCAATCCGACTATCTTTTAACAGTAAAAATTCAAAATATGAAACAAAAATTGAAAAAGGTAAGGGGGGAAAATTATATAAAATAAGGTTATCAAGTATTGAAGAAGATTTGCAACTCAAATACATTCACGAATATTATGATACTCTTGCAACTACAAATAATATCGTTGAATTACATAATTTTCAAACTAAAAAAGAACAAATCATTTCGTTCAAACAAAGAGAAATGGCACTTGCAAAGTATGATTTGGTTAGGATTTGGAATAATTATAGGTTGGAAGAAAAACAAAAAGATATTTCTAAAAAAGTTGCCGATAGTGAATTTTTAACAACATATAATACAGGTTTATTGTATTCTAAAATATTCAATATTTTAGGTAAAGTTAGTATCGGAGCTTTGTATCGTTGGAAAGCATTATTAGAAGATAAAAACGACTGGACAGTTTTGATTGGTAATTACAACTACACAGCAAAGGGTTGTTATAGAACTAGTCTTAATGAAAACGAGATTAAAATATTTTTAAACATACTTTTATCACCAAATAAATTTTCAATCGGTCGAGCAATAACATTAACTCAATATATTTTAAAAGAAAAGAATGCTGAAAATATTCCAACGGAAGTTACTTTTAGAAGATATGCCAAATGGTACAAAGCAAATAATTTAGATAAATGGACTCTTGCACGTGATGGTATGAAAGCCTTAAAAGATAAGGTTGAACCATATATTGTAAGAGATATAAGTATACTTGAAGTCGGACAGGTTCTAATTGCTGACGGGCATACTTTAAATTTCCAAGTTATAAATCCGTTTACGGGCAGACCTTCAAGAGCGACATTAATCGGTTTTCTTGATTGGAAATCGGGTGGACTTGTCGGTTATGACATTATGCTTGAAGAAAACACTCAAAATATTGCAAATGCTTTGAGGAACGCAATTTTAAATATGGATAAAGTTCCTGAATATGTTTACCAAGATAACGGTCGAGCGTTTAAATCTAAATTCTTTAATGGCGATTCTAAATTCGAAGAATTAGGTTTTACAGGGGTTTATAAAAAGTTGGGGATAACACCAGTTTATGCAACTCCATATAATGCTCGTGCAAAAGTAATCGAAAGGTTCTTTTTAGATTTTCAAGAAAGTTTTGAAAAATTAATGCCAAGTTATATCGGCACAAGTATTGATAATAAACCTGCGTATATGAACAGGAATGAAAAACTCCATAAACAAATTCACTCACAAAAAGCAAATTTTATCCCAACTATTGAGCAAGCATTAATCTTAATAAAAGAATGGTTAAAGTTTAAACATTCACAACCTTGCCCTAATAATAGAAGTAAAACTATTGCACAAATGTTAGCAACTATTCAAAAACAAAATATTGATGAATCACAGCTTGATGATTTGATGATGGATACTGTTGTAAAACACATTGGCAGAAACGGTATAAGATTTTTAAAAGCAGATTATTTTAATGATGCACTTTACGGAATAAGAGGGAAATGCGTTGTTAAATACAATTTAAACGACCTTTCATATATAAAAATATATTCGATGAAGGGCGAATTTTTATGCCGAGCAGACAGAGTAACTGCAACTCATCCTCTTGCTCATTTATTGGGTGATGTTAAAGATATTGAAGATTACAAGCAAAAAATAAGAAAACAAAAACAATTACAGAATAAAACATTGAAAGCTGTTAAACAGCATTTTTCACTTGAGGATATTGATTTAATTAAATCAAAACTCATTGAGGCAGAAATTGATATTGAAGAAATTCCTGTAATTGAAAAACAAGAAATTAAAACAGAAAAAGTGAAAGAACCTGAAAACTATGTTCAAAACCGAAAACGACCAATATTTAAGGATAACTACGAACGATACGAATGGCATATGAAAAATGGTTGTATAGGAAATGAAGATAGGCAATGGTTGAGCGAATATATAAGATCGGAGGAATTTAAAATTATTTATGAAAAATAGCTTGATTAAAACAAGAAATGTGAAACGATTTATATCTTTGATGGATAATCTTCAAAAAGCACCTTCAAATGTTTCAAAAATGGCACTGGTTTATGGAGCATTTGGATTAGGTAAATCTCAAACAATAATGTGGTGGGTTACAAATCATGATGCAATTTATGTTAGATGCAACCACAACATTTCACCAAGATGGCTTTTAAGTGAAATTGTGAAAGAATTAGACGAAGTTCCTTGCTATACTTCGCAAAGATTATTTGAACAGATTGAAGAAAAATTAAAATACAATACTAAAATTCTTGTTGTTGATGAAATTGACTATTTATTTTCAAATAAACATACAATAGAAACACTAAGGGATATTCACGACAAGTTGGGTATCCCTGTTTTATTAGTTGGAATGGAATTAGCGGATAAAAAGCTACAAAAATACGGACATATTAACGATAGAATTTTTGCAAAATTGAAATTTGAAAAATTATCAAAGGAGGATTTTAAAGAAATTATTGAAACTTTATCGGAAGTAAAATTTAGTGATAACGCAATAAGATATATAACAAACAGAAATCTGCAATTTAGGCAGATAGTAAAAGTTATCACCAAATCCGAACAACTCGCAAATACTAATAAATTGTCTGAAATATCCGAAGAAATAATAAAAGGAGTAATTAATGAAGAATAAAGTTCTAAAATTATGTAAGAGGTTGAATAAAGTTACAGCAGCCGAAATTGCACCGATTCTAATGATAACAGAAGCCGAGGCAAGAGAGATTTTGAATGAACTTGTAAAAGAGGGTAGTTTAACCGTTAGGGAAGATTTGGTTTATTTTTACAAAGAAATTCAAACTAAGCCGACATTACCATTATTCTTTGAATTCAGAGAACAAAAAGAAATTGAATTACTTTTAAAATGTTTTTGTGCTGAAGTGCCTACAGAGAAAACAATATGGATAACAGAAATTGGTATTAATATTGTTAATAAGTTTAATTCTTATTTTCGGAAATTAATTTATGAAAAACAATTAAAGGAGTTAGTAAAATTATTTGATAACAATCCCCAAATGGCAAAAGAAAGGACATTTTTAGGAAAATTAGTTTATATGTATTATTACAACAATAAAGTATTTGTATCAGCAAAAAATTTACAAAATCTATCTCCTTTAAAACCAATATCCAAGAATGATATAACTGAATTTAAAAAAGTTTATTTAAAATTAACAAGAAGAATTTATCATAATAGTATGTACAATTTGATGCATTACCATTTAGCAGAACAGATTTTTAGGTTAGAACATAGTTACGATGATATCTATGAGGAAATAAAAAGTATTATGTACAATCATACATAATACAAAAATCAGTTTATTTTAAATTTTTTAATCGTTCAATTTCTGCTTGCAATTCTTTTATATACAAAGCTGCTGCTCCAAGAATATTTTTACAATTAGTATAGCCATAAGTCTCATATAAATTCCCTTCTTCAGTAATACCGACTATATATTTATCTTTTTGAAACAATATTTTTTCTGCCATATTTATCTCCTTATTGAATTTCATTGTTATCTAAATTTTCAATAGCTGTTATTGAATCCATTTCTATATTATATTTTTTGCCGTTTTCATCAACACAGGTTGCAAATGGGATATTGCCATCAGCATAAACATTTGTCCAAGTGTAAAGTACAATTCCCAACTTTTTGGTTTCTAGATTTAAAACCTTTGTTCCAAATAATCTTCTGTCAAAATCTTTTAAATTCTCTAATGTCATAATTTTGTCCTTTCTGTTTATTTACATTCACATTAATCGAATAGATGCAACGACTATTCAAGTCTATTGCACCTGTTTCGTATCATTCGGACACATTCTAAATTTCTATTTTTAGAGCATTTATGATTTCTGGTTGATTAGTTCCACATGCATAAAATCTTGTTGTTACTTTGGTTAAACCTATTAGCTTTGCTCCTTGCTTTTCAAATTCAGCTAATATATCAATCACACTTGTAAATCTAGATGATATAGTAATTTCTTTCAAACCGAACTCTTTGCAATTTTTGATTATGCCTTCAACATCGCTTTCCCATATAACATCTTCAAAATCTAAATTTTCGTTTGTTGTTTCTTGAGTTCTAATGTATGCCCAGTAAAAAGTTCTGTTAATTCCGACATCTTCAAGTAATACATTCATATTTTTAACTTTTTCAATTTTATCTATTGTTTTCATTTTTGTTAGCCCCTTATCTGTTTGCTTTTGTACCATCTGAGAATGTTAATTCTTTTACTAATAAATCCCCGCTTGACGAATCTCTTGAGTATTTGATACTTTTAAATCCGTTTTCATCGCTAAATGCAAATCCTCCAACTGATTCAAAAGCAATTCCATACTTTTTAGAAATTTTTTCTAATTCAGTAATAAATTTTTGGTAATTACGTTCTTCTTTTTCTTCTAAATAAATGCCCATCGTTTTGTCCTTTCGTTGTTTTGTTTTACATACACATTAATCGAATAGGTGCAACGACTATTCAAGTCTATTGCACCTATTTCGTATCATTCAGACACATTAAAGTATTTCCGTTATATATTTTTTCAAGCGTTCAACATCTCTATCAAATTCTCGTTTTGCGTTTGGAGCTTTTTCATCTCTGTATGGCACACAATAACAAAGTCCTTCTGGAGTTTTCATTTCGGAATGTGGTATAAAATAAATCAATTTCCATTCTAAACCGTCAAGTGCTGAAGCTCTTGCATAGCATTGTCTTTTGTAACCATCAGACTGTAATTCGAGTTTGATTTTTAAATTCTTATATTCATAGATTACACGCCTTGAAATTGATTGATGACTTGATGAATAAGTTATATCCTCAATAACCTTTTCCGTTGTTTTCTTTGTCGTTTTTACTACTGGCATAAATATATCTCCTTAAATTTTAATTATTTTATCTTCGGGATAAGCAACACCAAGCATTGAACCGTTATCCCATTTAACATGGATTGTGCCTATATCATCAACATAATTTACTGTTCCTAATGTCCCAATCGGTGGTGCTGAAATATCGTTCATTTCGACCAATTTGATTCTTGTACCTGATGGATATTGTTCTTTTAACCGTTTTATAATTTCCATGTTTTCCCCCTTATACTAAATATTGTGAAAATACTTTCTTAAATTCTTCTGCTGTCTTAATTTGAAGTTCAATAGCTTGTTCTAGATTTTCTTCTTTTGAAATATCAACTCCAAGTGTTTTTCTTATTCTTGAAGATTTTTTGCCTTCAATTGGTTGCCATTCTAAATATCCAAGTTGTTCTTCGATATCAGCTTTATGCTCAAATAATTTTTCGAAAATAGATTGATCGTTATTGATAAAAATCTCAGTTGCAACACAATTTAATCTAGTATTTACAGTTTGCATTATTTGAACTCCACGTTTTCCTAGTGATAAATACTGAAAATGCTGAGGTTTTGGTTCAACTTGCATTTCACTTTGAAGCTCATCACAAATTTCAAAATATTTTTGCCAATATTTTTCTTGAAAAACTTTAGCAGGAGCATTCAGATTAACTTCTCGTTTAGTTCGGATATTTTTTTCTGGTTTTAAAACGCATTCAATATTCATTTTATCGTCATTTAAATATGCTTTAAAAACAAAGATTTTAGTTCCTTTTACACTAAATTTGTTTAATGTTTTAACGACTTCAAGAAGTTCATCTTTTGGAGAAGTAACTATCCAAACAATAAATGGAGGTTTTGGTAAATTTTGAATTGTTGAATCTGCTAATGCTGAAGATAGTGTTTCAATTTTTTGAGTCAAATCACAAATTGTAAGAACAACTTCACCTTCGATGTTTGAATAATTTGCTAATGTTGAAGTAATAATTGGGAAATCATAATCTGCGATAAATTCTTCAAAATTCTTTTTGCTTTTTAGTGCTTCTTCAGCTGTAATTGTAGTCATTTTGACCTCCTTTTGATTTTTTTACATTGACATTCATCGATTAAAGCAGGTCGAATTGGAAGTCATTCAGACTATTCTGTATCATTCAGACACAATTAACCCTGTAGGAATGAGTTCCTTTACAGGAAACTCATCCACTTTTAAATCAGGGATACCGTAAGGTTTAGAGGAGGAGAGAAAAACTTTCAATATTTTAAATGCCTTATGCTCTCAATTCTTTTGCAACTTCCAATAAGTAATTTGCAAAAGTTTCAATCGCTGAAACACCTTGATTAAAACAATAATCATCAAGTTCGTTTGGCGTATTCTTGATTTTATCTTTTAATTTAAACAAACTATCAATCGCAGGCTGAGTGTATTTTGCGAGATTTTCGTATAATTTTGTAATTGAAGTTGGAACTTTCTTTTGAATCAGTTTCAAGATAAATGGTTGAACAACCAACCAAATTGCACTAAAATCTTTCCAGTTTTTAATAATAGAAAAAATGTTCATTAATCAAGTCCTTTCTGTTTTTTCTGTTGTAATATGTACCATTGGATTTTATTCCTCAAATAATCGCCAACTCTGTCTTTTGCAAGATTTGGCAAATATGGAAGATATGTAAAATCAATTTTTGTGGCACTTGTTGTATTTGGGTGAGTTTGACCGAATTCATAATGAGTAAAAACGGTTTTATTAGTTACTGGGATTCCGTATGCCGTACACAATTTCGCAACTTTTGCACACATAGCTTCCACTTGTTTTTGTGTAAGAGGATATTTTGTTTTCTTATTTTGTAAATTGAATCCGTACATTCCGCAACAAGAAACACCAATACAACCTGTATTTCCACCTCCACAATGTTTGGCGTATATTCCGTCAGTACAATTCAGATTATCTTCAGGCTTGTATTTGCCTTTATATTCTTTTCCGTTTTTATCAAAAAGTAAGTGGTAGCAATCAAAATTCTGTTCACAGGGCATATTCGCTCCACCTGTCCAATGCAGACAAATTTTAGTTAGTGATGTCATTTTATTCTCCTTATTTATATCTGATACATATATGAACCACTTGCGATGGTGGTTGAACTGTTTTAGACTTTCCATAAATGGAATTATTCGCAGAAGCCTTACTTGTTGTTAATGCTTTTTGATGTCCATAGTCAGGACTTCCTCTGCCTTCTTCTGCAATACCATTTACATCCCAATATAGTGCTGTTACGGTATGTGTGTGATCGGGAATTCCTGCCTCAATTTTTGTTCCACATGCTGTTCCGGGTTGTAAAAATCTTTTTGAAATATTGTAATCAGGAATTCTGAATTCATCAGAAGATTCCGTTCCGTCATTAAATTTATTGCCAATAACTGCGTGTAATTGAGAATAATCTGCAATTTTTAATTTATATCCATCGCAAGGTAAACATTTTTCATCAACATAATTTATGGGATAAGTTATTAATGAACCTACAAACTCAGGTGTTAATGCGTTTTTATTGTAATTATTTTGATTTAAAGGATTTGTTTTTAATGATTTTATTTCCATTTTTCCCTACTTATACTTGATACATACATGGACAATTTGTGATGGTGGCTGAACTGTGTTTGATTTCCCATATACTGCACTTGAGAGCATTGCATTTAGATAGAATCCTCCAACTGCACCACCTCTTCCATTTGAATGATAAAAGAATGTTCCATTGATATTGTTTCCATAAACAGCCCCTGAAGCATAGTTATAGCCGGGTTCTGCTCCGACATTGTTCCAACCCCCTGTAATATTTGGAAGTCCTGCTTCAATCTTTTTCCCAACTTCTCCCCCCGGTTGTAGAAAATTTTGAGTAATATTGTAATCAGGGATTCGGAATTCATCTTCTGCCTCATTTCCTGAGTTAAAGTTTTTACCTATTACTGAGTATAATTTTTTGTAATCCATAATTTTTAAAACATACCCATCACAAGCTAAACAATCTTCAGGTGTGATTTTTATTGGAGCAATAAATATAAAGCCTATTTTACTAGGAGTTAATATATTTTTATGATAACCATTTTGGTTTATATTTTTTGTTTTAATATTTAAAATTTTCATTGTTATTTATACTTAATGCATATGTGTACCGTTTGAGATGGTGGTTGGACAGATTCAGAGTTGCCAAAAATTTGGTTAGATAACGCAGCATTAAAAAATTTTGTATAATATGAATCATTATTTACATTATTCCAATATGCCTGACCAACAGAATTATAAGTAGAGGTAAAACATCCTCCAACACCTGAACCTCGGCTAATAAAACTTCCTGTAATATTAGGAATACCTGCTTCTATTTTTATTCCGACATTGCTACTTGGTTGCAAAAATCTTTTTGAAACATTGTAATCAGGAACTCTGAACGTGCCGACTTCATCATTTGCTTGATTGAATTTTGTGCCAATAATTGAATATAGTTCTTGAAAATCCTCAATCAGCAAAGAATATCCATCACAAGATAAACAGTCATCAGGAGTAAAATCTATCGGATAAATAAAAAGTGTTCCGATTCTTTCTTTTGTTAAGAGGTTCTTGTGATAACCGTTTTGATTTAATTGTGGGGTTTTTATCTTATTAAGTTTCATTCAATTCCTTTAATTCTGTTCTTAATCTTTCAACTTCTGAATTGTAATAATCTAACCAAGTTTCGCCAGTTGTTTCATCTTTAACCGATGGTTCACAAATCGCTCGGATTCTTTTTGAATCTAATTCCAACAATTCCTGCGTAATTTCAGATTTTCTAATTTCAATTTCTTTTAATTTTAGGTATTGTGCATATTCTTCTGTATCTGAAATGTCTACAAATTTTTTATCAACAATTTTGTATTTTTCAGGATTCTTTAAAATATCTAAAGCCATTTCTTTTGAAACTTTTTGAAAACCTGACTTGATTTCACCAACATAATCAATAATTGAAGTTTCTTTTGTCTCAATATTTATTTGAGTTTCGCCTCTAAAATCAGGCTCTATATCCCAAGATGTTCCATTCCAAATAGCAATTTCTTTGTCTTTTGTTTTTGGTGGTTCAACAAATGTTGCCATTGACGGTAATAAATATTCACTTTGTCGCCTTGGATTTTTTAATGCAGGATATTTACCTAAAAAAGCATTCCCTTCTGTGTTGTAACTGTAATAGTATTTTGTCATTTCTTCTCCTTAATCTCTCTTTTTTTGTTCTATTTCTCGCCACCTTCAAGAGTAAAAACTCCAATCGGTACAAGATTTGTTTCTTGCCAAATATTCAACAAGAAAATATAGCTTGCTAACGGTTCAAGAATCTTGAACCAAACATCATTAGCACTAAAATCTGTCGGTTCTAACATTTGAGTAAAAATTGTGTTAGATAATGCTACCAAAGAATAACCGTCTTCTTCATCGTTATTCACAAACAAATTAAAGTCTTTTGTTTCGGCAGCAGTTTCAGGACACAAATTTATTACATCTAAAACCAAGTTGTTTTCTACATTATGAGTTGTGCTATTTGCTGTTGTATAAGTAAATGGAGCATTTGCCGTAATATAGATATGAGTTGTAATATTACCATTTAATTCGTAGGTTTCTTGATCTCCAATGCAGATTTTTGTTAAATTCAAATAAGTTACAAAGCCAATAGAATTAGTAAATTCAGCATCAGAAAAACATTCAACACCAACTGCTAAAGTTTCTTTGACATAAAATTCACCAACAACTGTTTCAGAATAATGTCCGTCATCTAATTCGCTCAATGTTCCAATTTCACCAAATGCAATCGTTTTGTTCTCTGTATCAACGGCAACAATAGTATTTGCAACTTGTGTTAACTCGCTATCAGAATAAACAACAGCATCTTTTTCAAAAACAAAATCTGGTGAAACATAAAATGCTCCGAGTGAACTTGCTGTGTATTTTACAACTTTCACAACATCATAAGTTAATAAATCAGGATTACCTTTTGAATCTAACTTACAAGAATTCAAGCAAAATGGAGTTAATATACTTTTTGTTTTGATTTCAGGAATAAATTGCAAAGGAATTAAACCGTTTTCATTAACAGGAGCATAACCGTTTGGTTGTCCTTTTTCTGCGATAGCTTGAAATTTTGTATTAATTTCTTCCGATAATTTCCCAAGTTCTTCTTTTGTCGCAGTTTGGATATCAGGATTAATAATCAATTCTGCTAATTCTGTATTAGATAATTGAATTTCAATTCTGATGGTTAATTCTTTTACAGTTCCGCTATCAGGAGATTGTTTTATTGTTTCAGGGAATTTAGATATAACAAGTAAATTGCCGTTGTTATCAAAAATACCGGCTTCTCTAACGGTAAAACCTCCAACGTCAGCAGGAACTGTTGTTAAACAATAAAATCTTTTACCATCCCACTCACATTCTTGGATTTCACCTCTCCAAACTTCATGTTTCAAAGCAGTTTGGCTTGTTGATGGAGTATAATAATTTCCACCACCATCACCAAGAGCGATTTCAAAGACATCGAAAGGTGTTCCGTTTTTTATAGAATTTAATTGTTTTTGTGCGCCATAATCTGTAACTAAGGAATAAAATTCTTCAGCCATTTAAGACTCCTTTGAATTTACTGTTATTGTTTCTTTTTGAATTGTTGCCGAATAAAGATATTCTTTACCAAGTGAGGATAAAAAGAATTCGATTTGCTCAAGCCAAGACCTTTCATTTTTGTATTCATCAATCAAGGCTCTTAATTTTGTTTCGGTTTCTTCATTGATTGAACGATTAAAAATTTGTAAGATAACTTTGAAATAATATGGTTTTCCACCGTAGTTAAACCATTCTTTGACATTTCCTACAATATTTAAGGTGTTAAATATTTCTTCAATCGCATATTTTGTACCTTTGTATCTGTGCATTTTTATTGCTGACTTAATCAAATTTCGTTTTTCTGATTCGCTTAAGGCTTGCAACCAACCTTCATTACCTGTGATGTGATATTGTTCTGCTAAATGTGGCAGAGCATCAGATGGAACATTATCTATTATTGAAACCAAGACTGCATCTAAGTTTAAATTCCCAAATCTTTCTTCACAGATTTCGTCAAAAATTTTAAGGTTAATATCGTTTATTGGAGCGAGATTACCTGAAACACCTGTAACTTTTTGAGGGTTCAATAATGCTGTTTTTATATTTTCAGAAGTAGAATCTTCTTTTATTTCATCTTCTAAAATTTCACTATTCATCTGCATAACCTCCGATATTTATTTCACAACTTTTTAGATTTGCCCATTGATGTTCTTTAATATCAATATCGGCTTCCATATTTAAATCAACTTTAAACACTCCATAAACGCTATTTAAAATTGCAATAATTTGAGTTCTTATAACATTTTTGCCAAGTTTTTCTGAAAGTGTCTTTTTGTATTCTTTTAATTTTTCTTCAATTGTTTTCAAAACCGATTCTTGGTCTGCATCTTTATATAGATAAAGAGTAGCTTTGATTGTAAAAACTTTTTCTTCAGGAGATAACACTTGAACCAAATCTGTTAAAGGTCGAATTTTATCATCTGATAAATATGCTTGAACAATATCTAAAACCTCCTTTGTCGGATTTCCCAAAGAAGTTAGAGGATAAATATTAACGACTCCGGGAGTTGGAGATTTTATTGCAACATCTGTTATTGATTGATGTGCAGATAATGTATGATAACGATACGCTCCACGACTTCCGGCATTAGAAAATTTTTCCGGAGCTTGCCTGATTCTTTCTCTTAAACTATCTGCATCTTCATCGTCTGCACCGCCATCGCTTATTGTTATGTTTTCAACTTTAGAAATATAGCTTAATGGTGTAATCAGATTATTTATACTACCGATACTATAATTATTAGAGGCAATTCCAGAAGTTTCACAAGTTGCTTTTATGGTAACAGACGTTTCACCTGCGATTAAAACTACAGGTTCGTGGGTTTGAAAAACAAACAATCCGTCTTTTGTTTCAACCTCAACTCCTGATTGAATTGTGAAATTAAAATCTAGAGGTGAATCAATTGAAAATTGTAAAGTAGTAACAGAAGAACTTGCTAAAAGTTTTCTAACATCTAGTGGTTCACCGATATGTTCCAAGTTATCTAAAGATGCATAACTCAACAAATTCTGTTTTGCTGTTTCTTGAATTGCCATCCTTAAAACAGTTTCACGATAAGCACCAACATCTACCATCAATCTTTCAATTTGAGCAGGTTGAAGTGTTTTTCCACTTTTTTCTTCGTATAATTTAATCCATTCATTTGTTATTGTTTCAGGATTTCTATCTATAAAATTTGGTTCAGGAAGTTGTGTCATAAAGTTACCTCCGTTGAACTTTTTGTATTATTTGAAGATTTAAGCGACCATTGGATTTTAACTTTTATTTGGGTAGCATTAATTTCAACGGTTACTGAATCAATTTTTATTCTGGTTTCCCATTTTTCAATTGCATCAACTGATTCTCTGATAATATTTGCTTTTGCAGAATTAACAGGATAATCGACATATTTATATATATCAGAACCGAAAGTTGGTCTTAGTGGATCTGAACCTTTTTGAGTTAATAAAATTATTGCGATACATTGGTTTATATCCTCAACTCCTTCTGCCACTTCGCCAATAGAGTTAAGTTTATATTGCCAATCTACATAAGTTATTTCGTTTAATGTTGTCATTACATAGCCTCTTTGGGTTTTGAAGTCGGACTTCCTTGGTTTCCTGTATGAGTGTGAGAATTGTAAGTATCCCTAATTGCTTGCATAGAAGATGTTTTGTCTGTAATGTCTGAATTTGAAGTAACTCCATCTGTATTTTCTAACTTTCCGGTATGAACAACGTCTCCAATCAAGTTGATGGTTTTCGCAACTACAGTCAGCATTTCATTCTCTCGGTTGTATTCAACAAAACTTCCATCTTCAAATTTAACTAAATGTTGTGAACTTGAAATCGCAGGAACTTCATCTAAATTTGTATAAATTGCTCCTAAGATAACACCGTCTTCGCAATTTTCATCCATTAAACAAGCAACTTGTTCGCCAATATCTACAACGGAATAATATTTGTCCTTCAAAGTTTTCTTTTGGAGAATTGGCAACCAATAAGATGTCATATTATCGTCAGCAAATTCCACTCTAGCTTTAGCAGTCAGTGGGTTTATATTTGTTACAGTTCCGAATTTTAGCAAGACTTAACCTCCAAACTTAGTGAATATCCACTACTTCTATCAAGAGTATGCGTTGCTTGAGTTATATGGTATTTACCTGAAAAATAGCCGACATCTTTAACTTCAACATTGAGTCCTGCAATCAGATAAGGATTTCCCATCATATTTAGAGAACCTTCTATTGTATGATTACCTTTTGCAAGTGCTGCTTTTGCTTTAACTAATGCTTGTTGTTTATTTTCAACCCTTTGGGATATTTTTAAAGTATCACCTTTGATGCATTTTGTATTTTTTGCCGTAGCTGTAATTGTTTTTCCTGTCTTTGGGTTGTGATAGCTTACAGTAACAGCCTTGTAATAATGGCTTGTTTTTTCTCTAAAATTAATATTTGAGCAATCACTTCTATTGATAATCTTAGCTGACTTTGCATCAATTAATTTTTGAGTTTTATAAAACACAAGTTGATTATCTGTAATTTTGAAGATATAACCATACTGTTCAGCTAGAGTTTTTAAGAATTTCAAATCCCTAGTTTGATTTTGGGTTATTCTTTCAACTCTAATATCTTCGATTTCACCAACAAGAATGAAATTATGTTTTTTCGCTATTTCATTAGCAATTTGTTTTAAAGATTTATTTTCATAAGCAACAGAATTCTTTTGCCTTAATGATTTTGTAATTCCTGTTGCAATAGCTTTTACTGTTAAAGTATCAGGTGGGGTTTGAAATTCGACTTCATCTATTTCAAACAAACCACAATTTAAAAGTTTTTCTCCAATATATCCGATATACAAGCGAAGTGAATCACCTTTTGAAGGAATCCAAGCACTTTGCCATAGTTTTTCGGAATCTTCAAAAACAATTTCGATTTCATCACTTTGTCCATGTTCAAAATCAGTATAATTAATACTTAAAACATATTTAGAAATATCTTTTGTTATGTCTTTTTTGTTGTATTCAAGTTTAAAAGTAGGTTGTAGCATTATTTAATCTTTCTTAATTAAGGGTTGAAATATTATAACCAATTAGTTATAATATAATTAGGTAACAATAATGACTGATAAACAATATGAAATTGAATTCTGGCAAGATGCTGATGGTTATAGCGAAAGTCAAGATTATATTTGGGAACTAAAACAAAAAGCTATAAAATCAAAAGATGCTAGAATTAAACTAAAAAAGATTACAGAATATATGGAAATGTTGGAAACATACGGAACTGCAATTGGGTATCCATACATTGACCATATAGAATGTGAAGAAAATTTATTTGAATTAAGACCTCTAAGAGATAGATTTTTCTTCTTTTATAAAAAAGAGAATAAATATATTATTCTTAACCATTTTATGAAAGCTACAAAGAAAACTCCCAAAAGAGAAATAGAAAAAGCAAATAAATTAAAGCAAGATTATAACGAAAGGTTCAACAGATATGAAAGATAATAAAGTAAAACATAGTGCTAATTGGTCAGATTTCAAACAATCATTAGACTTATCTCAAGACGAAATTGCAGAAATTGATTTAAAAGTAGAACTAATGGGAAAACTTTTACAAATTAGAAAAGAATTAGGTTTAACCCAAGCAGAGTTTGCTGAACGTTGCCATATAAAGCAAGAATACCTTGCTAGAATTGAACGTTCTAAATCTGCACCACAAATTGATACTTTATTAAAAATACTGGTACCACTTGGTTACAAGTTAGATATTGTACCTTTGCATTAACTATTTTAAACTTATTCAAGCCCTCTATCTAGTCTATTCCACCAAAATAAATCTGTGCTAGGGGGCTTTTAACTTATTTTTCAGCCATTATTTAATTGTGAATGTACGAATTAGTTGATTTTCAACAATTTTTATTATTTAATTCAGTCATCACCTAGGATTTTCTCACTGCACCAAGTGCATAGATGCCTAGGTATTTGATTATTTCTTCCAAGGTGGGGTTGTGAAACTAATAGTTTCTTTCTCTTCTATTACAGGAATTTTTAGTTTAACTCCTGATGCTAAAATTGGAGTGATAGCAACTTCCGGATTTGCTTGGATAATAATTTCATATTTTGTGGGATCATTGTAAAACTTATATGCAATTAAATCCCATCTATCGTTGTCTTTGGTGATATAGTTGTAAAATTCGGTCATTTGGTTTTCAGACCTCCTTCTGATTCTTTTTGCTCAGGGATTTTTCCGTCATATTCAATCAATTTCATTTCGACTTGAATGTATAAAATATCTCCTTCGTTTGTTGTTTGTTCCGTTGCAGAATCAATATTCTCAATCACAAATACTCCGAGATATTCTCCGTTTCCTTTTATAAATTGTAAAGGAGTGCCAAGCTCTGCAACATCTTTTAATTTTTCTAATTCTTCACTTGGGGTACAAAATGAAGAATGGAAATTTAACTTTAAGTCAATATTTTTGAGGTTCTCACCTAAAAACTGCAATATCGGTTTTTTATTTATTCTTTCATGTTGAGCATAGTTATATGAGGAATTTTCTTTGATTCCACTAAAATATGTTATTAATTCAAATTGTATGTCTCCTAATTGCGCAAACATCTAATATGCTAACCTCAATTGTCTTTCGTTTTCTCGTCTGATTATTGAAATGATTTCTTCTTTATGAGCTTTTAACATTTGTGCAAAATCATCTCTGGATTTATTACTTCCACCATTTATAGTTATTGTTGGATTGTAATTAACTACCGTTGAACCACCTGAAAACCCACCTCTCAAATTTGGTTTCAATCCGTATGAATTAATGTTTAAAGCATTACTGATAGCAGAGGATATTGGTTTTGGTTTTATTGCCGTTGCAATGGTTTCAGATATTTTAATTTTATGCAAATCTTTTAGTGGTCCGGTTTTAGCAGGAGAATGTGGCAAATGGTCTCTGATAGTTTGAGTAACTTTTTTAATTGCTTCTGTTACTTTATGCACACCTGATAAAATTCCTTGAGCAATCATAACAGGGATTTTTATACCACATTCGACAATTTTTGCAATAAATTTTGTTACTATAATTATTACGTTTGCTAATGCTCGACCGAATTTTACACCCATATTTTCAGCAGCTCCACCAACATCATCAACTGGTTTTATCAGATTTTTAAACCAATTCCATAATTTTTGAATAGGTTGTAATATCGGATTTAGTGCAACTCCTAATTGTTTAAATACAGGCATTAAAGGTTGTAAACCCTCTTTTAATCCTTGCCACATACCTTTAAAAAATGCTGTAATTGGTTTCCAATATTTATAAATTACAAGTGCAACTGCTCCGATTGCTAATGCTATCCAACCGATTGGAGATGTTAGCAAGGTTATTGAAAATGCTCTGAATGAAACAATAGCTTTTGTTATCATACTTGGTAAACCTAAAAAAGCTGTTTTTAATCCGTTCAATCCTGCCATAATATTTGTTGGGATTGCTTTTATGGAAGTTACTGCCCAATCTTTTAGTGCGATTGTTGATTTTGCAATATTACTTGGAAGATTTTTAAAAGTATTTACAATGCCTGCTCTTAAATTATTATCGAGTCTTCTTATGTCTGCAAATACTCCGTTTTTGATTGAGAAAGCTGAAGCTAGACCTAATTTATCACCACTCTGCTTAATTTTATAACCGAATGTCAAATTATGAGCAGTTGTATTCAAACCCATGGATTCTAATATTCTTGCTGAATTTTGAACCAATACAGGAGATAATTCTCTCGCTTTTGAAAGAAAATTCCCATAAAAACGAAGTAATTTGCTTCCCATCAAACACGCAATACCAAAACTTGTTGCAAGTCCGCCAAGTCCTGCGATAGAGATTGCTATAAAACTTTTCATTTGAGGGGACATTTTATCAAACAGATTTAAAGATAATTGCCCAAAGTCTAAAATTTTTCCAAACGCAGGAGCTAAAGCCTCGCCTAATTGAATACCAATAACTTGAGACATATTTTTCATTCTTTGCATTATTGCGTGTTCGGTATTATATTGCTTTTGATAACCTTCATCAATTAAGGAAACTCCATATCTCATAGAATTTAAGGTTTCAACGTACGTCTTATTTTGTTTTGTAGTCAAACCTAAAACAGCGTTGTATGCCATAGTTGAACCGAATAAGCTCAAAATTGCAGATTCGTTTCTACCAACACAATCGGTTATTGCTTTAAATGCGTTTACCATACCGCCTGATTTTTGGATTAACTCTTTGAAAGATTTAACACCAAGGGCATTAAAGACTTTCTTCGAATCATCTGTTTCTCTGAGCATACCTGCGATTGCTGCTTTTAATTGGTGATGAGCTTGTGCTGCCGGTTGTCCTGTTGTTGTTAATGCTGCAACTGCCGCTAAATAATCATCTAATTTAATATTAGATGCAGCAACCGTTCCTGCTACCGAACCAAAACCCTGAGCGATTCCTGAAATTGTTGTTTTACCATATTTAACAGTTTTAAAAATGGTGTCATATACTCGGCTTGCTTCTTCACCTTTTAAACTAAATGCGTTCAATGATGAAGTTACCAAGTCAACAGCTTCAGATGTTGAACCCAACCCTGTTAAGCCAAGTTGAGCAGAACGTTCCAAAACCTCAAATTGCATATTTGCACTAATTCCGGCAGAACGGATATCGTAAAGTGCAGAGGTTAAACCATCAAGTGCAACAGGAGTTCTTTTTGCAATTTGTAAAACTTCTTCTTTCATAGCATCAAAATTTTCCACATTTGTATCAATCAAAGTTGCAACATTTGTCATACCTGCACTGAAATCTCCGGCAAGTTTCAAATTGGCAGCTCCGATTGCCGTTAAACTTCCACCAACAATAGTTGCAACTTTTCCGATACTTTCTAAATTAGATGAAAGGGCTTGGATTTTGTTTTGCATTTTATCAAATTCAGAATTTGAACTATGCACAGCATCACGAAGAACCTTTGACATTTTGTCAAAAGCAACCAAAGTTAAAGATATTTTCATCTCATTTTCTAACATTGATTTTCCAATTCCTCGATTTTGCTACAGTATTTATTTGAATAATTTATTGCCTGAAAAACCCAATACTCCAAATCATCAAGTTGCATATTGCAAATATCCGAATAACTCCAACCTGTTATTTTAGATAAATGAATTATGCACTCGCTTTCAATTGCAACTTTCCCCCAATGGCTTCTTGGAGTTGAATAACATCTGCAATAGGAAGTTCAAGAATATCTTCATAAACCAAATAATTTCCATCAATTTCAGTCAGTTCAGCAATCAACGCGTATGGAATTTCATCAGAAGATTTTGCTTTCTTTTGAGTATTTAATAAATCTCTACCTTTGCCGTCTTTTATAACAGCAATTTTCCCATCTGATAATGTAATTTCTTTTGTCATTTTTCTCTCCTTTAATTATTTATTTTCACTAGCCCCCAATATTTTTCTTGAATGTTGATAGCATATCCACAAGATTAACTTTGTAGATATTTTGCAGAACATCAATTTCAAAAATTTCAACTTTATTTACAACTAATTTGGCATAAGTAACAGACATAGTTGTTTCGTATTCAGCATTTTCATGTGGTTTAATAGTTCCAAGTGGGAATTCTTTAAAAGTTCCGATTAAAATTGCTGTTGCCGGAACTTCTTCAATTCTTCCTGTTGAATTATATGTTTCTAATGATGCTCTAACTTGAATCATTGTTGATGTAAAAGGATTCGCAGCAGCAAGCAAAACTTCAGGGTAAAGTGCATTCCATTTGATTTTGCTTTCTAATTTATCGATTCCTGAAAAGAATTCTGCACTTCCAACCATACCAAGAGCTTTGTGTTCTGCCATTTTGTGCTTAATTTGAGGGAGCTGAACTTCTTCTGCTCTACCTAGTAAATTTACACCATTCATATACACATTCGCATTTGTTAATTTATTAATCTTAATTTTGCTCATTTCGTTTTCCTTTTATATAAAGACCACATTCACCAACACCGATAGTTGCATAATGCAGGATTACAATTTCTTGACTAAGAGCTTGAATCAAAGGACATTTCTTGCAATTTTTACAGGTATAGCAAAGGTCATAATCTTCACAAGAAATAACAAGACTTCCTTTTTTATCAATATCAGCTCTCATCTATGCCCCCAAGGATTTTAGAAGTTCAATATCAATAAAACTTTCAAATGTAATTCGTTCAGCAGGAACCGGAGGCATAAATTCAATATCAAACAATATGTGTCCGTTTGCGATTTCGGTTACAGGATTTTTATCAGCATTGTATGAACACTTGCCATCAATCAATGCACCTCTGCCAATTAAAGTTCGGATAAAAGAATTAACAGATTCCGTTATAGATTCAATTAAGCCGTTGTCGATAGGATAATCAATAAACTGCAACATTGAATATTCAACAGATTCGTGAAGAATATCGGCAGTTCTTCTAATGTTTATAAAATTAGTAACATTTGTTGAAGTCGGATACGCAGCAGACCTGTTCCCCCAAGTTTTGTATCCTGTCCCATAAGAATTAAAAACGGTTACAATTCCTGATTCGTTTAGGGTATTAACTTCACTAGTTGGGTCATTAATCATTGAAGTTAACTGTTTTTCAACTCCAACAATTCCTTTAATTTCTGTATTTGATGGCGACCAGTGATAACCTTTATCAATGTCTTTAGCAGCAATAACACCTGCCAATCTTTGAGAATACGGTTCTAAAACATTAGAATCAGAATTTGCATCATATACTTTTAAATGAGGATAACAAAGAACAATTCTATCAGATGAAGTATTAAAATTAATTGTTCCTTGTGGACCACGACCTTTTATTGCATCTTGAACCGTTGTTCCGACCGGAGCATCAACAATTCCAATAGCTCTAATTTTATCGCATATAACTTGGATTTCAGAAACAACTGCTTTATCTTCACAATATACAGGTGCAATGATTGTTTTAGGGAAGAATCCAAATAATGAATAACAATCTTTAAATGCTTGCATTCCGGTTCTTTTGCCTGTAGAAGCATCAACACTTCCAATGATATCTGCTTTGGTTACATCTGATACGGAATTATGTTTTTCGGGGTCAAAAACATTTACAACTAAAACAACACCTGCTCCTTGGTCAAAAATAGCATCAAGAGCTTGAGGAATTGTAAAACCATCAGTTGCATTTCCAAAATATTTAACGGCATCAACATCGCTTGAAATTAAAACAGGTTCATTTATTGTTTTGTATTCTTCATCGACATTATGAATTGGTGCTGTCCCAACTAATCCGACAACAGCCGTTTTTACTGTTCTGATTGTTCTTGCACCTTTTTCTATTTCAATTGTTTCCACACCATGTAAATAACTAGCGGGCATTATATTTCCTCCATTTCTTCAACACTTGGTGTTGTTAGGGTAAATAATATTTCGTATTGCCAAATTCCGTTTTGCTCGGAAATAAAGTTTTCTTTTGTCGGCATCAATTGGGAGCAACCGAGAATTTTGTAACCACTAAGAACGGTTTTTACTTTTTCTAAAGTTTCATAAGTTCCACAATTAGAACGTAGATTCCTTGTAACAACGGTTACACCAAACTCCATTTTCTTATCTTGAGAAATATATCCGATAGAATTTGAACTTGAATAACTTCCACCACAATATCTGACTAATATTGCTCCTATCGGATGTAATAAAACGTATTCTTGTGGTTTTTCAGGGAATCCTGCAACTTGAAAATTAGAAAAATTTTGTTGAAGTTTATTTATTATGAAATTTTCAATCTCTCTAATATTCAAAATTAATCACTTTCTTGTTAAAGATTCTGTCTAACTCAGTTTTATTTGTTCTATATTCTCCACTTGTTTTAACTTTCGTACTTTCAGAGGTTTCAAGAGTAATTACACCTTTTTTAAGTTGTTCCAGTGTGCGAATAGCATTTTTGTAATTTTCAGAAATTGTTTCCGGCATATCCGTATAAATTCTTCTCGAATACAATCTATATATGCATATATCTATTGCAATCACTCTTAATAAAGGAAATTGGGTATTTAAGGGAAGATTATATTTTCCTCTCAAATACCCATCGATTAGGGTAGAGGAGTAAATAAGAGCTTCTTCAACAACAACCGAATCAACTGTTTGCTGAGTGTTATCGTCATTAGTAAGCTGAACAAGAGAATTTTTGCCGATTTGAATTTCGATATCATCAGAAGTGCAATAATCCATTAGAAACCTCTTGCAATTCTGATAACTTCGCCTTCAGTTCCGTCATCTAATGCGTAGCCGTTTATAGCCTCACTTGAAGTAACCACAACAGCTTTTCCGTTTGCATCAGATGTAATATTAGAACCTTTTGTAATTGTTCCACCTGCTACAACAAGTAAAATTCCAAGAACGGCAATCGGTGCTAATTGGTCTTTGTCTGTTTCAACATCACAAACACCAAAGGCTTTTTTACCTGCTGTACAAATATTGCCTTCAAAATCAACAAACACTTGTTTTGCTAAATCTTCATTTGCTTTTAAAGAATCGATTAATAGAGGTTTATACAGTTTTTCTGCCATTATTTATTACCTCCGTCTTGCATGTCGTTTCCTTTTGAACCTTCATCTTCTTTTTTTGAAGTTGAATCAGTTCCGTTTTCAATTTTATTTTGTTTTGTTGTAGCAGGTTTAGGGTTAGCCGGAGCTTTTTCTTTTACTTCGACTAATATATCTGCTAATCTTGCGGCTTCTTTATCTGACAGTTCAACAACAGAACCGATAGGGGTAAAAGTGCCGTTAAGATATAAATTTGTATTTTTTACTTTATATTTTTTTGCCATTTTAAAATTCCTTCTTAAACAACATTTGAAATCAGGTATCCGGCATCAGGTCCGACTAAGAACGGAGTATAAATATCCGTACCTCGGATGTATTTAACCTTGTTGCCTTCTTTTTCGTATTCATCAATCTGTAAAGCATCTTTTTTGCGTACCGTATAACCGTAAGAAGGGTCATACTGTGTTTTAGATGTCAAACTCGGAACAAATGCAAGAATAATATTATTTCCCCATACTCTTTGGAATTTATTTTGAGCATCGGAATAAATTGCTCTTCCAATGAAAATATTTTCAATTTCAAAGAATTCTTTTAACAAATCCAATGTAATTGTTTTATTGGAAGTGCTTGCAATCATATCTTTTAAAGCCTTATTTCTTTTTAAGGCTGTCCAAACTTCTTGACCCATAACAAGAGTATTTGGGTCTTGTCCGATTTGTTTGCAAATTTGGTCTTTAGCATCATCTACAACTCCAACAGGGTCAGAATCTTTGTCTGAAAATTTGCTACTGCCTGCTAAAGAGGATTTGTTTGATACAGCATAATTATCAGGATTTTGTGCCAATTCTGCACATTGTTTTTCGTGTTTTAGATACAAACCTTGTGTAACAACATTTGTAGCGTGAACCTGCAACTTAATTTTTTCAGCTTCTTCCTCTTCTCGATAATCAATCGGATAAGCCAAATCGTGTTCTTTTAATGTTGCAGAATGTTTATTAAAACCTTTTGGCGAAATAACATTTGAATTAGCTCTGATAGCTCTTTCGGTATCATAGATTTGAAATGCTTCTTTGTTAAATTCAAAAATATCTATTTTTTCTTTTTCGGAAGGAATAGTTGGGAACAACTTGTCAGCAATAAATGAGTTGTTACCATATCCTCGTGCAATTTCTGATAAATAGGCATTTATCCTTAACTCTTCAAGTCTTCCCATTTATATCTCCTTTGTATTGACTTTTAGTAGTGCTTCTTTGAATGAAATATTTTCTTCTTGGGCAATAGTTTTTGCTTGTTTAAATATTTCAACACTTTCTTCATCAGCATCAGCGTATTTTGAGTCATCGTTTGATTTTTTCTTTGCGTTTTTTAGTGCAATTTCATCAAATTCAACTTGTTTTGGTAATGCTGAAATGAAAGATTTAAAAATATCGATGCTGTTGGAGGACTCGTCAAACTTTTTAACATTATCCAAGTCCTGTAAAATAGAAAAAACAGCATCTTTATTCGCAGGAGTAAGAATACCTGCTTCGATTTGTTTATCGATAAATTCGTTAAAGTCCTTATTTCTTAAGTTGTCTTTAATTTCTTTTAACTCTTTTGCAAGTTCTTCTTTTCCTGCGGCTTCGTCTTTAAATTTTGCCAGTTCAACAGTTAAATCTTTTACTTGAGATTTCAAAGATTTAATAGTTTCTTGTTTTTTAGCATCTTCCTTAAATTGAGCAATTTTAGTTTGCAAATCAGAAATCGTGTTTTTTAATTCTTCAACTTCCGCTTCCGAATAGGTTTCAACATTGTCATCTTCTGCTTGAACTTCAAATTCAAAAACATCTGATTCGCCTTCTTTAAATTCAACTGCTTGCATTCCTTTTACTTGTGGAATACTTGCTC
Source organism: uncultured Candidatus Melainabacteria bacterium (assembly GCA_934717855.1). Classification (GTDB taxonomy): domain Bacteria; phylum Cyanobacteriota; class Vampirovibrionia; order Gastranaerophilales; family Gastranaerophilaceae; genus Stercorousia. The sequence continues at coordinate 108,824 of CAKUZI010000008.1, forward strand.
CCAAGAAAGAAACAGCCTTTAAATATGGCTTTTTACCCTCTAGTTCTCTATATATTTCAACAGAGATTTTTTTATACTTACCCTTAGAAACAAAATCTTTTAATTCAGGAGATAAGTTTTTAAATGATGCTTTTAGCAAGCCATTTTCTTCTTTTAGCTTATCTACCCAACCATAGGCAGGACCTTTTTGCTCGTGGTCTAATGTAATTGGTGCTTCGCAAAAACTTGGGTCATAATTGTTTGCAAGTTCTTGCACCTCTTCTTTTGTAAATTTACCTTGCGGATAATTTCCGGCTTTGAAAGCCTCAAAATATTTCATTTAGTTCTCCGATTTTTGTGTGATAAAAATTTTTCGTTTGTATGTTTGCAGTATAGTATGCATCTTGTGTTTGCCTCTACTTGCAACGGCAAGTGCTTTTTGCACTTCCGAACGCACTTGATTTGGCAAGTAGAAAGAATTGATAGTTCCACGTTATGGTAAAGAAGAAAATATTAGAGCCATGAGCTCTTTTTTCTTTCCAAATTGAAAGGAATCATCACTATGGAACTATCTTTACTAATGAAATTATTTGAAAGTATCGGTTTTCCTGCTGTTATATTTGTTATTTGGTACATTTACCACAATGCACAGGTTAAAACTTTTGAAAAAATAATCTCTAATAATTTTGAAATTCTAAAAGATTTGGTTGAAACAAACCAATACAATGCTACCGTTATGTCTAGAATCGAAAGCAAAATCGATGGCAATCTTTGGTGTCCGATTCTAAAAAAGGAGATTGCTAAGTAATGAATATCGAGAGAATTCAACTAAAAGGACAGTTGGCAGAAGCTAAATCAAAATACAAACATCTTGATACTGAAGCAGCAGGACTTATTCTTTTAATTCGTTCGCTATTAAACCCTTTTGAAGATGACACCACTAAAATTGATGTTGAAAAAGCAAATGTTCAATTTCAAAGACTGCAAGAAATTGTTTTGGAGTTAAGAACTCTAAAAGAGAAAATTCAAAAGTTGGAGGATTACTTTGACTAAGAAGAAATCTTTAGCAGCAGCGGCAGAACGATTTTATGTTATTGAGCAAATGACGATGGTTGAAATTGCTCAAATTTTAAACGTTCACGAAAAAACAATTCAAAATTGGAAAGATGAATTTAATTGGGATGAAAAACGTACAAAATTTATTCAGACCAAACAATCTTTCCACGAAGAAATGTATAATTTCGCAAGAAAACTAATGAGCACTATTGAATTCGATATCGATAGTGGCAATAAGGTTGAGCAAGGCAGATTATATACGTTTGCAAAAATGCTGCCTTTTATAACTAAAATAAAAGAGTATGAAGATTCAAAAAATGTAATCAAAGATGACAAAGCAAAAGACATTACTCCTGATTTTATAAAAATGATTAACGAAGAATTCTTGGGGATAAAATCAGATGAGTTATAAATATTTTTTACCTTATCAAATAAGATGGCTCAATGATAACTCCAAAATTAAAATTTGGGAGAAATCCAGACGTATCGGAGCAACGTATGTCCAAAGTTTTGAAGATGTACAAGATTGTTTGAATAAAAAAGTTCCAGCAGTTTGGTTTTCTTCTGCTGATGAATCTGCTGCTAAAGAATATATTGATTATTGCGAAATGTGGGTTAGATTTTTTCACGCAATCGCAAAAAGTCGTGGAGTTGTTGTTATAGATAACGATAAAGACATAAAGGCTTTTGTAATTGAATTTGCAAACGGCACTAAAATCCACGCTTTATCTTCCAACCCCAAAGGTTTCCGTTCCAAAGGGGGAAAAGTTGTTCTTGATGAATTTGCTTTTCACAATAATCCTGAAGAACTTTGGAAAGCTGCAAGACCATGTGTAACTTGGGGATATCCATTAAGAATACTCTCAACTCATAACGGTAAAAATTGTCTGTATTATAAATTTATAGACCAAGTGAACAAAAAACAATTAAATTGGAGTTTGCACAAAACACCGATTCAACTTGCTGTTGCAGAGGGTTTGGTTGATAAAATTTATCAACGGCAAACAACAAAAGAAGAACAGGAGGAATGGCTCAAAAATGAACGAGACAACTGCTTTGATGAATACACATGGTTGCAAGAATATTGTTGTATTGCAGTTGATGAGGCTTGTGCATTTCTTTCTTATGATTTAATTACTACCTGCGAAATGGATAATATTTTAAAACCATTATCTGAAATCCAAAACGATATTTATGTCGGAATGGATATCGGAAGACGAAAAGATTTAACTGTCATTTGGGTTTTAGAAAAGTTTGAAAATATTTTATACACAAGAGCTGTTATTGAATTACTTAAAATGAAATTTCAAAAACAAGCTGAAATATTATATGAAGTCTTGTCATTAAGAAATTTTAGAAGAAGTTGTATTGATGCGACCGGTATCGGAATGCAATTATCTGAAGATGCACAAACAAAATTCGGCAAATTCAGAGTTGAGCAAATTATGTTTACCAACAAAATAAAAGAAGAATTGGCTTATACAACTAGAACCAACTTTGAAAATAAAACTGTTTTTATCCCAAAAGAACACAATATCCGAGAAGATTTACACTCAGTTAGAAGAATAACAACAACTGCAAATAATATTAGGTTTGATGCTGACCATTCTGAAAACGGACACGCAGATAGATTTTGGGCTTTATCTTTAGCTCTTCACGCAGCAGGAAGTGGGCGAGGTGACATTAATATTTCAACTCGAAAAAGATATGAAACCTTAAAACTTGTAGAAGGCTTTTAAAGGCTCTTTAAAATTTAGGATATAAGTTTATACCAAACATCACCCAAAAATTAAAATTAAATAAATTTAAACGACTTTTAAACAACATTTTATACTACCCCTAAAGGAAAAATTATGGCAAAAAAATTATCTGAAGAAATTGCAACTCGAAAACGAAGTATAAATTTTTATTCGTTGGGAACATATTTACCCGATCCTGATATTGTTTTAAGGAAACAAGGCAAAGATGTTAGGATTTACAAAGAATTATTATGTGATCCTCACGTTTTTGCTTGCGTTCAATCAAGAAAATCAGGTGTTTTGTCTTTAGATTGGGACTTGAATCGTGGTTTGGATAAAGACAAAAATGCTGAAATCGTTGAAAAAACTCTTAAAAAATTAAATATAACAAACATTATTTCTGCCATTTTAGATACGCCACTATTTGGCTTTACACCTATTGAGGTTATGTGGGGTAAAGTTGGAAATTTGGTTCTACCAATCGAATTAAAGGCAAAACCTCCTGAATGGTTTTGTTTTGATGAAAATAACCAACTTAAATTCCGAACCAAGGAACATTATTTTGGCGAAGAGCTTCCTCCTCGAAAATTTCTCTGCCCTCAATCAAATCCGAGTTACGAAAACCCATACGGAGAAAGAGTTTTGTCTCGTGTCTTTTGGCCTGTAACTTTTAAGAAAGGTGGACTTAAATTTTGGGTCGTATTTACGGAAAAATACGGAATGCCACACTTGGTCGGTAAACACCCTCGTGGAGCAACAAAAGAAGAAACTGACAGTTTAGCTGATTTATTAGAGCAAATGGTCCAAGATGCAATTGCCGTTATTCCTGACGATTCATCTGTCGAAATTCAAGAAGCTAATAAATCTTCTTCTGCTGCTATTTATGAACAACTAATCGATAAAATGAATGCAGAAATTTCAAAAGCAATATTAGGACAAACCCTAACAACTGAAATTGGAGGAAACGGTAGTTATGCGGCTGCTAATACTCACATGGGTATCCGACAAGACATTATTGACTCGGATAAAAAACTTGTTGAAAATACTATAAACAAACTTATTCAATGGATTTATGAAATAAATTTCCCTAATGCTGAAACTCCGATATTTGAACTTTATCAGGAGGAAGATGTTGATTTATCTTTAGCACAAAGAGATAAAATTCTATCTGATAGTGGAGTTAAATTTTCAAAGGAATATTTTATCAAAACGTACGGATTTGATGACGAAGATATTGAAATCAGAGAAGATATTTTACCAACTGCAAATCCTCAATTTTCACAATTCCAAGAAGAACCTGTGATAGAAGGTCAAAAACAAATTGATGATTTGTTTAAATTTCTATCTAAAACTGAACTCAATAAACAAGCTCAAAAAATGATATCACCATTATTATCACTACTTGAGAATTGCGAAAGTTATGAAGAAGCATTTGAACTATTAACAGACAAAAATTTACATACAAAACAATTGGAGCAGTCTATTCAAAAAGCCCTGTTCTTGTGTGAATTGCAAGGAAGGAGTGATGGATTAGATGACTAAACTTAAATTCCTAGATGTTTTTTCAGGTATTGGTGGCTTTAAAATTGCTTTAGAAAATGTCGGCTTTGAAAGCATAGGCTATTGTGACAACGATAAATATGCTTGCCAGCTATATTCAAATTATTTTAATACTAAAAACGAGGTTTATTACAAAGATGCAAGACAAATTGACACAAAAACACTCCCTGACTTCGATATCCTCTGTGCGGGATTTCCTTGCCAATCTTTCTCAATTGCAGGAAAAAGACGAGGATTTGACGACACCAGAGGCACACTCTTTTTTGAAGTCGCACGGATTCTCAAAGACAAAAAGCCCAAATATTTTATACTCGAAAATGTCAAAGGCTTACTTAACCACAACGGTGGAAGAACTTTCGCAACTATCATTGGCGTTCTCACCGACCTTGGGTATCAAGTGCAATGGCAGATTCTTAATTCTAAGTTCTTCGGTGTTCCTCAAAACAGGGAAAGAGTGTACATTGTTGGATATTATGGAAACGGATGTTCCCCAAAAATATTTCCTATCGCAGGAAGCAATTCAGAGAATAATGTCAAAATCGGTTTAAATCAAATCCCTGAAACGGCTGGTAATTCTCAAGGCTCTCGGATTTATAAAACAGATGGAGTCAGTTCTTGTCTTGTTGCAAATGCCGGAAGTGGAAAAACTGGATTGTATTGTATAAATAAACCAAGATTTAACCAATACAAAGAATCAAATATTGTTGAGACTTTAAAAGTCGGTGGCGATAGACCTTTAATGAAATTTAGAAATGGAACTAAAAAAGGCTACGATACTGCAACGATTGGAGATGGTATAAATTTAGCATTCCCTCAATCAAAAACAAGACGTGGCAGAATCGGCAAAGGCTGTTCTCAAACTCTTGATACCCATTGCAATATGGGAACAATTGATGAAGATTGTAGAGTCAGACGACTAACCCCAAAAGAATGTTTCAGACTTCAGGGGTTTCCTGATGCTATGGTAGATAAAGCCAAAGAACTTGGAATTTCAGATTCTCAATTATACAAAATGGCAGGAAATGCTGTTACGGTAAATACCGCTCAAGCTGTTGCACAAAAGATATGGGAGGCTGAATATGGTTCAACTTAAAGGCTTATTCAAACTCACTCCATCAATTGCTATAAAATATTTCAGAAATAAAAAGAATATTAACACTTGGGATTGGTACGAATTATGGCAAAAAGCACACCGGAAATCGTTTACAGTCGCTAAAGTTGTTAATGACAAAGTTCTTACTGATATTAGAGAGGCTTTGGATTCAGCACTATCAGAAGGCAAAACATTCCACGAATTTCAAAAAGAACTAAAACCACTACTTCAAAAGAAAGGTTGGTGGGGTGAGCAAATTGTAGTTGATTCCAATGGTGTTGCAGAAAAAGTTCAACTCGGCTCAATGTATCGTTTAAAAACAATTTATTCTGTAAATATGCAAACAGCATACCAATCAGGAAGATATGAAACTCAACTTGAAAATAAGGAAGATAGACCATACTGGCAATACGTTGCAGTTCTTGACTCTAACACAAGACCTGAGCACGCTCAACTTCACGATTTAGTATTTCCTTGTGATGATGCATTTTGGTCAGCATTTTACCCTCCAAACGGTTGGAGATGCCGTTGCAGAGTTAGAGCATTATCTGAAGATAATTTAAAAAAACGTGGTTTAGTTGTTGAAAAATCAGCCGGGAAATTATCTGAAGAATTAAGATTAGTTTCAAAAAAATCCGGAGAGTATAAGCCAGTTACTGTTTATACAGACCCATTAACAGGGAAAAAGTTAGAACCTGATGTCGGCTGGAGTTATAACCCTGCGGATTTTCGGTAGGGTGACGGCTGCCGAAAGGCAGACTAACCCGTAAGGTGTCGGTCGGACGTTACTCCGCCGACACCCCGAATAATCCAAGACAGCTTCCGAATTTTAAATGGCATTTAAAAAAGTATTAAAAGGAGTTTAACGAATGACTATTGATAAAAAAAGTTTAATAAATTGGGTTGGTGGCAAAAGATTATTAAGAAAAACTATTGCTCCACTTATACCTAAAGACATTGTTTCATATATTGAACCTTTCGGTGGCGGTGGTTGGATTCTGTTTTACAAAGACAAATGGGCTGATTTAGAAATCTATAATGACTTAGATTCAAGACTTGTAAATCTTTTTAGAATTGTAAAATACCATCCGAATGCATTTAAGGAAGAATACAAGTATTTATTGGGATCAAGAGAAATGTTTTTCCAATTTATGAATGGCACTTTTATTACAGATATTCAAAGAGCTGTGCAGTTCTTCTTTTTAATCACACGTTCTTTTGGAGGTAAAGGCGGAACTTTTGGAACTGTCAAAAAAATCAACTGGTGGAGCTTGCAAATCTCAAGCAAATGTAATGGATAAAATTGATGCGATACACAAAAGACTTGATAAAGTTATGATTGAAAATCGTGATTTCGAAAAGTTAATAAAACAATATGACCATAAAGATGCGTTTTTCTATTGCGATCCTCCTTATACAAGTGGTTGCGGCTATGATGTTACAACCACAGAAGGCTTTGACCACGAACGTCTAAGAGATACTTTAAAAAATATTGAAGGCAGATTTTTGCTTTCTTATGATGATTCTCCAAAAGTAAGAGAATTATACAAAGGTTTTGAAATGATAGAAGTTGAAAGACAAAACGGCATTAACAATCGTCAGGGTGCTGATAGGCAAAATAAAACATATAAAGAGCTTTTAATTGCTAATTATCCTATTAAGGAACTTCATCATGCCGGATGAACCAATAGAGATTAAATTGGATAACAAAGCCGTTGAAGAAGCATTGCTTGAAGTTGCCAAAAAAGCATCTGATTTGCGACCATTAATGAAGAATATCGCAGGAATTATGGCAGATTCTACTGAAGAAAATTTCAAAGAAGAAGGCAGACCAAAATGGAAAGATTTGTCAGAAAAAACGAAAACTGCAAGAAGAAAAACAGGACATTATCCCGGACAAATTTTGCAAGTTTCAGGGCAATTGGCTTTATCTGTTACAACTCAATATGATGACACTTCTGCCGTTATTGGTTCTAATAAGGCTTACGCAGCAATTCACCAACTCGGAGGTCTAGCAGGTAGAAACAAGAAAACAACAATACCTGCAAGACCTTATTTGAGTTTAACAAATGATGAATATGAAGAAATACTCAGCTTAGTCGAGAACTACTTAAAATAAGTTTTTAATATAGCTTAAACTGCCCAAAATTTTATCCATATTGGGTAATAATTGTGTTATGACAGCCCATACAGCACCTATAAAAACGGAAACAACCCCAAGTATTGATTGCCAATTTAATTTCAACCAAAATGGTCGTTGCAAATAATCAATTGCATCAAGTGTAAGCAAAGGTCTTCCAACAACAATTACAATGTCACCTTGGATTCCCATGCTTGAGTTTAATTTTGTCCAGCCAATTTCTCTTAAATGGAGTATTATTTCATGCAAAGCCTGAGATCCTATTTCTTTTTCAAAATTATTTATTTCTTCCATAGGATATGTATCTTCATTTAGATGTGCATTATATAAAATTTTTAACAACTTTGATGTCATTTGTTTTTTATTCATAGTATCTCCTTTAGTAAAACTAAACTATACCACTATTATAGTAACCCTTTGTTATGAAACAAGTTTTTTTAACTTCTTTTTATATTCTTTGGCTAAAGTCCCTTTATACTTTGCAGAATTGGCTAAAAAGTATGAAACAATGCTATATGCCGAGTCATTACCATAAAAATCATTTATAGAATCTAGCTCTAACATTGCTTTTAAGTATGGTAGTGCTTCTTTGCTGATCCCATCTCCCCAATCTTCAATTATACCGTTTGCAATATCTCTTATGTTACACATATACCCTCCTTGAGCTACAGACATTATATAACAAGAAAAAGGGCTTTAATATACTAAAGCCCTTACTTTGATTTACAATAAATCGTTCAATAAATTCATACATTTAACTTTTTGCTGCATATTAGCGCTACCATAGACATTTAATGTGAATGAAACATTTTTGTGTCCAAGAATTTCAGAAAGTGATTTTACATCAAATTCTGGTATCTCAATAGCTCTTACAGCAAAAGTATGTCTTACTTCATGAAATTTCACCGACTGCAAATTATGTTTTTTTAAAAAGCGTGCAAAAAATTGTCTATAAGTTCTCGGCTCTGTAGGCTTTGTCTTGCCTGTCAGAAAATATTGGCTAGGATTATCGCTATAGAACTTTTTTATGATATTAACTAATAATGATGGAATTGGAATTGTTCGAGCAGAACTAGCAGTTTTGGGTGGACCGACATGAATATAGCTGCAACGTCTTTTTTTGTCATAAATACGCTGTACGGTTTTACTTACAGTAATAGTTTTTTCTGTCAACGATATATCGCACATTTGTAAGCCACAAAGTTCTCCTATCCGTAATCCGGTAAAAAGAGCAATTAAGATTCCTGCCGTTTTTCGTTTAAGATTCATATAAATACATTGTATTAGAGCCTGTTCTTCATCTTTTGATAAAGATATAATTTTCTTAACTCGTAAATCTTTTGGGTATTCAATCAAGTCCCAATTCAAAAGTTCAATTGCTTGCTCTTTATAAGCGAATGTAAGTGATAATCTTATTATTAGAATGATATCCCGAATTGTTTTTACTGTTAACCCTCCATTGTTGTCTAATCTACCTTGATTATACAGGTATAGTATAAACTCCTGTATATCAACTTCCGAAATTGCACCAATTTTCTTTCGACCGAAATAAGGAATCAAATGATTCTCTGTTATCAACATAAAATTGGCAAATGTTGATGGTGTAATCATAGGTTGTTTGGCTTTTAGCCATGTGTTCAATAACGTTTTGAACTGAGTGTTTTTTGTAATTTTCATAGTCTTATACCTCCATTTCAATTATGAAAAGAAAGTATTTCGCCCCTTTTTTATACCTCAAGTAACGGTAATGAGGATTTTATTCCTAAACTTAGATTTAAGGAATTTTGCAAAAATTGGAGTTGTAACAAT
>CAKUZI010000009.1 GCA_934717855.1 uncultured Candidatus Melainabacteria bacterium
GTCATTACGGGTGCCATTGCTGCCAAAATAATACTCATAATAAGCATTACAACCATCATTTCAGCCAGCGTAAATGCCACATGTCTACTCTTTCTCATAACTTCCTTTCTAAAAATTCCCAAAATACGTATCAATACTTATTATACCCGATATTTTTATTTTTGCAACATAAGAACAATTAAAAGGTAAGAATTATTACGAAAAATTTTTAATTCTCTTTTCAAAATACCAAATAGCCTAACAGAATAACCTCTTACGGTAATGTTTATAACCTAATGTAAAGTACATAATCTAATATGGTTTTTTAAAAAATATTTTTTTGTGAATTTTTAGTAAAAAAATTCATTACACAAGGAGGTAAAAATGACAATTAAAAAACTTACTGTGGCAGCTGCAATTGCCGTTGGAATAGCAACGTGTTCCTTGAATCAAGCAATGGCGGCTTGTCCTTGCGCAACTCCGGAAACTCCCGCACCTTGCGCTGAACCGTTACCTGTTGTAACAGGACCTGCGTGTCCATGTGAAACAGTTAAACCAAACACTTGTACAAAGTGTAAAAAAGCAATGCCTGATTGCGATTGCAAAAAACAAAAGGTAAAACCTTGCGATCCATGTGAAAAACCTAAAAAACCGGATTGTGATTGTCCTGATGAAATAAGCTGTGACAAACCGGCTGATCCTGCTTGCGCAATTTGTCCTCAAACAGGAAAACCTGACAGAAAAGATATGAAACAAGTTTATGGCTATCCAAACGCAATTTATGGTACTAACAACTATGTTGGTCAACCTGCAAATTCAATCTTTTCAACAGATACACCGCATGCAACAACCGCAAGAGCTTTATCATCAGCTATTAACGGTACAACTGTTGCAACAGACGGTCAAATTACCGGAGCAGCAACTCAAATGCCTTGTTTAAACGAAGCTCCAACTCGCCACAACGGTATTCCTATTGACAGAAACGAAAGACTTATGGATGGAAATAATTGCCCAATCGATTTTCAGTCAACAAATTCAATTGACGCAGTAAAAAAATCTTTCGTTCCCTATGAAATCCCTAACCAAGTAATGCAAACAACCGGTGCGGCTGCAAACCTTGGAGGATGTCAATTCCCTGACGTTCCAAACGGATTTTGGGCTGCTTGTGATATCGACAAATTAGCGATAAACGACGTAGTTGTCGGCTATCCTGACGGTTATTTTAAACCAAACAGACACATTTCTCGTGCAGAATTTGCAACAATTTTGGTTAAAGGTTTCAACTTAGACAAATGCGATATGCCTCGTGAAGGTCTATTTAAAGATGTTCCGAAAAGCAATTGGGCTAACCCTGCAATCGCAAAAGCAGTGGATGAAGACTTGTTAAAGGGTTATCCTGACGGAAACTTCAAACCTAATCACCCTGTAACTCGTGTAGAAGCCTTAACAACAATTGCAAAAGGTATGACTTGCGATATTGACCAATGTAAAGCTGATGAAATCTTAAGTAAATACGCTGACGGTGGTTCAATCCCTAACTGGGCAAGAATTCCTGTTGCAAAATCACTTGAAAACGGTGCTTTGAAAGATATGCCTAATCCAAATATGATTATGCCTAACAAAGAAGCTTCTCGTGCAGAAGTTGCGTCAATGATGCAGACAGTTCGTGTAGCATTAGGTTACGACACAAACCCTAAAACCGCAAACAACATCTGCCCTGCTTGTCCTGTAAACAAAAACGCTTTTGTTGAAAACGAAGAAATCGTGAAAATTCCGACATTGAAGGTTAAAATGATTGACCAATTGACAGCAAAATCTTCTCACGTTGGTCAATACTTCAGAGCAAACACTCTTGAAGATGTTACAATTAACGGCGTAACTTACCCTTGCGGTTCAACCGTAACTGGTCAAGTTGTAGAAGTTATCAGACCATCAGGTTGTGATAAAGGTGCTTTGAAATTGTCATTCACTGATATCAAAAACGGTGATTGCAAAACAAAATTGCCTAAACAAATTCTACAAGCTCAAGTTAACAAATCAAAACAGGTTAACCCTGTTGCAAGATTGGTTGAAATGCCGTTCACATTGGCAGGTTCACTTGTTGGTGTAGCAGGCAGAACTGTAGGTGGCGTAGTTACAAACCTTGGTAACGCCGTAGAAAACGTTTCTAACGACGCAGGTTATATGCTTGGTCACGCATTCCAAGGTCAATTCGGAGCAGCTGCTCGTAATTTAGGCGACGGCTTGTGGGAAACAGTTAAAGCTCCAATTGACGTAACAAGAACTGCATTGTCAGGTACAATGGGCTTATTCCAAACTACAGGCGACGAATTTGCTTACCTTGTTGACCCTCGCGGATACAAAATCTCCGCAGTTAACCCAAGAGAACACATTACTATCGCTTTCGGATGTAATGAGTAGATGATAGCAAATGCTTAGATGTATAGATGCAAAGTCTGTATCAAAAGCAACTAAGTTTAATAGCGGTTTATACCGTAGCTGAATCAATAAGTCGGATTATTAAAACGACAATAAAACTAAATATTACAAAAGAAAGACACAGTACAAATTGTTCGTTGTCTGAGGAAATCCGATACTTTAAATAAAGGTGTCGGGTTTCTTTTTTTTTACAAAATAAAAGGCCGGCAATTAGTGAGACTTGCCGGCGCATTACTTTAAAAATTAAAGTAAAGAGGTGATGATTATATGAAAATTTTAGTTTACGTAGTCGTAAGGTTTGCTCCCTGTAGCTTTGTATAAGCTGATTGCATCTGTCATACATTCAACTTTTTGCTGAGCTACAAGTTTTTCAATTGTCAATAAGTTTTCTTGATACTGAATTAAATCAAGTTTGGAAATTGTTCCCTGATTAAATTTCTTTTCGTTATATTTATAATCAGATTTTTCCAAATTATACTGTTTCATGGTTTGTGCCATCTTATCTTTATCCAATCTTGAAGCAACCAAAGAATCGTTTACTTCTTGAATAGCTGTCAAGTTTGTTTTGTAGTAATCTTGTAGAATTCTTTCATAAGTAGCTTTCTTTAATCTTAAATTAGCAATCAAAGAACCTCCTTGGAATAATGGCGTCATAAGTCCGCCACCAAAACCAAGAAGCATATTTTTAGTTGTAAACAAACTTCCTATATCACCGGCATTAAACAATGCACCGCCCAAAATATTTATTGACGGCAAAAATTCTTTTTTGGCAACTTTTACATCAATTCCTGCTTTTTCAACCATCAATTCTGCTCTCATATAGTCAGGTCTTTGTGTAATAATTTCTGATGGAATTTGTGTCGGAATTGCAAGTTGATAATTCATTTTGTCAAGAGAATTTCTTTTAATAGATGAAGCGTTTTCGGGACTTTCGCCAATTAAAACGCACATTTGGTGCAACATTTTTTCTCTGTTTTTCTTCAACTCAATTAAATCTGTTTGACCTGCGACAAGAGCTTTGTTGGCTTTAATTGTGTCCGCTGTAGATGTTAAACCTTCTTTGTTTCTTGCAAGCATTAAATTATAAATTTCTTGTCTGATTTTTACAATTTCTTCTTGAAGTGAAATCATTTTGTCTAGGTTTACGATATTAAAATAAGTTGAGCCGACAGCTGATGCAACAGAAATATATGCTGCACGTTCATCAAGTTTTGAACCCTCATAAAGTTTTTTTACAGCTTTTGTTTTGTTGTGATTTTTCAAGAAAATATCAGCTTCATATTGAACTATTATCGGTAACCCAAAACCGGATTGAGTTTTTGTCATGCCGGGAGCTTTAAACACACCTGGGCCAAAACCGCCGACTGCACTAGGCAATTCGTTTGCAAATTGAAGTTTTACGTTCTGATAATATTCTTCAACGTTAATCGTTGCCATTTTAAGGTCATAATTATTTAAAACAGCTTTTTCTATATACTCGTTTAGCAAGTCGTCGTTAAAATTCCCCCACCAATTCATATTTACATAGTCAAATTTATAATCATCTGACTTTTGATTTTTCTTATTTTTAGAAACCATGCTCTTAAATTGTTTTGGTGAATTTGAATTTTTTTCAGTCACCGCAATGGCTGGCATGATTGTCATGCTTAACATGCTTACTAATAATGCTGTTGTTATAATCTTTTTCATGCGGGTGTAGTCCTTTATATTACTTATTTCTTCTATTTGATTTGGTGAGTTGTGAATAGTGATTAGTGAGTGGTGCATATAGGTGCTATCGCACAAAGACTTTTACCGAGCGAAGCGAGTGAAATGATCTTTTCACGTTTCACTTCTCACTATTCACTTTTTCATAAAAAATGTACTTGCATTTTTTATAATCATATGCTAGCATAATATTGTTGTAAATGCAACATATTTTTTTTACAACACAAATTAAAATAATAAAACAAATTATAAAAACAAAGGAAAACCTCGTGGCAGACAGTGCATTAGATCATTATACAGATAGTATAAATTATGAATTAGAACAAACATCAAGATTAATGAACATGTTAACAAACCAATTATTTAAAAAACTTGAGTTGAATGTTACATTGGATGAATACATTGCACTTGATACTGTTTCTATAAATGCCGGAATTTGCCAAAGAGATTTAGCAAAACTTGTTCTTAAAGATAGGGCTAATACCGGTAGAATTTTAAAAGAATTGGAACAAAAAGGATTTATTACACGATTTATTGATACTAAAAAAAACAGATTGGTAAAAAAACTTGGAATTACGGAAGCTGGTTTGCAAGAATTGAATAGTATTAATAATAAAATTAAAACATATCTAAGCGGAGTTACAAAAAGAATTCCGCCGGAAGATATTTTAAGGGTTCAAGCTATTTTGAAAGAATTTAGGTTGGAGCTTGAAAAAGTTGTAGAAACTAACATATAGGAAAATAAAGAGGTAAAAATGGAAGAAAAGAATAAAAATGTTGAAGATACTCAACAAGAAGAAGTTAAAAAAGAGCACAGACCATTCAAAAGATTTATAGCAATTGGTATTGGGGCAGTAATTGCAATAGCCGGCGGTTATATTATTCATGATGCTTTAGTTTACCAAACAACAGATGATGCTTATGTAGAAACAACTACTGTTCAAGTTGCTCCTCGTGTAAACGGTCAAATTATTGAATCTTACGTAACTGATAACCAAAAAGTTAAAGAGGGTGATTTAGTTGCAAAAATTGACCCTGCTGATTATGAAATTGCTTTAGCTCAGGCAGAAGCAAAATATGAAAAAACTCTTTTGAACCAAAAAAATGCAAAAGCAAATTTTAAAGCTATGCAAACAAATATTAATGTTGCTAAAAAAGATTTAGAAAGATATCAAAATTTGTATGCACAAGGTGCTGTTTCAAAGCAAACACTTGACACAGCTCAAGCAAAATATGATACTGCTCAAGCAAACTTAACTCAATCAGAAGAAGCTTTGTTGTCACAAGGTGGAAACAAAGTTGCAGATGCTGATTTGAAAGAAATTAAAGCTCAAAGGGATAAAGCAAAATTAAACCTTTCTTATACAAATATTTATGCACCTCAAACAGGTACAGTTTCTTCAAGAAGAGTTGAAAAAGGGATGTACGTTAACGTTGGAACTCCTTTGTTTGTAATTGTTCCTGAAAATGTTTGGGTTGTTGCAAATTACAAAGAAAACCAATTACGCAAGATGAAAGTTGGTCAAGAAGTTGATATTAAAATTGATACATATCCGGATCACGTGTTCAAAGGTAAAATTGACAGTATTCAAAGAGCGTCAGGTGCGAAATCAAGCTTGTTCCCACCAGAAAATGCTGTTGGTTCTTTCGTAAAAATTGTACAAAGAATTCCTGTAAAAATCGTGTTTACAGAAAAAATTGACCCAAATGTTTACAACATCGTTCCGGGAATGTCAGTTGTACCAAAGGTTAAGGTAAAATAGAAGTGAATTAGTGAATAGTGAGTAGTGAATGGTGCTTTTCGTTCGCTCTGCTCAATAGATATTTGAGACAATAGCATCATAATTATTACTCACTATTTATTTTCATAATTAGAAAGAGTATAATACTCTCTTTATAAGAACTATTCACCACTCACTATTCACTACTCACCAAAGTAAAAAGGATTTACAACCAATGTCAGAAACAGCAATAGAACAAACACAAGAATGGGTTCCCAAAAATAACCCTTGGCTTATAATCATGCCTGTAATGATTGCAACATTTATGTATGCGTTGGATGAAACAGTTGCAAACGTAGCGTTACCGCATATTGCAGGAACTTTTTCCGTTAGTTCGCAAGAATCTATCTGGGTTTTAACAAGTTACTTGATGGCAAGTAGTATTGTTATCCCGATGATTGATTTTCTGTGCAAGCTTATGGGAAGAAAAAACTTTTTTATGCTTGGTGTGTTTGTTTTTACTATTGCGTCGTTTTTATGCGGAATAGCAAATTCTATCGGAATGATTGTTATTGCAAGGGCATTGCAAGGCTTTGGCGGTGGCTGTTTAATGCCGATGGCGCAAGCTGTTTGTATGGAAAGTTTTAAGGGTGAAGCTCGAAACAAAGCTATGGCTGTTTTTGGGCTTGTTGTAATTATTGCTCCGATTATCGGGCCTGTAATGGGTGGTTATATTACAGAAAACTGGTCTTGGCCGTACATTTTCTTTATTAACGTACCTGTCGGATTTATGTGTATTGCGATGGCGAAAAGATTTTTGGAAGATCCACCTTATGCCTCTAAACAAAATAACATCAAACTTGATAAAATGGGCTTTTTGTGGCTTTGCGTGTGGTTAATTCCTTTACAAATTGTTTTCGATAAAGGTAATGATGCTGACTGGTTCAATGCTCCTTGGATTTGTTGGTTTAGTTTTATTGCCGTAACAGGTTGTATATTATTTTTTATTTCACAAGTTCGCGACAAACATCCGATTGTACAGTTAGATGTTTTAAAAGATATTAACTATCTTTTCGGAACCTGTATGTTGGTTCTTGTAAACGCTGTAATGCTTGGATCTTTGGCAATGTTGCCTCAAATGCTACAAGGAATGCTTGGGTATGATTCATTTTTAAGCGGTCTTGCGATTATGCCAAGAGGTTTAGGTTCACTAATTGCTTTGTTAGTATTTGGTATACTTGGCGGAAAATTAAAATATCGAACTTATGGTTTGATTGGATTATTTTGTTTAGGTTTAGGCGGATGGATGTTAAGTGATTTGAATTTACAAATCAATCCGATGAATATCGCAATTCCTAATATGATTTTTGGTATCGGTTTGGTATTTTCATTTATGCCGATTACGACTTTATCTTGTTTAACTTTGAGAAACGACCAAATGACGAATGCTTCAGGATTGCAAAACTTGTTGAAAACTATTGGTGGTGCAATAGGAACGTCACTTGTTGCAACAATGATTTCAAGATTTTCTCAAGTTCACCAAAACGGACTTGTTAAATTTGCGAATGAACTAAATCCTCAATTTGCAGATAGATTAAGCACTTATGCCGGCTCTTTTATTAATCAGGCAGGAGATATGTTGAATTCTACTTATATGGCAAGCAAAATGCTTTATAATCAGTTAATTCAACAATCAACATTGTGTGCTTATATGACGACTTTTAAAGTTTTTGCTGTATGTTGTTTTATTTTAATACCTTTTATGTTTATATTGAAAGGTGAAGAAAAGAAAGCTTAAAAGGACACTAAATGCCACAAACGACTACTAATGAAGAATGGAAGCCGAAAATAAATCCGTGGATAATGATTATTCCGGTAATGTTGGCTGTTTTTATATATGTTCTTGATGGAACAATCGGGAACGTTGCTTTACCCCATATGGCAGGAAGTTTTTCTGCTACACGTGATGAATCCATGTGGATTTTAACAAGTTATTTGATTGCAGCCGGAATTGTAATTCCTGCAGTTGATTTTTTTAGTAAATTATGTGGGCGTAAAAACTTTTTTATAATTAGTATTTTATTATTTACGATTGCTTCAATGCTGTGCGGAATGGCAAAGAATATAGAATTTATGATTTTTGCCCGTATATTGCAAGGTTTTGGGGGCGGTGGAATTCTACCGATTTCTCAGGCAATAATTATTGAAAGCTTTTCAAAAGAGCAACGTGGTGCGGCGATGTCCGTATTTGGAATGGGAGTAATTCTTGCTCCTATCATCGGCCCTGTTTTGGGTGGGTGGATTACAGACAATTGGACTTGGCCATGGATATTTTATATAAACATTCCTTTTGGATGTCTTGCAGCGCTTTTGTCTAAAAAACTTATTGAAGATCCTCCTTATGCAAAACGTCAACACAATGTAAAAATTGACGCGAAAGGCTTCTTTTATTTGACAATTTGGTTGATTACATTGCAAACTGTGCTTGATAAAGGTAATAATGCTGATTGGTTCAATGCAACTTGGATTTGTTGGACTTTTGGAATTTCTGTTGTTGCTTGTATTTTGTTTTTTCATTCTCAACTTACAAATAAAGAATCACTTATTGATTTATCGGTATTTAAGGACAGAAACTTTTCGGCAGGTACAATTATTCAGATTGTAATTCAGGCTGTTTTATACGCGTCATTAGCAATTCTTCCTCAGTTTTTGCAAAGTATGATGGGTTATACTGCGTTTTTAAGTGGTGCAACTATGATGCCAAGAGGATTTGGAAGTATGCTTTCAATGCTTATAACCGGAACTTTGTCAAATAAAATTGACAATAGATTATTTGTAATGTTTGGTTTGGCACTTATTGGCGGTTCTAGTTTAGTATTTGGTTCTTTGAATTTACAGATTTCAAATATGAATATTGCAATTCCTAATTTCTTTATGGGAATGGGGATGGGACTTTCAATGGTTCCTATTATGAATTTGTCGGTTGATACGTTGAAAAATGAACAAATGACAAATGCTACAGGTATTCAAAACTTGTTAAAAAATATCGGAAGTGCTGTCGGAACATCACTTGTTGCAACAATGTTAACAAGATTTGCGCAAGTTCACCAGAATATGTTGGTTGGAAAAATGTCTGAATTAAATCCTGCGTTTATTGAAAGAATTCAAATAACAGCCGGAGCATTGAGTGCTTATACAGAGCATTCTGTGGCTCAATATATGGCGCAATATTCATATTATGGACAATTAATTAAACAATCAACATTGTGGGCATTTATAGATTCTTTTAGGATTTTTGGTGTTCTTTGTTTAGCAGTAATTCCATTGTTGCTTTTGATAAAGAAAATCAAAAAAGATGCATAATACCTTATTCACATTCCTTTTATTTATGCTAAAATATCACTGTGAACACAAAGAAAGAGGTTATTATGTTGACAAAAAATTCTAATGTAACTGTAAAATTCACTGGGGTTGATTTTGGTGAATATTCATCAAAAGTAAGTGAATTTGTTAATGAATTTTCTTCAAGAGCTAACCAAAAAGGTCAGTTTTTGAATTGGGTAAATTTGCCTGAAAATCAAGCAAAAAGAGTTGATGAAATTTATGAATTAGCTAGCAAATTGAAAGCTCAAACAGGTGCTAAGAAACTTAGCGTTATGGGTATTGGCGGTTCAAAACATACTGTTGAACACATGTTGTCTATCAATGGTTTAAATGTTAAAAACGACGTTATTGAATTTTATTCTGATGTTGATTCTGCAAGTTTGGAAAGATTTTTGTACAAATTAGGCGACAATGTTCTTTCTTCAAACTACCTTATCGCTTCAAAATCAGGTTCAACTTTCGAAACAAAAGACGGTTTTTTAAGAGTTTTGGCAATGCTTGTTGATGCGTACAAAGCTCAAGGAA
This sequence comes from uncultured Candidatus Melainabacteria bacterium, assembly GCA_934717855.1. Taxonomy (GTDB): domain Bacteria; phylum Cyanobacteriota; class Vampirovibrionia; order Gastranaerophilales; family Gastranaerophilaceae; genus Stercorousia. The sequence continues at coordinate 9,756 of CAKUZI010000009.1, forward strand.
AATCTCAAGAAGAAGCTGAAAAACTTGCTCACAAACACTTTATCGCTGTTACTGACGGAAACGCAGAAAAGAGCGAACTTAGAAGAACTTCTAACGAACAAGGTTGGTTGGGCGACTTATTCATTCACGACGATGTAGGTGGACGTTTCTCAGCATTTGATGATCATGCTTTGTTTACACTTGCTTTTGCAGGAATGAAAAAAGAAGATATGGTTGCAATGCTTAACGCTGCACAAGAAATTTCTTCTGAATCATTGACAGCAGATTTGAGCGTAAACGATGCTCTGAAAGAAGGTATTTTCTGGGCTCATGCTAAAATGAACGGTATTTTGACATCAGTTCACCAATACATGGGTTCAATTTTTGAAAACACTGTATACTGGCATGCACAAATGCAAAATGAATCTGTTAAAGATACATTGAAACAAGTTGCAAAAGTTCCGGATGCAATGCACCACTCAGCAGAAGCTCACTTTAACCCTGCGAATAAATTTGCATTCGCATTAACTGTTCCTCAAGATAATGGTGTTTGCAGAGAAAATGCTGAAAGCTATGTTGAAGCATTGACAAAATCTTATGAAGTTACAGGTGCTTTCTTCTTAGAAACAGCAAAAACTCTTGGAATGGGCTTAACACCTGCTTCTGCCGGTGCTTTAACTCAATTGAGAGCATTTGCAACAGTTTACCAAGAAATCGTTGAGAAAGTAATGGAAAACAAAGAATTTCCGGAAGTTTTGAACAGTGTACTTCAACCGCACGTAGAATTCTATAAAAAGAATTTGAAAGGTGGAGTTGTTGTTCCTGGAAGAATTTCTTAGGTTTACAAAAGGGGGATTATTCCCCCTTTTTGGTAAAAGTAAATAAGTAAAAGTGAAGAGGAATATGTGCCGACTTATTACTTAATTGGGTTATTTAGTTAGTACCCCTCACCCTACCCTCTCCCCGTAGGGGCGAGGAGGGAACTTTGTAATCAACATACTCGTATCGCTAGTTGATTAAATGCTTTTGATATAGACTTTGCATCTATGCCTCTTTGCATTTAAATAAGATTTAGTGCCTTAGTAACTTAGTAACTTTAAAACTATGCCCACAAATTTTGATTTTTTAAAAAAAGTAGACAATAATTTATTTGAAATTGTTTCGGAAGCTGAAAAGTTATATCGGGACGAGTATTTTGAGCAGTGTATGGTTCAGACAAGGCGTTTTGGCGAACATGTTTGCAAAAAAGTATTAGGTAAAAACAGAACAACAGAAGAAACTTTTGATGAAATGCTTGCAACTTTGAATGATTGTTCTTTTGGAAATGTTGAAGAAAAAGAGTTTATAAATGATTTGTATTTTCTGAAAAAACATGGAAATTCTGCTGTGCATGCAGGTTCTGTCAAAAAAGACGGAATGGAAGCATTAGAATGTTTAAAAAGAGCTTTTGAAGTTGCAATAAGTTACTGTATTTATAATAAAAAGGCAGGCTCAAAGTTAATGAAATTGTGCTATGATACAGAACTTTTGTTAACAGGAGAAACAACTAAGAAACTTTCAGACAGATATAAAGAAGCAAAAGCCAAAGTTTCACAAGAAGAAGATATAGTTGAATCGAAATTAAAGAAAACTTCTATAAAAAAGCCAAAACAATCTCGAACTATAAAGAAAAAGAAATCGAAAAAACAGTCATCTGTAATGGTATGTAAATCAAACAAGAAAAAAAGATTACCAATTTTTTGGATATTGGTCGGAATAACTTTTGTTATTTCATTGTTGATATTTTTGGTATTGTTCGTGTCTATTAAATAATGTTTAATAGACAAAGGTTTGTTAAAATTTGTTGTAATATATGTAAATAAGATAGTTATAACTAGCAAATTTAAAATTTAGAAGTTTTAAGAAAAGTGTAAAATCAAATAAAAGGAGAATAAATGAGACCAATAGATGCATGTGTACCCCCAAAAATTAAAGAATATGTAGCTAAAACAGGACAATTAGTTACTAAGATTCCACTAAAAAATAATACCAATGCCTATTTAATGACAAATAATCAATCTTGTGAAGTCTTAATTTTAAAAGGAAAAGATATTGTAGGTGGTAAAGGATTTCGTAGTAATAATATAAAAAAACTTTCTAAATATGTGGGAGACACTGTTTCTGAACTTCAGAAAAAAGCAAAAGAAGGAGTCTCAGTTATGGTTGAATATGTTAAAACTAATTACAAAGCTCATCTTGAAGAAAGTATGCCCAGTATGATTGAAGCGTTAAAGAAAACAATATAATTAGATATATCCGAAGCAATTACCAAAATTGTCATTAATGTTTATAATTTATGAAAAAGTGAACATAAATAACTATTGCTATATAAAGATAAAAAAGGTCGACATTTATAATGCCGACCTTAACTTTTTTACTATGCCTTTTTATTTGATTTATCTGCTAATTCAGAATCAACTCTCAAAAATACAGGTTTGATGTCTTCTTTTTCGATAAGTTTTCCGAGTTTGATATTGTCGGCTGTTAAATCATCCAATTTTGTTTTTAAATCAAATGACAATTGTTTTGCCATACTTGTTGCAATATTTGGACAATATGGATAGATTAATGACGAAATTATGCACATAATATCAAGAACGTTAGTCAAAACTTGACCGCATTCTGTCATTTTTTCTTCTTTTGCCAATGTCCAAGGGGCGTTGTCTTGAACGTATTTGTTAGTCATATCAACTAGCGAATTTATTGCAAGAGATGCTTCTGCAATTTCAAAATTATCAAAATGGTTTTTAACAATTTGGACAGTTCCCAAAGCTTTTTTGGCAAGCGGGTTTTCACTTTTGAATTCTGCTTTTACTTCGCCATCAAAATATTTTACCAACATTGAAAGTGTTCTGTTCAATAGGTTACCCATACTGTTTGCAAGGTGCGCATTAACTTTTTCTTTAAAGTCATCGTCAGAATAGTTTCCGTCACGTCCGCAAGGTGCAGATGAAGCCATATAATATCTGAATGCATCAGGGGATTCCAAGTTGAAAGCTTCTAAAACAGATGTTGGAGAAATTACGTTACCTAATGATTTAGACATTTTAGATTCGTCAATAGTAATCCAACCGTGTGCAAAAATGTGTTTTGGCAACGGTAAATCCAATGCCATCAAGAATGCCGGCCAATAGATACTATGAAATTTCAAAATATCTTTACCGATTACGTGAACATCTGCAGGCCAATATTTTTTGAATTTTTCTGAAGAGTTTTCTGTGTCATAACCGAGTGCCGTAATGTAGTTTGAAAGCGCATCAATCCAAACGTAGATTGATTGTTCAGGGTCTGACAAAACATCAATTCCCCATTGAACGTTAGATTTTGCACGAGATACTGAAATATCTTGAATATCTTCCAACTGGTTCAAAACTTCATTTGCTCTGAATTCCGGCAAAATAAAATCAGGATTTTCTTTTATGTGTTTGATAATTGCGTCTTTGTATTTTGAAAGTTTAAAGAAATAGTTTTCTTCTTTAACAACTTCCGGTTTCTTTTGGTGATCAGGGCAAAGACCGTCTTCAGTCAAATCTTTTGGGTTCAAGAAACATTCACATCCTGAACAATAAAGTCCTTCATAAGAGTTTTTGTAAATATCTCCTTTTTCTAAAAGTTTTTCAAAAATATGTTGAACAACTTTTTCGTGGTCTTCATCTGTTGTTCTGATAAACTGTGAATAGTTTATATCGAGTGCTTTCCAAGCATCTTTGAATTTTTGAGCATTTTCGTCACAAAGTTCTTTTGGTGTAACACCTTTATTAGCAGCTGTTTTTTGGATTTTAATGCCGTGTTCATCAGTTCCTGTAAGCATATAAACGTCATCACAACGTTGAGTATAGTGTCTTGAAATTATATCTGTTAATATTTTTTCATAAGCGTGTCCAATGTGGGGTGCGCCATTTACGTAGTCAATTGCGGTTGTTAAATAAAATTTTTCCATTTTTTCTCCATTATTCTTTTAATGATTTTAGTTTAGCATAAAAAGATTTTATTTTCGCTTGAAAATCAAATATCTAAATTCATCTCCGATAACCGTTTGAAGTTTGTAGTTGTTCTGTACAAATCCGCAAAATTCTAACGCATAATCCTGACAAATAAATCTGAAATAATAATCTTTCATATCAAGGTTGTTGAAAATCACAAATTCCGGCAGATTTTTTTTATAGTGATTAATAATTTTTTCTTCGCCAAATGTTTCTGTGTAAAGTGGCAAAAGCGAATTATAATAATCATCTGCACTTCTTTGTGTAAGGAAATTAATAGTCATTCCCTCCGGAAAAATAACGATTTTGTCATCTTTTTTAGTATTTTGGTCAATATATTTGATTAACTCATTTGAGCTTTCTGCATAGGCCTTAGATGTATGCATAGTCCCAATTGGAGTAGAAACTTTATTATTTTCAAGTTTTAGAGCAAGTGAGTTTGATAAAATTATGATTAAACTCATTGCAAGGATATAAATTCCGGCAACTTTTTCAAGATTTTTTGGCAAATATTTGAAAAGTATTGCAAATAGTGCGACTAAAGAAATAGATACATAATAATTGCCATAACTTCCTAAAAGCATTACCCAAAAAACTTTTGCGCAAACTGCAATAGCAGAAAGTGCTAAAATAATTGTTTTTATATCATATTTGTTTTCAGATTTTGATTTTATGAGTTCGGTAATGAACAACAACATTAACAATATTGGCAAAAAACCAAACGCAAATTTTATACTGAATAGAAGTAAAAATAAAATCCAGCCGATTACTGTTAAAAAGATTGCGACATATTTCTTTTTGTTAAACAAATATATTCCTGAAAGTATTGCACCAAAAGGGATTGCTGTTTTTAAAAATAAGATAAAATCTGTAAAAATAGCTTGGTGGTTGAAATAAATTCCGCTGTTTTGGTAAAAATAAATCAAAGTTTTGCTTTTTGCCATTAAAGATGTTGTTAACAAGGAATTAACAAGGCTATCTATTTTTAAGCCTTGAATAAATAAAGCCCCGAAACTTAAAATTGGTGCAATGAAAAAGCTGACTATTGCTTTCCAGTTTTTTTCTTTTGTAGATATTGCAAAAACAATTAATGCATAAAGTAAAAAATCGTATTTACAAGTAATTGCAATTCCGGCTAAAAACGAACTCAAATAAAGGTTTTTAGTATTTTTTTCATCCCAATATTTTAACAAAAAATATAATGAATATAAAAAAGCTGTCAAACCATACATTACAGCCCAAGAGTACGGGAAATGAAAATTAAAAATACTTGTTGCAGTTACGCCGATTGCAATTGTAAAAAATCCTATTGCAAAACTCAAAAACTTTGACAAAAACTTTTGTGCAATCAAATAAATTCCGCTAACTGTTAACAAAGATGTAAAAATTCCGGCACCATACAGAGTTGAAAGTTTTATGCCAAAAATTTTATACAAAACTGCATTAAACTGGTATGCCAAAGGACCATAAATATTAAATAAATCTTTATAGAGAATTTTGCCGTTCAAAATTTCTTGCGGATAATAAACTTCGCGCCCAAAATCAATAAGAATTCCGGAATAGTGACCGACAAATATAAAAAGTCCTAAAATAGTTATTCCCCACAACAATACGAGGAATTTATTTTCAATAAAAAATTTTTTCATATTACAAAATTTAACAAATAAATGCATAAAAAGCAATTTCCCATGAAAAAATTACTTTATAAAGATAAGGTAGAAATAAAAGGGTTATGTTATGTCTTGTAATTGGGCAGGAAACTTAGATATGTTAGCGCAAAATGGCGTTTTAGACTTTGATGGTGCATCCTATATAATGGGGCAGAAACCTAGATATGTAGGTAATCCAACGCGTCCAAATCCATTCAATGGTCAACCGCCGTCTATTCCAAACTTGCAACAACCTGAAATTGATGAATTTAAGCCACAAACACAAAAAGAAGATAAGTCTCCGAAAATTCCGCTATGGAAAAAATTGGCATTTGGAGCTCTTGCAATCGGAGTTTTGGGACTTGGTATTTATAAGTTTAAATCAATATCCACTTGGTGTAAAAATCAATTTAAAAAAATAAATTTTAAAAATATAAAAGATTTTGTTGTTGATAAATCAAAAGCTGTAGGAAGATTTTTCAAAAAAGGCTGGAATAAGTTTATAGACTTGTTCCGTAAGAAAAAACCGTAAATTTGAAAGGTTACTAAGCTTTATTAAGATGCAAAGATGCCAAGAGGCACAGATGTAAAGTCGGTATCAGAGTAATATGTTCGTATCCAATAAGATATTTTCATGTATAGCTTCTATATTTGATATACAAGAAAATATCAGTTTTCGTATTCTCTAAATTATTATATTATGCTAAATAAGTATTTATATGTTTAAAATTTTATCGGATAATTTTTTGGAAAAGTAAAATTATTTTCCAAATATATTTGAGTACAATAAGCAGCTCTACTAGTATTTTCTAATGATGTATTTGTACAATTTTCTCTCATCTGTGTATTGGTGTATTTCCCTCGATAGCGATCTGATTGAAGCCAATAATTTGGAAGATTCGTTTGATGAAAGGGGGCTAAGACGTGAGAAATTCTGTTGGCACAATTTAAAGCTCTACAACTTCCGACAGCAGGTCCGAAGACAAAATAGTTTTTCCCCGCTTCCAATTTCAATGGTTTTTTGGAGTTAAAAGAAAGTGGTTCAGTGATAACAGCAATTTGTGCACCATAAATAAGAATAGTAGTTCCGTTAGTAAAAGTTACAAATTTCCCGAAATAAGTCATTGCATCATTATTTTTTATACTTGGACATTTATAATTACTACCCCAACAAATACCAGTATTAACTTCTTTGACATTGTTTGATACGTAAGGTTTTATAAAATCTATATATAGCGTATTATTTATACACCAAGAATCATTTTGTTGGCACTTAGCGAATGCATACATATAACTAAATGGTTCGCTATATTCCATTTCTCCTGCGTTTAGACTTGTTGATAATATAGCATATGTCTGTTTTAATTTTGTTTCTATAACTTTTTTTCTGTGTGATGTAATCATACTGGGCATTGAAATTGCAACAACAACACCAATAATTCCTAATGTTATTAAAACTTCTGCTAATGTGAAACCTCTAATGCGCATTCTATAACCTCCAACTTAATATAAAATCTTTTATATAAAAGATTTGTCTTATATTTAAGTATAATACTATGATATTATCTTATATTTGTCAACATTTACTTAAAAAACGTATAATTGTTTCAAATATGAGGAAAAAATGACATCTAGAAATGAACTTAAAATCTTGATAATGAAAGAAGCATTAACTGTTCAAAAACTTGCGGTGATGCTTTCAGAAAAAACGGGTAAACATTACACTCAGAGAAGCTTACAGAATAAAATTTTTTTAAGTTCTTTAAATTATGATGAAATGGAAATAATCGCAGATATTCTTGGTTATGAAATAAAAATTGTAAAAAAGTAAAATTAATATATTTTTAAATTTGTAAGTATTACTGTATTTTGTAATAAAAAAAACAATAAAAAGACCAAATTTTTGGTCTTTTTATTATTTTATAATTTATTTTCAATTTACGCTTCTACGTATTCTCTCAAACGTTTGCTTCTGTTTGGATGACGAAGTTTTCTCAATGCTTTTGCTTCGATTTGTCTGATACGTTCACGAGTAACGCCAAACAATTGTCCTACTTCTTCTAAAGTTCTTTGACGACCGTCGTCCATACCAAAACGCAATCTCAAAACGTCACGTTCTCTAGGAGACAATGTGCACAAAACTTCTGCCAAGTCTTCTCTCAAAAGTTCTGAAGCAACTGTTTTAATCGGTGCATCAGCTTCTTTATCTTCAATGAAATCACCTAAGCGAGAATCTTCTTCTTTACCGATAGGAGTTTCAAGAGATAGGGGCTCTTGAGCAATTTTAATAATTTCACGAAGTTTTGGAATAGAAACATTCATTTCGATAGCCAATTCGTCTTCAGTTGGTTTTCTTGAAAGTTCTTGAGCTAAACGTCTTGTAACTTTTTTCAATTTATTAATAGTTTCTACCATATGAACAGGAATACGAATAGTTCTAGCCTGATCAGCAATAGCTCTTGTAATAGCTTGTCTAATCCACCAAGTTGCGTAAGTAGAGAATTTGAAACCTCTTTCGTGGTCAAATTTTTCTGCTGCACGGATTAAACCAAGATTACCTTCTTGGATAAGGTCTAAGAAAAGCATTCCGCGTCCAACATATTTTTTTGCAATAGAAACAACTAAACGCAAGTTAGCTTGAACAAGTTTTCTTTTTGCAATAGCTCCGGGAGTACCACCTTCCAAGATTTTTCTTGCAAGTTCAATTTCTTCACTTGCAGATAACAATTTAATTCTACCGATTTCTCTCAAATAAAGTCTAACAGGATCGTCAACTGCAACACCTTTTGGAGCTTCAATTTCTTGTGAATCATGATGACTATGCATCATATAAATATCCTCAAGACCAGCTTTATTTTCCATCTTTTCAGTAACAATATCTTCAATATTATCGGTACTGATATCTACATTCATATAATTAACGCCATCATGTTCAGCTGATAGGGCATTTTCGTCATCTATTTCATGTAAATCCATATTATCTTCGTCCATAATACTAACGATAGAGGAGCTTTGTCTTTTTTTACTCATTCATTTTCTCCAATTTTAATCTATTATTTATCTTATCTCTAAGCTGCATTTGAATTTTTAGGGCTTCTGTTTCATTATCATTTGCGCTTTTATATAAATTTCTGATTTTTTCTTTTTCTTTTTCGCTTTGGCATTCATTAATTTTGTTAATATTTTCTCTGATTGCCATTAAAAAGTCTGTATCATCAAGGTTTTGAAATGATTCCGAGATACTAATCATCTCTGTTATAAGCTTTTGTACTTCCGGTTCATTTACGTAAGTTGTATATAGCTTGTCGACCAATTCTTTCACATTATTTACGGTACATGTTAATTTGTCAATTGTAGATTTTACATTTATTAACGATTCATCCGTAAATGGGGTATCGCCTATAATTCGGCTTATTTCGTCAAGTGAAAAATGGCTGTCGGTTACAAGAAAAACGCTCAATAAATTTTTTTGCGCTTTTTGCGAAATTGGTATATTTTTCTTAACAATTCGTGTAACGTCTCTGTTTTTAACGATTTCTGACTTAGTAGCAATGCTTAATTCTTCCAGCAAAGCCTTTTCGTCAACTTGAATTGCGTCAGATACCATTTTTACGTATTCTGCCTGAATAATTTTATTTTGAATTTCCATTAAAAGAGGAATAATTTCTTTTACCAATTTTGTTTTTTCAATCGGTGTTTTCGGCTTTTGTTTAAGCATATTATTTAGTTGAAAATCAATCAAAAGCGGAGCGTGTTCCATATATTCTTTGTAGCTGTCTGCTCCGACAGAGCGAATAAATTCATCAGGATCTTTGCCTTCAGGCGGTGCAATTACTCTTATTTCGCACGAATACTTGTCATTTGATGTTGAAATATAACTTTCATCAAATTGTTTAATATTTCCTAAACCTTTAAAAGCTTCTTTAATCAATTCAGCATTTCTGTTAGTTGCTTTTTGACCGGCTGAATCTGTATCAAAAGATAAATAAATTTTTCTTGACGGAGTATAGCGAGACAAAAGTTTGATATGGTCAGGGGTTAGCGCTGTTCCGCAAGAAGCAACGGCGTTTCTAATTCCGTGAGCTTGAGCAGAAATTACGTCAAAATAACCTTCCATCAAAACTACGCTGTCTTCCTCTTTAATTGCTTCTTTTGCGGTATAAAGTCCGTATAACAGTTTACTTTTATTATAAATTAAAGAATCTGAAGAGTTTAAATATTTTGGCATTTGTCCTTCTTCAACAGCACGAGCGCCGAATGCCACAAAGTCGCCAAATTCGTTTTGTATAGGGATAATGGCGCGATTTCTAAATCTGTCAATATATTCGCCTTCTTTAGTTTTTATAATAAGTCCGGCTTTTTCCATAACATCTTCTGAAAAATCGTGTCTGAACTTTTTGTAAAACATTGCATATGCTTTTGGGGCAATTCCGAGATGATATTTTTCAATAATTTCTTTTGTAATACCGCGATTTTTAAGGTAATCAAGAACTTTCAAAGTTTCAGGTTCTTTGTCCATCAAGAGACGAAGATTATAAAATTCTGCAGCTTTTGCACAAGCTCTAATCATTTCTTCCCTGTCTTCTTTTGGGACAGAAGATGATTTGTGCATATTTTTTGGCATTTCAAGTCCGAATTTTTCCGCCAACTCTTTTATTACGTCTATAAACTCTTTGTTTTGAGTTTTCATAATAAACGTAATTGCGTCACCGCCTGCGCCACAGCCAAAACATTTGTAAATTCCCATAGACGGATTTACAGAAAAAGATGGAGTTTTTTCTTTGTGAAAAGGGCATAAACCCCAATAATGACCACCGTTTTTCTTTAAAATAACTTGTTGGGATACTACATCTACTATATCAAGCCGGTCTTTTATCTGTGTAACTAATTCTTCAAATGACTTCGCCATAACAATATTTTAGCATTAATAAAAATTTAATCAATTAAGGTTTTTTATTTTTACTATGTATAATTTATGTTATGAGATTAATTTTTTGTTTCGTTATAATTTTAATTTGTCTTTTAATATGGTCAGTATTTATTGAACCAAATATTTTGACAGTAAATTATTTGGCTATTCAAGATGAACGATTAAAAGGTTTAAAGTTGGTTTTTGCGTCTGATTTCCATATAAAACCTTATGAACTCAAAAGATTAAACAAAATAATTAAAGCAATAAATAATGAAAATACAGATATAGTTTTGCTCGGAGGAGATTATGTTAACAGACATAAAAAAGGTAATTCTCTTCCAATTCAAGATATTGCAAAAAGTTTTTCTAAAATAAAGTCAAAATATGGCACTTATGCTGTTGTTGGAAATCATGACGGTTGGCAAGGTAAAGAAGAAGTTATTTCTGCTTTAGAAAACAATAATATAAAAGTATTATTTAACAGTAATGTATGTTTTGAAAAATTTTGTGTAGCTGGAGTAGATGATTTGCAAACAGGAAATCCGGATATTAAAAAGGCGTTAACCGGAGTAAATAAACCTGTGATTTTGTTAAGTCATACACCGGATATAATGCCAAATGTACCAGATAATGTAAATTTAACCCTTGCAGGACATCTTCATGGCGGGCAAATAAGACTAAAAGAGGCAATAATAACACCATCTGCATATGGCAAAAAATATGCAAACGGATTTTTAATTGACAATGGAAAGAAAATATACACATCAAAAGGCTTGGGAACGAGTATATTACCAATAAGATTTAATTGTTTTCCAGAAATTGTAGTTATAGAGTTTAAGTAATATTTATTTAATTTTCCATTTTTCTTGGAGTCTGTTTAATTTTCCGGAACTTTGTAGATTTTCTATTATGTAATCAACTTTAGAATTAAAGTTAGAAGAGGCTTCATCTTTTCTGAAAACCACTGCATAAGGTTCTTTGGAATATCTTTTTGGTAAGATTTTTACGGATTTGTCATTTTTAGAAAAACCTAAAAGAATTGTGTCATCAGCAACAATTCCGTCTGCTTTTCCAGCTTTTAAAGCATTGTAAGCTTCTTGGTAAGTTTTATAGCCAATAATTGTTACTTCCGGAACATTAGAGCGCAAATTTCTTTCACTTGTTGAGCCAAAGACAATAATAAGTTTTTTCCCGCTAAAATCACGTAAAGAAGATGCTTTGCTAGAATTTTTAACCAAAATTGCTTGACCTGCCATATAATATGGTGATGAAAAATTTAAAATTTGTTGTCTTTGTGCAGTGATTGACATTGTTGCAATAAGGCAATCAACTTCCCCTGAATTAAGTTTTAGAATTCTGTTAGAAGCTGTAACAGGAACAAATTCAACTTTTTTTTCATCTCCTAAAATTGCTTTAGCGACTAATTTTGCCAAATCAGCATCATAACCAATAGTAAACCCGTCTTTGTTTTTAAACCCAAAAGGCGGTGCATCATTCCTAATTCCGACAATTAACTTGTCACGTTGTATAATTGCGTTCAAGTCATCTTTGGCAGGTGTTTTTTTACCGCATCCACAACAGATTAAACATAGAAATAATAACGCTAAAACTATTTTCTTCATAATTATTTACTTTACTATAAAATTTTATATGGTGCAATGTATAAGGATAGCAAAAATTTTTTTCAGGTGTTTTAAATGAACAAGTAATATTTATGAGGAGTATAAAATATGAAAATAAACAGTATTCAAAATAGCAACACAAGTTTTGGTATGGCATTAAAAATTAATCCAAAACTTAAACCGCAATTACTATCGGCACATTCTGCAACAATTGAACGTTTTCAAAAAATTGGAAAAGAAGCTGAAAATGTAAAGCTATATGATGTTTGTTATGAAAAAGATATTTATATTCCGAGTGTAAGAAGTGTTGTTAACAAAGATGGTAAAGACTATTTTGCAGAAATGAAAAGACAAGAACAACTTTTAGGAAAACCATATACGCTTACATATGGTGATGAAACTTACCAAGGATATAATTCAAAAGAACCTCCGATTTTTAAAACATTATATAAGGAAGAAGCACCAGAAAAATATAGACAATATGCAAGTTTACCAAATGATCACGAAAAAGCGGTTGCGTTGAGTAAAATTTTAGAAGAACGAGACATGAAATATATGAAACAAAAAGAAATTGCAAAGCAAGCAGAGTTAGTTAAAGAGACCAGACTAAAAGAAGAAAAGGAAAAACATGGAATTGCGGTAGATAATTTGTTATCACAGTATCAATATAATTTTGAACAAAAAACTGAAAAAAGTAGCCTTTGGAAAAAATTAACAAATAAATTTATTTCGCTTCTTTTAAAATAACGATAGTTTCTTCAATTTCGGTCTTTAGGTAATCCAATTGTTGATTAATTGTGTTTTCATTGTATAAATATCCCGCGCCTGTGTAGGCAAGGTATGGTTTATACTGTTCTGCTTCGCGTCTTAGTGTAGCAACTGCTTTGGAATGACTGCTCAATTCCTGCAGTTTTTTGAATGAAATAAAGTTAACCTCTGGTTTTCCCTCGTATTCGTTTTGCATATATTCTATAGTTTGAGTAAAAAAGAAAACTTTTGCGTTGAACTTTTGTACATCCATTTTCTTTTCTATACATAATAAAAGGTTTTCCAATTGAGGAATAATATCTTCATTCAATTCATTTATATACGGCGAACGTTTGTCTTCTTTTAAGATAATATTGACAAAAGCAGGATTATCCCTTGGAACAGGTTTGATTTCTTGTGATGAATTGAAATTTTTAGTGTCTTCATAAACGGGTTTTGTTTTTTTAGGTTCAGATGTTTTAAAGTTTTTCGAAACATCAGGCAAAGTCCCCACATAACCTTTTCCGTCCGGTTGAACTTCGACTTTTGAAGTATCTGCTTTAGGTGTATCTTTTTTCTTCCATCCCCAAGCAAAACAACTGGAGTTTGTCAGCATTATTGCGATTAATAAGACTAAAAACTTCTTCATACCATAATTATAATGATTGCGAAATAAAAATCATCATTTGTTTAAATGGTTTTAATCATGTTTTCCGCAAATAACCCTGTCAATCCCTGCCAAATCTTTGATTATCTCAATATCAGAAAATCCGTTTTGTTCCATTAAAAGTTTTACGTCTTGCGCTTGGCCAATTCCGAGTTCAAATAATAAATAACCGTTTTTATTTAATATTTTTGGAGCTTCATTTGTTATTTTTTGGTAAAATTCAAGCCCTTTTTCATCTTTAGTATACAAGGCTTGTTCCGGATCAAATTTTACTTCTGTTTGTATATTTTCTTTTTCTTTTGGAGGAATGTAAGGAGGGTTAGAAATAATTATATCAAAGCTTTCCCCCGATTTTACGTTTGAAAATACATTAGATTTCCTAAATATCGCTTTGTTGAAAAGGTTTAATCTGGAAGCGTTATCAAGAGCAGTGTTCAGAGCGTCTGACGATATATCAAGCCCTATAATTTGACACTCTGTGTGTTTTGCAACCATACAAGCTATACAACCTGAGCCTGTTCCGACATCCAGTGCCATTTTAAAATTATTTTTATTAATAATATCAATAGCCTTTTGTACAAGGATTTCAGTTTCATCTCTTGGGATAAGTACTGATGGGTTTACAATAAATTTTTCTCCCATAAAATCTGCAAATCCGATAATATGTTGAATTGGTTGACGAGTTTTTGCTCTTAATTCAGTCTTTTCTTTTACTATTTGAAGCTTTTCAGGGGTTAATTTGTTGCCTAAAATAATATCTTTTGCACCGTAATTTGCAAAATGCTCTAAAAGCATTTTTACCTCAATATTAGCTTCGTTTGGTTCAATTCCGCTATTAGTCAATATTTTCAAAATCTCTTGAATACTCATTAATTATCCTATCTATTTCATCTCGCGCCTGTAGTTTTGAGGTTAATTCTTGTTTTTCTAAATTATATTTTTTACATAATTTGTCGTAATAATAAAGCTGTTTTTTAGTCGGAGTTTCTTTAGACATCTTAACTTCGCGTAAAAATGCGCGTTTTTTCTTTTCATATTCTTTCTGTGCTTGAATTATCGGTTCTTGTTTTTTCTTATAATCATAGTATTTACGACATTCTTTAAGGTAGAGTTTTGTGTCTTGTAAAAATTTATCATCATCTAAATAGTTTTCTAAAAACTCAAAATGTGGATTGTTTATTTCAAAATAATAATTTTCATCCTCTAAAAATTTGTCCAAAATGTCATCAACAGTCAATTCTGGAGATTTTTTTACTAAAGCACGCAAAAAATTGCATAAAGCAGATTTTTGGTTCTTTGTCATATCTAAATAAATTTGATTTTTAACCTGATACATAAGACAATTTTAGCAAAAATAAATACATTTATAAAGTATTAATTTCAACTTAAAATAGATATCAAGGCATATGTTTGTTATATGTAAAAATTTACTTTTTAAACAAATCTTTAACGCTAAACTTTCCAATATTTTCGTTATGAAATTCTAAGAATTTTTTTGCAATAGGATTCGTTTGTCGAGAACTCTTCTTTTCAGTGTGTTTTTCGACTGTTTCGGTTTTATTTTCTATGATTGTAAATTCTCTCTTATCCATAAAATTATTATACCTCTATTTTAATAAAAAAGTTTTCTCCTCAAAAATTGACAAATTCTTATATAAAAAGTATATAATATTACATTTCTTTACAATTGGAGTTTTGCGATTTTTACCTGAAAAACACCCTCTATGTCTACTCCGTTAAGTATTTCAGCAATTAAGTCATTAGGGTTTACGGTTTTTTCGAATGTTGGTAAAATCCCCAATATTTTTACACCGGTATATTCTTCAATTAGGCGTGGTAACAGTTTTATGTTTATATCGTCACAATTTTGCGGGAAATTGCTGAGTATGATGCCACGAATATTTATTCCGTTTTCTTTTGCGTGGTTAATTGGGAGAATTATATTATTTATAGAAGTATGCTGTGCAGAAGCAACCATCAATAGTGGTAAATCAAGGCTTTTAATCATATCTTCTTCCAGAAAATTTTTGCTTAACGGAGATGCAAGTCCGGAAACTCCGTCAACAACAAGACATTCGTTTATGTTTTGAATATGTTGGTAATCTCTTAATATAATATTTCTTTCAATTATGATGTTTTCAGACGCTCCAGCCAATAGGGGAGAGGTTTTTGCTTTAAAAATGTATGAATAGTAGGTTTTAATATATGGGTCAACAAATCTAATAAAATTTAAATCAGAAGATTGCACAAACCCGCTAACTGCCACTGCTCCGGTTTCAATGGGTTTGTAAATGCCTGTTGAATACCCCAGACAGTTCATTGTAGCAGTTAATCCTGTTGTTACAAAGATTTTATCAGAATTTTCGTCTACCCCTGTTACATACAAATCTAGCATATGCTAATACTAGCACGGGTTAAATGGGGTTGTAAAGGGCTTTATGAACATATTTAGGCATTTACTAATTTTTCTCCTGTGTCTTCTTTGTATGCAATATAAATTGTTACGTATTGACAAAAATTGGTGTTTGTGGTATAAAGTTAGTGGGGTAAATGTATATTTATAAGTCTTGTCAATAACGAGACTTTTTTTTTCGGAAGATTGTTTATTTTAGTACGTTTTCGCTATTTGTAAATTTTATGTAACAAATGATCTTATTTGTTAAAGTTTTTGTGTAAAAAATCCGAGATAAAAATTACTGACAGAGCAATAGATAATTGGAGGTAAAAATTTAAATGGATTCAAAAACTGAAAATATTATGGTCATGGACTGTAATACTGTAGCCAATGGCATTATAAGAGACATTAATGACATTGACCGTATGGAAAAAATGCTTAGCAGTGAATTGAGTTCCGAAGATTTGTTTAGGATTGATTGTGCAATTCTTTCTTCTCTAAGAAACACAACAGATTTTTCAAGAGATTTGTTACAACAATTGGAAAATGGACGTTTTGAAGAGATGGCGGTTAAAGAAAAACCAAAAACAATTGATAAGCAATTAGCCGAAATTCAAAAAAATACTATGATTGACATTACAATGCCCCTACAAAATATGTTTGATGAAATGGCATCATATGTCTCGGAAGCTTTTGTATAGAGAAGATATAAGGAGTTGAAATTATGAAAGAATTAAACGAGCTGGACACATTAAACATTGATTTTTCTAAGATTACCCCTATTCAAGATGTATCTGAAAACATTCTTTTATCAGAGGAGTTGTTGGAAAAGTACAAAATTGAAATAGATGAAAGTAAAATTGAACAAATTATCGCGGAAATTCCGGAAGAACGCAGACAAACATTGACATTCGAAGACAAAATTGAATACATCAGAAAAATCCTTGCATATGATGTTTCTGTTCCAATCAAAAATTTGTTTGATGACGTGATTAATTTTGTATCAAAAATTTAAAAAATAAACTCCCTTTTGAATTGTTCAAAAGGGAGTTTTGTTAATTATTAATTATTTATTTTATGCTTGTAACCAAACAAGTGCCATTTTTTATGTACAGGACACAAAACATTATTTTGTTCCCCGTAATACATTTTTTCGCCAAAAGGACGAAGTTTTGGGTCGCGCTTGTAAAAAGCTTTATTTTTTAAACAATATTTAACTTCTTTTTTCTCCATTTTTCGAACAGAATTGTATTTAGATTTTTGTTCTGAATTTAATATTGTTTTAAATTCTTTATCATATTTTTTGCCGATTTGTTGCATATTTTTTTCAATATTTTTTACAACTTTTTCTTGTTTTTTTAATGCAAATTCGCTTGCGTTATGTTTGCACATGTTGTCAAGAACATATTTTTCTTTTTCATATTCTTGGAATTGTTTTTCTAATTCTTCATAGCGTTTTTTGTCGATAACGTCTTTACATTTTTGTTGATCGTTTGAAAGATTTAGAACATTGTATAAAGTTGCTCGTTCGTTATACATTGATGTCATTAAATCAAGGCATTTTGTTTGGTTGCAACATCCGCAAGATTGTGAATTGGTACGTGTTGTCGGATTTGTTTCAGCCAAAACATTTGACGCTGAGAATAACATTAAAATTGATAAAAATATAATAAAATTTTTCATAAAAATCTCTCTTTCCTTTAAAAATTATTGCATAATTTTTTTATAAAAACAATATTTGTAGTAAACTTTTTTTATGGCAGAAATGAATTTAAGAAATTACGCATATATTGGTGATGCAGTTTGGGAAATTTTTATTAGAGAAAAAACAATAAAAATTACTGAAAATTCGAAAAAATTACACAAAATTACGACAGAAAAAGTTAAAGCATCTTTTCAATCATTTTTGTTGCAAAAAATGGAAGAAATTTTAACAGAAAATGAACAAAATATTGCTCGTCGTGCAAGAAATTTACCTATCCCGGTCGGCAGACGTCATATCCAAGCAGAATATAGACAGGCAACAGCTTTTGAGGCATTAATCGGTTATCTGTTTGAACACGACAAAGAACGTTTAAATTATGTTCAAAATTATTTAGAAAAATTTATAGAATTTTAATAAATTTTATAAAAAAAACTTGAAAAATTTTATAAAAAACATATAATTGTAGGATAAAAATTTTTTAAATTGCTTGTATATTAAAAACACATCTAAAATAATAAAAAGTTTTATAAAAAAAGTAAAGTTTGGAGGAAAATTAAATGAAAAAAGATTACGAAGAAATGATTAGAAATTACCAAGGTGGCGATTTGGATTTGTCAGGTTGCAACTTGAAAACATTAGAATTGGATCATGTAGAAGGAAGCTTGAATTTGTCAAAAGCAACAATTGGCAAACTTTCAATTGGTTGGGTATCTGATACTTTGAACATGTCAGGTGCAGAAATTAAAAAGATCGAAAGACCAATTGATGCAAATTTTGTAAACATGACAAATGCAAAAATTGGTAAGTTGCCTGAACATATTTGGACAGATAGATTTACAATCGAAAAAAGCAGTATTGAAAAATTGAATACAGATGTAAGAGCAAATGAATTTAATATCAGAAATACAAAAATTACTGCATTGCCAAAAAATATGAGAGTTGGTAGATTAATCGTTGATTCAAAAACAGCTAAAAACTTGTCATTAATGACGTTGAAACAATGTGACGAATTAGTTTTGGATAACACAAGATTTTCTTCACAAGATTCATCAGTAAACAACTTTGATTATTCAAGTGTTGTAAGCGGTTCAAATATGGAAATGGTAAGTACATTTTAGAATTTGAATAAAATAAGAATAAAAAACGCCTTGAAAGTAATTCGAGGCGTTTTTTGTGTATAAATGTCAAAAATGTTTGTTTACTTGTTTTTTTAGGAAAATAAAAAAAAATTAAAAAAAGGGGTTTACAAAAAAAAATCAGCATGTATACTAGTAAATGTGGCGAGAGTCACGACCCGAATGTGGGGGTTTAGCTCAGCTGGTAGAGCACCTGCTTTGCACGCAGGGGGTCAGGAGTTCGAATCTCCTAACCTCCACCATTTTGAAAAAACATACACTTGAACATAGGTTTGAGTGTATTTTTTATTGTTATTGTTAGGTTTGAACCATCCCATAAAAAGTGTGAGGTTATCAATTTTAGTAGAGTACGTTTTTGAAGCACATCACCAGCCAAATAAGCACTGTGTGCGTTTTTGCAGAGTGTGAGGAGTGCTGAAGCCTTTTGAATAATTTCATCATTTTCTTGGCTAATGAAATCAAATTGCATTCTTGCTTCATCAAGTTCAATTTGCCATTCATTCTTCTTTTCAAAGTAAAATTCTTCTGAAATTGTTTCATCAATCTTATCAATATAAAGTTTGTTCAATCTTTTCTTTAGAACACTGATTTTTTTCTGAATTGCATCAAGTGTTTCTTGTTCATATTCCTGTTTGCCCTGAAGCATGTCTTTCAGTTTTTCAAGAATAGCTTCAGCAAATTCAGGTGGGCAAGTAAGGTTCTTGAACAAATCTTCAACCATTTTGTCCACATATTCTTCTTTTAGCAGTTTAAGCCCCTTGTCTTTGTCATCAGTGCTTCTGTAATAGATGTATTTGCCTTTTTTAATATCACCTACAAGCATGTAGTTGTTAGGCGATTTTATAAGCCCTGAATACAAGAAGTCATGCTTTGTAACGTGTGGGGCTGTTCTATCTTTAATAATTTTTTGCACTGAATAATAAAGTTCTTTTGTTATTATCGGTGTGTGCTGGGCTTCAAAATATCTTTTACCCTTATACTCAAATTCACCCATATAAAAAGGATTATGCAATATTTTTTCAATGGTTTTCTTTGTGCAGTTGCGTTTGCCTATTGTAAACCCATCAGCTGCAAGTTTTTTTGCAAGGCTGTTGAACGTAAAACAACCAGTTGAATATAATTCAAAGGCTTTGATAACAAAAGGGGCTTTTTCTTTATCAACAACAATTTTGCTTTTTTTCTTGCTGGTTCTTTGGTTCAAATATCCAGTTGGGGCTTTGCCCGGAAAGAAACCTTCTTCAGCAGCTTCAACCATGCCTTTTGTAACTTCATTTGACAAATTGCGTGGATATAAAGAAGAAACAGCCGAAAACATCATAAAAATAAAGATTTCATGAGGTGTTGAATATTTATTCAGCACCATATTATCTTTCACCAAATGCACACTGCAATCAGTTTTAGTGAAAATATTCTTAATTGTCGCAGCGTCATCTTCATTTCTTAGTAACCTGTCATTCTTTTCACATAAAAGATGACAGGCTTTTTTTTGCCTTTTTATGGTTCTAAGCATTCTTTCAAATTCTTTTCTTCCAGCTTCTTTGGCAGTGATGCTTTCAGCAAAAATTTCTGCAACTTCAAAACCTTTTCTTTTTGCATAATCTTGCAAATACTTCACTTGGGCTGGGATTGAAAAGCCTGTTTCTTCCTGTTCTTTGCTCGAAACCCTAACATAGATGAATGCTTGTTCTTTTTGTTTCATTATTTTGCCTTGATATATTCATTTGTTTTTGTGTCTTGAAATACTGCTTGTATATCAGGTGTACTGCCTTTAGTAACAAGAACCTTAAATGACTTGTGCATTTCAGGAACAAGAATTTGCATTGTACTTGCTAATGTACTGATTTGTGTATTAAATTTTGATGCTTCTGCCATATCTGCTTTTTGTTGTTCAAGTCGTTCTGTTGTTTTATTGTAATAAACTAAGCCTGTTATACCAAATGTAAAAGGGCTTAAATATAACAGTTTTCTGTCTTTTTTATCAGCATTATAAGAAAAAGAACCCATAAAGCCTTCAACCATATTTGCAGCATTAGAACATTCAATATTAACTATTTTTACAGGGTTTTTGCCTGTGTTGGTCAATGTAATTTCATAACCATCATACTGCTTACTTAGATTTTCACTTTTTACATCAATACTTTTAATTTCTTGCTTAACATCTGCAAAGCATGGCTGAACAAGCATGCTTACAACTGCTACTAACAATAATAATTTTTTCATTTTGCACCTTCCTTTTTTATTCTTCAGCTAAGAAAACTTTCACAATTTCTTCATTATCAAGCATGCTCTTTACTACTGAAATTGCACTTGCATCACCCTGAAGGGCTTTGAAGAATAATACAAATGTTTTTCTTGTAGGTTTTGAAGTTAGAATTGTTCTAACAACTTCTTTTTCATTTTCAGAGCCATCAAGCAGCACAACAACTTGCTGGCAAAGTTCATTGTATTTGTCGGCAGCTTGCAAATGCCTTAATGTAACCCCAAAATGCTTTTCTATTTTGGGTATTTCTTCAAGTTTTAATTGGCTGTTATTTTTTATTCTTGTATTTACAGTAGAACGTGTAATGCCTAAAGCATTTCCAATTTGCTCTTGTGTTATTTTTGCCTTTGTTAAGTTTTGTAAAGTCGCTTGTAATTCAGCTAAGTTCATATTTCCACCTTCTTTTCACAAAAGTTCTAAAATTTGTAAGAAAAATGTTTGACATTTGTTAGATTTTTGTATATAGTAATAATACAAACTTTAATAAAGTCTTATTAGTTTATATATAGTTTGATACAGTATAACACAAAAGGAAGGAAAATGAAACAAATTATGAAGAAGGGTAAATTGAACACAGCACAGATGCTGAAAGAATTGCCCATTGGTATTGACCAATTAAGGGTTTATTTGAATGATGGCAGATTGCCTTCAAAAAAAGTACGCAACAAGTTTGAAGTTGATAGAACTGACTTTGAAAACTTCAAAACAGAATATGGTTTTTCGGCATAGGAGATTGAGCAATGGAAGAAAAAGAAATTGAAGTAAGTATTCTTGAATGGAGTTCAACTCGGACAACTTTATCCATTTATGAATTCAATTTTTCAAAAGTTTTTAAACACAGAATTGATGCAGAAAATTGGGCTAATTCAGTTTTCAAAAAGGTAAAATTCAAAACAGAAGAATTTTCATAAAAAAAAGACTGCTGGAAAACAGCAGCCACAAAATTAAAATTTCAATCAAATTATAGCACACAAATACAGCCTTTTTATAGGGCTTAATTTTGCTACGCAAAAGAAGGAAAAACTTATGGCTAAGTATCAAAAAAAGAGAAAAGAACCAAACTTCATTTTCAAATTTGAAGATGGTGAACCTACAAAAGAAGAATGTGTTGCAGACATGGCGAAAGTCTTTTTTCTTCTTTGGGAAGCACAAAAAAGAGGATTAAAAAATGCTTAGAAAAAGACACTTACAGCTTGTTGTTTCAAACAAGCAAACACCTTTTCAAAAATTTTGGCAATGGCTTAATGCACCACGAGTTTTGGAACTTCCAGCATTGCCATTCATTGTAACCAAAGACGAAAAGAAAAAAATAATTCAAGATTATCTGACATTGAGATTTGCAGATCATCAGCTTGTAACAGGTGAAGTTGGGCTTTTTCCACTTTGTGAAGCAATGAATGAAGTAGAAGAAATTGAACGACAAGGCAAAATCAATGAATTTTACAAACACATCAAAAGAACAAATTTCAAGATAAGGAGAAATGACGGTGGCAAAAATTACAAAAATTAAAATCAAAAATCTTTTTGGAATATCAGAATTTGAAGCTGATTCAAAAAGCATTGAGTTATTAGGTGGCAATGGTACAGGCAAAACTTCAGTGCTTGATGCTATTAGATACGCATTAACAAACAGAAGTTCAAGGGCTTGCATTGTGAAGCAAGGTGCAACAGAAGGTGAAATCATTATTGAAACTGATGCTGGGCTTGCTATCACAAGAAAACCACGAACAAACAAAACTGACTATAAAAGCATCAAACAAGACGGCAAAGAAATTCAAAGCCCGGAAGCAGTTCTTGCTGAAGTTATATCTGAATTACAGTTGAACCCTGTTGCTTTTATCAATATGGACAGAAAAGAACAAAACAGAATTATTCTTGACTTAATTGAGTATCACTGGGATTTGAACACTATCAAAGAATGGTTTGGCGAAATTCCACAAGGTGTTGATTATCAAAAGCATATTCTTGAAGTTCTAAAACAAATTGCGGCTGAAGATGGTTTCTATTTCACACAAAGACAAGAAGTAAACAGAAAAATCAGGTTCAAAAAGCAGTTGATTGAAGAAACACAAAAAGAATTGCCTGAAAATTTCAATGCTGAAAGATGGGAAAAATACGACTTGCAAGCAATTCACACACAAATTGAACAAGCAAGACAGCACAATGCACAAATTGAAAAAGCTGAAAACCTAAAAGCAAACTATGACAACAAAATAAGAGGTTTTCAAGCTGATAGAGAAATGAAGCTGGCAGAACTTAAACAACAAATTCAAGATGAACAAACAACACTTGAAGCAACACAAGCAAGACTTGTGGCAGAACTAAAAGCAACAGAAGAAAATCTTCTCAATTTGAAAAGTAAATTCTATGACAAAGAAAAACTTGTAAAAGCTGAATATGAAGCAACTGTTGCACAATTCAATGAAGAATTGAAAGCCTTTGCACCATTCTTGGAACAACCAAAAACAAACATTTTGCCTTTACAAGAAGAAGCTGAAGCTGCATTGAAAATGAAACAAGTATTGCCACAATACAACAAAATGCTGGCAATGAATACAGAATTGACTGAATTGCAAGCTGTTTCAGATGAATTCACAAGAAAAATTGAACTTGCAAGAACTTTACCAGCAACAATTCTTGCTGAAGCAAATATGCCACTTGGTGAAATGTCTATTGATGGCGATACTGTACTTATTAAAAAGCCAAATGGTGATTTGCCTATAAGCAACTTGTCAGAAGGTGAAAAACTTGATCTTTGTGTTGACATTGCCCTTAAAAACAAGACTGGTTTGCAAATTGTGTTGATTGATGGAGTTGAAAAACTTTCACCAATTAACAGACAGCACTTATTTGACCGTTGCAAGGCTTCAGGGCTTCAGTTTATTGCAACAAGAACCACAAATGACAGTGAATTAACTGTTGTTGAATTATAACGCACGAAAAAAGAAAAGGAGAATTCAAAAATGACAGATGCAAAAAATGAAACTTTCAAAAAAGACTGTGAAACTTTAATAAAGGAAATTAAGGCTTCACAAGCAGAAAAAAAAGGCTATTTCAAAGAAGTTCTTGAAGGTAAACATGAAGGCAAAAAACTATTTCAACAAAGAATTGTTATTGGATTAGCAGAAGTCATTGACTATGACAAATCAAAACTTGTATATGAAGAAACTGAAGCTGATGAAAATGCAAACAGAAAATATTTGAATGATTGTTCAATTAGACTTGACAAAGCTGCACTTCAATTTGCCAATGAATTGCAAAAGAATGAAAAATTTTCAATAGAAGAATTTGACTTGTTTGGTCGTTGTTATCCAACATCAATAGAAAAAGAAGGAAGCCCAAAAGTTGAAATCAAGTGTGTTGATTTATCAAAAGGCACTTCTGAAAATATTTCTGATGTTCCACCTGAAGTTCTTGCAGCCCTTAAAAGAACTTTGGACAAAGTAATTGTTAGGGGAGAAAAAGGGGAAGGAAAAGACACTGTTGCAACAGTATAGTCTTTTTCGTGGGCTGTGTTTTGGTAATGTCGCAGCCCATCATAAAGGACTAACCAACGCAAAAGAAGGAGAATGACAAATGACAGACAAAAACGCATTATTAACAACAGTAGAAAACAATTTAGGTACAACACTTGCAGCAAAAGCAGCTGCATTGCCTGACGGCTTCCAAATGGCAAAATTTCAGCAAAATTGTATGGTTATGCTAAAAGGCATTGAAGCTGAAAAACTTGCAAAAATACCACCACAAGACATTGTTGAATGTTTAATGAAGGGGGCTTTGCTTGATTTAGATTTTGCAACTGGTGAATGTTATGCAATACCTTATGGCAAAGAATTGAACTTTCAAACCGACTATAAAGGTGATGAAAAAGTTGCAAGAACTTACAGCATCAAGCCTATTTATAATGTGATTAAAGATGTTATCAGAGAAGGTGATGAATACAAAAAAATTATTGAAGATGGCAATGTAAAATTCATTTTCAAGCCGTTGCCTTTAAACAATAACAAAATTATTGGTGCATTTGCACAAGTTATTTTCACTGATGGTTCTTCTATTGGTGATGATGCAAGTGTTGCAGAACTTGAAACAATAAGGAAACAATTTTCAAAGGCTGCAAATTCACCAGCTTGGACAAAAACAACTGGCGAAATGTACAAAAAAGTAATTCTAAAACGTGTTTTGAAGAATGTTTCAAAATCGTTCAAAAATTCTGCTCAAAGCATTGCTTATGCAACTGCAACAGATTTTGAATTTAATAACAAAACAGGTGTTTCAACTGAAGCAGAAAAAATTGTGAACGTGTTTGAAAACAAATTGCCTGTAAATAATCAACAAGCAATCACAACAAACAATAAAAATGCGTTCGCAGAAATGCCACAGAATGAATTTTCTGAACCTGTTGCAATAACTTCTGCATCACAAACAGAAAATGCGAATAAAAGCCATTCTGACGTTTCTGAATACGGATATGAAGAAGAACTTCCTGAAGTAGTTTATGAATGTTCAAACTGTGGTTCTTATATAACACAAGCAGAAGATGGCTATTCAAAAAGAAATTATGGAAGACCACTTTGCAGAGATTGCCAAACATTAGCAAAAAACGGTGAATTATAGGAAGGGCAGAAGCAATGTTTTTGACGGAAAGCAACTACTATTCACCTGAAGCAAATATTGAATATCTTTCAGTATCTCAATATAAAGATTTTGTTGGAACTTGGGCAAAGCCCGGTTGCGAAGCAAGAGCAATGGCAAAGCTAAAAGGCGAATGGGTTGAAGAAGTAACAACACCAATGCTTGTTGGTTCTTATGTAGATGCACATTTTGAAGGCACACTTGATTTTTTCAGAGCAAAACACCCTGAATTTTGCAAAAAGAATGGTGAATTGAAAAAAGATTATCAAAAGGCTGAACAAGTCATTGAAAGAATTGAACGTGATGAATTCTTTATGCTTTGTATGTCAGGCGAAAAACAAGTGATTTTCACAGCAGAACTTTTTGGGGCAATGTGGAAGGGTAAAACTGACAGCTACCACAACAGAAAAAGCCCATTCAGCAGCATTGTTGATTTGAAAGTCGTTAAAGACCTACATGAGAGATTTTGGGTTAAAGACTTAGGGCAGTTTGTTTCTTTTGTTGAGTGGTGGGGTTATGACCTACAAGGTGCAATCTATCAGCTACTTGAACAAGCAAAATATGGTGGCGATAAAGTGCCATTCTACATTGCTGCTGCTGACAAAAAGAAATATACCGACATTGATGTCATTGCTTTAAGACAAGGCGATATGGACAGGGCTTTGATAGGGGTTGAAAGCAATGTAAACAGAATTAAAGATTTGAAGGCTGGTAAGGTCGAGCCAGTCAGATGTGAAAAATGCGATTATTGCAAATTCACAAAGAAATTAACAGCCCCTATAAGCACAGACATGTTGATTGAGGTGTAAAAATGGCAAAAGTGCAGTTGAAAAATGGCTATACAAAAATTGTGAATAATCTTTTGGAACAATTCTTCATAAGAGATTTTTCACCAATTCAATTAAGAATTTTGCTGATGCTAATTAGGTTTTCTTATGGCTGCAACAAAAAAACTGCAAAAATTAAACCACAAAACTTATTCAATACAGCTTATGTGTATGAATGCGATATAAAAAGAGAGTTAAAACACCTTGAAAGAAACAAGGTAATAACTTGCGACTATGAAGAAAAAGTATTTTCTTTGAACAAAAATTTTGATGAATGGAAAATTTCTTTTCACAAGTTGTTTGATGAAGAAAAATTTTCAAAATTATTACACATAAACCTTAGTTGTGGACAAAGTAAAAACTTTGTTGACAACAAAGAAATTGAAGAAGCAGAAGAAGCTGAAACAGAAGAAACTTTGTTCCCATCTAAGAAAAACCTTAGTTGTGGACAAAGTAAAAACTTTGCTGACAACAAAGAAATTGAAGCTGGTAATGCAGACAGTGAAAGCACTTCAAACCTACCTAAAGAAAGTATAAAGAAAGATAAAGAAAATAATAATACATATATATATAATAATAAGGAAATTCAAAAAAAGAAAAAAGATGATCCCTACACAGGAAAAATTCAAGCACTTTTTAGTGCGGAATACAAAAAAGTTTTTGGTAAAAGTTGCTTTTTAAATAATGCTCAAAGATTAGCATTAGTAGATATAGATTTTGACAACCCTGATTTTAAAGAAAATTTGCCTGTTTTGATTGAAAAATTTTCAAAAATCAAATTCAACTTTGATGGCAAAGTTCAGAAGGTTGGTTTGCGTTGGTTGCTTGAAGATGGCAACTGGTCAGGTGTGCTGTCAGGAGATTTTGACAACAACATTGAAGATGAAAAGGAGAATGACGGATGGGATCTATAAATGAAGTTAAAGACATCTTACAAGATGCTATTCCTGTAAGTGAAAAAATGAAAACCTGTGAACATTGTGGCAAGCCTTATGTTTGGTTTGATAAAAAACTTACACATATCAATATTCATGTGCAAGTTCCAGCTTGTAATTGTCTTGAAGTTATCGAAAAAAGAAAAAAACATCAAGCAATAGAAACTGCAAAAAAAGAAAAACTTGAAAAACTTTTTGAAAATTCTATGATGACACCATTTTTTCAAGAAAAAACTTTCAAAAATCTTGATGCAACAAAAGAACATTTTTCTGATTGCTTCAGATTTGCAAAAGAATTTCATCCAAAAATTTCAAAAGGTATTAGAATGATAGGCAAAAAAGGCACTGGAAAAACAACCTTGCTTGCTGCTGTTAGCAATGAACTAATTGCACAAGGCTATTCTTGCCTATTTACAACCTATTCTGCATTATTAGACAAATTCAGCAAATACAGCTATGACAATGCTGGTGAAATTGCACCACTTCTTTCATGGCTTACAAGATTTGATTTTGTTGTGCTTGATGATATTGGAAGGGAAAGCTACACAGGCAAAAGAAATGAAATTGCCTTCAGAATTATTGACACGTTGCTTAATTACAAAGTTTGTACTTGCATCACAGCGAACCCTGAAATGATACAGAAATTGCAAAAAATGCCTGAATGGGCAGCAATTCTTGACCGTTTGAAAGATATTTGCAAATTACATTTGCAATTCACTGGTGAATCAATGAGGGGTGAAAATGTTTAATCTTGCAAACACCAATTTCATATTCAACGGAGATTGCAGAACACTTTTGCACTACTACCCGGACCAGTATTTTGATTGTGTGGTTTCAGATGTGCCTTACAAAATCAAAACAGGGGGGGCAAGAGTGTCTGAAGAAAGCATTGAAAAATTTGGAAAAACTGACCCTTCAGGTATTTTCAATAGAGTTGTTTGCAATGACCGTTTGAAATCAAAGTGGTTGAAACAAGGTGATGCAGATAGTGCATTATTGGTTGCAGAAGGCAAACTGTTTGAACACTGTGAAATTAAGTTTGAAGAATGGTTGCCTGAAGTTTTCAGGGTTTTGAAAGATGGTTCACACGCATATTTTATGGTGAATGGTTGCAATTTGTGTGAACTTCAAACAAAAGCAGAAGCTGCTGGCTTCAAATATATGAATATTCTTGTATGGGCAAAAAATAATAAAACCCCAAACAAATACTATATGCAGCAATGTGAATATATTTTGATGCTTAGAAAAGGCTTTGCAAAAAATGTGAATGATATGGGAATGGGCAATTTGCTTATAATTCCAAACATCATTGGAACAAAATTTCACCCAACAGAAAAACCTGTTGAATTGATGAAAAAACTTATACTACAAAGCACACAAGAAAAAGACATTGTGCTTGAACCTTTTGCTGGCAGTGGTGCAACTTGCTTGGCAGCTGTTGAATGTGGCAGAAGATTTGTTGCATCAGAACTTGAAGAAAGATTTTGTGAAATCACGAAAGAAAGACTTCAGGGCATTGCTAAACGCAAAAAATACGGCTTGACTGGTTTGGAAGCTGACCAAATACAGCAATCATTGTTTTAATTCAGCGAAATAAAAGGAGAAACGACAGATGACAGACAAAAAACAGAAAAGTGCTGGTTATTTTGACAGCATCAGAAATTGCCCGGTGTATGAAGGTGATGTTTATTTTGATGAAGGCTTATTTGAACCTTATTTCAGAGTAGTGAACACCGTTGAAAAAGGCTTTGTTGTCCACCATGTAGGCTCAACAGAAACATTTGCACTTAGTTCTGAAGGTGCATTGCTTATTCAAAGGCAATACATTGGCAATGAATTGGAAAACCCAAATGTAATTGCAGAACACAAGGCAAGCCTTGAAGAACCAAAAGAACCAGCTTCAGAAGAAAATGCAACAGTGGAAGAAACAGAACAGCAAATAACAGCTGAAGAAACGACTGAAGAAAAGGTTGCAGAAATTGCTGAAACTCCAACAACAGTTGAAACACACATTGCAGCTGTGGAACAAGCAAATGATGAACTAAAGGAAAGTAATGCACAACTAAAAGAAGCTGTTGAAACAATGTTTGATGCACCTTCAACAGAAAAGGAAAGTGAAAATGAACAGATATGCAGCACTAATTCTGATGTTACAACAACCGAAAATGCAGAAAACACTAATGAATTACAGGACAATGGAACTGGAACAGACAATGCAGCAAATTCAGAAGAAAAACCAGCAGCAGAAACTTCAGACAAACCCATTGAAAGAACCGTAAGTGCTGAAGCAACAACTGGCAAAAATGTCATTGTTGAAGTTGCAAAAGATGCTGTGCCTGAAATCATTGCAAACACAAAAGATGAAAAGAATGCTGTATTGCGTAAAAAATTCATTACAAAACTTATCTGCACAAATCAAGACAAAATTGCAGAGTTGGAAGAAGTGGCTGCAAAGCACAAAGAACTTGCCCAAACTTTAGACTACAAACCTTTTATTAAACTAAAAGACCTTGTAACAGAAGCACTTCACACAAATGTTGATGATGAAAACTTAAAAGGTATAAAAGAACGCACAAAAGATTTTGAAAGCATTTTGAACATTCAAGGCTTATTGAAACAACACCAACAAAAAGCAGAAGAAGCAGAATACAAAATTTGCGATCTGAAAAATGAAATTTCAAAATTTGTAGATGAACTTGCTGACTTAGAAGCAAAAATTGACACGTTCGCAAGACAACAAAAACTTGCATTGGATAACACAACAAAATAAGGGTTAGGGGCTTTTTGCCCCTTATCCTGATGGAGAAAAACAGATGAAAAACACAACACCAAAGGAAAGTGAAGAACAAATTGCATTCATCAAATATTGCGACTTGCACCACATCATGGCAATAAGTACGCAAAATGGAATGTATATCCCAAAAAAATCTGATGATGGCAAAAAAGACTTCAACCATTTTGGATATATAAGAAGGCAAAAAGCAATGGGGTTAAGAAAAGGCTTTCCTGATATTGTAATTTTTGCACAAAACAGAACAAAAACACATGAAGTTTTTTGTTTGGAAATGAAAAGAACACAAGGTGGCAAGCTAAAACCTGAACAAGAAGAATGGATTGAAAAACTTGATGCTGCTGGTTATATGGTGGGCATAGCATTTGGCTGTGATGCTGCAATCAGATGCTTGCATAAGTATTTGGAGAGTTAAGCAATGATAGTTGTTTCAATGTTTGATGGCATTTCTTGTGGGCAAATAGCACTTGACCAGCTGGGCATTCCAGTTGAAAGATATTTTGCTTGCGAAATAAAACCTTCAGCAATTAAGGTTACACAGCACAACTACCCTTCAACAATTCAAATGGGTGATGTCAGAAATATGTGTTGGGAGAGCATAGGACATTGTGATTTGCTTCTTGGTGGTTCACCTTGTCAAGATTTTTCTGTTGCTAACAATAACAGATTAGGACTTGATGGCAGCAAAAGTTCTTTGTTTTGGCATTTTGTGAAGGCTAAAGAAATTTTGAAACCAAAATATTTTTTGTTTGAGAATGTGGCAATGCCATCAAAAGACTTTGAAACAGTATCAAATGCACTTGGAACTTATCCTGTAAACATAAATTCTGAAACCGTATCTGCACAAACAAGAAACAGATTTTATTGGACAAATATCGGACATAAGAACTTCAATTTGTTTGGTTTTCCTACTTGTGCGATTGCACAGCCTAAAAACAAAAGAATTCTTTTCAAAGATATTCAAGAAACAAATGTTTCTGATGAATTCAATGTTTCGAGTTATAGACAGGAAAACTTCAGAAGAAAAACAACTGGCAATGCTGGTGTCATTGGAACAGTAGCACCAAAGAACAGCAATTTCACACAGAAAAATGAAGTTTTTGGCACTGATGGAAAAATCACTTGCTTGTTATCGAGCGACTACAAAGCACCAAAAATTGTGCTTGATGCTGGCAAATTGCGATATATGACACCTT
Source organism: uncultured Candidatus Melainabacteria bacterium (assembly GCA_934717855.1). Lineage (GTDB taxonomy): Bacteria > Cyanobacteriota > Vampirovibrionia > Gastranaerophilales > Gastranaerophilaceae > Stercorousia. Next base: position 41,231 of record CAKUZI010000009.1, read on the forward strand.
TAGAATATGAACGGCTGCAAACTTTGCCTGACCATTACACAGATATTTTGCCGAAAAAGAAACGGTATGACGTTATTGGTGATGGTTGGACAGTAGAAGTAATAAAACACATATTGAAAGAAATGGAGATTGAAAAATGAGTAAAGAAAGCAAAAAACCATTATACAAGCACCTTGAAGCGGCATTGAAGGGAATTGTAGAAGCAAAGCCTTCAGACTTCAGAAATTGGCACAGAATGGCTGACTATATGCAAGATATTGCAAAAAAGGCATTGAGGTTGAACTAATGAGAAAATCAGACATCTTAAAAGCAGAATTGATGAAATATTTCAGATATGAAAAAGGTATGGTTTTTGTCTGTTCTGAAGGCATCAACTGTTCTGACATAAATGCAATTAACGATAAATGCCTTGTAGAAGTAGAAGTGAAAATTTCAAAGGCTGATTTCAGAAGGGAATTTGAAGCTGCAACATTGAACAATGGCAATTATTGGAAAGAAAAGAAACACCAGTTCTATGCACACCCGGAACAAGCATTTTCATCTTACAAAATACCAAACAAATACTATTTTTGTGTACCTGATGAAATGGCTGCATGGGCAATGGAGTATTTGAAAGATAAAAACCCAAAATATGGCTTACTTGCCTATGATGAAACCTTGCACAAAGCCAATAAAATCAAATTGTTAAAAGGTGCAAGGCAGCTTCAAAAAGAACCACCTTCACCACTTATTTGGCGAATGATAGGGCAAAGGGTAACAAGTGAAATGATTTCTTTGAAAGTTAAATGCAATGAAGTTCTGAAGGAACTGGAAGCTGTGAAAAAAGGTGTTCTGATTACTGAAGGAGTGGCTTTATGAAAAGTTACGCAAGAATAGAAACAAAATGCTTTTTACCTGAAGAATACCAAAAAGCGAAAGAGAAGGCACAAAAACAAAGGCTAATTTTACAAATTGACTATACAAAACTAATAAAGGAGAAAAAACAAATGAAAATTAAAAATTTTATCAAAAGAATTCTTGGAGTTGAACAAAAAGAAACAATTATTGAAGCACAAAAACAAATCATAAGAGATGCACATGCAAAATATGACCAACTACTTCAGAATAGTGTTTATGTAAAAAATTTGCAAAAAGAAAATGAAAATAAAGCCCGAATTATTGACGAATTGAGAAATGAAATTCTGACTACTGAAAGAAGGCTTGAAAAAATAAATGACCAACAATATGACAGAATTAAACAGTTAGAAGTTCAACTGGAAGCTGCAAGAGGTTATCAAGGCAAGTTCTATGTGTTCAACCCTGATGCAGATAAACCACGCAAACTTTACAACACTTATGAAGAAGCCTTGAATGATGCAAAAAAAGTTTCAAACCTTGAAAAAGGCACAAAAATCTATGTTTTGAAATTGGTTTCTTGTGTTGAAAACTATGAAAAAATTGTTGATTTTGCACTTGTACCTGAAGAAAGAATTCCATTTTAAGAGGTGCTGAATGTTGAATATTACAATGACAGGCACAGATGTAGTTTCTTGTGTGGCACTGGTATCTTTAGCAGTGATTGTGTGGCGAATAGTTGAAATAAAGGAGAAATAAACATGAGCAAAGCAAATGGAGTTCTTGACCTTGTGATGAAAAATGTGTGGTTTGACAAAATCAAGGCAGGAGAAAAGAAAATTGAATATCGAGAAGTCAAGAAAAGCTGGGCTTCAAAAATCTATGAAAACGGAAAACCAGCAGTAAAACTGGCACTATTTTCAAGAGATTACAGAAGAAAAGAACAGATGCTTTTTGAAATAGAAAAAATTGAAGTTCTTACTTCAGGCATTGAAACAGACTTAAAAATCAACAAACCAGTCTATGCAATACATTTGGGCAAACAGTTGAATATTGTGGACTGGTACAAGGAACAGAAAAATGCGTGAAGTAGTAGGCTTTTATGATAGTTTTTTCTTTTGGGAAACTCAAATGGAAAACAACGGAATAATTCTAAAAAAAGATAACGAAAAAGAATTTATTTCACACAAACAAATTAAAAATAAAGGAAAAATTGATGCAAAAAAAACATATAAAAATAGTTGAAAATTGCGACAAAGGAAACTTCACTGCTGAAGTGAACATTCTTTTGAACAAAGGTTATAAGATACTTTCAACGAACTGCTGTGTTATTAACAGTGATGCTTATGACTTTTGTAGCTGTTTTCAAGCAATTTTATTGAAAGAAGGTGGCTGCAATGGGGAAAATTAACTATAAAAAACTTGAAAAAATAGCTTTCAAGAGTGATGAATTCTTTATTGAACGCAAACACCATTCTTTTTGTAGTTGGGCAAAGAAACACTGTAAAAATTGTAGCAGCAAAGAAAATCTTGCAGTATGCCAAAACTGGAATTGTCAGGAATTGAACAAATTCTATAATTCAGGATATTACAAAAATTTGTTTCTTTCTATGCCTGAATATGAACTTATGAAAATTAAGAAAAGGGGCAGAATATATGAAGAAACTTTTGAAGGCATAACAAGAAAAGTGCATTCTGCCCGGAAAGAACACAAATGTGATTGGTGTGGCAAAACAATAATTGTTGGCAGTCCGTACTTATCAACAGTTGATTTTTCACAAAGAACAGTGTTGTGTTCTTGTGATGATTGCCACAAAACAATTATTTGGATGTATGGAGATTAAAACAAAGTTCTATTGTAAAAACGACAAGAAAGGAGAACAATAATGATAATATTTGATTTTTCAACACTTTTATTGATTTGGTTATTTTTCTTATATTGCGTATGGGCATTTGAAGGATATTCAAAATTTTTGAATTCAGGATGGGATCATGCAGAATTCATTGGAATAACACTTCACCCTAAAGGTGAAAAATGTACAATAAACCAATGGAAAGAAGGAACTGACAAAAAAATAAATATATTTTTGTGGGCTTTGAATTATTCTTTCTATGCTGATACAAGTGCAACACACCTTGAAGAAACATATTATAGACATTTTTGCTATTTTAGAATATTGCCTTTTATTTGGCTGAAGTTCTTTGTGGATGAATGTTAAGGGGGCAGCAAATGGACTTTGAAACAATAAAAAAATTAAAAGATTGTTGTGCAAGAGAAGCCGCACTAAGGGTGAATGTTTACCCCAAATGGGTGGCAGCAAGAAAAATGACACAAGAAAAAGCAGATGAAGAAATCAGGCTGATGCAATTAGCAGCTGCATGTTTCAACAAAATTTTGAAGGGCAATGCACCTGAAGTTCAACAGTCTTTGTTTGACACAAAACCGTATGAGCCACAAAAACATAACTACTACTAAAGGAGAAAATAAAATGACAGAATTAACAAAAGAACAAGAAAATGAAGTAAGAAAAATTTCACAACAATCAATTCAAGAAATAATGAGCGACAAAGGCAATGTTGCCTTCTTAAACAATGCCATTGATAAATTCTTGAAAGAATTGAAGGAACAGAAAAAAGAATGCGAACCAGCAGCACTTATGATGTCAGGGGCAATAATGGGCTTTACATTGTGCAAACTTTTGGCATCAGAAAGGGGAGAAAATGACAGATAAAAAAGAAATCATTGTTCATGGTGTTGATGTAAGCGAGTGGACAGATGAAGAAATACGCTATAATTTTGAAAAACATTCACCAAAGGCTATAAGACAAATTGCTTTTGATTTATATAAACAACTCAAACGAAAAGAACAAGAGTGTGAAGAATTAAAACAATGGAAAGAAGATGCAGAAAATCTATTTAAAACTCAAACAGATAATGCTGATAAGATTATAAATCGATACAAACATACACTTGATGAGATTGAGGAAAATATAAAAGCCATGAATAATGAGTGTTTTTATGATGATATTTGTGAGTGTAATAATTGCGACATGAAAAATGGTTGTACTTATTATAGGAAATTTAATATTTTAAACATCATCAACAAAGCAAAAGGGGGTGTGAATGGCAACACTTAACGACACACAAACAACAATTCTTGCAATGGTGGTGGAAGGAAAAACCAATTCTGAAATAGCAAACAAACTTCACTATTCAATAAGAAACATAAAATATCACCTTGAAAGAATTTATTCTGCTTATCGAATATCAACCAAAAACCCACAAAACAGAAGGGCTTTGCTGATAAAAGAAGTAACAAAGCAAGAACTTGAAAAATATATGTAAAGAAACATGAAGCGACAGGAAGCCTTGAAAAAGGCTTCTTTTTGTTCAAATGTCAAGCAAAATTTGAAAGACTGTCCAGCTGGACAGTGCAAAATGGGTTATAATGTTTAGTAGTGATGAGCCTTTGAACCTTCAAGGACTACCTTGCTAAAATCAGGGTGAACTGTGCTTATTGCCGCTTGTGGGGTGTAAAATGGCTTTTTTTTGTTGTGGTTTAAAGTATAAAAAAACAGATTTAGAAACTTACTGGTGCATTGAAACTTACAAAATGAAACCAGTTCAAAAAAAATATGTTGGTGATGACCGTATTTTTTCAGAAGTTGTTGAAACTTGTATCTGCAAAAAATGTGGTTGTCAGCATTTGCAAATTAAGAGATTTGGAAGAAGGAACGGAAGAAAAAAGCTGATAGAAGTGGAAGAATTGAAGGCTGAAAAGGCTGATTTGTTTTTGTTAGAAATGCAAAAATATTTGACATTGATGCCACAAATTTGCCCTACACCACTAATTGCTTCAGCAACTTCTTTGCCTTATGTTTTTGGTTACGCAATAGCACCTGACAAGCAACGTGCAAAGTATGATGCTGCACTTCCACAAAAGGACAGCTGGAGAAATAAGTTTGAAAATGGCAGATGGTTGCCTGATATTTTTCAATCTGAATGTAAGGTTTTGAAAAATGCTTAAAGTTGTAAAAAAAGAAGAAAATATTGTTGATTTCAAAACAAGACAAGAACAATTTGAAACTTGGTTGAAAAAGGTTGTTGAAGCTAATTGCAAAGAAGAAACTGTTGAACACGCAGTGTTAGTTTTCGGGAGAAAAGACAAAGAAGGAAAAACAAAGCTGGATGCAGCAAGGTTCAATTCAACTGTTGAAGAATTTGAAAGATTTAGCCTTTTTCTGAAAGATGCCATTCTTTATTCTAAAATTGATGACTATTTGAGAAATAACATAGGTGATTATTTGCAATATGTAGAAGAATGAAAACTTATTCTGTTGTTAGTCAAGTGCGAGATGCAAGGCGGGATGTTTAAATGACTAAAGAAAAGAAAAACACAAAAAATTTGCCGATTGACAAAGCAGAATATGACAAACTTGTTGAAACGTGCCTTGATATTATCAGAAACCCTCAAATAAATATCTTGTTCATAACTGATTTGGTTGCTTTTCTTCCTATTTCAAGAGCAACTTTTTATAATTATGGGCTTGACAAATTAGACATATTAAAAGAAGAAATTGACAACAACCGAATAAGAACCAAACAGGCACTAAGGGCAAAATGGGCAAATAGCAAAAGTCCAGCACTTCAAATTGCTTTGTATCGTATGATTGCAACAAAAGAAGAAAAAGAAGCAATCACACTTGCACCAGCACCAAAAGAAACTGAACAAGAAGAAAAAACGGAAATACCGATTATTCAAATGTTTGCAAGCCTGAAAAAATCAATGAAGGAGTTGAACAATGATTGATTGGGAAACTTCCAAATGGTCAAGAAAACATCTTGATTTGATGCTAAGGTCTTATGATGATTTCAAGTTTTTTACATTGCTTTCAGGTTCTGTGCGTTCAGGCAAGACTGTAACACAGATTGCAAAAGCTGCTGCTGATTTGATACCAAATAGAGCCGACAAAGGCAAAATTCTTATTTCAGGTAAATCAAAAGAAACTATTTACAATAACATTCTGCTTGAACTTATGGCATTGTACGGTGGCAAGAAAAATTGCGACTATGACAGTTCACATGGCAGACTTATTGTAAATTCAAGAGTTTTAGGAACAAAAAATGATGCTTTCATAAGGGTTGCTGGTGCTAACAAAAAAGGCAATGAAGGTGCAATTTGGGGTGATACATTTGCACTGTGGCTTGCAGATGAATTGACACTTCACACACAAGCATTTGTAAAACTAGCAATCACAAGGCTTTCTGTTGCCAATAGCAAGATTTTTGCCACAACAAACCCTGCTGACATTCTACATTTTATATACACTGATTGGATAGACAACGCAAAGAAAAAAGATGTTTTTGAATATCTGTTCTTTGAACTTACTGACAACCTCAATTTGCCACCTGAATATATTGAGAATGTCAAGGCTTCCTTCAGTGGTGTATATTTTGATAGAATGATTAGGGGGTTGTGGGTTATTGCTGAAGGGCTTGTTTACCCTGAATTTGACAAAGACAAGCACATCATCACACCTGAAGAATTCAGCAAGAACTTGAATGAAGGTTTGTACAAAGAACTTATTGGGGGTGTGGACTGGGGCTATTCTGCTGAAATGGCTGCTGGTGTTTGGGGTGTTACTCGAAACAATGAATTTCACCTTGCTTCAGAGTTCTACAAAAAGGGCAAACTTACTACTGATGTTATTGACTGGTTTAAGAATGAGCAAAAAAGATTAGGCAGAAATTTGAATTACATTTTTTGTGATTCAGCTGAACCTGACAGAATTGCTGAAATGGTTCTTGCTAATCTTAAAGCATACGCATCAGAAAAAGAAATTGCTGCTGGCTGCAATACTGTAAGAACTTGCTTCAGAAAAGACCTTGTGAGAATTGGCACAAATTGCCCAAATACGCAAAATGAACTTCTTACATTGAGATACCCTGAACAAGATGAACCCGGTTATGGCAGCGAAACAACATTCATTGGAAAAGACCATGCCTGTGATGGTGTTTTGCGTTATCCAATACACACATATAGAAAAGAGATTTTGGGGCTTAGATTTTAAGCTATAACTTACAACTATAAGGAGAAAAACATGGCGAAAAAAGAAGAAGCTGCTGTTGATGCAGTGCAAAATGTTGCTGAACCAGCAGTGCAAGAAAACCTTCAGAATGTTGAAGTGCCTGACAATGCTGAAGAAATCACACAGGAACAGGCACTTGCAGAAGCTGCTGTTGAAGTAAACAAATTAAGAGAAGAAAACACAGCAATCAAGCAAGAATTGGACAAGAAAAACACTGAATTTCAAGAACTTGTTGCTAAAAACAATGAAGAAGCTGAAATTGCAGCAAAACAAATTCTTGAACTTGAAGAAAAAGTGAAAGCCTTTGAAGAAAACAAAGAAACTGCTTCAGATAACGGCTTTTATTTGAAGTTGCTCGAACAATTTGAAGCAAAAATTGATGAATATGCTGGACTTAGAAGGGAACGACTAAGAAAAGAATTTATCATTGACTTGAAAGAAGAAATTCAAAGACAAAAGGACACATTGAAAAATGCTTAATGACTTATCATTTTTAGAAACTGGCATGGATTGGCTTCCTGTTGAAGAAAAAAGCAGAATTGCCACATACGAATTAAACAATGCACTTTATGAGAATGACCATTTAGAAGTTTTAGACGAACTGCTAAAAGTGGTTTATCCTGAACAAGAAGTGAATGAAACTGTAAAAAGGGTTTTTGTGAACCTTTACAGAAGTGTTTCAAAGCTATGGGCTGATCTGCTTTTTTCTGAAAAACCTACAATTTCAAAAGCTGAACAAGCAACAGATGACTATTTGAATGACCTTATTAAAAGGTGCAAATTGTGGAAAACAGCAAGGAAAGTTGCCATTGATGTTTCTCGATATGGTAACGGTCTTTTTAAACTTAGAACCAAAGAAGGTGTTGCACTCATTGAGCCTGTAACACCTCGCATTTGGTTTCCAGTCGTGAGTGCAGACAATGTGAATGATGTTTTGTATCATGTCATTGCTTATTCATTTGTTGAAAATAAAGTTCAATATTTGAAAGTTGAAATTCACGAAATTGGAAAAATCACACACAGATTATTTATTATTGACAAAGATGCCAATAAAATCAAAGAAGAAATCAGCCTTGATGCGTTGGATAGATACAAAGGTGTTGAAGCAGTTGAAATAACAAATGTTGATGATTTCCTTGTTATTCCTGTGTGCAATTCTTCTTGTTCTGAACACATATTTGGTGAAGATGACTACACTGACATCAACCCTTTAATCAGTCAGATTGAACTTCATCTTTCAAAATATGGTAAAGATTTGGAAGAACAAGGAAATATAAAATACGGTCCGGGAACAGCACTTGATGAAAATGGCAATGTGCAAAAGAATGGATATATTCCTATGTTAGGTGGGGCGAATAAAACAGATCCGCCCGGAGTTGTAACTTGGTCAGTTCAATTTGAAGCAATCAAAGAATATATTTCACAGCTGATGTTCTTCTTCTATATGGTCGGAGAAATCAGCCCTGTAATGTTTGACCCTAACCAAACAATTACAAGCGACATTTCAGGAGTTGCACTCAAAAGACTTATGCAAAGAATGATTGCCAAAGCTGGCAGACTTGCAGAAGAATTTGACGAAAGTATCAAAAGGGTGTTGCATATTGCTTCACAGCTTGAAGGCAAAACACTTTCAGATTACAGCATTGATTGGCAAGATGGTCTTGTTGATGATATTGCTGAACGTGTTGAAACTGCACAAAAGGCTGGTGTTACTCAAACAATGAGCAACAGAACAGCAGTTGCATTTGTTCAAAAACTTGAAGGAGATGCACTCGACACTGAACTTGCAGCCATTGAAGAAGAAAAGAAAAGCCGTTCTGTTCTTAATCTTTCAGACATCTACCCAAATGATGGTGAAGATGATGAAGAAGATTTTGATAAGAACAACAAAAATGACAAAAACAGTGATGAATAATGAAAAAGTTTGAAGATATTGTTAGCGAAAATGAACTTATTCTGTTGAGATACTACAACGACAGTTTAAGCAAAATAAAACAACAACTTCTTGATGCAGCAGTCAAGGGATATGACAAAACGCACCTTGAACAGCTTCAGCAAAATGTTGAAGAAGAACTGGCAAAACTTCAAAAGAAATTTCAATTTTATTCAACTGAACAGACTGCAAAAATTTACAGAAAAGGTGTAAAAGGCACAGAAGCATCATTCAGACAACTGCACATTCAGTTCAACCCTGTAAAAGCTACAACTTACACGCAATTTTCAGGCTTACACAAAAACGCAATGAAAACATTGGCAATTAACACTTATAAGCCTTTGAAACGTGTTGTTGATGTTATTGGTCGTGATTGTATTGAATATTTTGAAAGAACAAATTTCAATTCAACACAAGACATTTTGAAAAAACTTCTGAAATTTTTTCCTGATAATGAAGATTTGAGAGCAACAGGGCTTGCTTCTGTTCAGGGTGTTGTGAATGGAAACATCACTTGGCAAAAAGCCATAAGAGATTTTCAAGAAGAATTTATGAAGGGTTCTATTTTCAAAGTGCCTTACTACAAAAAAGACGGCACACTTCATTCAATGGTTAGCCTAACAGACTATGCAGAACTTGTTGCAAGAACAACTTCTGCTGAAGCATACAGAAAAGGTGCAGAAACAACAATTCTTGACACTTTTGACGATATGGGCGATTTAGTACAAGTCAATGGGCATTCATCATTCCCAAACAGTCCTTGCATTCCTTTTGAAGATGCTATTCTTAGCCTTACAGGGAAAACAAAAGGCTACACAACACTTGATGAAGCAAAAGCACAAGGCTTGTTTCACCCTAACTGTATTCATCACTTTGCTGTAACTGCTGAAGTGATTGAAGAATATGAAAGAATTGAAGCTGGAAACGGTCAAGGCACAGTTTTAAATGAAGTTGATGCACCACCAACCAAACAAAGAGAAAAACTCGACAAAAACAGTGCTGGCTGGTCAATGGCTGATATTCTAAAAGGCTACACTGGCAATGATGAACTTGTAAAAAATTCTTTCACCAATGCACATATTGATAAAGAAGCAGCAGAAATTCTTGCAAATATTCACAAATTACCAGCTGTAAAAATCATTGATGATGCTGGAAGGGGTTATTTCAATCCAGCAAGAAGTGTTATTTCTGCAAATAATGAAACAACATTCCTTCACGAATTTGGTCATTCCCTTGATATTGGTATAATGAAGGCTTCAACAAAAGGCTTCAGCCATTACAGTAAAGAATTGCAGAAAATCATTGAACAAAACAGAATTAAGAGAATTGACAAATTCCCTGAAGCTGTAAAAGCAAAATTCATTGAAATTCAGAAGAAAACCATCAGAAGCAATGGCACAATAGATTTCAAGGCAAGAAGGCAATGGGGTGCTGTCAATGATATTTATGATGCACTTTGCAATGGCAATTTGCACAAACAGCCTTATTCTATGTACGGACATGGCACAAAATATTACAGGCAGCAAGGAACAAAAGAACTTGAAATTTTTGCCAACTATGTGCAATTAAGACTTCAAAACAAGACAGAGCAGTTGAACTTTCTTAAAGAAAACAGCCCTGAATTGTTGAAATCACTTGAAAACTTATTTACAATGTATGTAAAGGACATTAAGAAATTATGACACTACCAAAAGACATTTCACATCTAAACCTGACAAATAAAGAATATATGGCACTTTCAGTTGAAGAAAGAATTGAACTTGCTGAAAAATTGCCTTCAAATGGTTGGGATTTTCATTCAGAAGCAAACCCTGATACTGAAAAGCCTGTTTTGCCTTGTGTCATTGATGGTGTGATTATCGGAGAATAATTTTATACTTACCATAAGTGTTTAATTTTGAAGCCTTCCAATTTTGGGGGGCTTCTTTTCATTGCAAATTTTTAGGCTGCTTGATGCAGTCTATTCAGTTATACAAAAAGCAAAGGAGAAAAAGCGAGATGCCAAAAGACAACAATGGGGGAGAACCTCAAAACAACAACACAGAAACTTTCACAAAAGAACAAGTTCAACAAATGATTTCTGAAGCTGTTACAAAAGCCAATGAAGAAACAGAAACAAAGTTCAAAAAACACATTGAAGATTTGAACAAAGAAAATGCTTCAAGAAGAATTGACTTGAAAGACAGCAAGGAATTGAAAAAAGTTCTTGCTGATGCACTTGGCTTGTCTGAAAAAGAAGTAAAAGAAACAGACCTTTTGAATGCAAAAATTACAGAGATTGTGAACAAAAATCAGGAACTTGAAACAAAGTTCAATGAAGCAACAAAAAAGGCTGCATTACTCGAAAAACAAGCAACAGTTGCAAAAATTGCAAAAGAACTTGGTTTGAAAGACAAAGCAATGAGCTTGGTTCAGTTAGATACTGAAAATCTTGAAGAAGCTGTGAAAAAAGTTGCTGAAGATTACCCTGAATTGAAAGTGAATTATCAAGTGGGTGGAAGTAGCAACCCGGCAAACTTCAATAATTCTTCAATGCCTAACCCATACAAAAAGGAAACATTCAACCTTACAAAACAGGCAATGCTTGAAGCAAACAACCCAACACAGGCTGCTAAGTTCAAAGCAGAAGCTGGCTTGAAATAAGGCTGAAGAAAAACAAGAGTATTACAACAAAACATAAGGAGAAAAACACATGGGAACTATTGTAACTATTAGCGGCTTGCCTATTGATTTAGAAAAAGTTGCTTCTTATTCATTAGAAGAAACAACCTACAATTCCAGCTTAGTTGATTGTGGCATCATGGCAAGAGATGCTGAATTTGATGCTGTTGCTGCTGGAACTGGTACAACAGGCAAAATGCCATTTTGGAAAGATTTAAGCGGAGATTCTGAAGTTCTTCCTAGTGATGGTAACACACCATTGGCAACTTCAGACATTGGTGCTGGTTTAGATGCTTGTGCTATTAACCACAGAGGTAAGGCATTCAAAGTAAATGACCTTGTAAAAGAACTTGCGAAAGTTCAAGCAAATGATCCGGGTGCTGACCCTATGGCAGTTATTGCAAACCGTATTGGTGTTTACTGGGCTGGTGAATATCAAAGAATGTTGCTTGCTATCTTGAAAGGTGCATTTGCTGCAACTTCAATGTCAGCATTGGTTCTTGATGTAACAGGCGAAAGTGCAGCTGCTGATAGAACAATCAATGCTGAAACTTTGATTGATGCAGAAGGCAAACTTGGTGATAGAGGTTCAAACCTTCAAGCAATTATGATGCACTCCGAAACTGAACGCAAATTGCGAAAAGATGACTTGATTGACTACATCAAGCCTTCAGAAGGTGGTAAGCCTATTGCTTATTATGGTGATAAACGTGTCTTGGTGAATGATGAATTGCCTGTTGAAACTGTTGAAGTTGGACAGGATAGCAACAAAACGACTAAAACAATTTACACCACTTATTTGTTCGGTCCGGGTGCTGTTGCATTAGGTGAAGATGCTTCTCCTGATTACCCAACACTTGAAAACGACAGAGAAAAGCTAAAGGGTAACGACATCTTAATTACAAGACGTAAGAACATTATCCACCCTCGTGGTATTAAGTTCAAAGGCTCACCTGCTGGTGTTTCACCAACCAATGCAGAATTTGCAGTTGGTACAAACTGGGAAAGAGCATACGAACCTAAGAACATCAGAGTGGTACAATTCAAACACTTGCTTGCTTAGTTGCGTTTGTCATAAGAAACAGGGGCTGTTTTCAGCCCTTGTTTTTTCTAATATAGGACTTTTCAAAATGAAAACAATTACAATTAACAAAAAAGAAATTCCTGTGTATTGCACTGTTGAAGAAGCAAACCAATATTTTGCAGAAAAATTTGGTGCAGAATTATGGGAAGAACAAACTGAAGAAAACAAGGCAAGATTGCTTGTAACAGCAACACGAAAATTGAACAAATTGAAATTAAAAGGCTTTCCTTGCGACCAAACACAGCCTTTGTTGTTCCCTCGATACTTTAAGCCAAATTTTCTTTCAAAAAGAACTTATACTTCTGAAGCTCATGCTGTTACGGTTTACGGCAAATCACTTGTGTATATTGAACAATCAGAAGAAATGTTGTTTGCTTGTTGTGAAGAAGCATTTTCATTGATTAACAGAAATGAAGATTCAATTCATATAAAAAACCAAAAACTGGGAATTCAAAGCACAAGTATCATGGGCAATTCTGTTTCTTACACTGGATATGGGGCAGCAGAAGCTGTTCAATTATGCCCTGAAGCACTTGCTTGTGTTGATATGTACTTAATTAAGGTTGCAAAGGTGGTGTAAGATGTTCAAACATTTTATGAACCAAACTTTCACTTTAAAAATTATTGATGGCACTGATGAATACAGTCAGCCAAATGTTGCAGAAACAAAAGAAAATTTACCTTGCAGAATACAGTGGAAAAACAAACTTATAATTTCAGGCAATGGACAGCAAAAGACTTCTGAAGGCAGTGTGCTAACAATGCAAGCTGCAAAAGTCGGTGATTTGATAGAACTGGAAGAAAAGGACTATTCAATCATTGCAGTAAGCCCTATGTACGATTTTGACAATATTATGCAAGGCTATCTTCTTTATTTTTAGGTGTTGCTTATGAAAAGAGAATTTGAAATTGATGTGAAATGGTTTGGCAAAGCTGCTGCTGACAAAGTTATGAAAGCGGCAATGAAGGGATTGAAACAAGGTGCAGAAGTTGTTTCAGGCGAAAGCCAAAAACTTGCACCAGTTCTTTCAGGCACATTGAAAAGGTCAATTTGTGTTACTGAAGGGGGCTTGCCTGACTTACAACAATCTTTTGAAAAAGCAAAAACAAGAGATTTAAAAGAAGAAAAGGCTTCAGGACAACAAGAAGAAGCTGCTGTTTATGTTACTGCAAATACACCTTATGCACACAAACAGCATGAAGAAAACAGAAACCATTCAAAATTCCTTGAAAGAGGATTGCAGAATGCTGAACACGTTATTCCAAAACTAATTGAAGGGCAGCTGAAGAAACTATGAACGACATTATGAATGATATTAAAGACCATTTGATTGCTCAAAATATCTGCAAAAAAAATGAATTAAAATTCAATATTGCCGATAGTAGCAATGATGTAACAGTTTTATGGCTTTACGGTGGCTACAAGCAGCCTGTTGGCACTTCAAAAACTATTCAGGTGAAAACATATTCAACAAAGCCTGAAATTGCAAAAGAACGCATTCAGCAGTTGTTTGATGCACTAATTTCAAGAGAACCAAACAGAATTTCAACAATAAACAATAAAAAAATGCGAGTTGTTGAAAGTCAGCCACCATTTTTTGAAGAAAAAGACACACAAAACAGATTTGTATGGGTATTCAATATAACAGTAACGGCTTTTTAGCCAAAAAGTAAAGGAGAAAAACAATGACATTAGAAGTTCAACAAAATGTGTTGGGTGTTACTGAAGCATACATTGCAAAAGTAACCACAAACACTTCAACAACTTATGAAACAGGTACAAAAATGAAGTTGCCTGATCTTAGTTCAATGGAAATTACAAAGACAACTGAAAAAAAAGAAGCAAAAGCTGGCTTGAAAGTTGTTGATTCTTTCACACTTCAAACAGGGTTTGATGTGAAATTTAAGAATGTAAATATTCCACTTGATGTTCTTGCACTTATCAACGGTTCTGAAGTTACGCAAACAGGTGAAACTGGAACTGGTAAGGCATCAGTTATTGAAACTGAAAGTCAAGTGCCTGTTATGTTTAATTTAGAAGCAAAATCTGATTTGATTAACGGACAAGCAGCAGACATTCATGTTGAAATGTACTGTGTTAAAGGTATTCTTGACGTTAAAACAACAGCTGATGACTATTGGACTTGTTCATTTGAAGGCAGTGCATTTGCAAGAAAGAAAGATGGTGCTTATCGAGAACTCAGCATCAACGAAACAGACACTGCTATTGCTGGATAATTTCTATATTTATGTAAAAAGAACCCCTGAAAAATGGGGTTCTTTTTTGTATCAAGAAGGAGAAATGAAATGACACTTGAAAAAATTATTACACCAAAAGTTGAAATCACTTTGTTTGGTAAAAAATACAACTGTGAAATGAAAATCAGAAACTATGCTGTATTAAGAGAACGCACAGGAGTAAGAGAACACGAACTGTTGAAAGGCTTAATGGATGGAGATATTAAGTTTATTGTTTATGCAATTTGGGCTTCAACTTTAATTTTTGCAAAGTTTGATGAAACAGAACCAATAAAAGTGAAAAAAGAAATTCCAATGGAAAAACTTTTCAAACTTTCACTGCAAGAATTGAACGTGTTAGGCAATCAAGTTGCACAAGCAATTCAAGCATCTTTGCCTGAACCTTCAGAAAAAGAAAAGGCACTTGCAGAAAAAAAGCTAAGTGTGGCAACAAAACCAAAGCCACAGAAAAAAAGTATGAAATAGACTACGCATTTTTATATTATGCAACGTGTGTGCATTTGCACTTATCTGAAAAGATTTTTTGGTGCAGCACTCACAGAAAAATTGTTGATTTGCTTGATATTGACAGGGAAGTCAACACACTACCTGAAGATAAAAAGAAAAAACAAAATCAGCCTTCAGATAAAAAACTAAGTTTGCAAGAAGTAAAAAAACTTTTATAGGAGAGAAAACCAATGACAACAACAGCTGGACAAGTTGCCGTAAAATTGAATATTGACAAAAGCCAATTTGAAGCTGGAATGAACAGTGCAAAAAAATCTGTTGATTTACTTTCAGTTGCACTTGGCAGCCTTGCTTCTGTCGGTGCTGGTGCAATGTTGTTGAATATCGGAAAACAAGCCTTGAAAGCATCTTCTGACTTTGAACAAGCAAATGTTCAGTTTGGGGTTATGCTTGGAAGTGCTGAAAAAGCAAGCAAACTTGTAAACGAATTGCAGAATATGGCAAATGTTACACCATTTGAAACACAAGATTTGCTGGATGCTTCAAAAACTTTGTTAAACTTTGGCACAAACCTTGAAGAAATTCTTCCTGATTTGCAAATGCTTGGTGATATTTCAGGGGGTAATAGGGAAAGAATGCGTTCAATGACACTGGCATTTTCTCAAATGTCATCTGCTGGTCGTTTGATGGGGCAAGATTTGCTTCAAATGATTAACGCAGGTTTCAACCCTTTGCAAGTTATTTCAGAAAAGACTGGCAAATCAATGGCAGAATTGAAAGACGAAATGGGAGAAGGCAAAATTTCTGTTGAAATGGTGAAGCAAGCCTTCAAAGATGCGACTTCAGAGGGTGGCAGATTTTATGGAATGATGGACAAACAAAGTGAAACCCTTGAAGGTCGTTTTTCCACTTTAAATGATGCCTATACCTTGATGATTAGAAGTATTTCTGATGGTGCATTGCCTGTTATTAAGCAAGAAGTTATTGAAGTAACAAAACTTGTTGAAAAAACAACAGAAAACATTGCTGCTTTCAAAGAATGGGCTGCTGTAAATCAAACAACACTTTATGGCTTGCAAAATGCAAGTATTGCGATTGCTGGGGCTGTTGTTGGTAGCACTGCACTTGCAAAAATTATTCCACAAGTACAAACAGCTTATGCTGCTGCAACTGCAACGATTGAAGCAGAAGCTGCTGCACAAACTGCATTAAGTTATGCACAAAAAGTTGCTGCTGCTGAAGAAGTCGGACTTTATCAAGCAACACTGGCTTACAATGCAGCCTTAGCAACAGAAAACACACAACTTATTTCAGCTGCAAAGGCAAATTTGCAAGAAGCACAAGCAACACAGGCTGCTGCCGTTGCAAAAGTTGAAGCCACAACTGCTACTGCTGCAAATACAAAAGCAAGTTCTGCACAATTATTGATGACTGGCAACTTATCAAGAGCAATTAAAGTGGCTACTGTTGAAGTGAAGGCTTTCACTGCTGCTTTGCTTTCAAACCCCTTAACTTGGGTAACTGTTGCAGTTGGTGCTGGTGCTGCTGCTTGGTGGAAATACCAGCAAGCCGTTCACGAAACAGAAAATGCCATCAAAGACTTGAATGCAGCACAAGACCAAAATGTTGATACAACAACTGATGCAATTAGAACAATTAAAGAGCTTCAGGGTGTTAAAAAATTGGATTATGACCAAACCAAAAGGCTTGATGAAGCTATCCAATACTTAACAGACAAATACCCTAACTATATCAACAAATTGAAGCAAGAATTGGCACTAAAAGGGCAGATTTCACAAGCAACTGCTGAACAGATTGCAAATGAATTAACCCTTGCAAAAGTTAAGCAATTAACAGAGAAAAAGCAGAAAATTGACAAAAAAGTTAAAAATTCTGTGAAGGGTTATAAGCAATCACAAGTTATAAGAGCAGCACGTTTTGGCACTCCAATTCCTACTGAAAATACAGGCAGACTTGGTGCAAGTAAATCTTTGCAACGAGATCAGGACATGGTGAATAAGGAATTGGAAAAAGTAAAAAAGGAACGTAGGGCAATAGTGAATGAATTGACCAGTTTGAATGTTCAGGCTTCTTCTTATTCCCCTTCAACTTCAACTGCAAGCACCAGTAAAAAGAAGAAAAAGAAAACGGACAAACAACTTGCGGCAGAAGCAAAGGCAGCAGCAAAAGAAGCACTAGAATACAAACTTGCTTTGCTTGATGTTGAAAGATACAAAACTGAAAGAACTGATGCTGAAATCTACAAATATGAACTTAAAAAAGCAGATTTGAAAATTGCAGCAGCGAAAAAAGGCACTTCAGAATATGCACAAGCATTGGCTGAAAAATTGCAACTTGAAAGAGATTATGAAAAATCTTTGAAAGATTTGCAAAGTTCAAAGGTTGTTGATGATTTGACCTACAACAAACAGGAAATTGACAACAAACTTGCCATAATTCAGCTTGAATATGATGCACATAAAATTTCAAAAACACAAATGCTTCAAACTGAAATTCAGTTCATCAATCAGAAGAAACAGCTTGAAATGGCTGCACTTGAAGAACAGCTAAAACTTGTAAAAGGCAATGCAGCTGAAGAAGTGAAAATAAAACGTGCAAGCCAAAAAACAATGGAAGATTACAACATTGAAGCTAACAGAAAAGCCCTTGAATTATGGGAACATCAACATGAAGCCTTCAAGAACGTAACTTCTGACATATCAAGTGGCTGGGGTTCAACAATTTCTGATTTGCTGAATGGCAATTTGACATTTGAAGGTGCTTTGAGTTCGTTGGTTGACACTGTTCTTAATTCTTTTGGCAATATGTGTGGCACTATGGTTCAAAACTGGGTTGCTGACCACTTGACAATGGAAACAGTAACAAAACTTTTTGGAATTCAAAAAGTTGCAACTGACCAAATGATAAATGCAAGCAATGCTGGTGTGATTGCAAGCAATACAGCAGTAACAGCAAGCAATATTACAACAGCAGCTTCTGAAGGTACATTGTCAGCAACAGGGGCAGTTCTTGCAACTACCAACACAGCAGTTGCAGTTTCTGCTGGGGCAGCAGCAACAACACAAGCAGCTGCTGCTGGCACTATGGTTGCAGCTTCAGGCACAATGGCTGCTGGGGCTTCTGCATTGCTTGCACCTACAATGAAATTGTCAGCTGCTATGGCTGCATTAGCATTGAGTTCAGGGGCTTCTGCTGCAAATATGTCATTGATTGCACTTTCAACTGGTTTATTTACTTTAGAAGCAACGGTTGCAAGCCTTACATCATTGATGCTGAATGTTTCGCTGGGTGTACTGGCTGCAACATCTCAACTTGCGGCAAAAGGTATGGCAAACTTAGCAGTAGCGAACGCAGCAAACAGTGCTGCAATGATACCTTTTGTCGGTTGGATGATGGCACCGGGTGCAGCTATGGCAACAGGGTTGAGCATTGCCGCTGGTTCTGCAATGGTTCAGTTTCGTGAAAAAGGTGGTGAAGTTAAAAAAGGTCAGCCTTATATTGTTGGCGAAAAAAGACCTGAATTATTCATTCCTGATAGAAACGGAAGAATAGAACCAAACTTGAATTCATTGGCTGGTGGTGGTGATGGTGGTGTTTCAAGCACTGTTTACAATACACCAGTAACAATTTCAGTACAAGCAAATGATGCTGCAAGTTTTGCAAGCAAGATTGATGAATTAACTGACAGAATTCATTCAAACTTAGAAAAGAAAATTAAACGCAGACAACTTGCACCATTAGGGGGTAAAGCATAATGAGCAACTTTATTTTGCCTACTTTTCAGGGGTGGTCTTATGAAAAGACCATTACCCCTGTGTGGGATACTCAAACATATAAAAGCAAAAGTGGGAGAGAAACTCGAATTCAGAACTGGAAATTTCCACGTTACAAAATTGCTGTTACATATAACTTTATGACTGACAACAATATTGAAAGTGTTTCACTCGATAAAGGCGATATTGAAAGAATGCAAGGTTTCTTCAATGCCGTTGGTGGTTCTTTTGATGATTTCTTGTATTTAGATGACACAGAAAACTTTGTTGAAAATCAAGCCTTTGGTGTTGGAGATGGACAAACAACAATCTTTCAGTTGGTTAGAAATCACCCTTACTGGGCTGAACCTATCAATGGAATTCACGAAAAACCCAAAATTTTTGTTGATGGTGTTGAAGCTGAATGTGAAGTTGATGCTTATGGTGTTGTAACCTTTGCAGAACCACCAGCAGCAGACAGTGTGCTTAGTTGGACTGGCAGATATTATTTCAGAGTTAGGTTTGAAGATGACCAGCTTGACTTAGGCAGAACTTGGGTTTCTTTGTGGGAAAATATCGAACTTAAAATGATAACGGTGAAATAGATGAAACAATGCAGTGAAGAATTGAAACACTTTTTGGCAACGATTGAAGCCGAAAAATTAAGAATTGCTGACCTTTACACATTCAACCTTACAAATGGCACAGTGTTGAGGTTCACAAGTGCTGATTTTGATGTCAAGTACAATGGTGCTACTTACAGCAAAAAAAATGCTTGTATTTCAAGAAGTTCAATGACGTGGGAAACAGGGCTTTCAGTTGATGATGTAACAATCGAATTCAACCCATCAGAAAGAGATGTGCTGGGTGATATTACACTTGTGCAAGCCTTCAGAAATGGAAGTTTTGACGGTGCAAAAGTTCAGATTGATTTGGCATTTTACACTGATGGCTGGAACAGTGAACCAAAAGTGCTTGAAAAACTGTTTGCTGGCACATTAGACGTTGAAGAAGTTGGCGGCTCTTATGTGAAATGTTCAGCTAAAAGCTACACAGAACTTTTGAACAGTTCTTTCCCTACTCATGTTTATCAGGCTTCTTGCTGTTATTCCCTTTATGGTGCTGGCTGTAATGTGGACAGAAAAAACTTTTCACAAGCTGGCTATGTGCTACAAAACAGCACTAAAAAAATAATAAATTGCAGCTTTTCAAAGCCTGTGGGCTATTTTCAGAATGGGGTTGTTACTTTTCTAACTGGCAAAAATGCAAATGTGAAAAGGTCGGTAAAAATTCACGAAAAATCTTATTTGCAGCTTTCAACACCATTGCAATATGAACCAGCCATTGGTGATAAGTTTGAAGTCGCTGCTGGCTGCAATAAAACCATTGCAACGTGTCAGAACAAGTTCAACAACAAAGCAAATTTTTCAGGCACTCCATTTGTGCCACAAGCAGAAAGTACAGCAAAATTTTAAGGTGAAGATATGAATGCAGATTTGTTGCGAATAAGTCAGCTTGAACCATATTCAGCTGACTACATTGCCACGCACGAAAACGAACTAAGGCAAAAAATTGTTGAAATTACAAAAAAATATATTGGTGCTAAGTATCACATCAATGGAATGCTACCTTACAAAGCAACCGATTGCCACACCATTCTTATAATGGTTTATGCAGAAGCAAGATTGATTAAACTTTTTCAGCCTGAATTTTACAGACCCGATTTTTCTTTTCACACTTGCAAAGAAACTTATTTAAACGGCATCAAAAAATATGCCAAAGAAACAACAATCAAAAAGCCCGGTGATGTAATTCTTTACAGATATGCAAATCTTATTGACCATGCTGGCATTGTGATTGATACAGAAGGCACAATGATTGATAACTGCATCACAAGGGGCTGCACTTATCAAAACTACAATCAGGACATCAACAAAAGCAGAGAAGTCTGCACATACAGTTTTTGGAGAAATTAAAAAATGGGTTTTATTACAGGAAGCAGCAAAAGTTCACTTGCAAAAGAAGAAAGCAGAATTAGTTCTTTACAATACGAACAATCAACCTATGGCACAACAAAGCAAGTTGTTTATGGCACAAACAGAATTTGTGGCAACTTGATTGACAACACCGACTTCACTGCTATTGAACATAAAAACAAGGTTAAAATGGGTAAAGGTGGACAAAGCAGCAGTTCTGTAAGTTATACTTACAAATCAAGGGCTGTTATTGGGCTTTGCTATGGTCAGATTGCTGGCATCAAAAAAGTTTTATATGATGATGGTGTTTATAATCTAAACCAACTAAACCTGACATTTTTCAACGGTGCTTCAAGTCAAGGTGAATGGGGTGAAATGCGTTCTTGTCACCCTGACCATGCACTTAATTATAGAAATCTTGCTTATGTTGCTGGTTATATTGATTTGACAACTTCAGCTGGTGTTCCACAATTCAACTTTGAAATTGCTGGCAAGTGCATTGCAAATGGCTTAGATGCAAACCCTAAAGATGTAATGCTGGACATTTTGACAAATTCCATATATGGTGCAGGCTTTGCTTCTCAATATATTGATTTTCAATCATTCAATGATTTTGGCAATTATTGTGTTGCAAATAATCTATTTTTAAGCCCTGTGTATGATGCACAGGAAGAAGCACAAAGCATTCTTACAGATTTGGCTGACATTTGCAATTCCACTTTCATTTGGTCGCAAGAAAAATTAAAAATTGTTCCAGCTGCTGATGAAAAAGTTGTGGGCAACAATGTAACTTGGACACCTGACTTGCAACCAATTTACGACTTAACAGAAGATGATTTTCTTGACGAGGATGAACCTATTATTTGTACAAGAAGCGAACAAGCAGACATTTGCAATTCAGTGAAAATTGAGTTCAAAAACAGAGATAATGACTACAATGTTGAAGTTGTGGAAGCACAAGACCTTGCAAATATTGAACTTTACGGCTTGCGTGCTTCTGATACTCAAAAAGCCCATCAAATTTGCGTTCCAGCTATTGCACAGAGAACTGCACAGCTGGCACTTGATAGGGGCATTGCAGTAAGAAACAAATACAAATTCAGTTTGCCTTTAAGATACATTTTGCTTGATGCAATGGACATTGTAACCTTAACAGAAAGCAAACTTGGGCTTGTTCGTGAGCCTGTAAGAATTCTTAAAATTGAAGAAGAAGAAAACAAACTTCAGGTGGAAGCAGAAGAAATGGTGATTGGTTCAGCTTCACCAGCAGAAATTGAAACACAAAGGGCTGTGTCAATGTCTATCAATGCAAATCAGCAAGTAGGCAATGTAAACCCTGTTTTGATTTTTGAACCACCTTTTGAACTTACACAAGACACGCTTGAAGTTTGGGTTGGTGTTTCTTCACCAGTCAATTTGTTTGGTGGTTGTGAAGTTTGGGTTTCTGATGATGATACAACCTACAAACTAATGGGCAGAATTGATGCACAAATCAGGCAAGGTGTTCTTGAAAATCATTTATTTACGAATGATGAAAATATTGATATGACACACAACTTGCTTGTAAATATGAACATGAGCAATTCTGAACTGCTTGCTGGTACAAAAGAAGATGCAGACAGACTGAACACACTTTGTTATTGTGATGGTGAATTATTAGCCTACAAAGATGCGAACCTTGAAGATATTGGAATTTATAAGCTGTCTTATTTGAACAGGGGTGCTTATGGTTCTGAAATCAAAACGCATTATGCTGGCACACAATTTGCAAGAATTGATGAAGATGTATTTCTTAGAATTCCATTCAACAAAGATGACATTGGCAAAAAACTTGCAATAAAATTCCCAACATTCAACAGTTTTGGTGCTGGGCTTCAAACATTAGGCGATTTGCAGCCTTACTATTACACAATACAAGGCACAGCATTGAAGCAAGCACCTGAAAATGTTCAAGGGCTTACAAGCTATTACAATGACGGCTTGAACAATATCACTTGGCAGCCTGTTGATGATACAAGAAATGTTGTTTACGAAATACGCAAAGGCACTTCTTGGGGCAAAGGGCAATGCTTAGGCAGAATTGCTGGCAACACGTTCACTGCAAAAGGAAATGGCACATATTTCATCAAAGCATTTGTGCCTGATTACAATATCTATTCAGTTGAAGCTGCTTCACTTGAAATTGACGGTGCAAGACTGGTTCAGAATGTGATTGAAACAATCAATGAACAAGAATTGCATTATCCCGGACCGAAAAGCAACGGTGTTTTTGTGAACAATTACAATGTTTTGAGTTTATCAGGCAAAGGCAAAATTTCTGACATTCCAAAAGTGTCAGAAATTAGTTCACTGTTGTATTATGGGGGCTTGCATCAAACTGGCACTTATGAATGTGAACAGGTCATTGATATTGGTGCAGCTGCAAAATGTTATATTTACGTTGATTTTAATTTCTTTGGTGAAAACCCATTTGCCACTATTAGCAAAATTCCAAAAATTTCAGAAGTTGAAAAATTTATTGAAGATTTTGGGGGCTTTTTGACTGGTTCAGTTATTCAAATTGCCATTGCTGGTGATGATGGAGTGTTTAAACAGTGGCAAGACTTCATTGCTGGACAATACTACGGCAGAATGTTCAAATTCAGAGCTGTTTTGAAGTCAGATTCTGAAAATGTTATTGCTAAATTAAGTGAGTTCACAATCAATGTTGATGTGCCTGACATTCTTGAAACAGGCAATGCAATCACAATACCTTCAGCTGGCTTGCATATCAATTTTGAAAAGAATTTCCACGCAAAGCCAAATTTGCAAGTAACAATTTTGAACAAAACACAAGGTGATGATGAATTTATCACAAATCTTGACACTACTGGCTTTGATATTTGCTTGAAAAACGGTGATGAGCCAATAACAAAAACAATCAACTATATAGCACAAGGTTATTAAGAAAGGAGATAATAAAAAATGCAAGAATCAATGAATATTCTTGACGGTTCAGGTTCAGAATTGCTTGAACAGTTGAATGGTGCGTTCAAAACCCTTGCTTCTTCAAATTCAGGTGGAACAGAACCTGAAGAAACTTATGGGGGGCAATTTTGGTTAGATACAAGCCAAACAAACAAAATTCTGAAACAAAGAACTGCTGACAATACGGCTTGGACAACACTGGGTGAAATAGATGGAGATGGACTTTTTCATCCAGCAAACACACTTGCTTCAGATGATGAAACAGTAACGAAAAAAGGCAACGTGTTCAATGCTGCAAATAAGTTGGTGTTACTGGATAGCACAGGCAAATTGCCAATGCTGAATGGTAGCTTATTGACGAATTTGACAATTCCAACATCAGCAGCAAAATCACACTACATTGAAGCTGGTTCTGATCACTCAAAAGTAAAAATTTTGGCTGGCACTTCTCTTGAAGTAAACACTTCAGAAGGAACAAAACTTTTCAGTGCTACTTCAGACGTAGAAGTCAGTTTGCCACAAAAACTTGATGCTGGCACACCATTGCCCGGAAAAGATTATTCTTTGTTTTTAGTGCCTAATGGTTCAGGAAGCCTTGATTTCAAATTTTCTTTGAACTCAACAGCCCCTGAAGGTTATTCAATGGCTGATGTTCTTAGAATTGGTGGACTTCACACAATGCCTGTTTCAATTACAGCTAACAAGGCACCTTCAGCAGACCATGCGGCAGTTGGCTATAATTCAGGGGAAATAATTCCTGTTACAATTTGGGATGCACTTAACAGACCGAAATGTTCACCAAATGGAATGGGTTATGTTTCACTAATTGATTTGTGGGTTGATTTATACAAACAAAGTGGAAAAGACGGTGCAGAAACTTCTGTTTTTGGTGGCACAAGGGTTCATTCAAGATGCTGGGATGACCATGCTGAAGATATGCGACGTTGTGGCAAAAGACTTCTTTGGGATTATGAATTTACAGAAGCAGCCAAAGGTTCACCTGAATGTGTTGCAATTAAAGGTGCAGCACAGCCAAACCCTGACACAACTATTGCTTATGTTATGAGCAACAATAAAATCTGTATAAGCAAATATTTCTTATTTGGAATGGTAGGTGTTTCTTGGGAATGGTTGAACAACACAAGTGCAAATGGTGGTTCAGGCTGGTCAGCTTCTTGTGGGGCTTCCAATACTAAAGGTCAGCTATATGGTGCAAGTTTTGCCTTGCTTGCTGGTGGTCCTTGGTTTTCTTCTTCGTGTTGCGGCTCTCGTTCTCGTAATGGTTTTGCTGGTCGTGGTACGGTCGCTGCGGATTACGGCGGGCGGGGTGCGTGCGAGCCTTTAAATCCTCGTTTGGTCGTGTCTTGATAAATCGAGGGCAAATTTTTGGGTAGCTGGTCTATTGCCTTGCTTGCTGGTGGTAATTGGAATAATTCTTCGTGTTGCGGCTCTCGTTCTCGTAATGGTAATAATGGTCGTGGTACGGTCAATGCGAATAACGGCAGGCGGGGTGCGTGCGATATTGGAAAGTTATGTGAGAAACTCCCAAGCTGGACTGGTTCACCTTGTCAATATCTCAAAATGAGTGCGGCAAAACACACAACGGAGTAAAGGCTCTTGTTAGTAGCGAAAGCGAAAGCAAGGGCTTTTTCTAATACAAAGAAGAAATGAAGAATGGTTAAGAAACTAAAGAATGTATGGGGCAAAATTATTGAAAAAGACAATATTGCTTACGCATACAAAAAAGCGAAAAAGGGAAAAAGCAAATACAATGCAGTAAGATATTTTGAAGCACACACAGAAGAATGTTTGAAAGAAGTTCAAAGACTTCTGACTACAAAAGAATTCACGACAGCTGAATATAAAATAAAAATCATAAAAGAACCCAAAGAACGTGAAATTTTTGTTCTTCCATTCTTTCCTGACAGGATAATACAACACGCAGTAATTAACATTTTAGAACCATATTTTGTGAAAATGTTTATTCCTGAAAGTTATGCTTGCATTGAAGGCAGAGGAATTCACAAAGGTTCTTTGAAAATTATGGAGTATGTCCGAAAAAATAAATATTGCTTAAAAATGGACATAAGAAAATTTTATCCCTCAATCAACCACGATATTTTGATGAAAATTATTGAAAGAAAGATTGGAGATAAAAACCTTTTGTGGCTACTGAATAATATTGTGCGTTCAATTCCGGGTGAAAAAAATGTGCCGATTGGAAACCTAACTTCACAATGGTTTGGCAATCTTTACATGAATGAGTTAGACAAATTTGTGAAACACACTTTGAAGGTTAAGTGCTATTTGCGTTATTGTGATGATTTTGCTTTATTTTCCAATGACAAAAAACTGCTGAATGAAATAAAGTTTAAAATTATAGAATTCCTTGAAACAGAATTAAAACTAAGTTTGAGCAAGTGCGATTTGTTCAGAACAACACAAGGTGTTGATTTCTTAGGGTATAGACATTTTAAAGATTATATTCTGATACGAAAAAGCACTGTTAAAAGAGTGAAGAAAAGACTTGAAAGAGTAAAAAGAGCATATTTGAAGGGAAGAATGCCGCACGACAAATTCCGTTCAATTATTGCTTCAACAGATGGCTGGTTTAAATGGGCTAATTCTCATAATCTTAGCCTTAGTTTGCAGCTGGAACAATTAAAGGAGATGGCGAAATATGACAGACGAAACAAAGAAGCCACATAAGTTTTCTGAATTCGCAAAAATCAGAACAAAACTTGAAGGCGAAAGAGTGAAAGACATCACAGAGATTTTCAACAAGGAATTGATTTTCACAAGTTTTTCAATTAGCAGAAGCAAGGTTCAGGGCTGTGAAAAGTACATTACAATTCAATTCAAAGAAACAGAAACAAGCCCTTTGAGAATTGCATTCACAAGTTCACAAGTTCTTATGGATCAGTTTCTTGAATATGAAGAACAGCTTCCATTTGTAGCAACGATTAAAAAAGTCAATAGATATATGACACTTACATAAAAGAAGGAGATTTCAAAAATGTTGAATTTGAACACAAAACAGGATTATTTGAACTATTTGACGGTTCAACCTGAAGCGACAAAAAAAGAATTGCAGCTGTTACTTAAAACAAGATTTGTTTGGAAAATTACAGGCATTCTTGCAGCAAATGCAGCTGGGGTGATTGATGACACACACAGAGTAACTGGAGAAGAACCTGAAAGACTTCAGCAAGAATTGGTTGAAGATGAGAATGCAAAAATTTTCAGAATTGGCTTCACAGTTGCAGAAGTAGAGGAGATTTTAAAGAATGCTTAAACTTAGATTTGACGAAACAACAGGCAAAGCACTTTCAGCTTATCCAGCAGAATTTGACGTTCCTGAACCCTATCTTGAAATCACAGAAGAACAAAATGAAAAAATTCAATCCGACACTGAAAACTATTATTTTTTAGTGAATGGAAAAATTAAGGCAAAAGCCAAACTTGAATTTGACCAGCAAAACTATTGGAACAAAAATTTCTTCATTACTTCTTTGGGCTGGATAAGAAGAAAACCCGTAATGAAAGACCGTACAGAAAAAGATTTTCTTAATGACTGCTTGCCTATTATCAAAATGGGGTTGTCAGAAGCTGGCTTGCCTGAAGGTGCTGTGATTAGATATAACACACCTGATTTCAAACAAGAACTTACACCTGAATACATTGAAACATTGCAAGAAAATTCTGCAATCACCTATGCACAAGGTGTTCAGTTCATCAATGAGTGTATAACTCGATTTTTAGCAGATTTCACAGGATAAAAGGAGAATTGAACATGAAAAAATTTGCAATTTTATTGGCATTGTTATTATTTTGTGGCGAAAGTGTTTTTGCTGCTGAAAGTGCTACAAACGCACCTGAACAAAAATTCAATGACAACAGGGCTGTTGTATCTATTCAAAAACAACCAGCGAATGAAAACGCACAAAAACAAACAGTAAAAAATAACTGGTTTTGTGTCGTGGTTCAAGTCAATGGAAAGATTGATGATATTGGCAGCACCGTACAAAACAACAAACAGTGATGGCTTTGTAATCTATTTGAGGGTAAAAATATGAAAGAAAAAATATTGAATGTAAAGTGGCTTTCTGAACCTAATGTGGGAACAAGGCAAATTAAAGACGGTGATGACAAAATTGTCATCACTGACAAAACTGGAAAAAGAACAACACTACTGCAAGACAAAATCAAATATCCTTTTATATCTGAAGTTGCTTGTAGTTTGTTGATCCAAACAACACTGAAAGACATTCAAATTGACATTGAAGAACATTATGTGTACAACGGTTCAGACATTCCAGCTGGGCTTGAATTCTTTGTTGGTTCAAAAGAGGACATCAGATTTTTGAAGGGTGCATTGCCACATGACTATGTGCTTGAACACAAAGCACAATTCAAAGATGCCTTTGGTGCTGAACTCTCGACTGCTGAATTTAGAAGGTTGACTTCTTTAATGTTTCGAGAGGTTATAAAAAACACAGGCACTGGAACAATAAAAGCAAACATAATGAGTTGGTGTGTAGATGTCTTTCAAATGACACTTAACAGAAGGGCTTGGAAATAAGCCCTTCTTTCTTGTTGGTAGTAGGAACGTAAGGGGAATTTATTATGAAAATTAAAGTAAAAATTGTAAAAGTCGTTTGCAATATTTGGCAAAAATTTTTCAAACAGAAAAATGATTTAGAAAAAATTGAAAATTTCATTGAACTTCACAAAGGAAATATCAAAGTTTTGATGAATATTTGTCAAGTTATGTTTGACAGAACTGAAGGCAAGGCAAAAATGCTGCAATGTGTTCAGGTTGTATGTTCTGCCATTAGAACTATTAACAAAACAACAGGCACTTTGCTTTTTATTGAAGAAAAATTGCAAAGTATCTATGACGAACTAAAAGCTGAAGGCTGTTTGAAATAAGAGGTGCTGAATGGGTTTTGATTTTAATAATTTTATGGAAGCAGCCCCTTATTTACTGCTTATTTATCTTTTTTTGAAAGACAAAAAACTATTTGTAACACCAACAGAAATGGCTGACCTTAGAAGAAAAATTCTTGAAGAAGTTTCACAGAATTTTCTTTCATTGCTGGTGTTCAAACAATTTGAAAAAAATATGGATGACAAATTTAATAATGTGGAACAACGGCTTGATGATGGTTCAAAACGTTTTGACAAAGTGGACACTTCACTTGCACACATTATTGACTTAATGACGGAGAAACACCAATGAACAAACTATTTGAAAAATGCTTAAAACAAGTTTTGAAATGGGAAGGTGGCTATGTCAATGACCCTGATGACAAAGGGGGTGCAACAAACAAAGGCATTACACAAAGCACTTACAACCGATACTTAAAAGCCAAAGGGCAGCAATTCAAAACAGTAAAAAATATTTCTGATATAGAAGTAAAAGAAATTTATTACAAAAATTATTGGCTTGCTTCAGGTTGCGATAAAATGACACCAAAATTTGCAGCACTGTGTTTTGATACTGCTGTCAATATGGGTGTTGGAGTTGTGAAAACAACAGGAATGACAAGAAATACTGAATTTTTAAAGGCTGCACAATATACCTACCCGGAAAAATATATTGCAGCGAAAAAAGCAAAATATTATGAGTTTGCGAAATACGGAAATCAGAAAAAATTTTTGAATGGTTGGCTGAATAGGCTGAACGATATGGAAAAATTTATAAAAACTTTGTGATTCTACTTCTTGAATAGTTTGCCCATGCTTCAACGTGTGGGCAATTCCTTTTGAAATTGGAATAAAATTTGTTATATTTTTCATTATATTTTTGGGTAAAAATTTAAACGGCTGCTAAACACTAAGCAGCAAGCCAATTTTGAAGAACTTCAAAAAATATAATATTATTTTTTTCTTTGCAAACTTCAATAATTTCTTTAGATAAAAGTGTGAGTTTTGTCCCCGAAAGTC
Organism: uncultured Candidatus Melainabacteria bacterium; assembly: GCA_934717855.1. GTDB lineage: Bacteria > Cyanobacteriota > Vampirovibrionia > Gastranaerophilales > Gastranaerophilaceae > Stercorousia. The sequence goes on from CAKUZI010000009.1 coordinate 71,204, forward strand.
CACCATAAAATACACGATGACTTTAGTTATCGTGTATTTTATTTTGCAGTGTTATGGATTGATGAGAACCTCCAAAAATGCGTTTAGCATTTTCTAGGAGTTGCGCGAGTGAGCTGAGGCTGGAGTGTTTTTGCAAAATGACGAATAGTCATTGAAGCAAAACACGGAATTGCCGTTAAATGCGAACGAGCAAGACCGAATCTCCTAACCTCCACCATTTAAAACCAAGAGCCGATTGAGGCTCTTTTTTAGTATTAATGATGTTAGGAGTATGTATATGTTTCGTCAACCAAATTTTTCTAATTTAAAATTTAATATTATTCAAGCTGTAAATCCATATATTCAAAATTCTTCAAATAAATGTTTTGGAAAATTTATTATTTCTCTACCTAACAACAAAGCAAAGAGTACAATAAATTTACCTAAAAAGCTTCTAAATAAAAATTTTAAATTAACTAGTCAACCGAGTGTTGATATGGTTACCTTATCTCCAGATGCAAAAATTGCGAATGTATCAAAACCTACACAAGATAGTAAGGTTGCTTATGGTAAATTAATAAAAAAAGTTTTAAATAGGTATTTTGATAATGATAATATTGATACTGATTTCCAAAAAGACAAAAAAGCAAATTTAAAACAGCTTGTAAAAGAATTTGAGCGTGAACAATATCGTAAATATGTAGCTCCGAGAAAAAAAGCAAAAAAATTAATGAATGAAGATGCAGTAGAAAAATATAAAATGATGCAGCAAGATATATTAGATGAAGAATATGAGAATAGAAGATTTTATAAACTTTATTTGAATCAATTTGAAGATTGGGATGATTTTTAGAGTTTGGAGTGTTAAACTGTATGTGAAGTCCCACCATTTAAAACAACTAGAACAATTAAAATCAGAGCCTACGGGCTCTTTTTTAATGCATAAATTACTGTCTGTTAATAAACTTTACAAAAATAGCAATTTTAATTAAATAATTTACTTTATATAAACATAGGGGAAAATAAGGATATTTGTATGGGATTAAGCAAAATCGCATTGAATTTGGCAGAACGGACTGCCAGTTATGCTAAAATGTTAGGGAAATCAAGCATTTTGGAAACAAAACCGATTAGCAGAGTAAATGTTAGCGGATTAAAATATTCTGCAAATTTGAAAGCCGATACCTTTTCTCCCAAGATAGATAAATGGTTTGACGGAATAAAGACAACTCCTCCGTATGCAAATAGAGAAACTACGGTGGTTGCAGGACATCATGATTTTCACAGTGCAAATAGTTTTTCAAATCTAACTCTGGATAATCTAAAAAACATGCACCCAAATGCAGGTGAAAGAAACTTGAACAATTTTGTAGAAAGTAATATTGAGAATTTAAGCCTGAATCGTGAATTTCTGAAACTTCAGCCTCAACCTCATCAAAGCACAGTATTTAGAGCTAGGGGCAGGGGTTACGATGGTAGTGGTGCAGATTTTGAAATAATAAGCAAAGCAAAAGTTGGAGATGAAATAGTTCCGTCTGGAGGATTTGCGTATGCTGCACATTTCAAGCCACAAACTGCTCAATATTTGGGATTGCCTGACGGTATGTTGTACGAAATTGTCGTACCAAAAGGCAGTCAAATTTCTGTTAATATGGAACATGGTGGAGAAGCAGTTTTTCCGGCATTGTCTAAATTTAGATTGCTGAAAAAAGAAACAAGATATATCAAAAGCTACAGTGACGAATGTTGCAAAAAGGTAAATACTAAGGCTCAACCATATACATACGTAAAAATGGAATATGTTCCAGAAATTCCAGTGCTAAGCAAAGAACTAGAAAGCATGAGCCCTACTGAGATAAAAAACTTGGTGCAAAAAGCAAAAGAGTACAACTGCACAACTTGGGCAGATTTTGCAGAATTGCCGAAAAAACTAGGTTCATAAGCAAAGATTTTATATCTTATGTTAGAAAAGTTATTGAAAATCTATTAGCAACAGAGATTGTTGAACAAAATTCTCAATTAATATTAAAAGAGGCTATTTAATAAAATCTTGCAGATTTCTTAGGTAAAGTATATATATAGAATTTTCTATTCAAAAATTGTCCAATTATAACAAAGCTATACTTGAAATGTTGTAGCCGATATGCTACAATATAAATATGAAAGAAATTATTTATTACCAAACAATTGATAATAAAGTACCATATTTCGAATGGTATTGTTCACTTGATAAAAGTTTAAGGCTTATTGTTGATAAACGATTATCAAAAGTTGAACGAGGTTTGTATGGTAATAATAGACGACTTTCTGAAGAACTTTACGAACTTAAATTCGATAATGGTTTGAGAATTTATTATACCGAAATAGAAAATACAATAGTTTTACTATTTACAGGTGGCAACAAATCAAAACAAAGTAAAGATATTGAAACTGCTAAAAAATATTTGAATGATTATAATTCAAGAAAATAATATTTGAAAGTGAGATTAACTTATGAATAAAAAAGAACAAATATTGCTACAAAATTTCCCAAAACATCAGGACAATTTAAAAGAACAATTAAAAAATGATTCTGAATATGCACAAATGTGGCTTGATAGTCTCTTAGAAGATTATTCTGCTACCAAAGATGTTAATGAATTGATTTATAACTTGAAACCCTTAATTGAAGCAAATTATACGATTTGTGATTTTGCAAAATTAATCGGGATTAATAGAATTACACTATACAAGATTTTTTCTCGTAAAATGATTCCAAGTATAGAAATTTTACATAAAATTTTTACAGGTTTAGGATACGACTTAAAAATCTCGGCACAAAAAGCAATTTAACAATTTTCATCATAATAATATGCTAAATAATAAATTGGAGTGTTAAATCGTATGTGAAGTTCCAAAAAATAGAGGTAAAAAATCTTACCTCTATTTTTTTGTTAAGAGATATAAGCCTCTACCTCAAACAACATAAACTTTATTTTTTTGCGATAGCAGGATAGGAGTTTAACTTATTAAAAGTTGATTCACAATTATTTTAACATTTTTCACTTATTAATTTTATTAAGTTAAAAATCATGTTAATATCACTATAGTCATATTCTTTTATATTAATTAAATTAAATCGGCCAAGCAAAGATTTATTAGAATCTATCATTATTAACATTTTATTTTTAGTAATTTGTATGTATATTTTATTTTTGCGGAAATGTTCTACAAAATATTTAATAAATAAAATTTCTTTGTTTTTTATGTTTTCAGTTTTTGTATAAACAATATGTTTTTTTATTAAAAATTCTTTATTTATAAGATAACCATTATAAGAATTTTTATTGAATATGTGTTTAGGTAGAACAAAAATTTCGTCTTGAAATAAATTATTATTATTTATTTCTATAACTTGTCCATAAAAACTTGTAAATGGCTGGCCTAAAAAATGAGCTTGTGTATTTGCATCTGCAATGTGGAAATTTACGTTGTTGAAAGAGCCACTTATAACGTTAGTTATATTTTTCCAACCATTAAAATATGCCCCACAAGTCGTATTTAATGGTTGAATACTTGGTTTATAATTTTTGAAATTTTCTTTATCAAAAGATATTGATTTCCAGAAGTTTTTTCTTAAATTTGGTAAAATATAATTTTTGGTTATCAAAGTGCTGAATTTATCATTGAATATAGAAATTGGAACTAATATAATTAAACAAGTTAATATAAAACAAATTGAAAGAGCAAATTCGTATTTAATATTAACTAGAAAAAACAAGGCTAATAAACATAATGGTGTTGTATAAATAAAACATTTTAGTAATAATTTTTTTCGTATTTTTTTTATTTCATTATTATCGCACATTTTTATTTACTCCCTATTGTAAAAAATATTATAAAAATATTTTAATTAGTTAAAATTTAATATTCAATTAATATAATAAGTTTTTTGTAAATATTTTTTTATAAAAATTAGTTCAGAATTGGCGTATTTGTTTTTATAAGTTATTTATATTATAATATTACTGGAATGAGTAAGCTAGGAAGCAAACTTAAAAAGAAAAAAGTTTTACTGTACTCAGCTATTTTATCCTTGATGTTGAGTGGGAATAATATAGCTATGGCTGAGGATTTGCCAATTTCTGTTTCAACAGGTTCGGAATTGAAATCTGCAATTGAAAAAGCATCCAATAATGCAAAAATAAAATTTGAAAAAGATGTAGATATTTCGAGTTTGAATACAATCCAAATTGGTGCAAAGACAATTGAAATTGATGGGGATGGAAAGAGTTTAATAAACGAAAAAGATTCAAGATTTGTTTTTTCAAATAATTCAAATTTAACTCTCAAAAACATGAAATATACTGGGAAAAATTCTAGTATAAATGTTGATAATGCAAATACAACTATATCATTGGAAAATGTTGATATTAGTGGTAGAACGACATCTGCTGTTCCAAATGGACCTGTTTTGTTTTTAAAAGATTGTGATGTAACTTTGAATAATGTTAGTGTTTCTTCAAGCAGAGTGAATATTCAAAATAACAGCATTAATGGTGGGGCTATTAATATTCAAACAGCAAAATCCAAAGGAACTATAAAAAATTTAATTGATAACCAAATAACATCAGCAGGAAATGTTTCCGGTGGGGTGATTTACAACAGGAGAACACTTAATCCTGTTGGGGAATTGAATTTGGATGGGAATGTAAATAAAAACCAAATTACTGCTAATGTAAATGTTTTTGGTGGAATTTTAAATAATGAGAATAGCAGTATTCAATCAATAAATTGGAATGATGTAAAAGGTAACAATATAACTGCTACTAATAATTCGGTTACTGGCGGATTTATTCAAAACAAACTTGGAACGATAGATAAGTTACATATTAATTCTTTTTCAGGCAATACAATTAATTCTAATTTAAAAATTGATGGCGGGCTGATATATAATGAAGGTGGAACGATTAATGGCAAACTTGAAATTGGGCAAATAATCGGAAACACAATAAACGCAAAAACCGATTATAACGGATTAATTACGAATATATCAGGAAATATTAATTCTATTTCAATAGATTCTGTTTCCGATAACAACATTTCAATGAATTTTATGCGTGGTGGAGTAATAAATCTTCAGGGTGCAAATGTCAATGATATAACTATTGGCAAAGTTAATAATAACACTATTATAGGAGGTGAAAACTCTACTTCTACCGGTTTTGTGTTGTATTTAAGAGAGTCGCCGAAAGATTCAACAATCGCATCTAATATAGGTAATCTTACAGTAGGACAAATTCATGGAAACACTATAACAGCAACGAATATTACTTCTTTGTTATTGCGTTCGGCATTGGTTCCCGTAGAAAATGCTACTGTTATTTCAAAAAACGGAGATGTAACTGTTAAAGAAATTAGTAATAATACTTTAACTGCTGTCGATTGTAATGACAATGCTCGTGGTGGAATTATTTATAACTTTCTTCATGGTGGTATAAAAACTACAAACACTACAGTTAGTCTTGGCGATATAAATTTAGAACAAGTTTATAATAACCGTTTAGAAAGTACAATTTCAACATCAACTTCCGGCGAAACAAAGGCTTTGGGTGGCAGACATGCTTCCGGAGCAATTATTGCAAATTCAATTCAATCTTGTCAGGGCAATGCTATTATTAAAAGTATTAATGGTGAATATGTTGGGAATTCACTTGTTTCGGATTCAAAAATAATGGACGCAAGCGGTGGTGTAATTTCCAATTCTGTTAACGGGCAAGGGAATGCCTTTGTTGGAATTGGTTATACTCTTGATGAAAATAATAAAATTGTTTCAGTCAAAGATGCGATTTTGGGAACTTACAAAAATAATTATGTACAATCAACAGAACTTTCTGCAAATGGCGGTGTTATCGCAAATTATGTTGAAAGTTCAAGAGATAACGATATTGCACAAATCGGAAATATCAAAGCTGATTTTAGCGGTAATTACGTTGTATCAAATAAAAATAATGCTTACGGTGGAGCAATATCAAATTTTTATGTAAAATCGCAAAATGATTACAAAAATGCAATTATCGACTCTATAAACGGTACATTTGAGAACAATTATGCCAAAACAGAATCAACAGATTCTTCAAATGGCGCATATGGTGGCGCAATTAGTAATACTGCAACTATTAAGGCTATAAACAATTCTACTTTTAAAAACAATTACGCAATTTCAAACAATGGAAGCAATGCGTTGGGTGGGGCGATTTATACTACACAAGATTTAGTAATAAATGCAAATGATAATAAATTAACAGAATTTACAGGTAACTATGTTTCAACTGACGGCGGAGTAACAAAGAATTATGAAGCAATAAATGTCGGTGCATCAGGCAAAACCCTTACATTAAATGCAACGACAGGCGGTACAATATTGTTAAATGACTATATTAATGGTGTAAGTGGCTATAATGTTTTGTTGACTGGTGATTCAGGCACGATAAAATTGTATAATAAAGCAGACATTAAAGGTGGAGCAAATGTTACAGTTCGTGGAAATGTTGTTATTGATACAGCAGATGGGAAAATTCAAAATTTTTCAGAATTTAATTCCCTAAATTCTAGTGCAAGTGCAAAATATAATATTGATATCGATTTGTCAAAAGCAAATAGTGGTTCAGATTACACAATAGGTGACAACATTGCAGACGGATTTACGACACAAACGGCTTCTAGCGGTACTATAACACTTGACAGTTTGAATTTTATAAATAATTCTTTTGATGAATTTTTGGATAAAAATTTAAAAATCCAAATAATTCAAAACAATGATAAGACTGATAGCTTGCAACTTGCATTGAACGATAAGTTAACATCAACTGCCGTTAAAATAAAACAAGTTACTACAACTAAAACAAATTCTTTAGTTCCGACAGTAAATTATAAGGATTTATTTGGTGGTACTACAACGATAAAGGATATTTACGGAATATTAGGGCTAGGCAAGACAAATACAACAAATGACAGTCTTAATATAAAAGTTACTAAAATTGATACTAATACCGTTTCAACAATGTCGGATGCCTTAATTGCATTGACTAATACAGAGCTAAAAGATGCAGATGGCAATATTTTGGATAAAACATTTAATCTTTTTGACGAGGATTTACAAGGAAATAAAACGCCCGCGAATTATAAATTATCAGACAATCTTGGTTCAACGTACAAAAACTTAAATATTGTCGGAGCAACAAAAACAGATACACTTGGCGAACTTACTTTGTCAGAATTAGACTTGAACGGAAAAAGTTCTTTTGTTGTGAATTCAGGTTCGACCCTAAATTTTTCTGATATAAAACTCAAAGGAAATGAAACAGTTATTACAAACAATAACGGCAATTTAATTTTTACAAATAACAATATTATTGATGGCAAAATTACCGGAACAACTGCAACAAATACTGGCGTTTTGGAGATTAATGCAAAAAATTTAGATATTAATTTAATTAATTCAGGAACATTAAAATTATCAGGAATATTAAATAGAGAAATTTCAGGGCTTGGGACAACAAAAATTGTCGGCGATAGCCTAACATTACTTGATGGAGCAAGTGTTAAGGGCGTTTTAGATATAAATAATAATCAAACATTAAACGTATTAGCGACAAATACAACAAATATGTTTAATGATGTGAATGTGAATTCTGGAACGTTAAACTTAATCAATAACGGGATTAATAATTTGTCAGCAAATTCATTTAATATGAATGGAAACGTTAATCTTTTGTTAGATGCGGATTTAAAGAATTCTATAATGGACAGACTTCCGTCAACAACTGTTGCAAACGGGCTTATTACAGTTAATGGAATAAATTTGTTATCTGATTCTGTAAGTGAAAAAACATATATTCCATTTGCCTATGATAGTTTTAAAAATAAAGTTCAAACTAATGTAACAACAGTCGGAAAAGATGTTGCAAACAGCTATCAAACAACTTCAACTTCTTTTGCTCCAATATATAAATATGATGTGAGTTATAACCCAAGCAACGGATATTTCTTGTTTTCTCGTGGTGGCGGAAAAAGTTCCGCTGATTTCAACCCTGCAGTATTATCAGGAGCAGTAAATTCACAAGTTGGAGCGTATTCTGCTATAAATGAAACATTTAGCTATGCATTCAGACATGCCGATTATTCATTTATGCCATTGCCAAAGAAAATAAGAACATTAGCGAACCAATACGCAATCACAGAACCAAGATCAATTCGATACGAAAATGATTACTCTAAAACTGGTGGTATTTGGTATCAACCATACGCAAATTTCGAAAATGTCGGTTTGTCAAACGGTCCGAGAGTCGATATTCAATCATACGGGTCATTGATAGGTGGAGACAGTAGTTATAAACAGCTTAAACGGGGTTGGGGAACGGTAACTACTCCATATATCGGTTATAACGGAACTTCTCAAAGCTATTCCGGTGTTTCAACAACTACAAACGGCGGAATATTAGGTTTAACTCAAACTTTTTACCACGGAGATTTCTTTACGGCATTAACCATAAATGCAGGAGCTAGCAACGGTGAATCCAACACAATGTATGGCAAAGAAAATTATACTGCATTAATGGCTGGTATTGGAAGTAAAACAGGTTACAATTTCGAGTTTAACAACGGCAAATTTATTATTCAACCGTCTATGTTGATGGCATATACTTACGTAAATACTTTTGACTATACAAACGCTGCCGGTGTAAAAATATCTTCTGACCCATTGCATTCTATACAATTACATCCGAGCATCAAATTTATGGGTAATGTTGGCAAAGGCTGGCAACCTTACGCAAGTGTCGGTATGGTGTGGAATATCTTAAACGAAACAAAATTTACTGCAAATAATGTTAGATTGCCGGAAATGAGTATTAGACCTTATGTTGAATATGGTGTAGGTTTACAAAAAATTTGGCACGATAAATGTACTGGGTTTGTACAAGCTATGTTGAGAAACGGTGGAAGAAACGGTATTGCGCTAACTTTCGGTTTTAAATGGGCTGTAGGCAATGAAAATAAACCTATTGAAAAAGTTCAAAACGATGATACTAAACATGTTTTAAAATCTTCCGCATTGCCAACACAAAAGCTTGAAAGAACTCCGCAAAGTATAGCAGTACAATCTCCAATAATTCCAATTCAAAAAGTTAATAATTTACCTAAAAATGTAATTCAAACATCCAATAATACAGTTTCTTTAAACAGCAGATTAAATATTTTAACCCCACAACAATTGGCGCAACGAGCAAATTTTAGTATAACAACATCAACTCCAAAAACGATAAAAACATCCCAATTGTTAAAATAACTAATATTTTCTAATGTTATCTTATTCTATGAAGATGTTTTAAATCCAAACTAATTATTGCCTATGCAATATGAGCCACCTTATTGCTTGTATTCATAAAATCAGGAATATTCAATTTTTTACTTATAGAACCAATATCATAAAGTTGTTTGCTTGCAATCTTTTCTAAAACTTGTGGCTCTGTATGTATTGTTGCTTTTTCAATTTGGGCTATTGTTTTAGGAAAATATCTTTCTAGATATTCTGATCTAATTGAAAATAAAGGAATGTTGTTATATGTATTTAATATGGCTCCACCCTCTGCGATAGTTTCTTCTACTGAAGAAATCGGTTTTAACTGATTTGTAAAATATTTAATATGGTTTCGTTGAGCTTCAGGGAATTGTTCTAAAAATAAATCTAGTTCTTTTTGATAAGTTGTACATATTTTGTTTCTAACATTTTTGGGAAGATTGATAGTTTTTTCAGCATTTCTAACATTTGAAGCTTGGCTGATTAGATGATATAATTCGTGGGTTGATACAAATTCATTTCCCCCAGTTGCAATTATTCCCATATCTTTTCCAGC
>CAKUZI010000010.1 GCA_934717855.1 uncultured Candidatus Melainabacteria bacterium
CAAGAAAAAGGTAAAATCACAAAACTTTTCGGATTTCATGACTTGGGAAGAACAGAAATCGAAGAAGCTTATGCAGGCGATATCGTTGGTATCGCAGGTTTTTCTGATATTCAAATCGGAGAAAGCATTTGTTCATTGGCAGACCCACAACCATTACCTTTGATTAAGGTTGACGAACCTACGTTGCAGATGAACTTTTCTGTAAACGACAGTCCATTTGCTGGTACAGAAGGGAAATTCGTAACTTCAAGACAATTGAGAAAAAGACTTTACGACGAACTTGAAAAAAATGTAAGTTTAAGAGTTGAAGATACTGATTCAACTGATGTATTCAAAGTTTCTGGTAGAGGAGAACTTCACTTAGGGATCTTGATTGAAACAATGCGTCGTGAGGGTTATGAATTCCAAGTTTCTAAACCGGAAGTAATTTACAAAACTATCGACGGCGTAAAATGTGAACCTTTTGAAAACCTAATAGTTGATGTTCCGGAGGGTTGTGCAGGTAGCTGTATCGATAGACTTTCAGGCAGAAAAGCAGAAATGAAAGAAATGAACAATGCTAAAGGCAGAACAACAATGGTGTTCCACATTCCTGCTCGTGGTTTAATCGGTTTCAGAAGCGAATTTATCAGAATGACTCGTGGCGAGGGCATTATGTACCACACATTCTTGGATTACAGACCATTTGCCGGAGATATTCCAAGACAAAGAAACGGTTCCATTATTGCTCACGAACAAGGAGAAGCTATTCCTTACGCATTGGCTCAATACGAAGACCGTGGAACATTCTTTGTAACTCCAAAAACAAAAGTTTACCGTGGTATGATTATCGGAGAATGCAACAAACCACAAGATATCGTAGTTAATATCTGCAAAACTAAGAAATTAACTAACATGCGTAGTGCAACAGCAGACGTAATGGTTACATTGCAAGCTCACAAAGAAATGTCTTTGGAAGAATGTATGGAATACATCGGAGATGACGAACTTGTTGAAATCACTCCAGAAAACGTTAGAATCAGAAAAGCTGATTTGACAAGAAAAATATATAACTAAAAATATATCTATTATAAAACTAAAAAGTCCCGGTAATACGGGACTTTTTTAATATTTAGATTTTTCCGATATAGAAATTTTATAAATAAAAAAGCTAATTATTTTTCATGTTTTTACTTTTCACTATTGATTGAGAAAATACCGAAGCAAAAATTAAAATCATACCAACATAAAAAGAAAGTGTAAAATCTTTTGCTTCACCTAAAAATATTACAGCAAGCAAAATTCCGTAAACTGGCTCTAAATTACCTGCCAAACTCACCGTAAACGCAGACAATTTTTTCAATACATCAATATGTAATAAATATAAAATTACAGTACAGAAAAAAGCTAGTATAAGTATCCATAACCAATCAAGTCCGACAGGTAAAATTTTTGCAGTATGAGATATAAAAATATAAAATGGCAAAAATAACGCCATAAACAAAGTTCCGCCTAATAGCTCATAGAACAACATTGAACGCGAAGACTTCCCAACCTGAATAGTTTTGTTGAACAATGTATAAAGAGCAAATAACATCGCAGAAATTACTCCCAAAAATATTCCAAATCTATAACTTGCATCAAAATTAAATATCAGCCATATTCCAAAAACCGCAATTAGGCTATAAAACAGTTCCTTAAAAGAAAACTTTGATTTTAATATTATCGGTTCAAAAAGTACTGTAAAAAAACCAACAAGGGAATAACACACAACGCCTATAGATAACGTCGCATATTTCATACTTCCAAAAAAGAAAATCAAATGTATTGTTAATAATGCTCCTAATCCTATTATTTTAAAAGCATCTTTTATTGTTTCGACAGGTCTTTTCTTCATAAAAACGAGCATAACTGCAAATATTATAAAAGCCAAAAGCATTCTATACCAAACAATCATAACTTCATTTAATGAAATCAATTTAGCTAACAATCCCGTAAAACCTGCTAATAAAACAGAAATATGCAATTTTAAATAATCAACTTTACTTGCTCTCATACCATAATTTTGCGCTATTTCTAATGTCATGTCAAATTATTTAAAAATATAAAACATACTCCAATATAAACATTTTGTCTAAGAAAAATCTTTTTATACTCCTGAAGTTTTACGATTATTTATGAATTTCAGGATTATAAAAAACTCTTTCTTTGTAGAATGGTTTTTAACTATATTCACAATTATCCTATCGGTAAGGAGTGAATATGAAAAAATTTATCATTATTTTAGTTTTATTAATAAATATTTTGCCATGTTTTGCGACTAGCCAATATTCTTCAATTCTTGATAATATTGAAAACTCGTTATATGGCTTTACATATACAACATCAGATGATTCAACAAGACTTTCTCGTATAGAATCTACTGTATACGGACAAGCGAAAAATAACAAATCAATAGCAGAAAGAATTTCATCATTAAAAAAAGATATGTCTGCAGATTTAATAGGACACGAAATTACACCTAAAGAAGATACTTTTATGGAAGACCAAGATTCATACAAAGAAGAAAAAGTTGCACAAAACAGTATGCCTCCTGTAGGTGCCAATGTTGATTATCCATCAATAAACGAGCTTGAAAAAGAAATTTTTAAACAAGAATTTAAAACTAAAGACTTAAACTCACGTCTAGCTTCACTAGAACAAAAATCCCTCGGAAAGACATATGAAAACGAACCGTTTTCTGCACGAGTAGAAAGATTGCAAGCTAAAATAAAACCAAAATCTTTTATGGATAACAGTATTGCTCAATCTTCAAACAGTTTTTATGATGAAGATGTAATTCCTCTTGACAAAAATTACAGATTGGATGAATACAGTTCTCCGGAATTTGATTATGATGCATATAATGCAAAGAATTCAAAACCTACCAATCTTGCGAATGTTGAAAAAGCATTATTTAAACGAACATTTGCAAATGAAAGAATGGATAATAGGTTGTCTCGATTAGAAAATACAATGTTTGGAACAACGTTCGCCTCAGATTCTGAATCTGACAGGGTTAGACGAATATCAAGTGCTTACAAAGCAACAAAAAGCGCTAGTAAATATGACTCAAACAAATTTTCTCAAAACATGGCTACAGCTATGCAACTTGGAACGTTGATATTAATGATTTTAGCTTGCGTTTTATAAATACTTATTTCAACAAATTTTTCAAGTTTTTAAACCCTTGAACAGCATTTTTCATTTCTTGGTTAGCTTCTTGGGCTTGAGTTTTTTGTTCATTCATATGTTGATTAAAAGCATCTTTCTTTTCTTGAACAGCTTCCTTTACTGCCTGCTTTGTCTCTTTTACCTGTTCTTTCATTGTTGTTTTTTTAATTTCAGACATATCACAACTAGAAAGCCATTTAAAAGATTTTACAGAACTTCTGCTCTCTACACCACCATTAAATACGACTTTAAAATCTTTATAATTTTTATTTCCGGAAGAAAGTGGTGGAATTGCGGAAGTGTTTTCCCCTCTTGGATTTGTAGTAAGAGCATTAATTATATTTCCAGTAGCAGTTCCAAATTTTGGGATATAGGAAGTTAATTTTGTTACTGATAAATCCCCGAGAGGCCCAAGAACCGAAACAACATCTGCAGATATTCTACCTAAAACAATTACGTTTGCTGTTGCATTTAACAAATTATAACGACCTTTTATATAATAAGCCATTGATGGACCTGATGTTTTTACCGGATTTAATGTTGCCCATCCGTTATTAAAAGTTAAATCACCGGAAATTGTTTTAAATTGAGCTGTATTTTTTATTGTTGGTAAAGATTTTACTGAATTTACAGCTGACTTGATAATTGTATTTTGTTGTAAATTCTGAGCAAACAAAAAGTGTTCAAATCGTCCGATATTACCAAACGTCCCATCTGAAATTTTAAAAGAAGCTTTACCTTTCAAATTTTTCATCATTTCAACATCTGTTGCACCATGTAAGGTAACATTTGTGTTAAAATTCAATTTTCCGGATAAAGCATTTTTTAGTCCAACAGCTCCCTCAATAGCTTTTTCGGCATCCATACCTGTTCCTTTGAAAACAACTCCCACATGACCGTTAATTATATTGTAGGAAATGTTTCCGTTTACTTTTCCTGAGAACGCTTCACCTGTTAAATTTTTCAAATAAAATACATTGTTTGTTAAATTAAAATCTGATGCTAAATTTTCTGCAACAATTCCACCTGAAACAAACTTCTTCAAAGTTCCTTTTCCTTTGGCAATAGGCCCATTTAAAGAAACTTGCATATCAGTCATTGTTAAAGGAATTTCCGGGATTTTAATTGTCGGAATTGATACAGACCCTTTTAATATAGGATTTGTCGCAATTCCAGTTACATCAATATTACCTGTTGCATTAATTTTTGACTTATTAAATCCAGGAATTACAAACGCTACATTATTTGGAGTTGAGAGATTTAAATTCAATTTTTGTGATTTATACAAATCATTAATACCACCTTTTAAGTAGCAAATCCCAACTCCATTGGCCAAAATCCCTGTATCAGAAAATTTCAAACTATCTCCGTTTAATTTAACATCTCCCTTAATTACTGTAGTTTTTCCTTTTAGTTGATCTACAGAAAGTAAAGAGACATAATTGGCAGGATTTGATGTTAAGCTGAAAGAAATATCTTGTTTCTTGTCATTACCAGTAATAACAACCGACAACGGCAATTTTCCCTTGGCAGAAACAAAACTTCTAAAATCACTCGGGACCATTGTGCGCAAATCAGAACCTAACAAGTTTCCTTTGGCATTGACATTAAAGGTTAAGTTTTTAGTCATATAATCTGCAACTTTCCCTGTAATATCTATTCTTGAATTATTTAACAAAATATAAGCGCTATTAATATTTATATCTTTTTCTCCAAAAGAAATTTTTGCATTTGGAGCTGAAACAGTTGCCATTGGATTGATAACTTTTGCTCCTATAATGTTAACAAGCCCATCCATTTTTTTACCATCAGTTGTTAAATCTACTTTTGAATTTGCAACCTTTATTAATGTATTAGATGGAATATTTTTCAAATTAATGTTATCGACACTAAGATTTACTTTTGGAACAATTTTATCTAATCTGCCCTTTATAACAGTATTCATAGACACAGTACCACTATAAATTTGATTTTCTTTTAAAAGAGCCATTTGACCACCAGCTAACAGTAAACCTTTAAGTTGAAGTTTATTTGCGGTAACCAGCAAATCGGCTTGTGCATTTTGAGTTATAGATCCGCTAATCTTTAATGGTTGACCTAAAACTGACAAACCTGCTTTTTTAATATTTATCATATTATTTGCAAAATCAATATCCGCACTGATATTATTTACAGTTGCATTGTACAATTTGTATGCAATTGAGGCTGATGGGATTTTTAAATATCCTGATGACTCTATTGTTTTTAGGTTTGATTTAATAGTAAAATCAGCATCAATTCCTCCTGTTGCTGTCAATGTATCTAAGTCATTATAACCAAATGATTTTGCAACACTATCTATCAAATCAAATACACTTTTAAATTGGGCATTTGATTTACAATTTAAATCTACTTTAGGGTGTTTACCTGTCTTAAAGTTTCCTATCAATTCAGTTAATTCATTATCAGCTGTATACAATTTGGTATATAATTTAATTCTATTTCCCTTTAATTTAACATCTGCTGAACTTGCAGGGAGTTTTTTCCCGTCAACAGCAACTCCAAGATTTGAAACATCAATTGAACCGGACATGTCAATATCTTCAAGAGTTCCTGTTGTTTTAATATCCCCTTTAATATCAGCTGTTAATTGATTTTTGTATATCGCCTTAAATATATCAATCGGATTAATCCTAAAATCTTGCGGATTTTTTGGTTCTTCCTCTTGAGTAGCAAAATCAATGTCATTTAAGTCTATGTTAGGCATGATTTTATTTAAAACCTTAATATCATACTTAAATTGTTCTTTATCTTGAAGCATTACTTTTCCATCAAGAGCTAATTTGATTTTTTTATTTAAAATAAAATCGGTTATTGAAATACTATTTCCATATATTGAATACGTTTTGTCTGTCGGAATATCAACAAACGCAATATTATAATTATTAATATAAATACTTGGAAGATGATTAGACAATTTTAAGCCATATGGCAACGCTGTTGTCATTTGCGAAGCATTGCCACTTTTTTCGTTATTTTCAGGAATATAATCTTCAATTAAGAATTTGCCATCTTTTTTTATTTTTAAATTTAAGTTAATATTATCCGCACCGACCATATCGGCTTCAATACGTTTTGCTAACAATGGTATAAGGGACATTTTTGCTTGTGCGTTATCAACAGTTAAAAACTTTTCACCTGTTGGGAGAGCAACTTCTAAATGACCAACTTTTGCACCAACAGTTAATTTCGGAGTTGATAAAACTTTAATGTTTTCAAGTTTCACTTTAAATCCGCAAGATTTCTCAATAATTTCTGATATTTCATTACTATATGAATTCACCACACCTGTTAAAAATAAAGGAGCTATCAAAAAAGTTGCATATAAGACAACCACAATAGACATTAAACTAACTAATGTATATTTTAATAATTTATTCATAATCATATCCCTCTTTTTTGACTTATTTTAACACGATAGTTAATATTTTAAAAGTTATTTTTTCTTTCTTTCCGGATAACAGTTCCATTTAATTTCTTCGTTTTTTCTGAACCAAGTTAGCTGGCGTTTTGCATAATTTCGAGTATTTTGCTTTAATTTATCTTTTGCATCATCCAAAGACAACTCCCCATCAAGGTAAGAAATTATTTCTCTATAACCGATTGTATCTGTAATATTCGAAATTCTTCCATGTTTTTCCAGTAATTCTTGTGTTTCTTCAACAAGTCCTAGTTCAATCATTTGATCAACTCTTTTATTAATTCGGTCATACAAAATTTCTCTTGGGAAATTTAGCCCAATCCACTCAACATCAAATTCTTTATCCCTTTTCCCTCGAGCTAAATCTAATGGTTTACCTGTTAACTTAATAATTTCAATATAACGAATTAACTTCTTTTTATCATTTTTTTCAACAGAATTCCCAGCTTTTTCATCTAAATTGAATAACATTTCAAGTAATTCTTCACATGAATATTTATATAAGTTTTCTCTTAATTCATAATCCGGCTTAACATCCGGCAAATCATAATTTTCTAATAAAACTCTGTAATAAAGTCCTGTTCCTCCAACAACGATAGGAACTTTCCCCCTAGAAACAATATCCTCAATACATCTTTTAGCTTCTTTAGCATATAACCCTGCAGAATAATTGAATTCAGGTTCTACAACATCAATCATATAATGCGAAATTCCCTGCATTTCTTCAATTGTAGGTTTTGCTGTGCCAATATCCATTCCCTTATAAACAAGTCTTGAATCAGCGGAAATAATTTCACCGCCGATTTTTCGTGCCAAATCTATTGCATAAGAAGTTTTCCCACTCGCAGTAGCCCCGACGACGGCAATAACTTTATTGTTCATCTCCACCTACATATTTTCTGTCAAAATATAAAAAGATAAAAACAACCATATAAACAGAGAAATAAAATAAAACAATACTCATAATTATATATGCAATCGGATTTATTACAGCAAATGTATTAATAAATAGTAAAACAAACCCTGCAAACCAAAGTGCCAAAAACATTCTTACAGTCGTAAAGAAATCTTTAAACAATTTAACTAGTGACCGCCAAAGAGCTATTAACGGATTTGGAGTACAACAAATAATTTCAGGAATCCACAACATCAAAAGGTACATAACAATTGATGTTACAGACATAAACAACAAACTCCATTTTCCAAAGAATATGATTTGTTCAATTGACAAATTATCGATAAATGCAGGCATTCCCTGACTTCCGGCTAATTCAGTATTTATGGTTAATTCCTGCAAGTATTGCATTGATTCAGGGTCTAACCCGCCAATTATATTTACACCTAAAATATAAACTAAAGGAGTCGCAATTGCTTGAACAAACAAAAATATTATGTACACTCCAACAAAAGATAAAAAGAATTTTCCAACACCTTCCGGAAAAGTTTTGAACAAATTCATCGTAGCTTTTGCCCTATCTGTATCAAGGACAAAAACTTTTTTTGAAAGTTTTACAGCTCCCTCAACCATATAGAACCAACCTGCACAAAATACTCCAAACATGAATAATACAGTTATTGAAGCTATTAAAAACTTTGGTGCAGAATCTATATTCGCGCGAGAAAAAAGAGAATACAAATCTAATATTTTTATAAATATTATTAATGGAACTGCTAAAATTATATTATAATTTGTGATTTTTATAGCCTCTTTAAACAACTCACGCATATTATTAAACCTACCTTAAATTGTTATATTTAACACTTTATTTTGTGATTTCTACAGATTTTTCTTCTTGTTTACTTTTTGCAAGTTTACGTTTTCTTCTTCTCATTAAGTCTACGAAAGCTTCTAATCTTGTTAAATATCCCGCTTTACCTGTTTGTTCATCCATGATTAAAGGTAAAATTGGAATATCACAATTTTCTCTCATTGCAGGGAATATATTTTGAGACATAATTTCAGGCATACAAGTAAACGGACTTATATGAATAATACCATCTATACCTCTTTCATCCGCATAAGCAACATCTGAAACACATTCCAAAGAATCTCCGCCAATATCTCTCATCAAGTAAGGTTTTGCTAATCTATAAGCTCGTTGCAAGTGTGTCTCACCATCTCTAAAAGCTTTTGGAATGATAGCATCTTTTATAAAACTGCTGACTGTTAAACTTCTTCTAACCTGAACCCCCATTTTCCCAAGTTCTTTAGTTATATTTTGGTTTGAAAAAGCATCGCAAACAAGATAAATTTCTCCAGTCAAATCAACTTTCAAAACTTCTCTATTAACATCAATTTCAACTTTTTTCATTTCATCAAAAGCCAACTTTTTAGCACGTTTCAAATCTTTTGAATGTTCAACATCTTTAACATATTGCAAAGCTTTTGCATAATGTTTGTCAGCATCTCCTTGATTAACTTCTCTTGCTCTATAGTAAGCAAGATTTTCTTCCAAATCATCAAGTAAAAACATTTTTCTAATAGCAATATTAATTGCTCTGGCAAACAAAATCGGATCGTTTTTCCCGCTAATATCTTTTAACACATTGTACATTCCTTTAATACCGTCGTAAAGAGAAAGTTCAATATATCTTGCGTGATACCCCATATCAACAAGAGCATTCTCTATGCTGTTGCCATATTGACCTAAACGGCAACATCCTGGAGATGTAATCATTGCAACATAATCAGCACCACCTTCAATAGCTTCAATAAAGTTTCCTAGAATAAGCTTATAAGGCAAACAAATCGCTTCAGGAGAATGTTTTGTTCCTAATGACAATGTTTTTTTACTTGTATAAGGAGGAATAAATGGTTCTACACCAATTTTTTTAAGAGCAGCTGCCCAAGCGATACAAACTGTTCCCATGTGAGGAAATGCTACTTTAACTTTTTTATTATCTTTACTCATTTTATTTTTCTCTTATTCTTGTGTATATTTTAGATCAGGATGACGCGCAGCAAGCGTTTCATCCAAACGTTTTACCGGAGTAGTATACGGTGCTGAAATAACCTTTTCGGGATTATTTTTTGCATCTTTTGCTATTTTCAACATCGCCTCTACAAACTCATCCAAAACTTGTTTTGTTTCAGACTCTGTTGGCTCTATCATAATAGCTTCATGTACAATTAGCGGGAAATAAACTGTTGGTGGATGTGTGTTTTCATCCATTAATGCTTTTGCGATATTTAATGTTGAAACCCCATTTTCTTGTTTTTGTTTTTCGCCAGATAACACAAATTCATGCATACAAGCTTCGTCATAAGGCAACAAATACGCATCTTTCAGCTTTTCTTTTAAATAATTAGCATTCAAAACAGCATTTTCACTAGCTTCTTTTAGGTTGTTACCCATCATTAAGATATAAGCATAAGCTCTGACAAGTACTCCGAAATTGCCATAAAAACCTTTCACACTGCCAATAGAATGTTCTAAATTATAATTTCTGTAATATCTTTGACCATCAAAATCAACTGTCGGAACAGGCAAACAGTCTTTTAATTTTTCAACAACACAAACAGGACCAGCCCCAGGGCCACCGCCTCCATGAGGAGTTGAAAACGTTTTGTGCAAGTTTAAATGAACGACATCAAACCCCATAAGTTTCGGGTTAGTGTGTCCCATAATTGCATTGAAATTAGCTCCGTCATAATACAATAACGAACCGTTTTCGTGCATTAGTTTAGAAATTTCAAGAACATTTTCTTCGTAAATACCTAATGTATTCGGATTAGTCATCATAATTCCGGCAACATCACTATCTAAAAGTTCTTTTAACGCATCAAGATCAACTTGACCTTTTTCGTTTGATTTAACAGGGACAACATCAAATCCGCATAAATGAGCACTTGCAGGATTTGTGCCATGAGCTGAATCAGGAATAATAACCTTTTTACGATTTTCTCCTTTTACCTCAAAATATTTTTTAATCACCATCATGCCTGTCAATTCACCATGTGCACCAGCTGCCGGTTGTAATGTAACAGCATCCATTCCGGTAATTTTTTTCAAAGCCTCTTGCAACTTAAACATAAGTTCTAAAGCGCCCT
The DNA here is from genome assembly GCA_934717855.1 of uncultured Candidatus Melainabacteria bacterium. Taxonomy (GTDB): domain Bacteria; phylum Cyanobacteriota; class Vampirovibrionia; order Gastranaerophilales; family Gastranaerophilaceae; genus Stercorousia. The sequence continues at coordinate 10,704 of CAKUZI010000010.1, forward strand.
GACAATCCTCTTCATCAGAAAGCGGATGAAGATTTACAAATCCATCCAAATTCGCAAGTAATTCATTCACTTTTGGATTGTATTTCATGGTACAAGAACCCAATGGATAAAATCCTTTTTCTATACAAAAATTCAAATCCGAAAGTTCTTTGTAATGACGCATTGCCTCTAATTCACTCACGCTGGGCAAGCCAATCTTTTCTTCTCTAACAAATTTTTTATCCAAAAAAGATAAATCTTCCATTTCATCAGTTAGAGCAATCCCAACAACACCATTACTTTTCTCAAATATTGTTTTCACTACAAAATTCCTTGTCTTTTTAAATCTCTTTTAATCTTATCCAAACCTGATTGAATAATACGCGAAATTCTGGATTGAGAAATATTGAATTCTTCAGCAATTTCTCTCAATTTTTTTTCTTTAAAAAATTTATATTCAATAAGTTCTCGTTCTCTTGCAGGAAGTTTTTTCATAGATTCTATAATTTCGGCCTTTAATTCAACGAGTTCAACTGACTCTTCAGGTGTTTTATCCTCTGCTTTAATTTGCACAGGGACTTCTGCATCTTGCATTTCGTCAATCGAAAGAATAGTTTTGTAAACTTCTTCTCTTATATTACCATTTTCTTCCGCAGTTTGTTGGCGTCTGTTTTTAAGCGTATACCACTTGTAACGACGTCTGACTTCATTACGAATAGCCCATTTTATAGCCGTTGAAAGATATGTATTGTTGTAGTTTTCCGGAGAATGGTTTTTGAACAAAATATACAAAGTATGATTTCCAATATTAATAAGTTCAGGCAACTCAATCAAGTGAGAAGACGAGAACTTTTGATATTCAACCTTTGCAATGGTTTCTATCAAATCCTTATAATCCCTAAGATTTATCTTTTGTTGAACATTCTGCTTTGCGGTCATGACTATAACATATTTCCTATTAAAACATTTCCCTAATCACATAATAACAAAAAAAAATATAGAATACTAGACAATGTAATTTTCCTTAACATAAATTATATTAATCACATAATACAAGGAGAAATTATGAAAATATTATTTTGCACAGATGGTTCGCAAATAAGTTTTAACGCACTAAAAAATATTTCTATGTGGATAAAAGACGCAACTATTGACACAATTTCCGTAATTGATTGGAGCACACTACCTGATGAAATTAATATAGAAGATAAAAGCTTTTCGTCATCATGCGAAAATATTGCGGATTCAATTCTCGATTATGCAGAAGAAGAAATTTTAAAACTTGGCTTAAACATCGGAGAGCGTATTAAAATCTGCGGTTCGGTCATTGAAAGCATCTTAGAGCAAACCAAAAAGGTTAAATATGATTTAATTTTAATGGGATCGCACGGCAAAAAAGGTATTCAAAGGTGGCTAGGATCTGTTTCTCAAGAAATTATAAACAATAGTAAAATATCTGATTACATTGCCAAAGAAGAAAACAAAAATAAAAAAGTTTTATTTACTACAGACGGAACAGACTGTTCTTTATCAGTAATCGAAAAAGTTATTCCGCACATCGATTTAACCGATAAAGACATATATATTTGTATGGTAAATGAAGATCCCAATTTATTGTTTTTAGAAGGCACTCTCGATTCTAATTGGCTTTTTGATATTCAAAGACAGCAACAAATATTCGCATCAAAAGCCATCCAAAACATAAAACAAATTATTGAAAACAACAATTTTACCGTTAGCAAAACAACAATCCTTTCTGGAATACCGGCCCAAGAAATTATTGAATATTCTAAAAAGCACGATATTGACTTAATAATTCTTGGTTCAAGAAACAAATCCAAAATGGATAGATTTCTTTTGGGTTCAGTAAGTAAACGTATAATTGAACATGTTACAAGTGATGTTTGGCTAGTAAGATGCGAAAATTAAATTCTTGACCCAAAGAAAAAATAGTGGCATAATTAACCTATGTTTAAATATTATGGGAAATATGCGCCATATTTATTCTTATTACCATCTGCAGTAGTTTTGGTAATATTCTTTTTCATTCCATTTTTTCAAACTTTTTTATTAAGTTTTTTAGATTATTCAACTAATATTTACAGACCTGAATTTATTGGATTTGAAAATTATGTAAAATTATTCCATAACCCCGTTTTTTATAAAGTCTTATGGAATACTTTTATATATCTATTTGTTGCAGTGCCAATTCTTGCTATATTTCCGCTTTTTCTTGCTGTTTTAATCAATCAAAAAATCAGAGGCGTAACTTTATACAAAATTCTAATATACTTACCGGTAATTGTTTCAATTGTCGTAGCAGCCATCGCCTTCAAATGGCTTTATGCAGACCAAGGAATTTTAAATTATGTTGTTACTTCACTTGGGCTTAAACCTATCGGCTGGCTGACAGACCCAAATTTTGCCCTCTACTCTGTTATAATAGTTACAATTTGGAAAGGTATCGGCTATTATATGATAATTTATTTGGCATCATTAATGAGCGTTCCTAACGAATTGTATGAAGCTTGTGATATCGACGGAGCAAGCTTTTTAACAAAACATTTGACAGTTACAATTCCACATATTATGCCTACAATAGCACTTGTTACAACTATTAGTGCAATTTCAGCAATGAAAGTTTTTGCGGAAATTTACGTAATGACAAAGGGTGGACCTTTGAATTCAAGTAAAACAATCGTTTACTACATATATGAAAGAGCATTCGAAAACCTTGATTTAGGTTTTGCTTCCGCTATGGCTGTTGTTTTATTGGTTATAGTAATGTTATTTTCTTTAATAAACATTTTCTGTTTTGAAAGGAAGAAGTATGAGATATAATATGGATGTAGCTAAGCAGCTAGGAAGTGAAGCAGCTAAAAGAAAGCCTGAAAAAGAAACACACAAATTATATAATTGCGCGATTTGTTGCAAAAGAGTAGCTCAAATAAGAAGTACATTCCTTTCGCATTTTGTGTTAATTCTTGTTTCTTTAATCTCTATTTTCCCTTTTATTTGGTTGATTTCAACTTCGTTAAAAGGAAATAGTGAAAATATTTTTGCATATCCACCACAAATTATTCCGCAAGATTTTACTTGGGCTAATTACATCGGCGTTTGGGATAAAGTCAACTTTATCGGTTATTTTATTAACAGTATGATTGTAGCTGGAGGAACTGTCATTTTAAACCTCATACTTTCGGCAATGGCAGGTTATCCTTTGGCAAGAATGGAATTTAAAGGGAAAAAGATAACCTTTTTTGCAATATTAGCAACAATTATGATACCTTTTCAAGCAATCATGTTGCCTGTTTATTTGATAACCTTAAAACTTCATTTAACAGATAATGTGAACAATTTTGCAGGATTTATGGGGTTAATAATGCCATTTGCGGTAAGCGCTTTTGGTATATTTTTAATGCGTCAGGCATTTTTAGGAATACCTAAAGAAATGGAAGAAGCTGCTATTGTTGATGGGTGCAATGTTTTTCAAGTATTTTGGAAAGTTCTTATGCCAATGGTAAAACCATCGCTTGCTGTTCTTGCAATATTCACTTTTATTGGTTCGTGGGGCGAATTTTTATGGCCGAGCATCGTATTAACCAAAGAAGCGATGTACACACTACCTGTTGGTGTTAACAATTTACAAGGCATGTTTTCTTCAAATTGGAGATTTATTGCATCAGGCTCAATCCTATCAACAATTCCGATTTTAATATTTTTCTTAGCAATGCAAAGATATTTTATCTCTGGCGAAAACGAAGGAGCCGTAAAAGGTTAAACGACACAATAAAAAAAAGCCTCCTTAAAAATTTTTAAGGAGGGTAAATTTGTTTTTAGGAAGGAATAGGAATTTATGTCTCTCTCTTATTTAAACGTTCTCTCTTAATATCCTCGAGCTATTTAATGCTCTCGTATATATAAAGTATATAAATAATATCTAATTTCAAAGATTACCCAATTTGTTACAAAAGTTAATACTTGCATTTGAATATAGCTTGTTTTATAATAGTCAAGTAGGAGAGACATGTAGGAGTTAAGGAATGTTAGTTTCATCCATAGCCCGTTTTAACGCGAATAACACCATGAATAATGCAGTTTTCATGTCATTAAATACATCTAATTCTATGATTAATGGAATCAATAATACACATGCATTCGGTGGTGAACACGATTTGGCGATGCTTAATAAAATGGATAAAAAACTTAGCCTTGATCTTTCAACTAATAATTTGTTATATAAAGTTGCTTATTTGCAAGAAAAAATGGCTTCAAAGCATCAAAATAATGAAATTAAAAAATCTTTGAACATTTTAGGTTAATGAATTCGCATTTTGGGATTGTAAAATTCTTTTAATTAATCTTCTTTAAAAAGTTCTTTCACCAATATAGAGCATACAGCTGGAATTATTGATACAAATAATAATACATTTGTAATTCCGAATTTTTCTGCTACAAAACCTAGCATAGACATTATAATTGCAACAATCCCCCAAGAAAAACCGTTTATAAATCCTGATATTATACTCTTATATTCTGGTAATACGTTCTGCGCCATCAACATTGTGACAGGAGTTGCCATCATAGTCACAAAACCCATTACAACAAAAACAATAAGAGAAATTGTCGGATGAGAGTGATAAGTTGCGACGAACAAAATCATCAATGGTAAAGTAAAAATCATAGAAATATAAAAGACATTTGCGGAACCAATTTTCTTTTCAATATTACTACTTATAAGTGAGCCTATACCTCCCGCAAAAATAAACGCAAACAACGCCATACCTATGTAAAAAGGTTTATACCCCATGCTTTTCCATAAAAATGGTAATAAAATAAAGCATGAGGACATAATCATTGTTTTTAGCATTGCTATTATATTTAAAATATTTAATTTTCTATTTGTTAAAATTCGTTTAAAAGCTAACTTAAAATCTATTTTATTTTGAACTTGTTCAATATTTGAAATTTTTGGAACAAATTTAAACATCAACAAAGCCCAAACACATCCAATAACTGTCATTATAGGCATTCTCGACATTCCTAAAAATTGGGTAATTGCAGAAGAAACAATTGGTCCGCATGAATACCCTAAAGTTCCCATTCCAACAAAAACTGCAATAGCTTTCCCGGCATCTGAATACTTAGCAAACCTAGAAGAAAACCCAAGTGCTTGAGGGTGGAAAAGACTTGAGCCAATACTGCCGAGTATAATAAAAATAACAAGTATAAACGGATTATTAGCAAGTGCAGACAAAGGAATAAAAATAGAAGATAAAATTAATCCCCAAAATATGAAAATCCTTTTTACGTTATTATCGGCCAAAAAACCAAATAGTGGCTGTAATAATGATGAAAAAATATGCGAAATTGTTAATATAATTGTCGCTATTGCCATTGAAATACCGATTTTTCCCGCAATAAAAGGCATAATCGGATTCAATACACCTGTATAAACATCATTTATAAAATGTCCGCTACTTAGCCATACTAAAGCTCTTTTATATGATTTTTGAGGTAAATTTTCTTTATTCATAATAGTAAAATTTAACTTCAAAAAAACGAAAAAATCAACAACATACTTTCTAAAAAAAGAATGTAACATTTTGATAAATTCGTGGCAAAAAAAATAATTTTGAAGTATTATAAGAGTAGTAAAGGGGATTTACAGTGGAAAATAATAGCAAAAACAATAATATGACAATAGGAATACCTCGCGGAATGTCTTTTTATAATGACTATCCGTTTTACTACGGTTTTTTTACAGATCTAGGTATCAAAATCGTACTATCCGATATTACAACAAAACAAACTATGTCAGCAGGTTCTTCTCTTGTTGTAACAGAAACTTGCTTGCCTATTAAAATTTATATCGGGCATGTATTAAACCTATTAGATAAAGGAATTGATAAAATTTTAGTTCCGTCAATTCAATCGATTGCTCCTAAAATCTATAACTGTTCTAAAATCAGAGGATTACCAGATTTAGTTAGAAACGTTGTAAAACGCGACTTTACAATGATTGAAGCAACTCTTGATAAATCTGAAAAAAATCAAGGTTTATATGAGTTTTTAAGTGAAATGGTAGCTCCATTTGGAATTACAGATATGGCTAAAATCAAAAAAGCGTCAAAAGCCGGATGGAGAACTTACAACAATTTCCATGTTATGTCAAAGTCTGGAATGAGTTACCAAAAAGCTATGAATTATGCTTTGCAGGGTAAAGTTTTCATCGAAAATCAAACCAAAGAATATCCGATTTCAATTGCTCTAATTTCGCATGGATACAATATTTTTGATGAACGAGCTTCAATGAAGATTTTTGACAAACTCGAAAAAATGGATGTTAAAGTTTATTCATCACTTCAATTATCAAAAGAACAAATGGATGATGGCATAAAAGCTCTTGGTCAGGACATGTATTGGGCAAACGAACGCGAAATGACAGGTGCTGCAGGACACTTCATGAAAGACGTTAAAGTAGACGGAATGATTACTGTTACAGCGTTTGGGTGTGGACCAGATTCTTTAATGATAGAAAGAATTACAAGAAAAGCGAAAAAGTTTAATAAACCGCTTCTTAATCTTACAATTGACGAACAAACAGGAGAAGCAGGATTTATTACAAGACTTGAAGCCTTTGTTGATATGCTCTTCCGTAAAAAACGTGCTAAGATTATTGATAAAATTGAAATCAACGGGGAAAGCACATATATTCCGAATACTAATTTTATTGAAACAAAACACTAAAATAAAAAATTAGAACAAAAAAGAGATTAGATAATAAATCTAATCTCTTTTTATTATATCTTAAATCCGATTACACTTTTCTTTTTCTAGCTGCTTCAGATTTACGTTTTCTTTTTACGCTTGGTTTTTCATATCTTTCACGTTTTTTTACTTCTGAAAGGATACCAGCTTTTTGAATTTTTTTCTTGAAACGACGCAATGCGCTTTCAATTGATTCGTTTTCGCCAACTTTAACTTCTGCCATTTATGTTTTCACCACCTTTATGGTCTTTTATTTAGTGTCACAATAGGAATTATAACTCTAAATAAAAAATTTTTCAAGTGGTGGATTCCATTTAACTTATTCTACCCCCGGAACATTCACATTATAACGGATATTGTCATATTCTGTGGTAGTATCATCTATATCTTCTTGGAATATTTTCTTTGAACCGCAAACTTTAAAATTCTTTAAAATTGCAGAATCTAACTCATCTGTCAAGACAATTTTTCCATTTACGTATGTGATGTTTGAATTTTCTTGCGATGCTTTATCCTTTTCGCTCATTTTTTCAATCAAATCACTTTGAGAATTTGCCAATATTGTTTTAGAAACATCATTCATCACATCAAAAACATATCTTTGTCGAGTAGCAACATTACCACCACCGCTATTTGCAATTAAAGATGTTGCCTTTTCTAATTCTTCTAACGACTCTTTATAATATTTCAAATGTCTTAACAAAATAGCTAAATTATAATGCGCTTCATAATTCATCGGATTTAATTCAATAGCCTTACAATAGGTTATTCCTGCATCCTTATAATCCCCTAATAAGTGATACGTAAGAGCCAAATTATATCTGGCATCATAATCTCTTTTTAAAATTTTACACGCATTTTTATAAGAATTTAAAGCTTTCTGCAAATATTGACGCCTAAATTTCCAATTTTCTTCATCCAAGTATAATGACTTCTGCTTGTATGCGACCCCTCTATTATAGTAAGCTAAGCCCTTATTAACTTTATAACTTTTTCTATTACTATAAATAAATGGAATTGACAACAAATGTCTTTTTGTTTTTAAAATTTCATCATATTGGTTAATTGCCCCATCGAAATCTCCAAGTTTTTCTGCAGACACAATACCATAATTCATTCTTGCAACAATCATTTTAGGATTATATTCAAAAGCTTTTTCATAAGAATCTACTGCAGAATAATAATCTTCATACACAACATAAATATTACCTAGATTGTACCACGCAGTGTAATGTTCAGGATACAGTTCAACAGCCCTGCTATAATAACCAATTGCCTTTTGCAATTTTAATTCTTTTAAAGCTTTATCTCCTTTATGAACATAATAAAGCCCTCTTACTTTGTCTAACTGTCTGTTAAAATAAGCCGGATGCAAATACACAAGAGCTCCGATAGCCAAAATTATTAATAATGTAAATAAACCCGAAAAGAATTTTTTCACCTGCTATACCTCATTATATAAGCATTTTACACACATTATACAAATTATGCAATACACTATTGTTACGAAATTGTAACATTTTTTTCGGTCAAAAAGCAATTTTTTAACAACAAATGTTTTTATATAAGTAAGGTAGGTTAGAAAATTCAATTTGGAGGTTAGGTTATGGCAGACTTCAATATGGCTGCGAATATGTACGGACTATATCCGAACTTATACAATAACCAGATAGCATTAAACGATTTAACAGGTTTGGATATGTATGCTCCAATGGGGTCATTGAACAATCCAATGATGTCTATGAATGGAAGCATATTCGGCGGTGGAATGATGGGTGGTTATCCTATTGCTGGCGGTTATCCAATGATGGGTGGTTCTAACGGCAATTACGAAGATTACTATAAGAACTATGAAAAATATCAAGATTTTATGATTGATAACCAAGTTCACCAACAACAAAAATGGCGAAACGCAGACCTCCGTTTGAATGCATCAACAGAGGGAATTCAAAAACAAGCAGCAATTCTCCATGAAAAAATCGTGCAAAATGAACAACAACAAATCCAAGAAGCTTATGCAAGCTTTAAGGAAAGTGTAAGAGCAATGTATGGTGATGCTACAGATGAACAAATTTCAAACAGAGCATCTACATTGTATCAACAAATAACAGGAACATCTGTAGTTGACGACATTAGAAAAAATGGTAGAGGTTCGTTTACTCAAGGCTTCTTGCAAACAGTTACATTAGGCTTAGCAGATAAGAAAACAGCTGAAGAAAATATTTCAGAATTGACAGGTCAACCTGTCGGAAGATCTGAAAGAGCCAAAAAGATTGCAGGTAATTTAGCCGGTGGTGCAATGTTTGGTGGAGCTGCTGCAATCAGCGCAAACTGGATTTTTAAAAGCTTTGTGAAAGGCTTGAAAAACAAACCATTAGTTGCGGCAATAATCGGTGCAGGCGTTGGCTTAGCGACAGCGATTGGAACATCAAGATCTTAAAATTTATAACCTAATTCCTTAAATTAATCCTTAATCCTAAAAATAGTATGAAGTGTGTGTAGAGGTTGAAATATCAACCTCTTTTTATTTTTATGCTTGTTATTTTTTCATGCCTTCCACTTAAGGGAGGACTAAAATCTTTGATTTCGATGTTGGGGGAAGTAGTAGGAGTTTTTAAAAATCCCCCCCTCTCTCTAACTGAACTGTAGGCTGATTCACCTCTCCGAGGGAAGAGGTCGAAGTCGTTTACGAACGGATGTAAGTATTACGAATTCGGGAGAGGAGTTAATTTTTTGTATTAAAGTACTTATTACTCCATGTCCTCCACTTGAGGGAGGACCAAAATTTTGGATTTCGAGGTGGGGAAAGTAGTAGTAGTAGTAATATTTTTTAATTTTTTATCAAGTCCAACCCCTCTCTCTAGCTCTCTCCCTTGGAGAGAGGACATGAACTGTACCCTAAAAAGTGGACACACAAAAGTAGGGCGGAGTACATACCCCGCCATTATTGCAAAATGTTTAATTAATCTCCTATACATACCGCCTGAATATCGCTATAGTAGCGGGCGTCGTGGTAGAAATCCAAGCGCGTGCTCGACGAGTCGAAGTAGCGTACGAACGCGTTGGAATTGGCGTAAGGCTCTCCAGACCAAACATAGAAAGAAGAACTTGTGAAACCCATTGAAGAAGCTTTTGAGGTATCTAAAGTTAGATTATTTGTAGAATATGAAAGGCTTATGCTTGATGTATTATATAAAACCTTTGCTAGTTCTATTAAATCATATCGAGTTGGCATTTTACTCACTCCACCACATTGTTTTACTGCTCCTACCCAGTAATCGCTATGATAAGAACAAATTTCTATTCCTAACTTATCCTTTTCTGACTCACATTCTGCTAGAGTTAATGGTATTGGAGTAAATGGTGCTGTAAAACATTTGCCACCAAGTTCAAATGCGCAATCTGTCCCTAAACCAGCTGCTTTACCAATAGTTAAAATATCTTCACCCAATTTATTTGGATTCCTTCCACCATTCCAGTCAAAAACTCCCGATAAACACCCCATTGAATTTGATAAAGCTGAACCTTCGCTATAAACAAGCCCCGTTTTATCTATATCAAAATCACAATCTTTTTTATAACTAAGTATCATTGGAGTTCCATCTGCGGTTACAATCCCCACAGTATCTGCCCAGCTATCACGAATATTTTTAGAAATTAATAAAGTTTTTGCATTCTTTGTTTTAGATATCTCCCAAGTCTTGCCGTCTTTGTTTAAATCAACTTCTTTTGTTGGCCAACAATCGGAAATATGATTGTTATCACAAATTTTAGCTATTTTCATATGTTTGTTCATCTCTTGAACAAAAGACATTGTATCACCATAGCCGGTTAATCCACTTTGAACCGCCATTTTATCTGTTACTTTACTTAATTTTTGTTTAATGTTCTCAACTCGCTTTTGTTTAACTCTATCTTGAACATTAGTCATTAACACCGGCATTGTTATTGCAGCAACAACACCAATGATACCAAGGGTAATCAATACCTCTGCTAATGTAAATCCAGGACGCTTACTATTAGCCCCCCCCCGACGGCTATTCTCACATCTTCAAACATAAAACTCCTCTCAAATATTTATGCCCACCTTCAGTATAACATATTTTTTATAATTTTTCAAGTGCTCGCACCATAACAAAAAAACACCTGTACCAAGGAGTTTAGATACAGGTATTAAATCAGTAAAAGAGACATCAATTACATTATGAATTATTTAAAAATTTCGTCAAATTTTTGTGGATATTTTTTTTAATTTATCTTATAATCCTCTTATGAAGAGATTTTTGTATATATTTACGGCTATAATTATTTTCAGCGCAAGTAGTGCAGATGCAACTCCGCTAAAGCCGAAAAACAAACAGGTAAACAGCGTTATTCAATCTGAAAAATATCTAAACACAACAAACCAAGCAAACGTTCTTTACGCTGAAAATGATATAAAAGGTGCATTCAACTTATTTTTAACAATTCCGGAAGAAGAAAGAACTGCTCAAAATTGGTTGTTACTTGGGAATATTTTACAAGACCAAGGAAAAATTGATGAAGCAATTTTTATGTACAATAAAGCGATTGAAACCGATAACAAGTTTTATAAAGCATATTATAATCTTGGCAACATTTACTTAAATGATGGTCGTCCGAATATGGCAGTTGAGGAATACAAAAAAGTTATTAAGCTTAAACCGGAATATGCTTACGCACATTACAATTTGGGTTGCGCATACATTAAATTAGGCAAATACAGCAAAGCTAAATATGAACTTTTAGTTGCAACAGATTACAAAAACAATGTAGCAGATTTCCATTACAACTTAGCTTATGTGTACAAAAAACTTGGCAAAGAAAAGCAAGCAAAAACGTATTTAGAATATTACAACAAATTAATAGATAATCAGTGAGGCACAAATGTATAAAGGTATAATTTTTGATTTTAACGGAACATTGTTTTGGGATTCAGAAAAACACCAAGAAGCTTGGAGGGAATTCTCAAAACGCTTAAGAACTCCAGGGTTTACAGATGATGAAATGCGCGATTATATGTTTGGCCGAACAAACGAAGATATAATCAAATATCTTATTGGAAAACAGCCATCAAAAGAAATGGTTGAAAATCTTGCAAAAGAAAAAGAAGCTGTATATAGAGACATGTGCAGAAAAGACAAGGTCAATACGGTTCTTGCTCCCGGTGCAATAGAATTTTTAGATTTCCTTACAGAAAACAATATTCCCCACACAATTGCAACCATGTCTGAAAAAGACAATGTAGACTTTTTTATAGAAAAATTCCAGCTTGCAAAATGGTTTGATTTAGACAAAATCGTATATGCAGATGGCACAATTCCGGGGAAACCTGCTCCTGATATTTACATAAAAGCTTCTCAAAACTTAAACTTAAATCCGCAAGACTGTATTGTTGTTGAAGATGCAGTTTCCGGAATTGAATCAGCCAGAAGTGCAAATGTCGGAAAAATTATCGCAATAGCTTCTATGGAAAGCGTTGATTTATACAAGAATATTCCTGCAGTAACTCAAATTATCAAAAACTTTGACGAAATTGATAGAAATATTTTTGAAATTCCTTGTGTAAAATAAATTTTTTCCAAACTCAAATATTCCTATTTTTTTAGTATAATAGAATAAAAAGAGAGAGAGATTATGGAAGTTATAAATTTAATTTTAGGACATCTAGTTAGTTTTATAGAACATATAGTTACAGGCATGGGGCCACTTGGAATCAGCTTATTAATGGCTATCGAATCATGCAACATTCCGTTGCCTAGTGAAGCAATTTTACCATTTGCGGGTTATATTGTAAGCAAAGGCGAAATGAATTTTCATGTTGCAGCTATTGCCGGAGCTTTAGGGTGCGTTTTAGGTTCTATTCCATCTTACTACTTGGGATATTTCGGAGGAAGAAAATTCGTTGAAAAATATGGAAAATATTTTCTCATTTCACACAAAGACCTTGATGAAGCTGACAAATGGGTTGAAAAATATGGCGATTGGGCGTTTTTCTTATGCAGAATGTTACCGGTAGTAAGAACATTTATTTCGCTACCTGCCGGAATTTTAAGAGCTAAAAAAAGAGTATTTTTCACTCTGACATTCTTGGGGTCGCTTGTTTGGAGCTACATACTTGTTTATGTAGGTGTAAAAATGGGACAAAACATGGAAGCATTCAAACATATTTGGCACAAATTTGACGTTGCAATTATTGTAATATTCGGAATTCTTGGATGTTTATATGTATACAAACACGTTAAACATTTAAAAGAATCATAACCTATTTGTTTACAAGAATATTTACGTTCTCCTTTTTCAGCTTATTGAATAATAAGTTGAACTTGTGAATTTCATTCGGCGTATCAAATGTTTTTACAATTTGCCCTTTACCATTTAAAATACACTTCACAGATTGCTCATTCAATGAGTCAGGAATAACATGAACATAGCTTGTAGCACTATTTGGTGCAATAACCTCAATTGTACGCATTTTATGTTCATCACGAATTCGTGTAAAAGACTTATTTGAAACCACTTTAGGATTTTCAATATTTAACCTCAAGGCATTTGCAATTTTATTTAATTCTTTGTCAATTTTAGGAACTTTTCTCCGAGGAACTTTCGCTCTAGACGCAATTGAACTAACAATTTCCTCCAAATTTTCAATTACGACAACACTTTTTGATTTAATCAACTTCAACAAACCCTCTGGAATTTCATCATCCAATCCGCATTTTGTATCAATTTCTGGATAATATTCAACACCTCGAATATTATTGTCTTTTAAATAATTTGCAACTCTTTTATCATAATTTTTTCTAGCAACAATAACTTCATCCCCATCTTCCAAAATATTATGAAAAACTTGACGCCCTTGTGTAAACAATTTTGGGACATCAGCTTTAGCGTTAATTTCATTGGGCTTAAATCTAAAAGCTCCTGAAAATCGTAGTGAGGACGTGTTATTATTTGTAACTTGCATAAAATTCTCCTTTGCAAGCATAAAAACTCCTGAAAATATTTTTTGCTTATATTAACTTATAAAAAAGTTAGATTTAGGCAATTTCTACAAACTAAAATACTTATATATAATATAGGGGAAAATAGGAATTTCTTATGGGATTACAGAAACTGGGGATAACATTAGCTGAACAATGTACAAGATATGCCAAAACTTGTGGCAAATGCAGTATTTTACAAACCAGACCTATTCATGTTCCAAGTGCAAAGGAATTAAAATATGGTCAATCGTGTAAAACTGATGTTGTTGAATTAAGCGAGACAGCTAGAAAAATTCAACGCAATATTCAACGAATGATACAGAGAAAAGAAGGTGGACAAAGGACTATAACATATCTTACTGGTGAAGAAGATTTTCAAGTGCTATCAGAATATGGGATTAATTCATATAAAGATTTAATTAACACAAAGATTATAAATAAAGAAGATATTGAAGTAATTTCAAGAATTTATAATAATGCCAAGAATCAAGGAGTTCAGAATTTGTTTGATGATAACCTTGATTTGCTTGTGAATTTTGCAAACCAATCTAGAAATGTAAATGGGAAGTTAGTATCTTCCTATGAAATGTTATCAAAAGAACAGCTTTTAGCTATGAAAGCCACACGTGATCAGTTAAAAGCAGGTTTAATAAATGAAGATGTTTATGGAGCAGTATTATCAAGAATAAGCGCTTCTATACCTCATAAAGTATTTAATATTCCATTAAGTGATAAAGCGACTTTCATTAAAGAAGCTCAAAAAATTACAGGTGAAGATATAACTACATGCGGTCGCTACTTTGATGACATAACTGTTTTAAAAGAATTTCTAGGAAAGCAATCATTACCTGCCCCTATTAAAGTTCAACGAGTAGAAACATATGCCCCTTTAAATGGCATAAAGATTGGAAATACAACGCTAGGCAAATTAATGCAAGATTCTACTAATAAAGGTAATACAAGAGTTGTAGAAGAATTAATTAATGGTGGCAATTTTGAAATTCCATATAATAACTTTATTGGAACAAGTCTTCAAGATTTAGGACACTTAGTACATGGTTATCCAATAAAATTAAATATAACACTTGAAAAAGGATATCAAGCTGCAATATTACCAACATCAGTACCACCATTATATACTAGATTCGATGAATTAGAAGTTTTACTTCAAATGGGAAGTAAATTAAAGATTAATAATGCTGTATTTAAGGATAATAAATGGCAATTAGATGTATTAGCTAAATTATAAGTGTCGTAGGGCCGGTGCCTTACCCCGACAACATAAAATTTAATGCCGGCAGAAGATATTACCCAGTCTTACTTTTCTCTTAATTACAAAGGAGTAAAAGGATTAGTAACCGCAAAAACTCATAGTGCCAAATACAAATCAATAAGTTAGATCTTAATTACGTTTATAAAAAAGTATACCATCGGAGTTTATACTATTTTTCATTCCCTCGTGGGATAAAGTTTTATAATCAATAACATCAAACTTGTATGGTGTCGGCAAATCATCCAATTCTCCAAATATTCTATGAAAATTTTCATGATCATTAGTCCATATAGCAAAATCAATATCAGAACCATTACGAAAATTCCCTTTTGCCCGAGAACCGAAAATTAAAACCTTATCTATAGCCGGCTTTGATTTAAAATATTCAATCAAGCAGTCAATTGTTTGTTTTGGAAGTCCAAAATCAAGCATTTATATCACTCACCCAATCATTAAACTTTGCCAACTCATTGTTATAAACAGTTGCAATTCTTTCAATTATCAAATTGACTTTATCCATATTATATTCATGAGAAGTCGAATTTCTATCCTGCAACATATCAATCCAAACTTGCCCATCTTTAATTACATTGGCAGAAAAAGCTTCTTTAATAACTTCTCGAGGAAGCTGTGCACTTATACCATTTAAAAACAGATAATCTTTTAATACTTTCCATGCTAACTCATAACAAACTTCATAAGCTTGAACCAAAGCTAAATGAGAAAGCACCACTGATTTATCCTTATTATAAGCACTTACAGCTTCCGAAAAAATCAAATAAGCTCTGTTAAAGTTTTCAATTCGTTCTGCTAACCTGCTCATAATTCCCCTACTAAAAAAGCCCTTAAAGGGGCTTTAAATGGGGCGGGTGATGGGATTCGAACCCATGCATATCGGAACCACAATCCGAGGTCTTAACCACTTGACGACACCCGCCATTTCTCGTTACCATTCTATAGTACCATAAACAATCTTTAAATCAAGAGTTTTTATAAAAAAAGTTCCGCTTTAAAACGGAACTTTTTATCTATTAATTTCTTGTTATTAACTAATTCTTTGGAACATATAACCAATTCCGCGAGCTGTCAAAATTAATTCCGGATTAGCAGGATCTGATTCAAGTTTTGAACGTAATCTTGAAATATGAACATCAACAACCCTTGTATCAATTCGATGATCTGGCGGATATGCCCAAACATGTTGTAATATTTCGTTTCTTGAAAATGCTTGACCAGAATTATTAACCAACAATTCTAACAAGCTGAATTCCATACCGGTAAGTCTGATACGTTCATTCTTTCTAAATACTTGACGACGAGCCGTATCAATTTTAATATTACCAGTTGTGATAACATTTTTAGTAACTTTTCCTGATGGAGTAACAGCTTCTCTATTATTAGTTCTTCTTAAAACTGCTTTTACACGAGCTTCTAATTCTTTAGGGCTGAATGGTTTAATAACATAGTCATCTGCACCTAATTCCAAACCTGTAATTCTTTCAGAAACATCTCCCAATGCAGTAAGAATAATGATTGGAACATCAGATGTTCTTCTGATTTCTCTTGTAACCCCATAACCATCCATTTTTGGCATCATTACATCTAATACAACCAAATCAGGATTATATTTATTAAAAGCGTTTACAGCTTCTTCTCCATCTTGAGCAGTGTAAACATCATAACCGGCCATCTTCAATCTTGTTTCCAAAATACGTCTGATACTAGCTTCATCATCAGCTAAAAGTATTCTTTGACGGTCTTCTGTTTCATTAGGCATTTCAGCATTTTCAGTCATAGTCATCTTTTTCCTTCGTTATAAATAATCTAACACCTTTAATATACCACAAATATAAAATATTACAAAATATTTATTTTTCTAAATTTTTTTTAATATTTGTATAATTATCTTAATGTATTTTGTAAAAAATTGCAAGTACTTTTTTAAAGTTTTCTATCTAAATCCAAAAATTATAGACTAATGTGTGATGTACTACTTCATAGCTATATTGATAAAATATAGTTTTAATAGAAGTACAATGAAAAATAAAGATATAAATTACCATAATGCTATTGCACATAACCTCAAGAAGCTTAGAAAATCAAGCAAATTATCTCAAGAAAAATTTGCTGAAAAACTAAACTGCTCTAGAGAATTTATTAGCAGGGTGGAAAATTGCCACGAAAGAATTAGTCTTAATATGCTTTTGCAAGTTGCAGAAACATTCAAAGTTAATCCTAGCAGTTTCTTTAAACAGCCTTAGCAATTATAGATTTAAATTTTTCTAAATCCTCAGCCGTGTCAATTCCAACTGGAACAAAGTCAACAACTGATGTTTTAATACGCATTCCGTTTTGTAGCGCCCTCAATTGCTCTAGACTTTCAGCCATTTCATAAGAAGTTTGAGGCATTTCTGTCATTTTAATAAGCGCCTCTCTTTTATAACCATAAATTCCCAAATGTCCAAAGAATTCAGCTTTACCAGAATTTCTTTCAAATGGAATTTTTGAACGAGAAAAATACATTGCAAAACCGTTGCAATCAATAATACATTTTACTAAATTGGGATTTTCAGCCTCTTCCGGAGTAATTTTTCGAATTAAAGTTGAAATATCAGCTGTTTCATCAAATTTAACATTTTTGGCCACTTCATCAATACTTTCTGGCTTAATTAAAGGTTCGTCACCTTGAAGATTGACGATATAAGAAATTTCAGGGTGACGCATAGCAACTTCTTTAATTCTATCAGAACCACATTTGTGTTCAGTTGATGTCATTTCAACATTGCCACCAAATGCTTTTACAGCATTAAAAATTCTTTCGTCATCAGTAGCAACAATAATTAAATCCGCAAGTTTAGCCTGCTGAGCTTTTTCATAAACCCATTGAATAATAGGTTTTCCCTCAACCTCTATTAACGGTTTTCCTTCCAACCTGCTTGAGCCGTAACGAGCCGGAATTATAATTGCAGTGATATTTTCCATACTAATCAACCTTTCTCACAACAAAAGAAGTCCATTGATCCTGATGAATTTCTTCTATAATTTCTAAATTTTCTCTTTTTATAGCTTCTAAAACGACAGGCTTTTTCTCATCTAAAATTCCGGAAAGCGACATCAAAGCACCACTTTTCATAATATTTTTTAAATCTCCCATAATTTCAGAAAGTACATTATGCAAAATATTTGCACAAACGAAATCAAATTTTTCTTGAATTTTGTCTGCAGTATTAAGTTCAAAACATACACTCTCAGCGTCATTGTGCAAATTCTTTCTTGCATTTTCTTTTGCGACATCAATAACATCTTCATCAATATCACAACCATAAACATAAGACGCACCAAATTTCTTTGCACAAATGGATAAAATTCCAGACCCCATACCAATATCAGCAACTTTATCGCCTTTTTTCATATATTTTTCAAGAGCTTTCATACAAAGTTGAGTTGTCTGATGAGTTCCAGTTCCAAAAGCACATCCCGGCTCTAGTCTAATAACAACTTCGCCGACTTTGTCATCATAACTTAACCAATCGGGAACAATCACAATTTTATCTGTAACACGAGTAATATCCCATTTTTCTTTCCATTTTTTAGACCAGTCCTCATTAGGTTTGTTTGAAATCACGAACTCCCAACTTCCTAGTTCATCATAAGAAAGTCCGCGAGATTTTAACAATTCTCGCTCAGATTTAAGTAATTTCTCCAAATTTTGAGGTTCTTCCGTCAAAAACACTTTCAACGTTCCCTCAGTAGTAGAAATCATTTCTAAATCTTTATAAGTTTCTTCTGCTAAAACAACACCCTCACAAGGAAGATTTTCAAAACAGAATTCTGAAACAATATCTTCCAAATCTGGATTAATTTTAATTTGCAGTTCCCAATAATTTGTTTGGTTCACCTGAAACACCTCTAACCCTCTAAAAACGCACCCATTTTTCTGAATTTTTGGTAACGATTTTCTTTCAGGTCTTTTACAGAAAGTTTTTCAAGTTCTTCAATACTATCAAGAATTGCTTTCTTCATATTAGCAGAAACTTCTTCATAATTTGTATGAGCTCCGCCAACAGGTTCTGCAATTTCTCCATCGATAACATCAAATTTCATCAAATCTTTTGCTGTAATCTTCAAGGCATCAGCTGCATCAGAAGCTTTTGTAGCATCTCTCCACAAAATAGAAGCACACCCCTCTGGAGAAATTACTGTATAATAAGCATGTTCAAGCAAGAATACCTTATCCGCAACAGCCAAGCCTAAAGCTCCACCGGAACACCCCTCACCTGTAATAATAGCAACTACAGGGACATTTAGTTTTGCCATTTCTCTAAGGTTTACTGCAATTGCGCCACCTTGGTTTGTTTCTTCGGCACTAATTCCAGGATAAGCCCCCGGTGTATCAATTAAAGTTATAATTGGAATATTAAATTTACTAGCATGTTTAAACAATCTCAAAGCTTTTCTATAACCTTGCGGTTGAGGCATACCAAAATTGTATTCCAAATTTTCTTTTGTTGACTTCCCTTTCATTGTACCAATAATCATGACAGGGCGACCATCTATTTTAGCCAAGCCTCCGATAATTGCTCTATCGTCCATACCCTCTCTATCACCGTGAAGTTCAACAAAATCTTCACAAATATGATTTACATAATCCAAAAAGTTTGGACGTTCAGGATGTCTTGCTATTTGAAGTTTTTGAGATGGTTTAAGATTAGAATACAATTCTTTTCTATAATCCTCTGCTTGTTGTTCAAAAGTTTCAATTTCTTTGTCTAAATCCATGCCTGACTCCACACTTATTTTTTTTAGTTCTTCAATCTTTTCTTGAATTTCCATAATGGGTTTTTCAAAATCTAAAACTGCTGACATTATTTTACCCCCTTATGCATTTCCAAAATGTTAGCCAACGTATGACGCAAATCTTTACGAGCAGAAACAACATCAACTTGACCATATTTCAACAAATACTCCGCAGTTTGGAAGTCTGACGGAAGTTTTTGACGAATTGTCTGTTCAATTACTCGGCGACCTGCAAAACCAATTCTTGCGCCTTGCTCAGCCACAATAATATCACCTAACATACCGAAACTGGCAGTAATACCGCCAAAAGTTGGCTCTGTCAAAAGATTTATGTACAAAAGACCTTCATCATCTAGTTTTGAAACAGCGCAAGATGTTTTTGCCATCTGCATTAAACTCAACGCACTTTCCTGCATTCTTGCCCCACCTGAAGATGTAATCGCAAGAACCGGCAAACGAAGTTCAATAGCTTTTTCGATAATGCGAGTAACTTTTTCACCAACAACACTTCCCATAGAACCGCCCATAAAATCAAAATCCATAACAGCGGTCGCAACCTTATTGCCCTCAATTGTAGCAATACCTGTAATTACAGCATCATTGAGTCCTGTTTTTTTCTGAGCTTTTTCAAGTCTGTTTTTATAACTTTCAGTATCTACAAATTCCAACGGATCAGTTGGCTTTACGTCTGTAAACAATTCTTCAAAAGAATTTTCGTCAAACAATTGTTTAATACGTTTTCTTGCATTTATCCTGAAATGATAGTCACAAACCGGACAAACCATATCATTTTTTTCTAAATCTTCTTTAAGAAGTTGAGCGTCACAATGAACACATTTAACCCACAAATCAGGATCCATGTCCAATTCTACTCTACCCTCAAGCTCACGTCTTTGAATTTGAGCCTGTTTACGTTTTTCGAACCAATCTTGAACTGTCATATTATATATCCCTTAATCATCATCTTATAATACACTGCCATTATACAACTAAAAAATATAATAGCAAATTTTTACATTTTTAGCTTAATATTTGTTTCTATTATTAAAAAACTTTTTCATATCATCAGAAATCTTCACATTTTGCAACGCCATGTGATATTTGCGAAGATTTGCGAGCGTTTCTTGCTCTTCTAACAAATCTCGCTGTGGCATTTTTACGGAAGCCTTAACTTTTTCAAACTCTGTAGGCGACTTTTTGTCTATAAATTTTGCAATTATTTCATCAATATTACTTCCGCCTATACCATATTTTGAAGCGACTTCTGAGGTATCTGCACCTTGAGGAAGCGCATACAACCAGTTTACAGTAAGTTTATCTCCCTGCGAAATAGAATTTATACCTTTCTGGTGCGGAGTATACATAATATCAGCAGGATTATGACTATGTCCTAAACCGACAGCATGCCCAATTTCATGTAAAATTGTATGATAAACCTCTCCCTCATCCATATAATCAGCATGCACAAGTCCCTCGGTAAGACCAATTGCTACCTCTGCGCCATATAAACGATTGGAGCCGTCAAAGTTAAAATAACAATGTCCTAAGGCTTTACGTTCAACTCGTTTCCAATCAATATTAACATTTGATTCTAATAAAGTATTCACAATCTTAAAAGAAACACGCCCCTTTGTTGCATTTTGCCACTCATTCAATGCGCGAACTACCATATCACGATACTTATACTCTTGCCCCTGCTTTGAATAAAACTTCATCGGAGCAATATAAACCTTTAACGGCATAAATGTCCAGCGCATTATGCGTCCATTTCTTAAAGATTCAGCAACATAAGTGTATTTTTTCATATTTTTATTATATAATAAATTACGGTAAAAACCAATTGTATTACAATAAAAATACACGTATAATTTATATTAGACTTAGGAGAGAAAATTTATGAACATTATGCAAATGATGAAACAAGCTCAAGGCTTGCAAAAAAAATTGAAAGACACACAACAAGAACTAGCTAACCTTGAAATCACAGGGGAATCTGCAAATGGCGCTGTTAAAGTAATTTGCGACGGTCAAGGTAAATTCAAATCTATCAAATTAACTGCAGAAGCAGTAAACCCAGAAAACCCTACAGCTGTTGATTCTGATACAGTTGAAATGCTTGAAGACATTATCACTTCTGCTATTAGACAAGCTAGCGACAAAGCTTCTAAAACTATGGAAGATAAAATGAAAGCCGTTACTGGCGGAATTAATATTCCGGGGCTAAATTTCTAATGATTTACCCAAAATCAATAGCTTCACTAATAGAGCACTTTCAAAAATTCCCGTCAGTGGGGCCGAAGTCTGCTCAAAGAATGGCATTCTATTTACTTAGGATGCCAAAGTCTGAAGTGGAAAAATTTGCTCAGAGCATGTTAGATGCAAAAGAAAACACTAAAACTTGTGAAATTTGTTTTAACTTATCATCAACAAGTCCATGTGAAATCTGTACATCTTCACAAAGAGACAAATCTACAATTTGCGTTGTTGCAGAAACCAAAGACTTGATAGCTATTGAAAAAACGAATGAATATAAGGGCTTATATCACGTATTACAAGGATTAATCTCTCCAATGGACGGTATAGGAGCTGATGATATTAGAATTAAAGAACTTCTAAACCGTTTAACCGACGAAAATGTCAGAGAGGTTATCCTTGCATTGAGCCCATCTGTAGAGGGAGAAGCAACAAGTCTTTACCTCAACAAATTAATCAAACCTTTTGGAATAAAAATTTCTCGTATTGCTTTTGGGCTTCCTGTCGGAGCAGATTTGGAATATGCAGACGAAATCACTATTGCCAAAGCAATCGAAGGCAGACGAGAACTTTAATTTTATTTTTTATCTAACATTTCACGCATCTTTTTCAATTTATCTCGAATTTCGGCTGCTCGTTCAAAATCAAGGATTTTAGCCGCCTTATGCATATCTTTTTCAAGTTTATCGATAAGTTTTGGCAAGTCTTTTTTATCAATGCCCATGTCAACCATTTCTTCAGCAACAATATCTTCCAAGTCACGATAACTCGCAACAAGAGATAAAAGATTATTTTCAATCGGTTTTTTAATTGTTTGCGGAATTATGCCATATTTTTTGTTATAATCCATTTGGATTTTACGGCGTCTTTCTGTCTCGGTAATGGCTTTTTCCATTGATTCAGTCATTCTGTCAGCATACATAATTACTTCACCGCAAGCATTACGAGCCGCACGACCAATTGTTTGAATTAGACTTGTTTCAGATCTCAAAAAACCTTCTTTATCCGCATCCATAATTGCTACAAGCGAAACCTCAGGAATATCTAACCCCTCTCTTAATAAGTTTACGCCTATAAGAACATCAAATTCTCCTAATCGCAAATCTCTTAGTATTTCAACTCGCTCTAACGATTGAATTTCACTATGCAAATATCTAACTTTTATTCCCTCTTGAATAAAGAAATCTGTCAAATCCTCTGCCATTCGCTTTGTTAAAGTAGTTATCAGAACTCTTTCATTTTTTTCAACACGTTTTTGAATTTCAGCTTTCAAATCGTTTATTTGAGATTCAATTGGTCTTACTGAAATTTTTGGATCAACAAGCCCCGTTGGTCTGATAATTTGTTCAACCAATTGAGAAGATGTTTGGCGTTCAAACTCAGATGGAGTTGCAGAGATATAAATTTTTTGATGAACTTTTTGAAAAAATTCTTCACTTTTCAAAGGTCTATTATCTCGCGCACAAGGTAATCGGAAACCATAGTCAATTAATGTTGATTTTCTAGAAGAATCTCCATGGTACATACCTTTTAATTGTGGCAAAGTAACATGTGATTCATCTATAACAGTAAGAAAATCTCCTTGGAAATAATCCAATAAAGTCGCTGGCGCAGAACCCACCGGTCTGCGTTCAATAATTCTGGAATAGTTTTCAATTCCGGAACAATATCCCATTTCCTTAATCATTTCAATATCATATTTAACACGTTGTTCGAGCCTTTGAGCTTCCACTAATTTATTTTGATTTTGAAGTTCAACCAAACGATGTTGCAATTCTTCCTTAATTAATTTAATTGTTTCATCCACATTTTCATCATTAGAAATATAATGAACAGCAGGATAAATAACAACAGATTGAGGAGTTTCCAAAATTTCACCGGTTACATTATCTATTTTTACTATTTTTTCAATTTCATCACCAAAGAAATAAATTCTTGTAATAATTTTTTCATATGCCGGCATAATTTCGACAATATCGCCTCTGGCACGAAATGTTGAGCGTTCCAAAACCAAATCATTTCTTGTATATTGAATATTTACTAAATGTTTCAACAAATCATCGCGTTCGATTTCATCCCCAACTTTCAGTTCAACCGAACCTTTAAAATAGTTTTCCGGCAAACCCAAACCATAAATACAACTGACAGATGCAACAATAATTACGTCATTTCTCTCATATAAACACCTTGTAGCATTATGACGTAGTCTGTCAATTTCTTCATTTATAGATGCAGATTTTTCAATAAATGTATCAGTTCTCGGAATATAGGCTTCCGGTTGATAATAGTCATAATAACTTATAAAATATTCAACCGCATTATCCGGAAAAAGTTCCTTAAACTCATTATATAACTGAGCTGCAAGAGTTTTGTTATGAGCAATAATCAGAGTTGGTTTTTGAACTTTTTCAATTACATTTGCAATAGTAAAAGTCTTCCCCGAACCGGTAATTCCAAGTAATGTTTGAGCGTCATCACCTGCATTAATACCCGCAACCAGTTCTTCTATCGCTTTGGGTTGATCCCCTGCAGGTTTATATTTAGAACATATTTTAAATTTTTTCTCCATAATAAAATTATACATTAAGCAAAAATACTAGCAAAAAAATTTTTTACGGGGTTATATATAATTGATTATAGTAAAATATTGTCATGGTACCAAAAGTGATAAACACAATTTGCACTATAAATCAGGTTAAACCCTCTGGGACTATACATGAGGAAAAAGTTCCTGAAAAAACAGAAAATCATAAACATAAACACAAACATAAATATCAGGATCCGTTAAACAAGAAAATACCTGTGCTTATGTCTTATTCAAACGAAATCGGAACCGCAATTTCAGAAATTGCTCCGAGACTTGGTGCTGCGCTGTGGGCTCCAACTTTTATGTATTTGGGAGCCGATATTTATGACAAATACAAAAATGACAAAGATAACTACAAACCGAGTGGAAAGAGAGCTTTAAAACGAGCTATTTTTCAGGGAATGACATCTCTTATTGCATTACCTGCCGTTATTTTTGCGGCACAAAGTGCAATATCTCCCCTTGCACAATTGGACCAATGGGGAATTAACGGGAACACAAAAGATGCTGTTTACAAACACACAAAAAGCGTAATAGCGCAAGCTCACGGAACAGCTTTAGATAGCTATGAAGAGTTTAACAATGCAATAAAAACAACTCTTGAAAACAAAATCCGTGCAAGAAGAAACGAAAAAAAGACAGCCAATATATTCAAAAGATTTTGGAATAAATTATTTACACAAAGATACGTTCTTTTGTCAGCGGACAAAGCGCAAATTTTAACCTTTGCAGAAGCCAATGCTAAGAAAACTTTTGACATTCTTACAGCTCTAAAAAATGAAGATAAGAAAAATATTCCACACAGAATATACAAAAAATACAAAAAAACACTTCCAACAATAAGAGAAATGTACAAAGATGGTGATTATTCACACCAAGCAACAAGAAACGCTTTAATCGAATATCAAAAATCACTAATCTTTAAAAACAAAATGTTAAAAACGTTTGGAGGTTTTACGGCATTAATTTTGCTTGCAAATCCTATCAATAACTTTGTAGATAAACAAATAATGAAAAGATTTATAAACCCGGGAATTGATCAGATTTCAAAGAATTTAGTTTATGATACCAAAATGAAAACAATTTTCAGCAACATGGAAGCATCAAAATCTACTTCTGATAAAAACGCGAACTCATCGAACCTGCTTCAGAGATTAAAGAACCAGCGCGAATTGAAGTCAAAGGCTGTGGAAAAGCGTTAGTATATTCTCCATTTTCAAACTTTGAAATTGTTTTAACAGATAGAGCGACACTTCTTGCCGGAGTTAATTCAACAATTGAAGTAACACATCTTTTTCCATCTTCAAGTTTATTTATCTGAATTATGTAATCGTAATTAGACAAAACTGTAGCTTTGGCAAGTTTTTCCGGCATGTTTTCTTTTACAACATAATCTTTTACTAACTTTGAAATCGCGAAATCAACTGAATCCGCTCTCAATGTTGTCAAATAGCCTTTGATTTCAGAAAATTCAGGGACAGAAGAATTTAAATCAGTAATTATGTATTCTGGTGACAATTTCAATATATACTCAATAATATCTTCAAAATCTTCTGATTTTTTATTTGCAATAAAGTGTATAAAAGACGATGATATGGCATTAAAACTCTGTTCTTTTTCTAACAAAACAACTCTTTTCTTTGGAATAACAGAATTAATCAAAGCTTCTAAAAAAGAAGTTTTGCCAGAATTAATATCTCCTGAAAAAACAATATTTTTCTTTGAAGAAACCGCATTTATAATAAAATCTAAAACTTCCCTTGAAACAAAAGAACTATCCAATATTGAATTCAAATCGAGATTTTGATTTTTTCTAATTAAAATATTTACACCTGACACAGAAATTGGCTTATTTATTATAGAAATACTTAAATTATTATATTTGAAAGTAAAAACATTTTTTATGTTATTAATCTTTATTCCGGAAAGCATTGAAACATTTTTCAATATCATTTTTAATTGCTGTTCCGATAATAACATCTCAGTATTCAAAATTCGTCCGCCGATTTCTATATAAACACTATTTCCACCATTTACAAATATTGTAGAAACATTTTCTTGATTTATTAAATATTCCAAAGGACCAAACCCAATTACTGAAGAATACAAATTTTCAATAAGTACCGGCATATCTTCTTCTGACAAAGTCAAGTTTTCTGCCAATATTTTATTTTCTACAAAACTTTTTATTAGTTCTTTTTGTTTTTCTTCAGAGTATTCTCCCCAAACAGGAATTGCTTCTATTTTTGTTAGTAATTCTTGTTTTATATTTTCCTCAATGGTAGAAACTTCTATTTTTGGTTCACTTTGTTCTACAGGCGATTTTTTCTCCATTTCAACTGAAGAACTTTTTTGCGGAAATGTTAGTTTTGTCGGAATCTTTATTTCTTTTTTTTCAATATTTTTGAAGCGATTACTCAATTTACTATTTTCTAACACCGGCTTAAACCTTTCTATTCTTCGGAGAAAACTTTTGTCTATATACGCTATCTGAAACCATTAGAGCTAAACTCTTGTAGCTCAATGCAACATTAGAATCCGGATTTATGTCCGAAACCGGCACTCCTTTATTAATTGCAGACATCATTGTAAAGTAATTATTTGGGATTTTCCAGTAAAGTTTTTTATCAAGAGCTTCTTCGACGTCCTCGGCTTTAATTTCATCATTTTCCATAAAACGATTAATCAAAATTTGGATTTTACCGTTATCTAAACCAAGCTTATCAAATGATTCTAAACAACGTTGGCAATTTCTAACAGCTGGTAAATTTACAATTGATACGAGAAAAACCATATCTGAATTTTCCAATGCTGTTATCGATTTTTTATCAAAACCAACAGAGGTATCAACTATCACATAAGAAAAAGTCTCTCTCAAAATATTAAACAAATGTGTAATATCTTTAGATGGAATATCATCAACTTGTTTAAAAAATGGAGGATCTGCCAAAACATATAGACTCGTGTTTTTATATTTTTCTAAAGTTGAAAGTAAAAAATCTTCATTTATTTTATCTAAATTTTGAAGCATATAAGAAATATTAAAAGACGGCTTCAAATCAAGGAAAGTAGTAACATCTCCCAGTTGAAAATTTAAATCAATCAATGCAACATTTTCTTTTGTGATTTTTGCTAATTCATAAGCCAAGTTAGTTGCAACAGAAGTTTTACCAACTCCGCCCTTATTTGAATACACAGTAATTACTCTGCATTTTGATTTTTTTTGTTTTCCACCTGTTATATCGTTATAAATTTTACTTAAAACTTCTACAAAGTCTTTTTTTATAATCGGCAGTGCCAAAAAGTCAGATGCACCAACCCTCATTGCTCTAATCACTAAATCAACATCAGGTTTATCAGACAATACAACTACACGACATTCCGGATATTCAACAGATATTTTAGAAACAAAATTCAAAGCCTGTTCAGGGTAGACAGAAATATCTATTATAACAAGTGCTTTTTGAAGTTCTTTTATTCCGTTATAAGCCTTTGAATAATCTGATACAGTTGCTAAATAGGAAAATCCATCAAATTCTTCAAGATATAATTTCAAAAGTTCAGAAGTACTTTCCTGTTCTGTTATTACAATTGTAGATATTGATTGACTCATAAAGATATTGTATCATATTTTTTCAAATGTTGCAAATAAACAGACTTATTTTTAACCTTCAATCAACACAAGACTAATTGCATTTATTCAGGAATTAAGCTACAATTTTTGTATGGGAAACTCAAACCTTGTAGAAATAAAAAATTTATATGTAGAATACCAAATCAACAAAAGTGTACTTGGTGGCAAAAAAATAATTCATGCGGTTAATGGAGTAAATTTAACAATTAACAAGGGAGAAATTCTTGCAATTGCAGGAGAATCCGGTTGTGGAAAATCAACTTTAGCCAAAGCTTTACTAAAATTAGAACCCGTAAAATCCGGAGAAATATTATTTGAGAACCAAAACATTATTTCTTTAAACAAAGAAAATTTAAAAGAATTCAGAAAACAAGTTCAAATGATTTTTCAAAATCCATATGCTAGCCTTAATCCAAAAATGAAAATCATTGATATATTAAAAGAACCGCTTGAAATAAACACAAAATTAACCAAACAAGAAATTCTTAAAACTGTAAAAGAAAAGATAAAACTTGTAGGCTTGGAAGAAAGTTGTCTAGACCTGTATCCTCACGAATTTTCCGGTGGTCAAAGACAAAGAATTGCCATTGCTAGAGCATTAGTTCTTAATCCTAAATTTATCTTAGCCGATGAACCGGTTAGCGCATTGGACGTCAGTATACAAGCTCAAGTCATTAATTTAATTAAAGAATTAAAAGAAAAATATAATTTAACTTTTTTGTTAATTACGCATGATATGAGTGTAATTGAATACCTTGCAGATCGTGTAGCTATAATGTATTTAGGAGAAGTAGTTGAAATCGGAACAACTAAAGAAATTTTTTCAAACCCATACCACCCATACACCAAAGCTCTATTAAATTCAGTTCCACAAATCAATAAAACGAATAAAAAAATAACATTAAAAGGAGATCTTCCATCACCGGCAAACCTCCCAAATGGATGTAAATTTCACACTAGATGCCCTTACGTTATGGAAATGTGTAAAAATTGTATTCCGCAGGAAGCTGGTGGAAGCCATAAAGTAAAATGTTTTATATATGAATAACAATATTTTCTTAAAAAAAAAGACCAAAAACAAATTATTCTTGCCAATACCACCTATAAATGCTATAATCAACCTATGGATAGAAAAATTATTACAACTAACAGAAAAGCTTTTCACGATTTTACGATTCTTGAAAAATTTGTGGCCGGTATTGTATTGACTGGAACCGAAATTAAATCAATCCGCAAAAATGCCATAAACCTAAAAGATAGTTTTTGTAAAGTTGAAGATAATGAAATTTATCTATACAAATGTCACATTTCACCATATGAGCAAGGAAATCGTTTTAACCACGATGCTGAACGAACTCGCAAACTTCTAATGACAAAAAAAGAAATTTTAAAAATTCAAACCAAAGTAAAGCAAGACAGTTTTACAATAGTTCCTTTGGAAGTATTTTTGTCACACGGATTTGCAAAAGTAGAGATTGGCTTAGCGAAAGGTAAAAAGCTTCATGACAAACGTGAAGACATTGCTCGTAAGGATCAAAAACGAGAAATGGACAGAGCATCCAAAATCAGATATTAAATAGATGGAGTTAAAATGAAAGTCGTTATCATTGGGAAAGGCGAAATGCTTGCCAATCTAATTGAAGGAAGTTTGTCTGCTGGCTGTGAAGTTGCCGGAGTTTTGCGTTATGAAAAAACAATAATGCCTCCGCTACTATTAAAATTAAGAGATTTTTTCAAAACTTCTTACGATGTAACTCTAATCAAAGAAAAAAAATTGCATGAAATCAACTGTAAATCAGCAAATTCCGCAAAATTCAAAAACGAATTAATTAAACTAAATGCGGATGTTTTACTTGTTGGAACATGGAAAGAAAAACTAAAAAAAGACATTATTGACACACCGGTAATTGCTTCTGTTAATGTTCACCCGTCTTTTTTACCAAAATATAGAGGCCCAAACCCGTATTTACAAACAATTCTGCATATGGAGAAAAAATCAGGAGTTACATTCCATCTTATCAGTGAAGATTTTGACAAAGGTTCTATTCTTGCACAAAAAGAAATTGCAATCATGCCGGACGATACATCTAAAGAATTAAAAGAAAAAACGGTTTATCAAGCAAGATTACTATGTTCCGAAGTATTAGAGAAATTAGGAGAGGGTTTAATAATCCCAGTTCCTCAAAACGAAAAAGAAGCTACATATTTCCCTAATATTAACCCTAAAGACATGATGCTCGATTTTGAAAAAGAAACAGCAGAACAAATTCAAGCAAGAATAAAGGCTTTTCATCCTTGGTTACCATGTTATGTAACCTACAAAAACAAATACTTTATTCCAAATCCTTACAAGCTTAAAATTTTAGACGAAGCTTATACACAAAAAGTTCTTGAAAAATCCGAAATAAAAGAACCTCAAATAGGTAACATAATCGGAACACATTACAAATCAAGAACAATAATTGTAATGTGTCAAAATGGGAAATCCCTAAAAATGGTTGGCACTAATTTGTATGGATTTTTTAATAAACCTTTTACTAAAATGTATATAAAAGAAATAACCAAAACCATTTAGGTTTTGGCTATTTTTTATTAATAAGTCATTTCCCATCCATCATTTAACAGTTTCCCGAAACAACCATGAAGATCATTTCCGGTACTACCTAAACAACCGCTCTGAAATTGAGTTTCACGTTGAGCAGCAGTCAAAGGAACTGTTGTCACACCATCCGGCACTTTATCATCAATAACTCCGTTTCTATATACAAACAATGTAAAGAAGTCTCGGCCTTGAACGTTCGGCCCATGTGCACCATTTACATCTACCATAAAATACATAACATTTGAAGAGTATCTAGGGCATAAACTTGCTCCACTCGCAAGCGCGAAACAGTTTGTTGAAGTAGTAGCGACAAAACCATTTACACCGCTTAGTTTTCTATAACTTGGAGCCATACACGGAGTAGCTTTTGCTTCACATTTTTGAACAACCTTAAGATACTCATTCAAAAAAGCTATCATTTTTTCCTGAGAATTTAACCCAGCTTCTCCAAAATTTACTGCATTTCTGTCATTTTGATATTTTAGCAAAGCTTGAGACAATTCTGCATAAACCTTATGCAATTGAGTAGCAAATGCTTTCTTTTGATAATTTTGCACTAATGTTGGCATTGTAATAGAGGCAACGACACCGATAATTCCCAGAGTCACAAGTACTTCTGCCAAAGTAAAACCTTTTAATTTAGCCATTTAAAAATCCTTCCATATAAACTACATTGTCATTATATCTTATATTTTGGAACTTTGCAAGCTAGAAATTAAAATCTCTTCCGCCCTGTTCTATTTTTTCTAAATCTTCTGCGACCTTAAGCTTCACGCACTCTGGACATTCAAGAGTTTTTTGTTCTTTTTCAATTAAAGTTTCTCCAATTTTTTTAGTTTCTGGGGATGCATAATCCTCTAAATACTCTTTTAAAGTCAAAATAGCATTCGGATGGCAGAAATTATGTATTTGTTTGTCCTTGCAAATTTCCATAAATCTGTCACCAGTTCTGCCATTTCTGTAACATGCCGTACAAAAGCTTGGCAAATAACCAAGTTCCATAAGCCATTTTATTACTTCATCAAGCGGACGTCTATCAGATACATCAAATTGTGCAGATTCTTCTTTTTCCGGCATTGGTTGAAAATACCCGCCCACACTTGTTTTAGAACCACCTGAAACTTGAGAAACACCAAGTTCTAATAAACGTTTTCTACATTCCGCACTTTCTCTTGTAGAAACAATCATTCCTGTATAAGGAACTGCAATTCTTATACAAGCAACTATTTTAGCAAATATATCATCATCAATTCCATTATCAAATACATTTGGATCTATATCATCTGCTTTTCTGATACGAGGGACACTAATTGTATGAGGACCGACGCCAAATGCTGCTTCTAAGTGTTCCGCATGCATCAAAATTCCGGCAAATTCATATCTATATGATTCTAATCCAAACAAAACACCTAAACCAACATCATCAATGCCACCTTGCATTGCTCTATCCATAGCCTCTGTGTGATATTTATAATTATGTTTAGGTCCTGTAGGATGAAGTGTTTCATAACTTTCCTTGTTATAAGTTTCTTGGAACAAAATATACGTTCCAATTCCCGCATCATGTAATTTTTTATAATTCTCAACTGTTGTGGCAGCAATATTAACATTTACACGACGAATTGAACCATTTTTGTGTTTAATTGAATAAATCGTCTTGATAGAATCTAAAATATACTCAATCGGGTTGTTAACCGGATCTTCGCCGGCTTCTATCGCAAGACGTTTGTGCCCCATATCTTGCAAAGCCATAACTTCTTTTGCAACTTCTTCTTGAGATAATTTTTTGCGGGGAATATGTTTATTCTTAGCGTGATAAGGACAGTATACACAACCATTTACACAATAATTTGACAAATAAAGAGGTGCAAACAAAACAATTCTGTTTCCATAATAATCTAGTTTTATTTTTTTAGCTAACTCAAAAATTTCTTTATTTTTAGCTTCTATATCGCAGGCTAAAAGGACAGAAGCTTCTCTATGAGTTAACCCCTTTCCTAATTTAGCTTTTGTTAAAATTTTATCTATTACTTCAATATTATTTTTATTTTCATCTGCATATTTTAAAGTATCTAATATCTCTTCATGAGAAATAAATTCTTCAGCATTGTGTGATTTTGGATTATACATAATTTTCTCTCCCTATCAATATATATGATAATCCTTACATAATTAAAAGTAAATAGCTTTTAATTTCTTTCTATAAATCCGCCACCAATTAAGTGTTTATCTTCCAAATCATAAATTACGCAAGACTGTCCGTTTGTAACAGAATTTACCGGCTCATAAAATTCAATAACGGCAATTTCTCCACAAACACTCACATGCGCTTTTTTGTGTGACATATTATAACGAATTTTTACCCACGCATCAAATTCTGTATTTTGCAATGGATAACACCAATTTAAATTGACAACTTTTAAAGATTTTTTGTAATTATCTTCTTCACGTCCCAAATAAACAATATTTTTATTAGCATCAATATCAATTACATACAATGGATAAGGAGCTGCAATCCCAATCCCTTTTCTTTGACCAATTGTGTACTGATAGCACCCCTGATGTTCTCCCCATTTTTTACCGGTTAAAACATCTATAAAATCACCTTTTTTCGACCCAAATTTATCAATCAAAAAACTTTTTGTTGTAACAGGCTTTTGAATAAAACAAATATCTTGACTTTCCTTTGAATCTTTAGGTGGCAAATTGTAATCTGTTGCAATTTGTTTAACCTGAGATTTTTCATAATGATAAAGCGGAAAAATTGTTTTAGACAACTGCTTTTGACCTAATCTGTATAAGAAATAAAGTTGATCTTTGTGTTCATCTTTTGCCGGATATAATTTATAAAATCCGTTTTCAAATCTTATATCTGCATAATGTCCGGTTGCAAAAACATCTGCTTCTAAAATTTCTGTCGCATAATCAAATAATTTGCCCCACTTTACGAACTGATTACAAACTATACAAGGATTTGGAGTCTTCCCGTTTTTATATGCATCTACAAAGTAGTTTATAACTTTTTCATTAAATAAATCCACAGTATTATACACAATAAGTTCAATACCAAGATCTTCTGCGACTCTTTTAGCATTTTGAACAACATTTGATGCAGCTTGAGTATCCTGCATTTTTGCCGTTAAACCGATTACTTTATATCCTTGTTGTTGAAGCAGTAACGCTGTAACTGAACTGTCTACACCGCCACTCATTGCAACAACCGCTAATTTTTGTTTTTCCATAGAAACAATATATCATAATAATTTTATATTCGCAAAATTTTTCAACAAAAAAAGAGGCATCCTTCGATACCTCTTTTTCAATGTTACCATTGTTTAAGTGCTTATTTTAGCAATTCACCAACAGCTTTAAATACTGACATACGAGTTGCAGCATCTTTTTCTGCTTTTTCGTATAGAGCTTCAGCTTCAGAAGGGTTAGTTTTCATCAATGATTTATAACGTCCTTCTGATTTGATGAATTCTTGGAAACTTCCTTTCGGATCTTTAGCATCCCAAGTGAATGGAGCTTCAGGATTTTCCGGATTGTATCTGTACAATGGGAAGTATCCAGCATCAACAGCACGTTTTTGTTCAGTTTGAGTTTTACTCATATCGATACCGTGTGCGATACATGGAGCATAAGCAAAGATAATTGATGGTCCGTTATATGCTTCAGCTTCTTGGAACGCTTTAAGAGTTTGACCTCTATCAGCACCCAATGCAACTGATGCAACATATACATAACCATAAGACATGCTCATCAAGCCCATGTTTTTCTTGTAAGTTTTCTTACCACCTGTAGCAAACTTCGCAACAGCACCAGTAGGTGTTGATTTAGAAGCTTGACCACCTGTATTAGAGTAAACTTCGGTATCAAGAACAAGAACGTTAACGTTTTTGTTTTGAGCAAGTACGTGGTCGATTCCGCCGTAACCGATATCGTTAGCCCAACCGTCACCACCGATAATCCAAACTGATTTATCTGTGAAGTAATCTTCAAGTTCTTTAACTTTAGCTAAGTCAGCGCAATCGCATTGAGAAGCATATTTGTCAATAACTTCTTTAGCTTTAGCTTGAGCTTTAACTGCTTCATCAGTTTTTGAATTATCCCAGTGAGCCAAAGCGCCATTAATAGCGTCTTTCAAGTCAGCTGGTGCTTTTTCAGAAGCTAGAACTTTTTCAGCATAAGATTTTAATGTAGCTCTGTTTTGATCTACAGCTAATCTCATACCAAAACCGAATTCAGCGTTGTCTTCGAACAATGAGTTAGCCCAAGCAGGTCCTCTACCATCTTTATTAGTTGTGTAAGGGATTGTTGGGAATGTACCTGAGTAAATTGATGAACAACCAGTTGCGTTAGCAACGATTGCATTTTCACCAAACAATTGTGATACCAATTTAACATAAGGAGTTTCACCACAACCGGCACAAGCACCTGAGAATTCAAATAGAGGTTTTCTCAACATTGCACCTTTAATAGTTTTTGTAGTGTTTTTGCCCATTACGTTATCAGGCAATTCGTCGAAGAATTTTTCGTTTACTGATTCGCAATTTTCTTCTTCTTTTTCGATTGTTGACCAAGTCAAAGCTGCTTTTTCAGGATTTTTAGCCATAGGACATTGATCCAAGCAAACTCCGCAACCTGTACAATCTTTGCAGTAAACTTGAACTTTGAAGTGTTCGCCATTTGCATTTGGTTTAGCTTCTACTGTGTTGAATGATTCAGGAGCATCTTTAAGATCTTCTTTTTCAACTAATTTAGTTCTGATTGCTGCGTGTGGACATGCAGAAGCACAGATACCACATTGAATACAGAATTCTGAATTCCAATGAGGAACGCGAGGAGCAATACCACGTTTTTCAAGACAAGCAGTACCTGTAGGAATTACGCCATCAACAGACATTGCTGATACAGGAATATCGTCGCCTTTCAAATGCATTGACGGTTTGATAATTGTTTTAGCAAATTCAGATGCATCATCAGGAATTAATTTTGGTTCATCTGCAGAGCAAACACCATCAAGAGAAGCAGGAACAACAACTTCTTCAGTTGCGTTAACAGCTGCGTCAATCAATGCCAAGTTCATGTTAACAACATCGTCGCCTTTCTTTTTGAAAGTCTTAGTTGTCATAGCTCTCATACCTTCATAAGCTTGTTCAAATGGAATAATTCCAGAAACTTTGAAGTATGCAACCATCATAACTGTGTTAGCACCTTTACCTCTTAAGCCCGGTTGTTGTTTGATAAGAGCTTCAGCATCTACGTTGTAGAATTTGATTTTCTTTTCAATAATAGTTTTTTGCATATCTCTTGTTAAATGAGAGAAAGCTTCTTCCTTAGACCAAGGGCTGTTAAGTAAGAATGTACCACCTTCTTTAATACCTTTAAGCATATCATATCTGCCGATGTAAGCGTGAGCTGAGCAAGATACGAAATCAGGAGCTGTGATAAGGTATGTAGATTTAATCGGTTTGTCACCAAATCTCAAGTGAGAAGTTGTAACACCGAAAGATTTTTTAGAGTCATAAGCAAAGTATGCTTGAGCATCTTTGTTAGTGTATTGACCAATGATTTTAATTGAGTTTTTGTTAGCACCAACAGTACCATCAGAACCCAATCCCCAGAACATACAGTTTGTAGTGCCTTCTGGCTCTGTAACGATGTGTTCTTCAACTTTGATTGATTTGTGAGTAACATCGTCTTCGATACCAACTGTAAATCCATGGAAACCGTTGTTTTCAGCGTGTTTGTAAATAGCAAGAACCATTGATGGTGTGAATTCTTTTGAAGACAAACCATAACGTCCGCCGATTACTCTAGCATCTTTGTTTTCGATAGCTGCAACAACATCTAGGTATAGAGGTTCGCCAATTGAACCAGGTTCTTTTGTTCTATCAAGAACAGTTACACGTTTAACTGATTTAGGTAATGCTTCGTTGAAACGTTTAACATCGAACGGTCTGTACAATCTAACTTTAACCAAACCATATTTAGTACCACGAGTTGCGTTCAAGTATTCGATTGTTTCTTCGATAGTTTCACAACCGGAACCGATAGCAACGATTACGTCTGTTGCATCTGGAGTACCAACATAATCAAATGGGTGGTATTGTCTGCCTGTAACTTTAGCAACTTTGTCCATGTATTCTTGAACGATATCAGGAACTGCATCATAGTATTTGTTGCTTGTTTCACGACCTTGGAAGTAAACGTCAGTGTTTTGTGCACCAACTTTACAAACAGGAGCTTCAGGTCTTAAAGCTCTTTGTCTAAATTCTTCAATATATTTTGGTTCTACCAAAGATGCGATATCTTCGTAAGAAATTTCTTCAATTTTGTGAATTTCGTGAGAAGTTCTAAATCCGTCGAAGAATTGTAAGAACGGAACTTTAGATTTATAAGTTGCAAGGTGAGCAACAAGAGCCAAATCCATTTCTTCTTGAACAGAGTTAGCTGCTAACATTGCATAACCTGTGTTACGACAACCCATAACGTCAGTGTGATCACCAAAAATTGCTAGTGATTGAGCTGCAAGAGCACGAGCTGCAACATGGATAACGTGAGGAAGCATTTCCCCAGCAACCTTGTGCATTACCGGTATCATCAACAACAAACCTTGAGAAGCTGTATAAGTTGATGTTAAAGAACCTGCAGCCAAAGCACCGTGGACAGCACCTGCTGCACCTGCTTCTGATTGCATTTCTGCTACTCTTACTTCTTCACCCCAGATATTTTTTTTGTGCTGAGATGCCCATTCATCAATCCATTCACCCATAGTAGATGAAGGAGTGATAGGATAAATTGCGGAAACTTCACTCAACGCATAAGCGATATGCGCTGCAGCATAGTTGCCATCAACTGTTATAGTTTTTCCTGGCATAATAACAAACCTCCTTATTTATGCTATTTACTTAATAACTATACCACCTAATTTTAATACAAACAAAATATTTTGACAAAGTAATATGAACAAATATGACCATACATTTTTTAGAATGTAAATTTATGTAAAATTTTTATCACAAACAACAAAAGCTTGACAATTTTTCACCTTGATGTTCTTTATAGAGAAGTGTAGAAAGGTGGGATACATCATGGTTTTAACAATTACCCCAAAAATTTATCAAAATAGTACTCAAGCATTAAAAGCTTACCAATCAACCCCAAACAATATATCTGCTTCAAATAATTACCCAAATTTGAAACCACTTGCAAAAGACTCTGTATCTTTTACTGGCGGAGAAAAAATCTTAGAAAAAAGAACTAAAGATATTTCTTGGAAAGTTATGAATGAAGCTAGTAACGAATTAGAGCCAATAACTCAAAAAATTGTTAATATTTTCAAAAGAGAATTTAAACCATTAATGGCAACCACTCTTCATCCAGAAAGACCGGTGTTTTCTATTCATGGCAGAACAAAAGGAGCAGGCTCTCTTGGAGAAAAAGGGATTTCTAGAAAGCGCAAGACAAAACAAGAACTTAAAAACATAGGAGACGCCATCGGATTAAGAATTACAATGGGAGATTCTTCTCAAGAAGCATTCGATAGAGTTTTTGATATATTTGGCATCATGGTAAAAAAGGGTCATTTCAAAGTTAAAGAAATTGAAAACTACAGATTGACAAGAAAAGACAGTTATGTGTCTTCAAAAACACTAGACAAATTTGAAGATGTTTGCCAAGAAATGAAACAATATCCTTCAAGAAGTGGAAAAGCAATTCCAAATGGTTATACTGCAGTCCATTTGACTTTAGAAACTCCGGATGGACAACTTTTTGAAGTGCAAATTATGGGTATAAACGTAGAAGAATTAAAAGAATTAGAAGATTTTTACTATAAAAAAAGATGTAATAAAGATTTGCCACTAAAATACGCACCAATTCAAAAAATGCTTAATGAAAAAATGAACGGTCTTGATGAAATGCAACAAGAATTTTTAACCA
This sequence comes from uncultured Candidatus Melainabacteria bacterium, assembly GCA_934717855.1. GTDB lineage: Bacteria > Cyanobacteriota > Vampirovibrionia > Gastranaerophilales > Gastranaerophilaceae > Stercorousia. The sequence goes on from CAKUZI010000010.1 coordinate 49,551, forward strand.
GATACATTTTAGACTCTTACATCCATGCTAAGAATTTACCTAAGAGAAGTCCTAAACAAAGGACTAAAATGTCAGACTTCTTGCCAATACCATATTTCTTACCAAAAGAATTAAGCTTTGAAAACTTGCATAAAATGAAAATGGATTGTGACGTCGCATATAAAGCCTCACAAAAACAAGCTAAAGCGACTTCAAAAACTAAAAACAAATAATTGCGACGTTTTCAATATGATATGTATGACAGAACATGTCAAACGGTTGGATACTTTCGACCTTTGCTCCGTGTTCTGTCAAATATTTTAAATCTCGAGCAAGTGTTGCCGGGTTGCAACTAACGTAGATAATTTTACTTTTTTGAGATTCTTCGGCTTTTTCATCATCCTGAACAGAGCGAAGAATCTTGCTACTTTCACCCTCAGAATGACGAGCTTTTGAATGTTTAAGGACTTCATCCAAAACTTCTTGAGTACAACCTTTTCGAGGCGGATCTAAAACTATTACGTCAAATTTTTTCTTTATTGATTTCAAATATTTCAATGTATCTTGCGCAAAAAGTTCAACATTTCTTATTTTGTTAAGCTCCAAAACTTCTTTGGCTTTTTCAATAGAAGACGAATTCTCTTCAACACTTGTAACTTTTTCCGCTACATCAGAAACACATATTCCAAAAGTCGCAATCCCAGCATAAGCATCTAAAACTGACGGATTTTCAAGTTTTTGAATTTCATTTTTTACATATTTGAAGATATTTTCAGCACTTTTTGGATTAACTTGAAAAAATGTATCTGCACCAATTTTAAACGTTTTATCCAACAATTTTTCTTCAATAAAATCTTGTCCGCATACACATTGAGTTTCTTTCCCTAAAATTACATTTGTCTTTTTAGAATTGAAGTTTACACAAACACCCTTAACTTTTTCAAATTTCTCAAAAATAACTTTTGAAAAATCTTCTAATCGTTTGAACATTTTTGTTCCGTTAATTACAAGGGTAATGAGACAATCGCCGTTATCTGCAGAACTTCTTATTACAATGTGCCTCAAATCACCTAAATGCTTCTTTTCATTAAATCCGCTTATTTCATATTCAACAGCTTTTTCTCGAATAAAATCAATAATATTATCGCAAATTTGAGGCTGAATTGGGCAATATTTAATATTAACAATTTCGTGCGACTGTGGTTTGTAATAACCTGCTAAAATCTTTTTAGAAACCTTTGTTTGAGAAACTGGACATTGAATTTTATGCCTAAACTCTTTTATTTGAGGAGAAGCTATCGGAAAATTTATTGGAATATCCAACCCACCAATCTTACGAACAACATCCTCTACCATTTGGCGTTTAAGTTCCAATTGATAATTATAATCTATAAACTGTAATTGACACGAACCGCAAACCTTTTGCATAGGACAGAATGGTTGAACTCTATGTTTTGATGGAATAAGAACTTCAACCAGAATTGCTGTTGCATAATTTTTGTTTACTTTTGTTATTTTGATTTTTACTTCATCTTCAGGACAAACATTCTCAACAAAAACAACTTGTCCGTCAATTTTTGCAATTCCAGTCCCAAGGTTTGATAACTTTTCTATTTTTACTGTAAATTCGTCATTTTGTTTCATTTTTTAATCTTTTTACGTGTATTTTTAACGCAGGGTAAAAATCGTTGTCATCTCCATAGTGAGAAAAAATTATTTTACCAAACTTGCTAACTGTAAGTAAACCGTTTACATCCTTATCAGACACATGAGCGGGCTTGAATTCATATTTATAATAGTTATTATCAGTATCATTAATTATCAAAAACTTTTTTTGTTCAAACGGTTTTTTATAAACAGTTATTTCATTATTACTAAACTGAGAAACTTTTATCAATTCAACATCGGGGAATAAAGTGCTTATATACTTATCATCTAGTTCTGCAATCTTAAAATAACCATTACTATAATAATATTTGATTAATTTTAAACTTCCGTTATCAACTCCGATTAAATTTCCATTATCAATAAACTCTCTATTTGAAAACGGACCTATAGCCAACTTTCCCTTGTTATTATAATACTCAGAATACCCTCCGGAAGTTGAATACATCTTGTATATTAATCGAATATCTTTTTGAGATGTTTGTTGAGTATTCCACTTTTGAGTTTGAATATTATAAAACACGCTATTGTCAACAAAATCAAACGCATTCGCAACTGATGACACTAAAAGGAATGTAAATATTGTAAAAAAAATCTTTTTCATAAGACTTAGAATAGCATATAAATACAAATATTACAATCAATATAATAGCAAAAAATATTTTTATCGTTTTTACTATAAATATGAAAATTTTACCCCTACAAAATTATTCAAATATTTCACTGATTGACAAAAATCAACAGCATATCAAAAGTCAACAACAATCGGTTTCATCACCAGATTTCAAACCTGTTTTTTGTGGGAATTTACCCATAAATATTCCATCAAACAAGTTTTTATCAGCACAAGCGTATTTAAATCAAGCAATGCAAAATTTTCAAAAAGTCAAAAAACCGAATTTATACATGTTTGATTTAAACAAATTAGATGGCATCCAAGATGGAATAAAGGTTTTTGACGGATTAAACATGAAAGAAATTGCATTTGTTGCCGATACTATCGCTGAAATTGCAGTAAATCGAGGTTGTAGAAATGTATGCGTACACTGTTATGCAAACGCAAAAGCTCCTGTTAAAGAAACAGCAAATCAGATTAATAAAATGAGCTGGAATGATTTTTCTTCATTAACAGACGGATTTGAAGAATTGAATAAAAGAATGGGTTTTTCAATTTTTAATCAAAAAGGCAATGAACATGCAATGGCAATCCCTTTCCATGATGCTGATTGCAGTGCAATCGTTTTAAAAGACAACAATGGCAATGAGCACGATTTTATTGATATTGCAGAACGATTTGAAAAAGTATTTAACTTACCTATCTTGTTTGACACAGCTGGTTGGAATATCAAAGACACCAAAGCTCAAAAACGTATGGAAAAATATGTTGAATATTACAGCCGTCCGGAAAATTTTAACAAATTAGACGGATTTAATTTATCTGTAAATCCATTTCATGCAATGTACGTCAAATCATTAGAATTAAAACAAAACCAAAAACCGGAACTTGCACAAAAATTGTATAACATATATACAGATAGAATGGCTAATGTTTTATATACCTTAACACCATTACTAAAAAATCCAAACTTTGAATTCCTTGCAAGAGCTATAGCAAATGATAGCAAATCTATAAAAGGTCTTAAAGTTAAAGATTTGCAAATTCTGTACATGGACATATTAGAGAAATTAAACAATTTATACAAAAAAGACATCAACGGAGCGCAAAAAATAGTAAGAAACGAAGACGAAGCGTTTAAATATTTCAGCGATTACTATGAAAGACTACAAAGAATAAGTCCAAGTATTAGCGTTTCAGAGAGAGGAAGCAAAATCGTTAACGAAAATGACAAACTTGCCGTTGAAAGCCAAGAAAGATGTATACAAAGTCTCGAAGACATGCTTTCCCTAAAAGGCATAAAAGAATTTCGCAAAATAAACAAACAAATGGATCGCCACTTTTACGGGCTTATTGATGCAAACGGGAAATATTACCTTACAACCTACCACATAACATTCCCAACAGAAATCAAATTTAATTTTGAAAACCAAAACAAAACAACGGCACCAATTGCACCATATTTGCAAGAAAATATACCTTTAAGAAAAAGTATTATAAACAATGTATAGCTAAAAGATTACTACATTTTCAAAATGTTTTCATATTTTTTTACATCAAGTTTTGATAAATTAATTATAAAATTAACAAAGTCTCCAAATCTTTTGCTTTTATGAACAACAACCCCTTCTTTAGGATTAATTTTTTCATTTTGAAAAATCATAACTTGTATTTTTTGATTATCTTCATAAATTTTTTTGTGTATAAACATAGAATTTTTGTCGCCATATTGCCCAAGAACACTAATTTTTTTCTCAAATTTTTCCATTTGAATAGGCAAAACTCGTTGCTGACAAAAACGATACACATCTTTGACAAACTTTTTCTCTAATTTTGCTTGAAAATTCGGTTGACTTTTGGGATTTGATTGATTAACAGAACTAATACGCATATCTAACTCCTATGAAAAACAAAAAAGAGCCCAAAGGCTCTCCTTTTAATATGGTGGGCATGAAGAGACTCGAACTCCCACGCTTTCGCACTAGTTCCTAAGACTAGCGTGTCTACCATTCCACCACATGCCCATATTAAATTGTCAATTTCGTTGTTGAGCGTGTCTACCACCTCTCACTCGACTTGACATTTAGTCAACTCTCGTTCGGCAGAGTACCACATGCCCATATTTTGTTTTCAACTCGGTCTCAATCTTGAGTGACCGCATAACTAATAATAAACAGAAAAATTTTCAATGTCAAGAACATTTATTTAATCTGTTCTGGATGAGCAGAATTTGACATAATTATTTCATAATATTCATTTTTATCAATATTCACCCCCATATTTTTAGGATCTGCGAATTTTTTCTTTTTATTTTTATTTAATAATTTTTTATAATCACTTGCCATAATTGAATTATATTACAAAATTTTAAAAACTGCTTGAATTTTTTCCACATTTGTTTTAGGATAATTGTACGTGCGTCGGTGTATTTGTGGAACATCGATTTTAAAAAGGAATTTTAAATAAAAAGTACGAAATATAATTATAAAGGAATTGTGAAATGAACCCTATTATTGATGAATTAGAAAAATCTTATTTGAAAGAAACAACTCCAGATGCAAATCCTGGAGACACTGTTAAAGTGTTTGTAAGAATCGTTGAAGGTAACAAAGAAAGAATTCAGGCTTTCGAAGGTACTGTAATTAAAAAACACGGTTCTGGTGTTAACAAAACTATTACAGTTAGAAAAGTATTCCAAGGTGTTGGTGTAGAACGTGTATTCTTACTAAACTCTCCAAGAATTGACAAAATTACAGTTCTTAGAAAAGGTGATGTAAGACGTTCTAAACTTTACTACTTGAGAGAACGTTCAGGTAAAGCAACTCGTATCAAGGAAAAAATTGAAAAAAGATAAGCTTCACATACACTGGTATCCCGGTCATATTGCAAAGGCTGAAAAAAAACTAAAAGAACAACTTTCTTTAGTGGATGCAGTTATTGAAGTTATTGATGCGAGACTGCCTCTATCAAGCAGTTACGATAATATTACGAGGCTTTTAGGAGAAAAGCCTCGTTTAATATTGCTAAATAAATCTGATTTAACAAACATTGAAGAACTGAAAAAATTCATCAAAATCATTGAAGACAAAACGGGCTTTCCTGCAGTTATCTCTGACGCAAAAAACTCCAGAGATCTTAATTTTATCGTAAAAAAAGCAGTAGAACTTTCTGAACCTAAAATACAAGCGTTAATGAAAAAAGGTTTACTTCGTCGTCCTGCAAGAGTAATGGTCGTTGGCATGCCAAATGTTGGGAAATCCAGTATTATTAATAAACTAACAAAATCATCCAAAACCAAAACAGGTGCAAAAGCAGGAGTTACACGCCAACAACAATGGGTAAGAATTAATCCGCAATTGGAATTGTTAGATACTCCTGGGATAATTCCAATGAAACAAGAAGACCAATTAAGAGCCAAAAAACTAGCATTTGTTAATGCGGTTTCAGAAAACGCATATTCTAGTGAGGCAGTAGCTACAGAACTTTTAGAACTTCTTTCTGAAAAATATTCTCAAAAAGTTAAAGATTATTATAACATTGAAAATCTTTCCTTGGATGATATAGCGAAATCTCGCAATTGGATTGTTGCAGGGGGAAATCCGGACATTAAAAGAACATCTGTTTATGTTTTGAGAGATTTTAGAGAGGGTAAAATCGGCAAGTTTATATTAGATGAAATTCCTTGTGAGGAGTAAACATGGTCGCAAAAAATAAACAAGAAATAAAGTCAAAAAAATTATTTGACTACGATTTGAATTATAACAAAATTATAGTCGGAACTGATGAAGCCGGACGCGGTTGCGGTGCAGGAGGAGTTTTCGCCGGAGCAGTATGTTTCAATACTATATCTGAAGATTTAATAAAGCAACTTTCTATCCTAAACGACAGCAAAAAACTTTCAAAAAAACACAGAGAAGAAATTTTTGATATTATCAAATCTGAAACAATAAATTCAGTTGTTTGCATAGAAGTTGAAGAAATAGAACGCATAAATATATTAAACGCATCACTAAAAGCAATGAATATGGCATGCTCAAATGTAATCGCACAATTAAATCAAAAAGATTTGCAAGTTCTGGTTGACGGCAACAAATTAATAAAAAACTTTAATTACCCACAAAAATCAATAATTAAGGGCGACAGTACATCGGCGTCCATTGCGGCTGCGAGTATTTTAGCAAAAGTTAGCCGTGACAGGTATATGGAAGAACTTGATGCAAAATATCCACAATATAAGTGGAAAGAAAACGCAGGTTATTTAACGAAAGAACATATGTCTTTAATCGACAAATACGGACTTTCTCCGCACCATAGGCCGTCATATTTAAAAAAACATTTTGCGAAACAAGAACAGTTGAATTTGTTTTAATTATTTTTAAATATTCTGCCTTTTGTTTTCACATTAGGAGTATATCTTAAATATCAAATAACTTATGTAATCTAGTTACAATATCTTCTTCGTCTAATTCTTGAGTGATTTTATTTAAATCAATTGCCATTTGATAATAATTTGCAGCATCATTGATAAATCCCATTTCTTGAGATGCTCTTGCGGCATTAAAATATGCAAGAGTATAATTCGGATTTAATTCGATTGCTGTTTCAAAATACTCAAGCGCTTCTTCAGCATCACATAAACCATCTAAATAAAGAATTCCTAAATTATTTTGTGCATATTCATTTTCAGGATTTAAATCAATAGCTTTATGGAATGAAACAAGTGCCTCTTCTAAATAATCTTTTTCCCAAAGTGCAATTCCTGCCTTTGAATAAGCTCTATAATCATCAGGATTTACCATGATAGCATCACAATATGCTCTGATAGCATTATCTAAATCATAATCTGCCATATGCACATCACCTAACGACAAATACAAACTATAATTGTTTGGATCTAGGATTATACCTGCTTGATATGTCGAAACAGCTGCTTCAATATTACCTTTAACTTGAGCATAAATAGTTCCTAGTGCCTCGCAAACAATCGATGTCCATTCTTTATCAGGGTTTATTGAAATAGCTTTTTGATAATGTTCAATAGCTTCATCATATAATTGAGCTTTTGAATAAGCGTACGCTAGTGAATTATTATAAAACGGGTTTTCGCTATCTCTTTCTAAAGCAAGCTTAAACGCACTAATTGAATTAATCTTATCTTCTTTTTTCAAATATAAATGTCCTAATTCATAATAAATTTGAGGTGTATCAATATCAAATTCAAGAAGTTTTTCGTAGCAATCAATCGTTTCGTCTGTATTTTCAGGGAAGTATGTTTGTAAAACTGTTGCTAGTTTCACTAAAACTTCTCGATTTAACGGATTTGCTTCCAATACTTTTTTATAACAATCTACGCACAACTCTGTTTCTTTATTTTTTAGAGCCAAGTCACCCATTCTGTCATAAAAAATTTCACCATGACTAGTAGATGTAATCGCCTGCTTATAAACATTTTCTGCAGTCGGATAAAGTTTAAATTTTTCTAAAAACTTTCCAACAGTGTTATATGTAAATACAGAAAAATCATCTGACATGTTTTTATAAAACATTTTCATAGATGGTCTATCCCAAGCAAGCATCAAGCTACCTGACAGAAAGTAGTACAAAAAGCTTACATAATCGCCAACATTCCCGTTTTTAGAGTTAATTTTTTGTAAAATTGATTGAGAAAGAATTAATCTAGGACGAGCCGATTTTAAATTATCCATTTTTATTGCAGATTTAAACTCTTTTTCTGCTGATTTAAAATCTTGAGCCAATTTCATAAAGAAACCGGTGTACAAATGAGCATTAACATTTTTTGGAGCCAATGAAACTGCTGTTTTACATTGCTCAATTGCCGTATCAAGACTAATTTGACCTTGTTCCCACATAAGAGTCGCCAGTCTATAATAAGCTTCCGGCATCGTCGGATCGTACTTTACTGCATCAATATAATATTCTATTGCATCTTGCAAATCTGTATTTTGCTGACGAATGAGATATTTTTCATGAGCTATTCTTGCTTTTTCTAACGACTCTATAGCTTTATCCGCATTCGCCACTTTAATCGGCTGTAATAACATTTGTTCTGACATCATGAGCTCCAATAAGATGTGTGTCTATTTTCTACATATTTCATAACGATATAAATAATTTTAATCTTTAGCAAAAAGAAATAATATCATCCATATGGAGGAGAAAAAGTTTTTTTGTATTATAATTGAGTTACAAAGATTAGGAATATAAAATATGAATTACCTCAATAATAAATACGATATAATTGTAGTTGGAGCCGGACATGCTGGTTGTGAAGCAGCTATTGCGTGTGCTAAACTCGGTGCAAAAGTTTTACTTGCAACATTAAATGTTGAACATATTGCTCTTATGCCTTGTAATCCTGCTGTTGGAGGTCCTGCGAAATCAACTCTTGTAAGAGAGATAGATGCTCTTGGTGGAGTTATGGGGGAAGTTGCTGATGCAACTTATATTCAGATGAAGATGCTTAATTCTTCGAAAGGTCCGGCCGTTCGGGCGTTACGCGCACAATCAGATAAACGTCAATATATGGATTACATGCGCAATATTATTGAAAATAATGAAAATATTTACCTAAGACAAGCTTGCATAACAGATTTACTAGTTGAAAACGATAAAATAGTAGGTGCTGTCGATGAATTTGGAATTGAATATTCTGCTGGTGCTGTTATTTTGACAACCGGAACTTCGTTAAACGGAAGAATTTTTGTAGGCTTACGCTCATACAGCGCAGGTCGTTTAGGAGAAAAAGCAGCTTATGGCTTGTCAGAATCATTAATCAAGCATGGAATTAACATCAAAAAATTGAAAACTGGCACTCCACCTCGTGTAGATAAACGAACTATTGATTATTCAAAGATGACTATTCAACCTGGGGACGAGACACTGCATTTTTATTCTTTCAGACCTAACAGACCTATAAGAAAACAATATCCATGCTATTTAACAAGAACAAATGAAGAAACTCATAATATAATTAAAGCAAATCTCGACAAATCCCCAATGTTCAAAGGTTTAATCCAAGGTGTCGGGCCACGATATTGCCCATCTATTGAAGACAAGGTGGTAAGATTTAGTGAAAATCCATCACACCACATTTTTATTGAACCAGAGGGATTAGGAACTTACGAAGTTTATATTCAAGGTTTTTCAAGTAGTTTGCCTGCTGATGTTCAGGTTAAGATGTTAAGAACTCTTCCCGGATTAGAACATGCCCACGTTATAAAACCGGCTTATGCTGTTGAATACGATTACGTTCCTGCTGTCCAAACAACACATTCTTTAATGTCTAAAAAAATAAAAGGTTTATTCTTTGGCGGACAAATTAATGGAACCAGCGGATACGAAGAAGCTGCGGCGCAAGGACTTGTTGCGGGAATTAACGCTTATAACTATTTGAACAATTCTGAATTACTTGAACTTTCAAGAAGTTCATCTTATATCGGAACATTAATTGATGACTTAGTTACTAAAGACATCCAAGATCCTTACAGAATGCTAACTTCTCGTTCAGAATATCGACTATTGTTAAGACAAGATAATGCAGATGCCAGACTTACTCCAATTGGCAAAAAAATCGGTTTAATTGATGATACTCAATACAAAGTCTTTACCGACAAACAGGAAGCAATTGAACGTGAAATGTTGAGAATTAAGGATGCTAAAATATCTGCAACAGATGAAGTTAATTCGGTTCTTGCAAAAGTTGGTCAAAATATCGATAGAGGTATTAAAATTGCAGAACTGTTAAAACGCCCTGACATTGATTACAACATCATAAAAGAAATTGACGAAGAAACCAAAAGTTTAAATATTCCATTTGATGTAGCAGAACAAGTTGAAATATTAACAAAATATGACGGATATTTAAAACGTCAAGAACAACAGGTTAAAGAAGCAGGCAAATTAGACAAATTTAAAATTCCTGACGATATAGATTATTCAAAAATTGAGCATATTTCTTCAGAGACAAAAGATAAATTATCAAAAATTCGACCAAAAACGTTAGCACAAGCATCGCGCATAGGTGGCGTAAAACCTGCAGATATTTCAATATTAATGGTAATGTTGGAACGACATCAAATTGCAAAATTATAAAAAATAATCTATTTTCATGGCAATGAGTTATATTGAAGTATCTAACGTTTCTTTCTTGCGATAAGATATGTTATTTTTTTTCATAACCGCTTCAAAAGCTTTGTCTTTTGGATTTTTCACTTTAATATCCACTTCACCGTACACACCACTGTTGCGAATTTCATTAAAAGTACTACGTGGAGAATTTACCCAAAAATTATTCATAAGGGCTCCTAAAGTAAAAACCTGTCTTTTTGACTGTGCCGAAGACGTATCAACCGTATAAGTACTATTAAAAGAAATTGGTGAAATTTTCATACCATAATAAAAACATGAAAAAATAATTTTTGCTAGGATGGATTTCAGCTCAGTTGTAGGCGAGCAAAACGAGCCATACAAATGAAGGTGCCCGACAGGGTAAACCATAGAATTTTGAGCAACACGAAAAATTCTTGTGGTTCAAAGACTCTCTATATGTTTATTAATAACACGATGAAACTAAAATTTCCCAGAGATGGATTTCAGCTCAGTTGTAGGCGAGCAAAACGAGCCATACAAATGAGGGTGCCCGACAGGGTAAACCATAGAATTTTGAGCAACACGAAAAATTCTTGTGGTTCGAAGACTCTCTATATATTTATTAATAACACAATGAAACTAAAATTTCCCAGAGATGGATTCGAACCACCGTTGAAAGATCCAGAGTCTTTAGTCCTGCCACTAGACGATCTGGGAATATTAACAAGTACATTCTATTGCAAAAATAAAATAATGCAACGGAAATAGCAATTTTTTAATCTTTAGTGTTTTAATATATGTATGGTGAAAATTTCTGGTGTTAAAAATATTGTAAAAGAAATAGTGCATACTAAACCGTCGATAGAAAAGCCTAACAACGGTTTAGTTGAAAATACGGTAAAAGAACTTGCCTCTCACAAAGCAGTAAACCTTGCAAGTAGTGTCCCGACTTTTGCATTAATAAACGTCCACAAATCAAAAGGTGGAACAATAGCGTACAATTATTTGCCAAATAATTATAAAAAATTAATTTCCCGTGAGCTTATTCCTGCAAAACCGGAAAGATTTGTTGAGTTTGGAGGACGGAAATATAAACAAAAAGCAACCCCTGCACATTATCAGGAAACTTATGAAACCCTTCCCAGTTATCATATAGACAAATTATGGACTAAAGGGAAAGGAACAGGGACTCGTTCTATTCAAGATGTTGTTAGAAAAAGTTTGGCAGATATTGATACACAAGGTCGAGTTACACTAGAAGCTTGCTGTATTGATGATATTTCTGCCCCAGGAGGTTTTTACTATAAATTAGGTTTTCGCTTTTCTGATATCGAAATGAATAAATTATGTGAAGAATGGCTAAAAAATGGGGGCAAAAAAGAAGATGCTCCTTTTGCTATTGGGCAGATGTTTTTGCCCAAAGAAAACATTTCGCATTGCTTAAATTACGGCAAAATTTAGCTTAGTATCCAGCGGGATTGGAACAAGTCTACTATAAAATTTATATTCATTATATGTTTTGGGAAGATTGTTCCAATATCTATATATTGTTTTGCCTTGTTTGGTCAATTTTTCAACTAATTTGTCAGCAGATTCAATATCCTTAGCTAAATACGGATAACAAAACGGAACACAATCTTTTGAAATATCTATGTTCAATTGGTTTGTTTTTTTGTAAGATTTCATGGCAATTCATAAACCTGTCATAGCGATTATAATCCTTAACAATTAAATTTTTAGCCTCACCAATCCAAAGATTAGCTCCACTTTCAACAGGCAAAAACTTTTTAGCTGAATTAAAACTTGCAAAACCTTTTGGGGTCGCATAAAAAGCATGCGCATTATCAACTATCAATTTTGGGTAAATTTTTACTAAATTATCAACATTTGTATCACATACTCCAAAATAATTCGGATACAAAATGAATTTATCCTCTGGAAAATTTTGTTTTGGATAAAAATTATCATCAATATGATAAAATAATATCTTACAATTTTCTTCAAAAGCAGTATGCCTCATAACGTCGCACAAGTAATACGGCATATAAATTTCTTTTATTTTATACGTTTTTATCAGATATCTAAACGCATCTCTTGCAAATCGGAATTCCATAAAGAAATTATATCAAAATTATTACTAAATTGTAATAAACAAGTGAAATTTTTAAAGAACTGAACATATATTGCCGTCAATAAAATTATTAATAACCAAGACTTAGGGTGTATATCATCATGGCAATTGACGGAATATCGAGTTGTGCATCATTTCATACTTGTTCAGGAGGTAGTATTGACGCTGAATGGGCACGCATATTAGCACGCTTGCGAGAATACGGAATAAAATCAAGTGGAAGTAAAACTGCAGATACAGCTAAACTTCGCGACCTAGAAATGCAAGAATTGCAAACGTTAAAGATTCCATCCAACAAATTTTTAACAATTACAAAAAATGAACAACAAAAAATAATAGAACAAAAACAAAAAAATAATCCAAGTAAACAAATAAAAAAAGAAGAAAATAAAAAAGATATCAATCAGAAAGATTCTAAAAAAACACAACAAGCCATGAATATTTTAGGTGAACAAATTTATCTTGCGATAAAAATGAGAAATAAAAAAACATTATAATGTAAAAATTTCTTTACAAATTCGCAAAAAATAAATATTATACTTTTTATCTACCTAGCGGAGGCTTATAAAAAGTATGAAAATAACATCTACCCCATTAAAAATTAATAGAATAGAAAATAATCAGTATAATTTAACAAACCAAACTTCTACCCAAAATTCAGAAATAAATAATTATGAACTTCAAAAACTGTCAGGCTCTGAAATTCCTTTCGGAGCCATTTATGGCATAAAACAGAACAAAATTGATAATATAATTAATGAAAAAATAAAATTAACTCGAATAATAAGATCTTTGCAAGACGAAATAAAAAAATTAAATATAGACGAAATAAGTTCTGAACTATATAGAAGTAGAGTCCCAGAAATTAAATCTAAAAGTGCAAACCTTTTAAAAGAATGGTTTACAAAAAATCCTTTAGGGAAAAAAGAAGATGCTGTTGATGCAGTAATGTTTAAGTTAAAAGATTATTTAAGAAATATAACTCTGTGGATACAGGAAGAAGCTCCTAAAATTAAAGACAAAAGAGTTGCACAAGATAAAAACAACTATAATTTACTAAATAAGTTATATACAGCTGTCGCAAATGATGACATGAATTTAGACAATGTCTATAAAAAATATTATTCTGATTTAAACAAATTATCAACTCTAACAGAAGTAAAACATATCTATCCTAAATTAGAGATACCATCTTCTCCTGAAGAAGAAATTGCTAAAAAAATCGTAAACACATTTGACAAAAATTTTGTAGAAGATTTTTTTAACAAGATAGAAGATATTCCTGGCGAGGAAGCTGTTGATATTTTAACAAACGCTATAGAAGAAAAAATTGGTCTACTGTCTAAAGACTCCAATATGGATAAAGACTTCTTAACTAAAAAACTTTTAACCAAAACTTATTTACAATTTTTTATAAAACCAAAAGTTTTAGGAGATACGATGGATTTTAGTACTTTCCCAACACAAGCTAAACCTATAAAAAATATTATTTCTCAAGACGAAAAAAAATTATTACAAATAGATTATGATGCATACGTCATAGATGTTTTAAAACAATTATATATTGATGGTAAAAAGTTATCTGAAATTAGTTACCAAGAAGGTGATACTGTTTTAAAGCCAAAAGCTTTCAGCAATTCTAAATATAAATTTGAAAAACCGAATGAAAAAATAAAAGACATAATTCGAAAAGCATTAAAAATTAAACAATCTGAAAGAAATTATGAAAAATTTGACACAGAACAATTTCAAAATAGATTAAGATACTATGGAAATTCTGATATTGCGGGAAATGAAGAAATTTTAGAACGATTGATCGATTTTGATTCTTCACAATTTACTCCGGAAGACAAAGAAGCGTTAATTCCATTTTTAAGAATTTTGGACGACATAAGTGATGGCAAAATTTCACAATCAGAAGGTATAAAATTAATAAATGAACAAAATCTCAAAGCTCATGGAACAAATAAATTAAATCAGACAGAGAAAGAAAAATTTACTCAAGAATTAATTATTGAAAGAAAACGCAAAGCCGAGTTCAAAAACTATTGTGAGCAATTTGATAACGCTGTAGATTTGCTCTACAAAAACAAATTGGAAGAAGCCGGCACGATTTGTTCTGCATTTAGACCTCAAGATAATAATGAATCTAAAGAGATTTCAAATAAAATTTTACAAACAATTCAAAAATATGCAATTAATGGAGAAATTACACAATCAAAAAAATTGGATACTGAAATAAAAGCACTAAGTAAATATTTTGAACTAAAACTATTTGATAAGAATAATCCAAAATTAATTGCAGCAGAAAACTTCACAAAAAAATCTTACGGATTTATAGACGAGGTAAAAGCAGGACAATATATCATAAATAAAGATATTGTAGAAAATTTTCCAACAAGTTTAGGAACATTTACACCGGAATATCAAGGAATTGTTTCAACAATTTGCCAAAAATATTCTAATGAAGAAGCTACCGCAAAGTTGATAAAATTAAATGATTACATGTTATTGCCTCAAAACGAACGTCTACAAATTACAAAAATCCTTGAACTATTTAATATTTCAGGAGAAAATAATGATAAAACAATCATAGATACAATTGTCAATGATATTTACGTTAAAAGTCCAACCGTTATAAAAACAACACTAAATAAAGATAATTCACTGTTCCAAGACTCTGAAATTTTACCTAGCGCAAAAGAAGCCATAGTAAAAGATAAAAAATTTCCTTTATGTTTGGAATATTTTGAAGCATTTGAACGTTCAATGACACATGCAGGGCAGTCAAAAGAAGATGATGGAATTCAAATAATTGGTTCAAACAATAATGCATTAAGAAAATTATATAAACAAGAAGTTAAAATTTCGAAAGACGAAAGATTATATTCAACCAATGGTGACTATAAATTTGATGTATACAAACCCGGACTACACAAAAGCAAAGTAACAAAAGCGTAATTTTTTAGGAATTATTAAATGATCTTACCAAATATAAAAAGGTAATGTGTTTTATCCTGACAAAATTAAAGAAACAATAATACCTAACTCTAAAATTTTGATAAGTATCTATATCGCATTGCATCAAATAAAAATACTGGAAAGCAGTGTATCCTATACTCCAATAGGGTTTTAAAACATAAAGTTAAATTCAAAACAGGCATTAAAAAAGGGCTTGAAGCTAATTCAGACCCTAATAATAGAAAAAACTCCACCCGCCAGAAGACGCTGGAAATTTTTGTAAGAAAATTCTATAAAGAAATAACGAATGTGGTTAATATGTCAGTTTTTAAACAAATAGAATATTTAAGAAAAATATCTTAATAAACATTGATAAACAAGTAATAACTAGGTTTTTATATTTCACTGAAACTTATAAAATACTAAATATGTGATACTGAAGCACACCTGCAAATTCGTGTCAGTGGCTTCCTGTGAATATTTTGCTATATCAACAAAATAAAAATTTAATA
>CAKUZI010000011.1 GCA_934717855.1 uncultured Candidatus Melainabacteria bacterium
CGGAATGCACCTGCTTGTTTCAACAAACAGTCAACAAGAGTTGTTTTGCCGTGGTCAACGTGAGCGATGATAGCGATATTTCTGATATTTTCATTATGTGTTGTCATATTTCCCTACTATCTATATTTGAGTAACATTAGTGTAAAATTTACACTAATATTTTATATTGCTGATAACTATTTTTCAAGTTAAGATTTTGTAAATTTTAGATGCAAAGATCTCAAGAAGTATAGATGCAAAGTCGGTTACAAAAATAGTTTATGGCTATCGGAATTTAGCAATTAAACTTTTTCTCTATATGCAACAAAAGCGAATGTCAAACAGGTCAAGCCGAACAGTATTCCGAAGCACATTGTAGTTCTATATGAAGCCAAAAATGCGTTTTCGTAAACTTGACCATGTTCAATAAACAAATGTCTGAAAGTTTCAAATAGAGTAATTGTAACAGCAACCCCTAATATGTTGCCTAGGTTGCGAGCAAGAGCTAAAATCCCTGAAGCAAGCCCTAGTTCCTCTTTCTTTACACTTGTCATAATTGCATTGTTAGAAGGAGATTGGAACAAACCATTGCCTATTCCCATAATTCCAGATGCTAAAATAATTTGCCACATTGTTGCATTTTTGTCGTAAATTGTGAACATAAATAATGCAATGCAGTATGTTGCTGGGCCTAACCGAGTTAATATTTTACTTCCGTATTTTCCAGACAATCTACCTGCGATAGGTGCGGTTATTGCTAATGTTAATGAGTAAGGTAATATTAACAAACCTGTTACAAGAGCGTTATATTTCAATATTTCTTGCAAAAAGAACGGGAGAAGGATGCTGTTTGTGTACATTGCCATGTAAGAAGTCATGACAGCTAAATTCCCGAATGTGAACGGTTTAATTTTGAACATTGTAAAATTAATTAGCGGGTAATTAATTCTGTGGTCGCGAATATAAAACAGTGAGCCAAAAACAAGTGTAATTATACCTAAAAGAATTATTCTAAATGAATTCCAGCCCCAAGTATGCCCCTCAGAAATTGCAAGCAACAGCGCAAATAAACTTACGGTAAAATAGAAAAATCCGCGATAATCGAATTTAAAATTTTGGATGTTAGTTTTAACTGTTCTCGGTAACATTCTATACGCATAAAAGACCCCAAAAATAGCAACAATTACACAAGGTAAAAATATTGCATGCCAGCCAAAATAATTAATTAAAACTCCACCCAGTGCAGGTCCGCTCATTCCTCCAATTGCGACAATACAACCGTTTAATCCGAGAGCTTTACCTCGACGTTCTTTTTTGAAAATAGATGCGATAATCGCTTGAGCATTAGAAAGCATTATAGAAGCTCCAAGAGCTTCAAGGCATCTGTATGCCAGTAATAGCTCAAAAGTTGGAGCTGTTGTGTTTAAAAAAGCACCAATTCCAAAAAGTAAAAAACCAAATGCATAAAGCTTATTTTTAGGGAAAATATCACCTAACTTTCCGAAAAATGGTAAAAATACCGTTAAAATAAGCATGTAAGCAATCATTACCCATTGAATTTGCCCCATTGTTACGTGCAAATCACGAGCCATCGGATAAAGAGCTAGATTTACGGTTGTAGAATCAAGCATGGCAATAAAATTGCCAATAGCTGTGATTACAAACATTGTCCATTTTAGTTTTTTGTGGCTCATACTATTTCTTTTTAACCCATCCTTCAATGATTCTCAAAGGTGCTCTCGTTATTGCTAATGCCCATTCGCCGATGTTTTTTGTAATTACGCTTCCGGCGCCAACATTTGTACCCTCGCCGATTTCTACGGGAGCAACTAAAACTGTATTGGAACCTATTTTTACATTGTCTTTAAGAACAGTTTTACTTTTCTTTTTGCTGATCGGATCATAGTTTGCCGTAATAGTGCCAGCGCCAATATTGATGTGTGAACCAAGTTCTGCATCGCCGATATAACTCAAATGTCCTGCGTTTGTGTTGTGACCGATTTTGGCTTTTTTTACTTCTACAAAATTTCCGATTTTACAATTGTCTTCAATTTCAACATCTCCTCTAAGATGTGCGCAAGGACCGATTTTGCAATTTTGGCCGATTTTATTTTTCCCTTCAATATATGTTGATGGGTAAATAATTGTGTCTGCACCGATTTCTGTATCTTCTGAAATCCAAGTTGAAGCCGGATCAACAATTGTAACGCCATCAACCATTAATTCGTGTAATTTTCTTTGGTTTATTATTTTTGTTGCTTCAGCTAGGTTAAGTCGAGAATTTATGCCATAAATTTCGTCACTGTTTTCTAGAATATATGCATTAACATTTAACGAGTTTTTCTTTCCCCAAGCAATAATATCTGTTAAATAGTATTCACCTTGTGCATTGTTGCTTGTTAACTGAGAAAATGCTCCTTTGATTTTGCCCCAATTTAAACAATAAATACCTGCGTTAACTTCTTTTACGGCTTTTTGTTCAGGTGTAGCATCTTTTTCTTCGACGATACATTTTAAGGAGTTGTCGGTTTCTCGGATTATTCTTCCGTAATTTGCAGGGTTTTCAAATATTGTGCTCATTACTGTTAAATCAGAGTTCTGCGCATTATGATATTCAACGAATTCTCTAAGTGTTTTTTCTGTAATAAGCGGAGTATCTCCGCAAAGAATAATAACTTGTCCGTCAAAATTTTCTAAAGCAGGACAAACCATTGAAACAGCATGCCCTGTTCCTAATTGAGGAGTTTGTAAGACTGTTTTTGCATTTTGATAGCTTTTGTTGACATAATCAGTAACTTCTTCTGCATGGTGTCCTACAATCACAAATGCTTCGTTAGATAAGTTTTTTACATTATCTAAAACATATCCTAACAATGGTTTCCCAAAAATTTGATGCAAAACTTTTGGTGTATTGGATTTCATTCTTGTTCCTTTGCCGGCTGCAAGAATTACTGCTTTAATATCTTTATTCATTTTTCTCTCCTTAGTTCTTAATTTAATTTTACTATAACACAAAACCAAATATAATATATCTTTTGTCAATTTTTTTGTGCTAAAATAAACTTATAAGAAGATATGTGAGGAATTTAATTATGAAAATGTCAAAAATGTTTGTACAAACCCTTAGAGAATTTCCGTCTGATGCGGAAGTTATTTCTCATAAAATGTTAGGTCGTGCAGGGTTTATAAAAAAACTTACCCCAGGTGTTTATTCTTATACTCCTTTGATGTGGAGAGTTTTGAAGAAAATAGAAAATATTATCAGAGAAGAATTAGATAAAGCAGGTGCTCAGGAACTTTCAATGCCATTTGTTCAACCTAAAGAATTGTGGATTGAATCAGGTAGATGGGAAGTTTACGGAAAAGAACTTTTGAGAATGAAAGACCGTCACGATAGAGAAATGTGTCTTGGACCAACTCATGAAGAAATTATTACTTCTGTCGCTCGTGATGTGTTGAAATCATACAAACAATTGCCTGTAAATTTATATCAAATTCAATTGAAATTCAGAGATGAAATCAGACCTCGTTATGGTTTATTAAGAGGTCGTGAATTTATCATGAAAGATGGTTATAGTTTTGATATAGACGAAGAAGGGTTGGATAAAGAATATAAAAACATGGCGCAAGCTTACAAAAAAATCTTTGACAGATGCGGGCTTGCAACAAAAATGGTTCAATCCGATTCAGGTGCAATTGGTGGCAGTGTTTCTCACGAGTTTATGGTAATTACAGATACTGATGCCGGTGAAAACGATGTGTTCTATTGCAATGATTGTGATTATTCCGCTAATTCAAACCATGCAATTTCAAAATTGCCGGAAGCTGTTGTTGATGGTAAAGATTATTTTGCAGAAACAAAAATTGTAGATACACCAAGCACTCATTCTATTGAAGAATTAAGCAAATTTTTAAATATTCCGGATACATTGATTTTAAAAACTCTTGTTTATATTGTTGATAAAAAGCCTGTTTTAGCTTTAATTAGAGCTGATAAAGCGGTTGAAGAAACAAAATTAATGAATGCTGTTGGTGGTATCGATATCAGAATTGCTTCTCCTGTTGAAATAGAAGAAGTTATGCAACAGCACGGTTTTAATGCTGTTCCGGGATTTATTGGTCCTAAAGGAATGAATGATTTAACAATTGTTGCAGATGAAACAGTTCGTGAGATGAAAAATTTTGTTGTTGGAATAAACGAAACAGATAAACACCAAGTTGGTGCAAATTTAACTGATTTAGGTATTGAAGAAATTAAATATGCTGATATCAGACTTGTTCAACGTGGAGAACTTTGTCCGCAATGTGGGAAACCGCTTCAAATAACAAAAGGTATTGAAGTTGGTAATATCTTTAAATTAGGTACAAAATATTCAAAACCTATGAATGCTGTTTATACAGATGTAAACGGAAAAACTCATCCTTATGTAATGGGTTGTTATGGTATTGGTGTTACAAGAACAGCGGCTGCGGCAGTAGAGGCTCATTATGATGAACACGGTATTAAATGGCCGATTGCAATTGCTCCATATCACGTTGTGATTGTTCCTGTAAATATCAAAGATGAACTTCAAATGAAAGTTGCAAATGAAATGTATGAAAAATTACAAAATGCCGGTGTTGAAGTTGTTCTTGATGACAGGGATGAAAGAGCTGGAGTAAAATTTAAGGATGCTGATTTGATTGGCTTCCCATATAGAGTTACTGTCGGAAAAACAATCAATGACGGTTTGGTTGAATATAAGGTTCGTGAAACAGAAAATGTTGAAAAAGTAACTCCGGAAGTTGCAGTTGAACATTTAATTGAAATTGTTAAAAATATATAATAATAATTTTAAAATAATGAAAAGAGTTTGAATTTCTTGTTCAAGCTCTTTTTTTTATGCTGATTTTTTGTGTCTGAATGCAAAATATTTGAATAATACATAAGTTACAATTGAAGCTAAGAATATTGAGACTAATTGGCTTAAATAAACATTTTTTGAAATATATCTTACAATAAATTCAAGAATAATGGCGTTGCAAGCATAGCTAACAGCCCATGTTGTGCAACATTTTAAATATTCTTTTACCCAATGTCCTTTGGTGCAAAAAACAAAAATCTTTT
Source organism: uncultured Candidatus Melainabacteria bacterium (assembly GCA_934717855.1). Classification (GTDB taxonomy): domain Bacteria; phylum Cyanobacteriota; class Vampirovibrionia; order Gastranaerophilales; family Gastranaerophilaceae; genus Stercorousia. The sequence goes on from CAKUZI010000011.1 coordinate 5,087, forward strand.
GATTAACAAATGAAAAAACGGATGAAATAATCCACTGTAAAGCAACACAAATTTGGTAATGTTCACTTCCGATTAAATAAATTGCTATTGCAAAAATTACATATGAAAATGCTGCGTTAAAACCTCCAACTAACAAAAACCTGATTTTGTCAGAGATTGAACACCATTTGCTGTAAAGTTTTAAAAGTTTATCCATTAGTAAGATTTCCCCACTAGTGAATTATGGGTTGAATTTTCTATAGTGTCATCAAGTTCAGATAGCTTAATTTTTTCGCCATAATGTTTTTCTAATGCTAATTCTATTAAATAATCTGCAAAATGCGGGTTTTTAGGCAACAAAGAACCATGTAAATATGTTCCAAAAACATTTTTATATCTGGCTCCTGCGGTTTTATCCTGTCCATTATTTCCGTTTCCGATTGTAACTTTCCCTATAGGTTTTGTTTCGCCCTGAAGATATGTTAATCCGCTGTGATTTTCGAAGCCAACGAGTGTTGATGGTGATAGAAAATCTGTTTCTACTGTGACATTTCCTATAAATCTTTTTTTGCCTGCAACTGTGTAAGCATCAAGTAAGCTAATACCTTTTAATTTTTCACCGTCAAATGGTTGGTAATAATGCCCAAATAATTGGTATCCTCCGCAAATCCCTAAAAATACAGAGCCGTTGTCGCGTTCTTTAGTTAAAAATTCTTTGTTTTTAAAGAGCTCATCTGCAACATCAAGTTGTTGTTTGTCTTGTCCTCCACCGATAAAATATAAGTCATGTTCTTTTATAGTATCCCCAATTCCAATGTCTTCTATTTCGACAGAAATTCCACGCCATTCACATCTTTTTTTTAGAGTAATAATATTTCCCATGTCTCCATAAAGGTTTAACAACTTTGGATAAAGATGTGCAATAGATATTTTTAAGCTCTTTTCTTCCATAACATGCCAATTATAGCACATAAAAATATTTACATCTATTTATATTGGCTGTAAAATTTTATTATGATTGATACACATACGCACATAAATTGTATAGAAGAAATTTCGGTTGAGGATATCATAAAAAATGCGCTAGATAATGGCGTTGAAAAGCTTATTGTTCCGGCTGCATATCCGACAGATATTGAGGTTGTTAAGGAACTTGCACAAAAGTATGAAAATGTGTATGGATTGTTAGGGGTTCATCCATCAGAAGTAAAGGGTTGGAATGACGATTTGATTGATAAGATTAAAGAGTATTCAAAATCTTCCAAAATTGTTGGTATTGGTGAGATTGGGCTTGATTATTATTGGGATAAAAGTTTTAATGATTTGCAAAAAGAAGTTTTTATAAAACAGATTAAACTTGCAAATGAACTTAATTTTCCTATTTCTGTTCATGATAGAGAGGCTCATAAAGATACTTTTGATATTTTAACAGAATATAATAAAAATTCCGCTGTTGTTATGCATTGTTTTTCAGGAAGTGTTGAATTTATGAAAGAATGCGTAAAGCAGGGTTGGTATATTGCAATTGGCGGTGTTGTTACTTTCAAAAAAGCAATAAAGATGAAAGAAGTTGCCAAAGAAGTTCCACTCGATAAATTATTGCTGGAAACAGATGCACCGTATCTTACGCCGGTTCCTTATAGGGGCAAAACCAATCAACCTGCTTATGTAAAATATGTTGCAGAAGAAATTGCTTCTATTCGCGGAATTTCTTTTGAAGAAGTTGATGAAATAACAACGCAAAATGCTAAAAAAGTTTTTTCTTTGTAGTACAATGTTTCTATGGATAAGAATAAAAAAGTTTTAATAGTTGGAAATTCTGCTAAAGATTATGCTTTAGTTAAAAAGTTTAAGAACTATGACTGTGAAGTCGTTGTTCTTCCTGGGAACACTGCTATTTCAGAATTGGTTGAGTGTGTTGATATTAGAGAAGAAAATACTCAAGAAATTTTGGAATATGTGCTAGAAAATGCAATTGATCTAACAATTGTTACATCTGAAAAGGCAATTAAGAGTAATATTGCAGAATTGTTTCAAGCTAATAGTCAGTTGATTTTTTGTCCGACTGCTCAAAGTGCTCAGTTTGCGTTGAGCCGTTCTGCAGGAAAAAGATTTTTGTATAAACAAAGGATTGCTACTCCAAGATTTGGAATTTTTGACAAGTTGCCTTTGGCTATTGATTATTTAAAAACAGCGCCAATGCCACAAGTTATAAGAGCTGATGAAAACTCAAATTTAGCTGATAGGCTGGTCTGCTCTACATTTGCTACTTCTAAAACATTTGTTGAAGATTTGTTTAATAAAGGTGAAGATAAAATTGTTTTGGAAGACTATGTTTATGGGCATGAATTTACATTTTATGTTGTTACAGACGGTTATAGCGCCTTGCATCTTGCAACTGTTGCCAATTACAAGTTTGCAGAAGATGGTGATGGTGGAATACTTACCTCTGGAGTTGGGGCATTTACCCCTGATTATAAAGTATCAAGTATTGTTGAAAATTCAGTGATGCAAAATGTTGTAACTCGAGTGTTGGAGTCATTACAGAGAAAAGAGACTCCGTATCTTGGAATTTTGGGTGTAGATTGTGTCCTAAATAATGACGGAAGTTTTGTTACATTAGATTTTAAACCTTTTTTGTCAGACCACGATGCTGATGCGGTTTTAAATCTTGTTGATGAAAATTTATTAACTTTGTTTGAAGCATGCGCAGTCGGATCTTTTGCTGATGATTATGAAAAAATTGATGTTTCCGAAAATTCGTCTGTTTCTTGTGTGATTTCGTCTCGTAAAAAAGGTGAAATAATCAAGGGGATTGAGCTTGTAGAATCTGATATTACACATTTTGCTACAACAAAAAACAAATATTTGGAATATGAAACTATAGAGGGAAAAACTTTAGTTTTAACTAAAACTGCTAAAACACTATCAAGAGCTAGAAAACACTTATATGAAGATGTTGAATTAATTTCTTTTAGCGGAAAGAAGTGCCGAAAAGATATTTGCGAGGCGGTTGAAAATTTTTAGAACTTCATTATATATAAAAATATGAAGAACTATTATTCTATTCTTGGAGTTACACCTAACAGCTCTGAAGCTGAAATAAAATCAGCTTACAGACGCTTAGCGCGAAAATTTCATCCTGATGTTAATCCAAGCGGAGCTTCCAGATTTAAAGATATTACAGAGGCTTACGAAATTCTTTCGGATGCGAAAAAACGTCTTCAATACGATACAATAAACGGATTTTTTAAATCAACGTCAAAATCAGAAAAGCAACATACTTCATCTAAACAAGCTCAGTCAGAGTACGAAAAAAGAACAAAAGAACCTAAAAATTCGACAAAAGAAAAATATCAATATAATTCTCAAAAAAATAAAGAGGAATTTTCTAAAAAAATAAATGATATTTTTGAAAATTTTGCTAAAAATAAAAAAGAAAAGCCATTGCCAAAGAAAGGTGCAGATATTTTTGAAGAAATTTCAATTTCTATCAAGGAAGCTGTAAATGGTGCAGAAAGATCTATTAATGTTGTTCATTCTGGAGAATGCCCGCATTGTAAAGGCAGGAAGTTTATAAATGGAGCAATTTGTCCTGTTTGCAATGGAAGTGGTGAAAAAACTGAACATAGAAAAATTTCTGTTAAAATTCCTAAAAATGTAAAAAATGGTTCAAAACTTCGTATTAAATCAGAGGGAAATTCAGGTGAAAACGGTGGTAAAAATGGAGATTTGTTTTTAACAATCAAAATTGAACCGAATTCAAGAATCTCATTTGATGGAAACAATATTATTTATAATATTCCAATAACGCCATTTGAAGCCGTTCTTGGCGGCAAAATCTCTGTGCCGGCTTTTGATGCTAATTTTAGTTTAAAAATTCCTCCTAAAACTCATTCAGGTCAAAAATTCCGCCTTGCAGGACAAGGTTTAAAACAAAATGGAAAAATTGGTGACATGATTGTCAATGTGCATATTGAAATTCCTTGTTCTTTGTCGGATGATGAAATTAGGCTTTATGAAAAGCTTAAGAAATTGTCTGCACAAAATATAAGAGAGAATTTGTTAAATGAATAAGGTAAAAATAAAAGAGATATTTGCATCAATTCAAGGTGAAGGCCCATATGTAGGTTATAAACAGTTATTTATACGCTTTTGCAATTGTAATTTGAAATGTAATTATTGTGATACAGAATTTTCTTCAAATTCAGATTTTGAGGAATATTGTCCAAATGAATTGGCCGAAAAAGTAAATGAATTCAAAGATGTCCATTCTGTTTCTTTGACAGGAGGTGAACCTTTGTTGTCTGTAGATTTTTTGAAAGAATTTTTGCCTTTGGTTAATAAAAAAATATATCTTGAAACAAATGCAACTCTATGCGATAAATTATTAGAAATAAGACCCTTTGTAGATATTATTTCTGCAGATATAAAGCTTGAAAGTGCTACAGGAATAAAGGATTCATACAAGTTTCACGATAAGTTTTTTGAGGCTTGTAAAGGGGTAGAAACTTTTGCCAAAATTGTATTTAATAAAAATATCACAGACGAAGAAATAGAAAAATGTTGTAAATTAGGTAAAAAATACCAAATAGAGTTAATTCTTCAACCGGAAATGATTGGAGACAAAATGTCTGTAACGTCAGATTTCTGTGCTCAAATACTCGATAAATTCTTGAAAAATTACGAAAATGTCAGACTTATTCCTCAAGTACATAAGTTTTTAGATGTAAGATAAAGATTTTTTACTGTAAGAATGGATTTTTCTTGCTTTTAAAAAAGTCTGCGTTGAAAGTCGTTTGATTTTGTGTGTTGGCTGTGTTGTTTTGGCTTTCATTCTTTTTTAAGTAATTATCTAAAACTTTATCTTTTTCTTTACCGTCTGCGTATTTTATTAAACTTGTAATGACATTAGATATTTCATCGTTTTTTAGTGCTTCTTCAAAGCTTGCTTTATTGATTTTGTTGTCTTGATTATCTTTTTCTTGTATTTTGTTTGTATTTTCTGAAATATCAACGTTTTCAACGGGTTCAGTTAATTTTTGAACAATCTTACTCATGTCTATAGAGTCAAGAATTTTGGCTTTTTTAGGATCTGTTGCTATGCTCATAAGTTTGTTATCAAGTTGTTGAGCTTTTTGTGCTCTTTGAGTATAAATATTTGCTTGATGTTTTTTTTGTTGTAATTTGTTTTCTAATTCCTTGGCAAGTGTTTTTATCTCATCTTCTGTTTTGCAGCTTGAAACGCTTGATGAAAAATTGTTGATTTCAGTTTGAATTTCATCTCCGATTGTTTTTATTGAACTTTTTAAATTTGTTGGAACACTGCAAAGTTCGGCATTTTTAGAAAATCGCATAGATTTTTCGATGTTTTCCACTTTGCTTCTTAGTTTTGAGCAATCATATTTTTTTATAAAGTTCTGGGAATATGATGTCGCTTTTTGCATAATTTCTTCTTCTGACAGATTTTTCTTGTTATCGTCGTTTTTAGAAATTTTATTTTGTGTAAAAATAGAACTTCCTTTTACTGCTTTTTGTGTTGAACATGTGTTACCCAGTGACGAAGTGTTGCTAAATGTTTTTAATGCTGTAACGGAATTAAGTAAGCTCATATTTATATAAAGTTTATTGATTTGAGGATATTTCAATTTTCTTGTTTTTTGTAACATTTTGTTATATAATGATTTAATAGAAAGAGGTTTAATAATGGCTGTTAAAAGAGTTTTACAATATGGTGAAAAAAGTTTGAGAGAACCGTCTAAAGAGGTTCATAAAGTTTCTAAAAAAATTCAAGAATTAGTTCAGGATTTGTTGGAAACGATGTATGCGAAAAATGGCGTAGGGCTCGCCGCTCCGCAAATTGGAGTAAATTTAAGAGTTTTTGTTATTGACGTTTCTAAAAACGATGAACCGCTTAATCCGATTGTTTTTATAAATCCTAAAATTATTAAAAAATCAGGTGCAACTGTTGCTCAAGAGGGGTGCATTAGTTTCCCTGAAGCTTATACTGATGTTAAAAGATATGCAAATGTTATGGTCAAAGCACTTGATAGGCAAGGACGCCCGTTTGTTTTAGAAGCTAAAGACGGTGAACTTTTGGCGCGCGCAATTCAACATGAAAATGACCACTTAGATGGAATTTTGTTTATTGATCATTGCGTAAATCGTTTTGAAGCAGACAAAGTTTTAGCAGAACATAATCTCCCGCCTGTGGATCCGGATTTGTTGATTGATGGCCCTGAAAGCGAGGAGAATTAATGATTAACGTAGTTTTTTTCGGAACTCCGGCTATAGCTTTAAAATCATTGGAATATCTTTATAATTCCGAAAAGATAAATGTTTTAGCAGTTGTTACTCAGCCCGACAAACCGGCAGGACGTGGACACAAAATATCTATGTCTGTTTTGAAACAATTTGCTTTGGAACATAATTTGCCAGTGTTTCAGCCAAAATCAATTAGAAAAGAACCTGAAATTCAGGATGAATTGAAAAAGTTAAATCCGGATTTCTTTGTAACATTTGCTTTTGGACAAATTTTATCGCAAGAAGTTTTGGATATTCCAAAATATGAAACAATAAATCTTCATGCTTCATTGTTACCGCGCTATAGGGGCGCAAATCCAATACAGCGTGCAATTATTAATGGTGATAAAGAGACAGGTATTTGTACAATGATAACTGAACTCGGTCTCGATTGCGGAGATGTTTGCATGAGAGAAAAAATTGAAATCCCTGATAATATGACATGTGTCGATTTATTTGAAAAAATTAGTGAAGATTCTCCTGAACTTTTGGAAAAAACTTTGATAGGATTGATAGACAAAACTATTACACCTAAAAAGCAATGCGAAGACGGAATTTGTATGGCAAACAAGTTGACTAAAGAAGAAACATTGATTGATTGGTCAAAATCTGCACAAGAAATTCATAATCTTGTTCGTGGTATTTATAAAATGCCGTCTGCTTATTTTGTCTATAATGAAAAGGTTGTTAAAGTTCTTGAAACAAGAGTTTTAAAGGATGTTTCCGGTAAATGTGGAGAATTTAACAAGGTTTGTAAAGATGGAATTGTTGTCGGTTGCGGGCAAGACAGCATTTTGCTTGTAAAAATAAAACCTGAGGGAAAAGGCGAAATGTTTGCACGTGATTGGGCAAATGGTTTGCATATTGCCAAATAGAGGATTGAAAATAATGATTACTAAAGGAATTAGAGGTGCAATAACAGTTGCAGAAAATACTTCTTCTTCTATAAAAGAGGCGACACTAGAGCTTTTATCAAAAATGATTGAACGGAACAATATTTCTGTTGAAAATATTTCTCATGTTATTTTTACGTTGACAAATGATTTGAATGCGGAGTTTCCCGCAAAATTTGCACGTATTGATATGGGGTGGCAAGATGTAGCTATGATGTGTTTTCATGAACTTGATGTTCCTAATGCTTTGCCGATGTGCTTAAGAGTCCTTATAGTTTTAAACTGTGAAACGGATTTCGTTCCACAGTTTGTATACTTAAAAGACGCGTCTAAATTGAGATAGTTTTGTTTATTTTTAATCTAACTTTCTAATCTCAGTCATTGCTGGGTCTAAAAGGCGTCTGCCAATGTTTGGAAATTCAATAGAGCAAAGCATTTTGTTTCCATATTTAATCATTTTTTCCACAACACCTTCCCCATATTTTGGAGATGAAACTTTATCGCCAGCTTCAAAGTTTTGAGGTTCTTGTGTTTCAATATCTTCTGCGTTATAAATTGGGACGATTGGAGGTTGGTCCTCTACGTATTCAGGGACATCTGTTAAATTGTCGCTTGCTAAATCTCCTATCAAATTCAAGTCGTCTTCTGTCAATTCGTCTGTTTGCATAGCAGATAAATCGTTCAATGAAATATCTTCATCCGGCAGTTTTTCATAAATAAACTTATCAACATCCTTAGCAGCTTGTTCTATCATTGCTTCATTATCTTCATATGTAAGAGGTTCTTGATAATTTGCTTCAATATCATTTTCTTCTACAGAATAATCAATTTCAGGTTCAAGCGGTAAAACTTCCGGTTCATTATCAGAATAATTTTCTTCATCTTCCAAGATGTTATATATTTGCGAATTTTCTTCTGGCTCTTGAGTAGATATTTCGTTTTCATCGTCCTCAGAGATGATATCCTCAACTATTGTTTCTTCTGAAGGTGTTTCATCAAGTTCAATTTCAGTCATATCTTCTTCAGGCATAAAAACTTCTTCTTCAATAGGTTCTTCTGTTTCGTCTTCAGCATAAAGATCGGGAGCTTCTTCTTGTTCTTCGTATTCTAGCGCCGGTCCTTCCTCTTCTGGAAATTCATCCTGCAAAAAATTTTCTTCAGGTTCCTCTACTATGTCTAAAGTTTCGTCGGTATTAATTTCTTCGATATTGGAAGCTACTTCTTCTGTTTCTCCCAAATTAAAGTCCGGATATTCTACTTTAGGAGCTTGAAAACTTTCGTTTTTAGGAGCTTCCTCAATAGTTTCTACTTTAGGTTCTTCTATGTTTTCTGGTTCCTGTTGAGTGGGGGGAGCTTGTTCTTTATTGGTTTCTTGTTCATCAACCTCATTATCAATTTCATTATTATTTTCTTCATCATCTTCTGTTTCAAGTTCGAGGTCTTCCAACTCAACGATGAACGGAATATTTTGGGTATGAGCACCATAAATAATGAATTCGTCTGAGTTTAATTTGTTTAAGAATGTATTGTATGAAGCAAAATCGTGTTGCAAAGTTTGAGGTGCAAACAATATCAAGTTCTGTGCAGAACTCTTTAATTCCGGTAAATACTTGTATTCGTGGCGACAAACTATTGTTGTAAATATGTTCTCACGAGTTAAAAACATCTTAAGTAATTTTTTGCTGGAATTTGTGTTATCTATTTTTACAAAAGAATAAATTGTTTCATTAATACTTCTCATAACACCGTATGTATATGACATAATTTCTTTTTGTAAAACAGGTGTCATATCAGAAATATCAATTACAGTTACATCTGATTTGTCAATTGCAATACTCAAGCTAAGAATATCTTTTAGGTTTTCTGCAAATGCGTTCAAATCTTTGTATTTCAGTAATTTGTTTTTAAGTAAAACAAGTTGTGGAATTTGAGTTTCTTTATATTGTTGATCAACAACGTTGATAAATGTTTCGAAAGGAAGATAACCCTCAGGTAATGTTTTTGTGTATTCTTGAACTTCAATAAAAATATCTTGAATAACAGCTTTGCTTGTTGCATCAACATCTTCAAGGTCATTTTCATAAATGAAATTTATTGTGTCATAATTTAGAGGAAGTTTAAAATCTTTCCCGAATTTTATTTTGTTATCTGCATCATACAAACCGTCTGTATCGAATATAACTACCTTTTCATCAATTTGTTTTGTAATATTTTGTAGAAGAGTATTTGTATTTTCGATATTATCAGAGCATACAAGCAAATTGTTATCCAAAATTGTTTTATCAATATCCAGATTAACTCCTTGTTGAGCGAGTTGCCCCATTGTTAATTTGTTTTCAACCGGAATAATATCAAGTAATTCTTTTGCTGGAAGCACAGAAACAGTTGATTTTAAAGATGGAATAGTACCGTTATAGTTTTTTAAAATACCTTCTTCATTAAAAGTAAATAACAATTTAACTATTGCGAAATTTGTCAATTTATCAGCTTTAACGTTCATTACTTGCGCTACGTAAGGGGTATTTGTGTCTTCAATGATAACAAAACTTGAAAGAGCAAGGTTATCGTTCACGTCGTAAGCTATTTTTACTAAATTATTCTTAATTTCCAGTACTTGCATTATACTTCCTCTCTTTGAAATTATTCTAGCACGAACATGCTAATTTTGAACTAAATCTTCAAGTTTATTATAAATTTCAATGGTTAAGAGGCAAATTTTTAAATCTCTTTTTACAAGGCTTTTAATTGTTTCCTTGTAACATTTTAATAAAGCTTTGTTTAAACCGTTTTCTTGTGCTAATAGTTCTCTTATTTTGTCCGAATACTCTTTGTCTCGAGTGTTTGGTTCTATTTTGTCTGCAATAAATACTATTTTTTCAAAATCAGACATATCAAGTTTTCCAAGTGTATGCCATCTTATTGCTGATAAAATTTCTTTATCTGTAATTCCGAATTCAGTTTCTGCAATATATGCACTAACAGGAGCGTGTAATGTTTTATAATTAAGCATTTCGCATTCTTCAACATCTAAGTGTTTGTGAATTATGTCTAATAACTCCTCGTTTGGGAAGCATTTTGCACAATCGTGCAAAAGTCCTGCTAAATATGCTTTATCTTCATTTAATCCGAATTGTTTAGCCAATTCTTTTGCACAATCTGCTGTTCCTAGTGTGTGTATGTATCTTTTTTCGTTCAAATTATCTTTTAGCCACTTAAGAATTTCTGTATAATCCATTTTTGTAAATGTACTCCTCTACTTCTTTTGTTACAAGATTATTGATAGGTAAACCTTGTTTTATTCTGTCTCTCAGTTCTGTTGAAGAAATATCAACAAACGGCATTTGGGTAAATTCAAAATTATATCCTTTTTCTTTGAGATAATCCAAATTTACTGCCTCATTTTCTCTTACAAATACGATAAAATCAACAATTTTTTTTAATTTATCGGTTTCATACCAACTTTCTATTTTTTCAAAAGCATCAGTTCCGATAATAAATTTTATTTTCTCATCTATTTTGTATTGTTGATAAAGTTTTAAAGCTGTTAGGTAAGAATATGATTTTCCCTCACTTTTAAATTCAATATCAGAAACTTCAAAGTGTGAATTATTTTGTGTCGCAAGTTTGACCATATTAAAGCGATGTTGGCACATTTTTGTGTCGTAATTTTTGTGAGGAGGCTTATATGCCGGAATAAAAACGATTTTGTCAAATCCATAATGAGACAAAACATATTCCGCCATTTTTAGGTGCGCCTTGTGAATAGGATTGAATGTGCCTGAAAAAATGCAAAGTTTCATGGTTGTATTATAGCAAAAAAGTAGTAGTTGTATTATTGCGTAAAGCAAAGTTTCAAAAATTGTATGCATAGTATAAAGAAAACCTGATTTCGGGATGAAATCAGGTAAAAATTTGTAGGGGAAAAATTAATTGGAGTTAAAATGTTAGATTAAATGTAAAGCTTGTTTATTTGCCATTGCGATGAAATTCATCTGTGCAAAAAGTAATTCGGAGCGATCTTCAAATGGCTGATTATTGTTGACTGTAACTTGATTTTCATAAATGTTTTTCAATTTGTCATCAATTTTTTTTAAATTTGCAACTGCCATTTATTAGCCTCTCATTCTTTTTATTAACCGCTTGTGTATATATAAAGTATATACAAAGTTCAAAATTTCACAAAAGGCTTAATTCGTTACATTTCTTTACAATTCCGTAAAAAAAGCAATAATCATGAAGTTTTTGTTTTTATATTTATATAGGGAAAAATAGGATTATTATGCTCGATAATGATGTAAGCAAAAAACAACAAATACCTCAATTTCAAGCTATGTCGCAAATGCAGGCTGCAAACTCTGGACAACAGCCTAACATGCAGGCAGTTAATCCTGAATTGTTGAAAGAGAACATTCAAGATAGTTATGTAGCAAATAGGGTATCCGAAACAACAGACGATCCTAAAGGAATGCTTTATACCGCAGGGATTGCAGTCCCTACTTGGTTTGCAATTACTCAGGGGATGGATTATTTCAATAAAAAATGTCGCGGCAATTATGAAGATACAGTTCTTTATAAAGTAGGCAACTTTGGTGATAAAATTTCAAATTCGGTTACTGATAGTAGGCTTGCGAAATCATCTTTTGGACAATTCGTGCACAATGGATTTGGGCGGTTTAAAAACTTTTTAAAAACTAAAGTTGTTGATAATTCTCGTATTTTAAGATCATTTGTTTATACACCATCTCGACCTGAACTTGGTATGGTTCTCGATCAGTACATGGGTATGTCAGGGATTTTAATGCAAGATTATCCGCAACATGGCGAAAAGTTTACAAGTGCTTTAAAATTTGTTGAAGATCTTGATTGCTACGGCGCAAAGCCAGATGAAATAAAAAAATATAAAGATGCTATTCAAAAAGCAACAACTAACGAGGCAAGAATTGAAATTCTTCAAAATGCTGAGTTGGAAACAATTTTAAAAAATTCTAGAAAGAACCTTTCTACTTCTCAAATAGCACAAGAAATAACAAATTTTAAAGCCTTAACTCCAAAAGAAAAAATTACAAAATTAAAAGATATTAAAGCGTTTGAATGGGGCTTCAAAGATTTTGAAACTTATGAAAAAATGATGAAAGATCATCATAAGTATCTTCCAGAAATTTTGGAAGCATCTAATAATGCGAATAAAAATCTATTTGCTAGAATTTGGGGATCTAATTCAAGTAAAGCAAGAAAATTACAAAAGCTAGTATTTGGTAGAGAAGTTTACGCAACAGAAAATGCAAACAAATTTGCAGCTTCTTTAGGAAATTATAACCCAGCAGAAAATCCAGAATTAGATAAAGTTGTCAAACGTTTAGGACTAGATAAAAAACTTCCAAAAACAGCTTTTGGTAAGGGATTTTTAAAATATTTTAATATGGTTCTAGAAGGAAGTACAAACAGGGTTGCAGGTGGCAAATTCGTAGCGATTATGCAAGCCGGATATTTGGCTGACGTTATTTACAAAACAATTAAAACAGATGGCGGATTTTCTGAAAAGGCAAAATCATTTGCAGAGCGTTTCACTGAAATGGTTGCATTCTTTGTTTGTATGCCGTTTGCTCTTAAATTAATGCACCATATTGGTGGTTTACAATATGCGGGTATGGATAAAAAAGCTGTTGAAGCATACAGAAATGCCTTAAAACTACATAATGAAACTGCTAAGGCAGGATTGTTTAAAAATGAAGCTGCATGGAAAGCTTCTCGCGATAACTTAAAGACAATGTTAAATGCCGGAGTTAAAAATCCAATTACTAAATTGTTCAAACGTGTAGGTCGAATTGTCACTGTAGGTTTGGAACAAATTAGACCTTACGACAACAAAGCAATTGTCCGTGATGGTGTTGGATCAAAAATTAAAGACTTGTTCAAACATCCTAAGTTTGGTATGAAGCAAATGGCCGGTTATCCTATGAGAATTGTCTTAGGTATGATGGTTCTATTGCCAATGTTTAACAAAATAGCGGTAAAAGGTTCTCATTTATTGTTCGGAAAACCAAAACACTCTGTTTTGGATGAGGGCAAGGAAGAAGAAGCTGCTCAAAAAGCAAAAGAACAACAAGCTCAAGCTTTGCAAATGCAAAAGGCTCAACAATTACAGCAACAACAGGCTAAAGCTCAGCAACAAGCTCAAACAACAACTCCGCAAGCATTTCAAAGTCAAACAAACGGACAATCAAATTTGTTGAATAAGTATAGAAATGGTCAAAATCAAACTGCAACGCAGGCTACAACTGCGACTACAACAAATACGAACCAGACAAATAATAATAAGCAAACAGAACCTGTAAGGACATATATACCGTCTCCAATGGGAATTCATGTTCAATCAAATGAAGACTTTTCTGCAGCGGGGGCAGCATTACAAAGGGCTGATAATGCTGAAAAACTTGCCTTGCAAACTCTTAAAATGAACTAATTGTTTTAAAATGACCGTGAATGACTTAAGTAGGCTTGAAAAAGTCGCAAAAATATGTTAAACTAAAAGCGTAAATATTGAAATTTAGGAGGGGTAACATGTTTTTTTATAAGAATAGAGTCGTCGGGGGGGGCTTTTTTCTTAAATACTAATTTTATTCAGGAGAATTTGATTACAAATATGCGTGGTGCTCTTTTGTTTGTTGCTAAATATACCAATAATAAAAGTCGAAAAATTGCATTTACTCTCGCTGAGGTACTCATTACTTTAGGTATAATAGGAGTAGTTGCAGTTCTTGTTTTTTCAAATTTAGTTGTAAAGTATAAAGTTAAAGTTCTTGAAAACCAATTTAAAAAAGCTGATACTATTATTCAGCAAGCATTAATAAATACTGCAAACGAAATGGGATACGATAGTTTGGCAGATGTGCATGTGAATTCAAATGCTGAACTTCCTGTATTAAAAGAAAATCTGCAACGTATTAATCAAATTTGGGGAGCGCAGTTTAAAGGTGCGGTAAAATTGAATTCATTAGTAGCATATCATCAAAATATTAGAGGGTATGGTATACTTGGGAACATGCTCCCAAGTTACCATGGTATTTATTTCCCTGCAGATGCAACTTATATTCTGCCGGATGGAATGTTAATTTCGTCATTTACTTTTGTGAGAGCAGAACCGCCACCTGCTTATTTATACTTTGTTTTTGATACAAACGGTCCTTATAAGGGGCCAAACAGAATTGGGCATGATATTTTTACATATAGAACATATAAGGCTTGGTATACATCAATGTGCAATCCTACAATTGTAAATTCAGAAAATCAATCCGGCTGTTATTTTGGGGCTCATTCAAATGTTAACCCGTTAAATAAATCCGGAGAATACTGGGAAATCCTGTTTAAACCTATTAGTTATTGGCGTAAAACTCAGGACTAGCTAAAATGAAGTAACAACTTCTATATTCTTTTTGTGTCTGTTTGCTTGTTTTAGGAAAGCATGATATAATATCCTAGGAGGGTTTTATGACAGCAACGTTTGATTTTAAGGGTTTTGCTAAAGATTTAAAAAAGCAGGCTGAAGAAGTTATGCCGGAAGATATTGCTTCTGAACATAAAAAAGAGTTTTTGGATAGAGTATACGACTTTACGTATTTGGCAGGAGAAGCTTTTTCGAAAGATGATACGATAGAAAATCCTGATACAGCGAAAGCTCTTACCCAGTTAATCTCTGAATGGACATTTCATAAATATGTAGATTTATTGAGGTCAGATATTCCTAAGATGTACCATGAAAGTATTTTGCAAAAAGTTGCTTATGTTGCGTTTGAGATGGGGAAAGAGTCAGAATTTAGTAAATTATCACAAGAACAAATGTTGACCCTCGTTGAATTTCAAACAAGAAAAGCCTATGAAAAGGCATGTGAAAAGTTGTTAAATAATGGACAAATTTCCCAAGAAGCATTTGACAAAGCTATAAATTTGTCTAATGTTGATGAGTACTCTACTGACAAACTTTGTCATAATGTCAAAATTGTAAAAAATAAAAAAAGTACAATGCCATTTTCTTTAACAGCTTTAGCAATTGGAATTGTAGTGGTAATTTTGAATATATTTTGCAAAGGTTCTCCGAGTTTAGTTATAATAAATCCTTTTGCAATTGTGTGTTTATCCATGTTTATCGGGATTTATATCGGAGCACAAATTTTTGGAAAATAGCTGATAAGTATATTGAAATCGTAGAAAAAATATGTTATACTTAAAAAGCTCTGTATGGATGCTCATTTTGTTCCTACATTTATTATAAAAGGGAGAATTGACTCTGACAGGATGTGAAGTATACCCACCGATTGAAAAATCGCCAGTGGGAAACGGATAATCCGAGGCGTTCACCCACCTGCGAGACCACGCAGGTAACAAAATCACATCTGTGCAGGGCTTTTTATTATAAAAAAATCCTGATAGTTAATCTATCAGGGTTTTTTGTTATTGATTTTATTTGAAATTAGTCTTGTTTCAACAAACCAACTTTGTGGATTTTAATGAAGTTTGTACCACCAACTAACAATTCAGGAACTGAACCTGTGATTAGTACGAAATCGTCTTTTGCTAATCCAAGTTTGTTAATTAAGAATTCATCTAAAGCTAACAAAGATTTTTTGTCGATTGAAGCTTCGTAGTTCAAAGGAATAGGGTATACGCCTCTGAATAATTTGATGTTACGGCAAACATGTTTGTCTGGGCAACATGCAAAGATTGGAACGCTTAATTTTCCTTCTGCAAGCATAGAAGCTGTAAATCCGCTACCTGTTAATGCAATAACAGCTTTTACCGGCATTTTTCTTGTCATATCAGCGATTGACATACCAATTGCCATTGCTTGTGAATCTTTTTCTTCTTCAATCATTTTTCTAGGAAATTTATTTTTTCTCATAAAAGATGATTCAAGAACGTTATCAGCAATTTTTTTCATCATTGCAACAGCTTCTACAGGGTATGCACCGGCAGCTGTTTCACCTGATAACATAATTGCGTCAGTACCGTCAAGAATTGCGTTTGCTACGTCTGATGTTTCAGCACGAGTAGGAATTGGGTTTTCAATCATGCTGTCTAACATTTGTGTTGCAACGATTACAACTTTTCTTTTAGCGTTAGCTTTTCTAATGATAGTTTTTTGTACGATAGGCACTTTTTCGTTAGAAATTTCAATACCCAAGTCGCCTCTAGCTACCATGATACCGTCTGAAACTTCAATAATAGCATCAATATTATTTACTGCTTGAGGTTTTTCGATTTTTGAAATAATTCTAGCAGTGTGGTTGCCGTGTTTGTGAAGTAAGTCTCTTAATTTAACGATGTCTGAAGCTTCTCTTACGAAAGACAAACCTAAGTAGTCAATATCTGTATGAGCAGCGAATTCTACGAATTTTAAGTCTCTTTCTGTAAGAACATCCAAACTGCCTTGTGAACCAGGGATATTAATACCTTTTCTTTGTTTCAAAAGACCGTCTGTCAAAACTTCTGCAAAGATAACTCTATCTTCAACTTTTTTAACTTCAAGTTGAATTTTACCGTCATCAATCATAATCATTTCACCAGGAGTAACATCATCAGCCATGCCTTTGTAGTCAACCGGCAAAATATCACCTGTAATTTCAGGTTGGTGGCGGAATTTAAGAATATCGCCTTTGTGGATTTCGATTGATTGAGGAAGGTTTCCAATTCTGATTTTTGGTCCTTGTAAGTCTAGCAATACAGGGATTAAAGTTTTTTCTTCTTCTTCAATTTCTCTGATGTAAGACAAATTTTGCTTGTGCATTTCAACATCCCCATGCGAAGAGTTCAATCTGAACATGGTTACTCCGGCATGAAATAGTTCTCTGATTTTTTCCTTTGTAGATGATGCAGGCCCTAGAGTCGCAACAATCTTAGTCATAGTGTAATTATCCATACTTTTCCTTTCTTAATTGGGTAAATTATTAAAATTTATAATTACATGTTTACAATTTTTTTAATCTACTATATAATTATACACGAAAAAGGTTTACTGGTAAATATGAGGAATTAAAGATGAACAAATTTATTTCTGGGTTAATGGTTTTAGGTTTATTATCATTGACAATTGCTCCATCATTTGCTGCAAATATTGCTGATGTGAGCGAAAATTACTGGGCAAACAAAGAAATCAATATCGTTGTAGATAACGATATCATGACTCTTAGAGGAAAACAATTTAATCCTGAAGGAGACATGACAAGGGTTGAATTTGTTAATGCCTTATTGAAAGTATTATCAAATGAAAATTTAAATGTAAACATTTCTAACAAATTTTCTGATGTAACAAAAGCTACTCCTAGTTACGAAAACATTTTACGTTCTCAACAATTAGGTTTAGTTTATGGTTATCCGAATGGAACTTTCCAACCGGAAAGATCTGTTTTGAGATCAGAAGCTCAATCTGTAATCAGCCATATTACAAAAGATATGAATGCTGACAAGTCTATTTTGAATCAATTTAAAGATGCTTCTGCAGTTCCTGCATGGGCTACTAACGTTTATGCAAAAACAATTAATTATGGTATTTACGTAAACTATCCTGATTCAAGAGAATTGAGACCAAACGACAAATTGTCTAGAGCTGAAGCTGCTGTTTTGTTAGCTAGATTAAAAGAAAAATTAGGTTTAGTTAAACAAGAATACATTGGTGTAACTTCTGTTGAACACTTGGCTGTTACTAAAAAAGCTCCTAACAATGAAGTTAAAGTTAACAATGTTGAAAGAGTAATTTCAGAAGGTAACGTTTTGGCAGTTGCTTTTGAAGACAAATTCAAGTCAGAAGAACACAAAGCAGGTGACGTTGTAAGTTTTGTTGCTCCTGAAGACATCAATACAGAAGAAGGAACTTTAGTTCTTCCTGCTGGTACAAAATTTGTAGCTCAATTGAACGAAGTTAGAGATCCAAAATGGTTCAACAAAAACGCTAGAGTTTATCCTCAATTGACTAAAATTGTTTTACCATCAGGTCAACAAGTTGCGTTTAACGCAAAACCTTTCACAAAAGATAACTCTTTGAAAGAAGGTCCTTGGATGACAGCCGGCAAATTGGCTCTATGCACAGTTTCTGGTGCTGCAGTTGGTACTGGTGCAGGTGTTGGTTTCGCATTTATTCCTGATCCAACAAAAATTGGTACAGGTATTGCAATCGGAGCTCCAGTTGGTGCTGGTGTTGGTTTAGCTACAGGTTTGATAACAAAAGGGCTTCAATACCATGCAAAATCAGGTGAAGTTGTTTATGTAATCTTGTTAGATGATGCTTCAGTTCCAGCAACTAAAACTAGTCTATAAGAATTAATAAATTCAAATATTTAAAATAAGGTTTGTATTGGTTTACAAACCTTATTTTTTTGTATGTTTGGTTTAAGAAAAAAGTTTAATGCATGTTGCTCTAGTGGTTATCGTAAATTCCCAGATAAAGTTTAAAATAAGTATATCATTTGATAATGCTTTGCATATTGTTAATTTGAATGCAATGTTGTGTCAAAGATATACGTTACATTTTAAAAGGGAGTATTTGTATGAAAAAGTTATTTATTTCGTTTGCATTGATTGGTGCAATTTTATTTTCTGCGCAAAACGCTTTTGCTTGGGAGGGTGTTCAAACACTAAATCCAATGCCTTACGTTTCTTATCTTAATCCATTGCCTTACGTTGGAATTGGTGAAAACAAGACAAATTTTAGCTTAAATCCTTTTAAAGGGTTTAAAAACTGTGACAAGTGTAAAGTTAAAAAGGTTAAATGTGATGAATGTACAAAGGTTAAAGTTATGCCATGCCCGACATGTAGGAAGGCTTTTGCTGATTGTGGGTGTAATAAATATGAAAGAGTGTATGTTGCTCCAATTCAACCGAGATGTACATCTTGCGGAAGATAAAGTATGAAAGAGACCGGATTTATACCGGTCTCTTTTTATAATTGTTCTTGTTGCTTTTTGTTTAATTCTTCGGCTTGTTGTTTTTCGTATTCTTCTCGAGCTTTAATTTTTATTTCGTGTTTCACCCCGTGATGCGGATCATCGAATTTGTAGGTTTGATCCGTCCACCATTTAGCCATTTTGTATATCATTCGTTCTTCATAAGGTTTCTTTTCGCCTTTGGCTCTTTTGATTTTAGCAGACTTTTCTGAAGTCTCTTTTGTGGATGTTGCTGTTTTGTTCAGTTTAATGTGATTATCCAAGTCATCAATGTTTAATTTCTGAGGTGCCGGAATATTAAAATAATCTGTCATATCAGCCTCGTTTACAGCGTAAGTTTCGGGACTGACATAACCTGTATCATTCGCGTTTGCTATTCCTGAAAAGAGTATTAAAAAAATAAATACGAATAGTTTTTTCATGCTCGAACCTTTCTTGGGTTTCTTACAATAAGACTTTTTCCGTGAGAATCCAATCCGCCTGTTTTTAGTAAGCCAAATTTAGAGGCTGTTTGATCAATTTTATCTTGCCATTCTTGATAATATGTGTCTTCATAAGATTGGTAACCACCCTCATAAAAC
Organism: uncultured Candidatus Melainabacteria bacterium; assembly: GCA_934717855.1. GTDB lineage: Bacteria > Cyanobacteriota > Vampirovibrionia > Gastranaerophilales > Gastranaerophilaceae > Stercorousia. The sequence goes on from CAKUZI010000011.1 coordinate 24,776, forward strand.
ATTGCTTTGTCGCCACCAGCTTTTTTAAAGTGTTCAAAAAGATGTTCGTAAAAATCGGGAAAATAAGCTTTTGTTCTTGCTGGGTGCGCGATTGACATAACACCAGAATTTAGGGTTGTGACAAATTTAACAGTATCTTCAAAAGATGAAAATTGTTCAAGCATATTTCCGATTGACGGATGTGCTTTTAAATAAATCTCTCTTGCTTTTTGTATATTTTGTTCAATGTCGTCCGGGATATCAGGTAATTCTTCTCCTGTGTATAATTCAAGGACTTTTTTATAAATTTTGTGGTATGGTGCTTGACCTTTAAACATATATTTAAATTTATAAATTGGTTTTTCATAAGAAAAATCAGCGTTAGGAAAATAATAATCTAACAAAATTTTGCCTGATGTGTATTTCTTTAAAGGATGCGCAACTTCGTCTTCTCCTTTTAAAATCATACCATGACATTTCGCAGCTTCTTCTATTGTAAAATTATATTCAGGAAGTGCTGTATTTAGCTTTGTAATCGTTTCTTTTGCAAGTTTTAGTTTTTGTTCTCTTTTATTAATTAAATATTCATCAAGTTTTTTATCATTAGGGTCAATCCCGTAAACTAATAAATGTACTTGTAATGGTTTGGGTTGTTTTGGAAAATTGATTGCGATTGTAGAAAATTCAACGCCTAAACAAATATTAGCGTGCTTATAATTTTTTATTAAATTTACTGCTTCTTTGTCTCCATCAATTGTGTCGTGGTCTGTTATTGCAGTTAAAAAATCCGGAGTATTTATTGTTAAATCTTCTGCAAAATCAAGTAGTTCTTTGACAGTCATTTCTCCGTCAGAGTATTGTGTATGTACATGCAAATTTGCCTTAAATTGACCGTTATCCAAATATCTTGTGTCATGTGAATCAAGTATGTCTAAGTCGCTTCTTTCACCGACTTTAAAGGCCTTTTCATCGAAGTTTGAAACTCTTTTTATAAAATCTTTTTCGTTGATAATTCCCATACTATTATTTTACACAAAAAAGAGATTGAAACAAAATTAATCATTTTTCGTCAAAACTATTGAATACTAAATTTTTAGAGAGGTTTTAGAATGGTTGTGGATTTATACAAGGATTTGAAACGTGGAAGTGTTGAGGCTGTTAGTTATGCTGATTATGATGAGGCTGTAGCAGAAGAGCCGAAAACTTTTAATTCAATTTTTAAAGATGATGATATTTTACAAATGTATTTAAAAGATATTGGTAAAATAAAATTGTTAAATTCAAAAGATGAAAAAGCTCTTGGAAAACAAATTAAAGAGGGCAAACCGTCTCAAGCAGATATTGCTAAACGAAAACTTGTTCAAGCAAATTTGCGGTTGGTTGTGAGTATTGCAAAAAAATATATTGGACAAGGTGTTTTGTTTATGGATTTGGTTCAAGAGGGTTCACTTGGATTAATTAAAGCTGCCGAAAAATTTGATTATTCAAAAAATTTTAAATTTTCAACCTATGCGACTTGGTGGATTAGGCAAACAATAATTCGTGCAATCTCAAATCACTCAAGGACAATTAGAATTCCTGTGCATATGACAGATAAAATTCGTAAGTATAAAAGAATGTTTACGACATTATCTTTTGAATTAGGGCGTGAGCCGACAGATTTTGAAATATCTCAGCGTCTTGGAATGACTTTGAAGCAAATATCAGTAATAAAAAGAGCAATAATTAAAGAGCCGATAAGTCTTGAAACACCGGTTACCGATGATTTGAATATTGGGGATTATATAGAGGACAAATCGTATCATTCTCCGGAAGTTCAAACCAAAAACAATGTTTTGAAAGGAAGTATAAAGGAATTACTTTCAACTTTGCCGGAAAGAGAAAAGAAAATTGTTTGTTGTCGTTTTGGGATAAATGGTGAAGTACCAAGAACATTGGAGCAATTAGGCGAGATAATGGGGTATTCAAAAGAGCGAATAAGACAGCTTGAGGATTCAGCCATAACTAAAATTCGTCAGAAAAAAGAGTTAGAACATTTTAGGGATTTTATTGAATAATAATTTCTGATACATGAGGATGCAAGTTATAATTATGAGGGCTATTCTGAATTTAAGTCAAATGAGTTAGTTTAGTTTTGTTTTTAATATATGTTTACATATACGCAATTTTAAGAATTGACTGTCATTATATATTTTGTAGGAGATTTGTAATGACGATTATTAATAATACATTAAGTTTATCGAAAAAAGAAATAGCTCAGGGCAGAAATATCGCGAAAGGGCTTACTATGAATGCACATAGATGTATGATTGATAAAACTGTTGAAAAATTTAATTTTGCTATTCCTACAAACTATCAAGAAAAAAGGTCTCAATTACTAGTGGTGCTTTCTAATTTGGGCGTTTCAAATAAAACATTGAAACAAATAAAAGGAACAAATACTTTTGGAGAATTTTTAGCGTCAATAATGCAGTTTTCGCGATTTTTGGAAAAACATGAGAGAACAATTCCTCCAGAAAAAATAAAGAGAACAACATCTATTCCGTTTCAAATAGAACAAGAGGTATATAGGTTAAGAAATTTACGTTCAAACAGCGTGAGAAATATACATACTATTTTTAACACAAAATCTACAAATCCTGATGTTGTTAAAATAGAAAATATTTTGAAAGAGGAATATGGAATTAAAACAGCTTTGCTTGGAGATGATTTGGTCATTGCAAAAGAGGTGCTGGCAGCTGTTAAGCAAGCAAAATCTAAAGGAGTAAACCTCCCGAATGAATTTATAGTATCGGAATTTAAGCTTGGTGGTGCTGAATTTATACGTACGTTTAATGATGGACAAGAGTTGTGTACTGTATTATTACCAACATCAAGCTCTCGGAGTATGTACTTATGTATAAAAAATGGTTTACTTGAGTCAATGCCTGAAAAATATAAACAAGTTTTAAACAAGTGGAAAGAATTTTGTGGATTTAAAGAACATGGTTCAACTAATTCTCCAATTCACATGGAAACGCATGAAATAATGCATCAAACACATTCTCCATTAGTTGCTTTTTCGAGTAGAGAAATTCCTGCTAAATTTTTACCTGTCGTTAGAAAATTGTCAGCATATTCTGCAATGAATGAAATGAATAATTATGAAATATATACAGAACTAGCTACAAAGAATGTTTTAGGGAAACTAGAACCGGATGAAAAAGAATTGTTTAAGTTTTTGGGCGGAGATGTATAATAAACAGCAACCTCGCACCTAAAATAAGCTGTTTTTATCCAACCAATGATCTGGCAAATTCTATAGATTGTTCGTTAATCTCTCCACCGGCAAGTTCTGCGAGGGCTTTAATTCTGTTTTCTCCAGTCAAAACGTAAACTTCAACTTTAGTTTCGTCATCTTGAGATTTGCGTACGTAAAAATGTTTATTTGCTTTTGACGCAATAATCGCTTGGTGCGTAATCACAATAATTTGATGATATTTGGAAAGTTCTAAGATTTCATCCGCAACACTTTGAGAAGCTTTGCCGGAAATTCCAGTATCAATCTCATCAAAAATCACTGTGTTAATGTCATCACTTTGTGCAAAGATTGATTTAATAGCAAGCATTACACGAGAAATTTCGCCACCGGATGCAACTTTTGCAAGTGGTTTTAAATCTTCAGAAACGTTAGTTGAAATTAAAAATTCAACATTATCAATTCCGTCCGAACAAAGTTCTTTAGGTTGAACAGATATTTCAAATCTGGCTTTTGGAAGTTCTAATTTTTCAAGTTTTTCTTGGATTAAAACTGATAAAACTTGAGCAAAATTTTTCCTGTTTTCGCTGATTTCTTCTGCTGTTTTGTATAATGTTTTTTCTGTTGAGCGAATTTTTTCTTCTAGCTCTTCAATATTTTGCGTTGAAAATTCTATTGCATTTAGTTCTTGAGAAAGGTTTTCAAAAGTTTCTAAAACGCTTTCTAAAGTTCCGCCATATTTCCGTTTTAACTTATCAAGAATATATAAGCGTTCTTGGATTTCATTTAGTCTTTCTGTATCGTTGTCTAAATTTTGACTATATTCTCTAAGTTCAGACGCTGAATCTCGAAGTCTTTCTATAGCATCAATAAGATTGCTTTCGGTCTCTTCTAGATTTTTGTCCATAGAGGCTGCTTTGCTAATATTTTGTTTGATTTTACCCAAAGCTTCCATAATAGAGCCGTCATCCCCATTTATTGCCCAATATGAAGTGCCAGTTAGTTCTTTTAATTTTTCTGCATTCTCTAAAACTTCAAGCTCTTCATTTAATTCATCATCTTCTGTTGGACTTTTAATAGCAGCTGAATCAATTTCATTAATTTGAAATTTTAAAAATTCAATTTGGTTTTCTGTTGTATTAGAGGCAGTCTTAAGTGTTTCTAATTGAGACTTCATTTGTTGAAGAATTTTGTAATCTTCTCTATATTTCTCTAATTTTACTCCATATGCCTCTTTTGCATAATTGTCTAATAACGTAATATGATATTTAGGTTGCATAAAAGCATATGTCTGGTGTTGAGAATGAATATCTAAAAAATAATTCTTTAAATTTTTTATAAATTCTTGGTTGACTAAAGTGCCGTTAACTCTAGAACGAACACCGTTTTGAGAGATTTCTTTTGTTAAAACTATTTCAGAACCGTTATTGTCAACTCCATTTTCTTCAAATAATTGAGATAAATTATGTTTTGTATTCTCAATTACGAGTTCAATTACGGCTTTATCTTTGTCATGTTTAATTACGTCTTTTGAAACTCGTGGTGCAAAAGCTATATCAATAGCGTTAATCAAGATACTTTTGCCGGCACCTGTTTCACCGGTGATTACGTTTAAGCCGGAATCGAAATTGGCTATCAATTCATCAATTAATATATAATTTTTTATTCTCAATTGTTTAATCATACTTTTAGCATAGAACAACATTGGATTTTGGGCAATAGGTTTAATGTTGTATCTTATTCAGAAATTATTATTTTTTTCTTTTTCTTAAGTGATATTATTGCGAATATAGCGAGAATTATTGCAGGAATTGCTATTTCTGGTCTTACTGCAAGCCAGCTAAACGCAATAGCTATTGTTCCCAATGCAATTGTGATAACTATAATTGCCAGAGTAATTGTAAACTGGGTGATTTCTCCTAAAATAGGCACTTTATCTGTAATATTGGCAATAGGTTGTAATATAAGATTAAGTCCGATAAACATTAACAATAGACATATTCCTCTAATTCTCCAGGTGTTGCCTGAATTATTGTTTTGGTATTCATCAAGTATTTGATTTAAATTTTTAATTCCGTCAGTAATTATTACTAAATTACCATATTTTGTATTCATTGGAATAAGTTGATTTCCGGATTGTTTAGCAATTATAGAAAAATTTTTGCCGGATGGAATATATGAGTAAAATAGTTTTTCGTCTCCAATATCCGGATTGTCGTAATCTTTTCCGGTAAAATAAAATCCGTTATATATTTTGAATTTGTTGTTGTATGGGAGTTGTTGGAGTTTAATTGGTGAATTTATTTTTTTTACAATGTCTTCAGATAAGTAAAAATGCCCCAGTTTTACGTTTTTTGCATAAATTTCTAATGGTTTATATTTATATGTTTTAGGGTTTTGGAACTCTGGTTTCTCAAAAAAATCAGAATTAGTGAGCTCACTATTCCATTCTTTTTTGTATTGGTAATTTTGATTATTTGAATTATAAATCTCTTGCCATTGATAAATTTCAGTAGTTCTTTTTAATGCAATAGTATTTGGCAAGCTGACTATTCCGTCAGAAAGGTTTTGGTTAGAATTTACTAATCCTGATATTTGTACAAGTTTGTTATTGTTTGCGGGGGATGGGGTTGAGTATGTCAGTTCGATTGCATTCTTTTTTGCATAATCAGTCAATCTGACTAAATTTACAAAGTTCTGTTCATTAAAAAATAAAAACAAAATCGAAACTACAAATAAAATTAAACCGATTCCGACTCCGACATAACCGCTGTTAATTTTCGTCATATATAAGTAGCTTTCTTTTATTCAATTAATCCTAAATCTCTTAAAAATCTGGAGTTTTCAGATAATTCCATTAGTCTTTCGTCATCTGATGGGTCTACAACTCCTTTAGAGAATAATTGTGTCATAATTTCGTCGTGCGAATTGTTTTCGGGATTAGAGAGTGCAAGTTTAGTGAAATTTTTTATATCGCAATTGCGCTCGTATAAATTTACAGCAGTTTTGGTTAGTTTGTTTAAGAAAACACTTTTTTTACTATCAAAATCAACGCTCAACGGGTTAGTTGCAACACTATTGTGTTTTTCCCTCTCTAAAGTTAGTTTTTGTGCTAATTTTTTAAACATCATAACACTATCCCTCTAATTAACATTATACTACACGTGTCAAAAATGTCTACAATTCTTAACATTTGTGAATTAGGTAGTTTTTGCTTGATTAAAACTTATATTTAAACTAAAATAATTGCATAAATTCAGTAAATAAGGAAAAGAGGTTATAAATGCTTGATATCAAAATGATTAGAGAGAATCCTGAAAAGGTAAATGAACTTTTAAAAAGAAGAAATCCGGAACTTTCTATTGACGGAGTTTTAGAAATTGATGCTGAAAGAAGAAAAATTCAAACTCAAGCGGATGAATTACGTGCTAAAAGAAAAAATGATTCACAAAAAATTGGTATGATGAAAAAGAATGGCGAAAACACAGATGCTATTCAAGAAGAAGTCCGTAAACTTGGCGATGATATCAAGTCATTAGAAGAAAAACAAACAGAATTAGATGAAAAACAACGTGATTTGTTGCTTCATATTCCGAATATTCCAGATGAAACAACTCCAATCGGGTTGTCAGAAGATGACAATGTGGAAGTTTACAAATGGGGTGAACCAAGAAAATTTGATTTTGAATTCAAGGCTCACTGGGATTTGTGTGAAGAAAAAAATCTTGTTGACTTTGAGCGTGGTGTAAAACTTTCTCAAAGTAGATTTATTTTGTACAGAGGTAAAGGTTCTCGCTTGGAAAGAGCTATTATCAATTTCTTCCTTGATTATCATACAGAAAAACAAGGCTATGAAGAAATTCTTCCTCCATTTATGGCAAATTCTGCAACAATGACAGGTACAGGACAACTTCCAAAATTTAAAGAAGATATGTACAAATGTGAGAATGAAGATTTATTCTTAATTCCGACTGCAGAAGTTCCTGTTACCAATATTTATTCAGGTGAAATCTTGTCAGAAGATGATTTGCCAAAATACATGACAGCGTACACTCCTTGCTTTAGAAGAGAATCTGGTTCTGCAGGTCGTGATACAAGAGGTTTAATCAGAGTTCACCAGTTTAATAAAGTTGAACTTGTAAAACTTTGTACTCCTCAAACAAGTAAAGATGAACACGAAAAATTAACAGAAGATGCTGAAAAAATGCTTCAAATGTTAGAACTTCCATATCGTAGAGAAGCTTTGTCAACAGGAGATATTGGCTTTTCTGCTAACAAATGTTGGGACTTGGAAGTTTGGATGCCTTCTTACGGAACCTATAAAGAAATCTCAAGCTGTTCTAATTACGGCGATTACCAAGCTAGACGTGCCAATATTCGTTACCGAGACAAAGCTACAGGAAAAACGCAATTTGTTCACACAATTAATGGTTCTGGGCTTGCTGTTGGTAGAACATTTGCTGCAATTGTTGAAAATTATCAACAAGAAGATGGTACAATCATAATTCCTGAAGTTCTTAGAAAATATACAGGATTTGATAAAATATAAACAATAAAGACAATAAATAAAAAAATACCGCTCATATTACATGAGTGGTATTTTTATTGTATAAATATCATTTTTTATTCAATGTTGCTCAATGCTTGTCTTTTAGTGTTTTCAAGTTCTATATTTTCAGACATTTTGTCTGCTTTTTTGCATATTGATTTAATAAATTTTAGCGGACTTCTTAATCTGTAAAACAAACCTTCTTGAGGATGTTTTGTAGCAACTGAAGTTCTGAAATCTTTTGGGAAAATATTTGCCCCTAATTTTGTTGATTTTGTTGTATATAAAGTTATATCTACATTTTTGTTAAGTTTTTGTTCTGTAATTAACTTTGCAATTTCTTCAATATCAGTTGCTGATGCTCTTTTTTGTAAAGCTTCTTTTACTCCGGCGTGTATGTGAAAAGCTCCAAAGCTTTGTTGATGTGAGCGGTTGTAAGATTGGTTGATTTGCATAAATTTTCTCCTTTTTTTTGTTTGAAAAACCATAAAAAATTTTTTTGCTAGTTTTGGAAAACAAATTGCAACATATTTTACAAATCTTACTTTTTAGGGCATAATAATATTGAAAGAATAGTTTTTAAGGAGTAAAGATGTCAGAATTCCCGTTTGAGTTGGATGATTTTCAAAAAGAGGCTTGTAATTTTATTGATGAAGGAAAAAGCGTTGTTGTTTGTGCTCCGACAGGAGCAGGAAAAACAGTTATTGCCGAACATGCAATTAATAATGCATTGAAAAATGGAACTCGTATTTTTTATACAACTCCATTAAAAGCTCTTTCAAATCAAAAATACTATGATTTTGGAGAAAAATACGGGCAAGATAAAGTTGGTTTGTTAACAGGTGATACATCAATCAATAGAAATGCACAAATCGTTATTATGACGACGGAAGTCTTTAGAAATATGCTTTATGGAACGAATTTTGGTTCAGTAACGGATAATATGAAAGATGTTAAATATGTTGTTTTGGATGAAGTGCACTATATGAATGATGAACAACGCGGAACAGTTTGGGAAGAAAGTATTATTTATTGCCCGACTAATGTTCAAATTATTGCACTTTCTGCAACTGTTGCAAATGCTCAAGAATTAACTGATTGGATCAATACAGTACATTCTAAAACAGAACTTGTAGATACTGATTTTAGACCTGTTCCTTTAAAATTTTTCTATTTTGACAGTTCACAGCCAACAAAATTATTACCATTATTAACGCCGAGCGGTCAACTTAATAAAAAAATTAAGCCTGAAAAACGTGTATTTGGCAAAAAATTTCAAAATAAAAAATCCTACGTTAAAGAAATTATAAGAAATTTGCAAGAAAATGATATGCTTCCGGCTATTTATTTTACATTTTCTCGAAAAAAATGTGATGAGCAGATGGAAAAATGTGCATCTTTAGATTTAGTAACTAAAAGTGAAAAAGCACAAATACGCCAATTTATAGATGAATTTATTGCGGAAAACCCTCATTTATATAACAACAAACATATTGAATATCTTCTATATGGTGTGGCTTCACATCATGCCGGACTTTTACCTGCATGGAAAATATTAGTTGAAAAATTGTTCCAAAAAGGTTTGATAAAAGTTGTTTTTGCGACTGAAACTCTTGCAGCGGGTATAAACATGCCGGCGCGTTCAACTGTAATAAGTTCAACTAGCAAAAGAACAGATTCCGGACATAGAATGCTTACTGCAAGTGAGTTTTTACAAATGTCCGGACGTGCAGGGCGTCGAGGAATGGATGAAGTGGGCTATGTAACTGTTGTTGGGACTCAGTTCCAAACTCCGGAAGAAGTCGCTGAGCTTGTTTTGAGTGATGCAAATCCTTTAGAAAGTCGTTTTTCTCCATCATATTCAATGGTTTTGAATTTGTTGCAAAGATTTAGTTTAGATGAAGCTAAAGAACTTATTTTAAAAAGTTTTGGTTATTTTTCATCAGGAAGTCGTTTACAGCCATTATTGTTTGCGCAAAAACAAATTGATGATGAAATCAAGTCTCGAGAATTTGTATGTCCATATAAATTGTGTGATAACAAATTAGCCGAATATGACAAAATGCGTCATATTTACGTCCAAAATCGTCAAACTTATAAAAAAATCTGTAAGCAGGAGCGTTCAAAAAATCGTCCGTTATCTCCAGAAGCAGTTGAGTTTGGAAAAGAAACTAAGGCTATGCTTCAAAAAATGCACGGTTTTCAATGCGATACGTGCAAGTTATACAAAAAACATTCAAAAAATGTTGAAGTATTAGAACGTTTTACTGTTCGTTCTAAAAAGTTGGAAAAAGAAATTGAACGTCAACGTGATATTTTTTGGAATAAATTTTTAGCTCATAGAAGCGTATTAATTGATTTTGGGTATCTGAAAGACGATTATCCTACTGAACACGGGATAACGACTTCACAAATACGTTCAGAAAATGAATTGTTTATTGCACAAATTATATTTTCAAATATTTTAGAAAATCTGACACCTGCGCAGTTGGCCGGAGTAGTTTGTGCGATTACAACAGAAGATTTGAGGATTGATGTTCCATATTTACCAATTTCTGAACCTGTTAGAAAAACTCTTAATTTAATTCGAAATATTCGAAGAAAAATAGAAAAAGTTCAAAATAAATACACTGTTGAAGCTCCAATGTATATAAATCCATATTTTTCATCTTTGATAGAGTTATGGGTAGAGGGAGCAGAATGGGAAACTATCACGGAACAGGTTGATATGGGTGAAGGTGATATTGTTCGCTCTTTCAAGAGAGTTGTTGATGTTTTAAGGCAATTTACAACAATTGATAATGTTCCGGAAAGTCTTGTGTTTACAGCGAGAGAAGCTATTGAAAAAATTCAGCGAGAACCTGTTGATATTGATTAATAAAAATAATTTTAGCGGTATTATATAAGTATGAAAATATCAACAATATCACATGCAATATCTCGTAAATTTATGCCAATATTAACAACTGTTGCAATGGCTGTGCCTATGAAAACAGCGAACTCTACCATGCGTGTTACTGCACAAACTCAAGATAAATTTGTTTCAATAATAAATAGCATAACTCCATCTGATTTGAAAGGACTAAAAGTTATTAAAGAGGTTAATTTTAAAGGTGGAGTTATTAATAAATTTGATTCAGCTTCCGTAGAAAAGTTAAAACAAAAAATTAAAAGACCTGAAAATTTAATAACTTATAAGGCTCCGATTGAGAACGCAAAAAATATATACCTCGAAAAATTTGGAATGTTTTTTGCAGATAGGCCATGTGGTAAAAATATTCGTCCTCACTTAGGTTTGGATATTTTTGTTTCTCCGTATTCAAGAAAACCGGAAAAACCAATTGTAATACAAGCTCCGCTGGATGGGGTTGTTATTTCAAGTAAACGAGCAAGAAAGGAAGATAATGTAATCTCAAATGCTTTTACATTGCTAGGAGTCGATGGTCGTAGGTATTCATTTGATCATTTGGCTCGTGCGACTGATTATAATGACTCAATTCCGTTTCCTACTGTAGGAAAAATATTGAAAGCAGGCGATAAAGTAGGCTATGTTGGAGCAACCGGTGAAACAACATTGTGGCATTTACACTTAATAGTTATGACGGATAATCAGCTTGTTGCGCAAAAACAAAGTCATTTTTGGGCAACACTTGCTGGAAAGACAGGCTATTGTAAGCTTTTGGGGCAAGTTAATCCCCTTGATGAAAAGAAAGCTGGTCCAATTGCCAAATTTTTAAATGAATATAGAGTACGCAAGTAGCCTAAATAAGTGTTAATTTGCCCTTATTTAGTTTTGTAAAAACTTGGCTATTTCAGGGTTGTAGCCACTTGCGAAATATGTTAAAATATGTTACAATAGTAGTAGGAAGATCCTGAAAATGGTTTGACAGGTTTCCGATGAGTGTTAATCCCCACCCCACTCTTTAATCAAAAAGGTATCCAAGACCCAAATTGAGGTGAAATTATGGATACACTATTTTGTAATGCTGAAAATTATGAATTGAGAAAGATTGCTGATATTTTGATTAATCTTTCTATAATTGGGGTTTTAGTTTTGTGTCAAGGGCTTTTGCCTATTCATGCAGGGAGTACAAAAGTTGCACAGGTGACAGCCCCTGACTTTGATACAGGTCAGCTTAAGATGAAGATTTTAAATGAGATTTCTCCTGAAATGCGTCAGAAAAATTTTGATACAATGGTGCGTAGCAAATATCCGAAAGCCGTAATTACTGATGTAACAGGCGGGGTAAAGCATATAAAACTCACAAAATATTATAACGGTAAACCTGTTAAAATAAATGTTGTAGAAACAGATATGAAACTTGCTAAAAATATAGAGTTAACGCCGGCACTTTCTTCCGGTTCCACTTTAAAAAGTAGAAGGACAATAACAACAATTGCTAAGAATAATAATGCTGTAGTCGCAATTAATGGTACATATTTTAAACCTCAAACAGGTGTTCCGCTTGGAACTTTGATGATTAATAAAAAAATGTACACAGGTCCGATTTATGATAGAGTCGCTTTTGGAATTTTCGAAGACGGAGCTCCTCAAAGATTTGATATTGCAAGAGTTCAGCTTAATGCTACAATTAAAGGCAGTGGGAAAGTTGTTAAAGTAAATAATATCAATCAGCCGAGAATGTTATCAACTTACGTTCTTGTTTATACACCGGAATGGGGAAAATTTGCCCCTCAAGCCCCTAAATATGGAACAGGTTTACAAGTCGTAGACGGGAAAATTACAAAAACATCTGCAAATCCGCTCGAAATTCCACAAAACGGTTATGTGATTTCAGGCCCGAAATCTTTATTGTATCCGCTATTGGATAAAAAAACTTCCGAATTGATTGTGAATACAAATCCTGACTGGAAAGGGGTTAAGCATATAATCAGCGGTGGCCCTTATTTGGTTAAGAATGGAGAAGTTTTTGTTGATATGACTGCTCAAAAACTGGGCGCAATCGGAGGTCGTAATCCGCGTACTGCAATTGGTTATACCGCTGATAATAACTTGGTTTTAGTTGCAGTTGACGGGCGCGAAGGAAGTTCTATCGGAATGACATTGAATGAACTTGCTCGATTTATGCAATCAATCGGTTGTGTCGGGGCAATAAACCTTGATGGTGGAGGTTCAACCGTAATGTACGTGAACGGAAGTGTTGTTAATCATCCGCAACAAAGAGGTGGTATTCCATTATCAAATGCAGTAATTCTATCAAAAACCAATAAAACTTAATAAAAAATCTTATCAGTTAATAATCTTTTCATCCTTCACTTGCATTTCCTCTTTATAAGAGGATTTTTTTATAAATAACAATTTACAAAATATTTTTTCTGATCAGCAATAACGTCTGAAAAATCAAAATCTTCTATATTGACAATTGTTCTTTGGTCTTTAAGTGGTCTACCATTTTCATAAGGTATAATTATTAATTTACTTTCGTCATCAGGGTGTACCAAAACGCGTTCTATTTTTCTTCCATTATCATCTAATTTGGAGTACTCAGAAAACTTACCAGAATCAAAGTCATATCTGACTTGATATTTATTTTCGAAAGATCTTTTTGTAACTTTTTTGCCAACATTTGACATTACCATATTTTTAAGCTGCTCAAACATATCTTGAGTTACTTCTTCTTTATACCCATTTGTTTCAAATCTAGCTTTATTGGTAGTTAAATCAACAATTTTAGTTATCTTACTACCATTCGGCAAATTAATTGTTTCGGATTGAATATTTTGAGACTTTAATATGCGTTTCAGATATAAAGGTTCCATAAAATAGCAGTCAGAACCTTCTATGTTTATTATGTGAGTATATTCATTTTGTGATTTATAAGTTGTTGATTTCCAATCATTTTTTAAATTTTGTATTAACTTTTTAAAATTATCAAATCTGTAAAATTCTTTTGTTTCATTAACTAATTTATTTGGTAATTTTATAACATATTTATCAATAAGCCTATCATAGTTACTTGGAAGATTTTCTTTTAAAATTCGCTTTCTAAGTTGTTGGAAATCTTCCAGTTTAACTATTTCTTTTTCTAGTTTTATGTGCATATTACCGAATTTATTAATTGATGTAATCTTTTGCTTAGTAATTTGACCTGCTGAATTTGCGCGATAATAATACATATTATCCTTATCTACAAGAGTTTCGGTTATTGAATTATGATTTATTTCTTCAAAAAGAGAGTTATACACTCGAATTTCATCTTTGTCAACTATAGATAATCTTCGAAATTCACCGGTTAACCAAGATTTTCCTCCATCTGTTGTGCCTGAAGAAGTACCGGAATATAAATTCAACGTTGATCCATTTTCTAATTTATGGCTATATGTAGCTGTATCTTTATTTCTTTCAAATATTTTCTGGGTTATATTACTTTCTAAAATATAACCATTTTCTGTTTCGTTTTTTGTATAATTCAAATCAATCTTAGGCTGTTTTGTGCCTTCAGAATGTGTGTTTGAAGGCATATGATGATTATCTTTTTGCACTAATTGTTCAGCTTTACGCCACCAATTATTTTTGTGGCCAATTATTCCTACTGCAATAACCCCCGCAATTGCAGTAGCTCCAATCATATATTTGGCTTTAGAGCTGATTTCTTTATTATCTTTAGAAACTGCAGCTTTTTCTTCCTTTTGGGGAACAACTACTTGTTTATTTATTGAAGCTTGAGTTGTTGCTGGATTAATTTTTTCTATTGGCATAAATCTTCCTTAAATTTACTATACATATATTTAATAAAACATGGGGAAGAAAAAAATTGCTATTATCTTTCAATATTTTGATCAATTATGTCTGACACCCAAGGAATATAGCTGTATTTTCCTATAAAAGATGTTATGGCAAGATAAATTATAAATGAGTATAATACTGTTTGTAGTAGAGAGTAATCAAATATTAAAGGCATATTTATCCAAAAATTTATTTGTGCAACAACTTTGTTTATCAATGGAATAAAGCTCAAAATATTTGAAACCCAACCGATAAATATTGAAATTACTGCAAAACCTAAAGATATGAATATTGATTGAAAAATATGGTATTTTAAAAATTGTTTAAGACTAGCCTGTGTAAACAATCCGATAATAAGCCATATAAATCCAACCATTCCCATTGTCAAATATGACAATCCTGCAACTAATCTTTCAATTAAGCTTGGGGTGTTTTCTCTCATTTTAAACAGCTTCTCCGTTTCTCTTTTTGTCAATATATTCGTCTAACACTTGTGTATAAACAAGTCTATATTCATCGTTTTCAGGTGAAATATTAATTGATGCTCTATATGATGCAATAGCTTGTTCTATTTCTCCTTTAAGATAATGCGCATTTCCTAATAACATATATGTCAAAGCGCTGTTAGGCTTTAGTCTGATAGCTTCCTTATACAACTCCATTGCTTTTTCAAGATGGTTGAAGTTTGTATAAAGGTTTGCACGCAAAACTTGTGCTTCTATTTCAGCAGGTTGAACACTTTGAGCTTTTTCATACATCGCAACAGCCATATCGTATTCACCAAATTCAGAAAGAGCAATCGCATAACAAATGTATGCTTTATAATTATCTCCTTCCATAGTAAGAGCTTTTTCAAAGTAGCTGTATGCCTTTTCACGTTCTTTCATAAGTGTCAATGTGTTTCCGATACAAATCGCAACGATTTTGTTATCAGGATTAAGCACAAAAACTTTTTTGTATAGAGTTAATGCTGTTTCATAGTCAAACAGTTTGAAGCAAACATTACCCATATCAATCAAAGCTGTAAGGTTTTCAGGATCAAGAGATAACGCTTTTTCATAATAAGCTTTTGATTCGATATAATCTTCATTATCTTGGTATAAAAGAGCAATCGCATTATAGATTTCTGGGTTTGTAGAGTTCAAATCAATAGCTCTATTGTAGTAAAATAAGGCTTTTGGGAAGTTTTTCCATTCTGCAAATACATTCCCCATGTTGTAGTAAATTAAGTAATTTTTAGGGTTTACAACAAGTGCTTTGTTGTAATAAGAAAGAGATTTTCTAAAATCCTTTTCATAAAACCACATTGTCCCCATTCCGACAAGCGCCTGAACATCATCCGGTTTAATAGCCAAAAGGCTGTCTAATACAGACATTACTTTGTCATAATCTTCTATTTGGATATAAAGTTCTGACAATCTGTGATAATTATCTACACACTGCGGATCTTTAGCCATTGCCAAAGTTAATTCTTTAATTTTATTGTTTATTTCTTCTCTATTCATATTTTACCCTTTATGAGACTATCTATTCCTTCATTCTACACTATTTTAGAGATTTTGCAACAGTATGTCGAAATGTAACACAGAAAAGAAAAAGCCTCACAATTAAGTGAAGCCAATTACGTTATTAAAAAGTTTTATATTCTTCTGAAGCTTCTTTCCATTCGTCTTCCGGAATAGAAAATGCGTGGCTCCAGAATTTTTCAATTGCATATGTTTCGCGTTCTTCTTTGTGTAGAATGTGAACAACTACATCGCCGTAATCTAATAAATTCCAACGGTTTTTTATGTCGTTTTCCATTCTTACAGGAGAGCGAGAAAACAATTCTTTTATACGTTCTTTTGTGTTATTCATTAACGCTTTAACTTGAGGAGTGGAATCACCTGTAACTATTACAAAATAATCTGCTAAAGATGAAACATTGCTGATGTTTAAAATTGTAATATCTTTACCAAGTTTTTCGTCCAATGTTCTAGCGATAACACAAGCAAGTTTTTTTGAATCTATTTCTGTCATAATTTTTCCTTTTATTACCTGATTTTAGCATAGTTTAACCAAATTTGCAACTAGAATTTAAGGTAAAAATTATATTTCACACCTTACTCGATTTCGTCAATTCTTCTTTGGTGTCTGCCACCCTCAAACTCTGTATGAAGCCAAACATCTACAATCTCAAGAGCCAAACATTCCCCGATTGCGCGTTGACCAAGACACAAAATATTTGAATTGTTGTGAGCTCTGGTTGCACGAGCTGAAAAAGTATCAGAACATAATGCTGCTCTTATTCCTTTTACTTTGTTTGCTGCTATTGACATTCCAATCCCAGTCCCACAAACCAATATTCCTTTATCTGCTTTGCCGGAAACAATTTCATTTGCAACTTTTTTTGCTATAACAGGGTAATCACAAGATTCTGTTGTGTATGTTCCCATATCTTCGTACTCAAAATTGTGTTCTTTTAAGTAATCAATAATTTTTGCTTTATATTCAAAACCGCCGTGATCAGAACCAATTGCTATTTTTGTCATAATTTTCTCCTTTTGTTTTTATTATACAAATTTGGAGAAAATTTGTAAATACAAAAAGCTTAGATTTTATCTAAGCTTTTTTTGTTTATTTTATGATCTTCTTGTCCAGTTGGCTGCATTATATCCAGTGACGTTACCATTTTCAAATTGATAACCTTGGTATTTGCCATCGCTCGTTTTTCCGACAATATATGTTTGACTATCACCAACTTTAATTCTTATGTAGCCATCTAAGTTTTCAGCAATAACTTTTTTGCCTTTAAATGTGCCAATTGGTTTAGTTGTTCCGGGTTCAATGTCTTTTAAGGTTTCCGCATTAATACTTAAATTGCCTGACATTTTAGTATCATTGCCTTTATCCTCTACTTGACTTAAAGTAATGTTTCCATTTATATCATCTATTTTAGTAGCATCTGCTCCTGTAGCACTTTTAAATGCATTAAGAACATCTTCGGTTTTTTTAAAGCTATCCATATTTGTAAATAGTTTTGGAAGAGTCTCTGCTTTTTCTGAGTTTTCTGGCTTTACTTCAGTTTTTGGAGTTGTGTTTTTCCTATATAGCAACTCTGCAAGATTTTTAGCTTCTCTTGTATTTTTAGGATCATTAGGGTCTGTATATCTATAAATTACATTACCATCTTCATCTGCAAAGACTTCATAGCCCTCTTTTTTAGTTAATCCAATACTATCAAGGGTTTTGCGTGCTTGTTCTTGTTTGGTTAATTCTTTAGTGGTTTCTTTGGATGTTTCAGTGGTTTTTTCAGAGCCACCTGCACCCTCTGCGGAATCATCTTTTTTGGCA
Organism: uncultured Candidatus Melainabacteria bacterium; assembly: GCA_934717855.1. Classification (GTDB taxonomy): domain Bacteria; phylum Cyanobacteriota; class Vampirovibrionia; order Gastranaerophilales; family Gastranaerophilaceae; genus Stercorousia. The sequence goes on from CAKUZI010000011.1 coordinate 42,623, forward strand.
AACATGCCTAAAATTCCGCCTAATAAAGAACCTCCAAGGCCAATACCCATCATCCAGTTCATCCATCCAGGTGTGCTGTTTGAATTGCAATTACAACCACAATCGTAGTTTGCGCCATAAAAATTATTATTGACGTACGTGTTATTTGGGAAGATATAGGATCGACCCATTCCACGCATTTGTCCTGCTTTTAAATTGTAAGTTAGTGGTACTCGTGCACCGCTAGACCATCCGGTTATACCATACTGTCCCATGGCTCTTACCTCTTATTTTTATACTCTTATATATATAAAGTATATAAGAGCTTATATATTGCGCACTTTGTGAAAAATGTTTACAAAAGTTAATAATTGGTTTAGAGTTTTGTGGTATTAAATCGGCGGATAGCGCAAATAACATGTTTTGTTTTTATAGTATATGTTACAAGTATTTGTCATCGCGCACAATAGACGCAAAAAACAATGATTAAAATTCTACTTAGTTAGTTGCGCGATCTATTTGATTTTTACATTTCCAAGCATAACGTCATCCATTAAGCCTAATGTTTTATTACCTTGTTTAAGAACAACTTTGCCGTTTTCTAAAACAATTGTTGCTCCGTTGAGAGTGCCCGAACCGTTTAATTTAAAACCTTTTCTCTTGGCAAGTATTTCGTTGTTAGGTAAAAATTTACCTGTTTTCTTGTCAATTAAAATAGAACTGTTATTTTGATAAGATGATCTTTGATTTGTTATATCCCAATAATCAAAAGCGTCCCAATAATCACCAACTCCATGTAATTTGTAATCATTGCCGTCAATTCTAAATATAGCATCAGTATCACTATTTTTAGTCCAACCTCCGCTTGCTTTGGAGATACTATTTTTAGAGTTGTTATAATATGTAATTTTTTCTCCGGTTACGGTTCCAATTTTTTTAGAAGAAGAAGTTATCTTAGTCGCTTTGCTTGTTGTTTTGTATACTGGTAAATCAAGTTTATTCAAGTCTGCAACTTTGTCGTCAACAATTCCATTAGGATTGCAGTCTATTACCCATTGTTTATATTTATCTAAGATTGTTTTATCTGTGACTTTAGGGAGCATTACTTTTACCAAATTATCAACGCTCATTCCTTTTTTTACGTGACCTTTTACATAATTCGATGTTGAATTATAATTTTTCCATTCAAGATGTTTTCCGTTAATAGTTTCTTGGCTTAAGTCAGCTCTAGAGAAGTGCTTTTCGGTAGCTTTATGGGCAGTATCATCGTTATCTGGATCTGTAACATCATTATCTGGATCATCTGCATCTGGAGCTTTTTCAGGATCTGTTGCGTCTTCAGGGTCTGTTGCGTCTTCAGGATCTGCCTCATGTACTACTAATGAATCTTCCAAAGATTTGGATTCTTTTTCCTCTTCTTTGTTATTAACTTGGTTCATTAAATCCGGTAGTGAATTTGCAATATAAGTTTTTCCATCTTTGTTATATGTAAATTGCAATGTACCATTTGCATTTTGTGCAACAGAATAACCATTTGCAGATGTAAAACCAAGTTTGTCCATCATGTTTTGCATAGATGTTAAATTACTTGAGGTGTCAGTTCCACCAGCACCTTCTGCTGAAGTGTTTCCAAAACTATAATATGGAGGATATGAAGCTAAATTATAAGAATTTGGCATAATAGAAGAACTCGGAAATGCCTGTTTGTTGCGAGAGACTCCTCCCCAATAAGGCATTTGCATTTGTTGCATTGCCATAATAAATTGTAACATCATATTGTTGCACATATACTTCTCCTTGAGATTTTATACTCTTTGTTGGTTAATTGCTGTATTTATTTTTTATTACTTCATTATATTCTGCTTCTGTCATCATATGGTTTTGCAAAATATATTCTTTTGATAGTCTGTGAGTTCCGTTTAGGAAGTCACCTTTTAGTTTTTTTATTTCGTTATTTGTTTTTTGTATTTCGGATTCTCGAGTAATATTTTGTTTTGCATCTTGAGCAAGTGCTGTAAGCCCAAAATTTGATACACCATTTAGGGTTATATTTTCGCCAACACTTGGATATTTTACTGTTTTTCCTGAAATTTGTGTGTTGTAGTCGGTTTGTTGAATATTTGTTTTATCGTGGTTTTCGTCTTCTTTATAAAACCGATTGATGATTTTTTCTAGCGTATCGCCACTATGAGCAATTGCGTTAATATTGTATGTTGTATTTCCATTTTCATCTGTTTGTTGTGATTTAATTTTATCTTTTACGTAATTTTTTTGTTCTTGCGTTAAATCTTTATATCCATCAATTTTATTTAGTTTATCATCAAGAGTTTCAGTTTTTTCTGAATTATTTGTTGGATTATTTTTTTCTGTTTTTCCGACTTTTTCAGCTTTTTCTTGCTTAGAAGTTTCTTCTGTTACTTTATTTTCGTTTTTTTCTTTTTTTAAGTTTTCAATTTGTTTTTTCGCATCGGCAAGTTCTGATTCAAGATTTTGAATTTTATCTGAATTATTTGAACTTGTGTTATTAGTTTTGTGTTGGCTTCCACCTCCACCTTTTGTAGAAGCTATTGCCATTCCAATGTTTGAAACGGTATTGTTCAACATTGAGTTCAAGAACATAAAACCAAAAATGTTGTTCATATTATTATTGCAGTTACAACCGCAACAATTGCCTCCTAAGCCTCCAAATAGAGATGTTCCAAACATAGGCATACCAAATGATGGCATTCCAAACATTGAGCCACCACACATTTGCCAAGGTTGCATCATTGGAGCTCCAAAAAAGTTGTTAATAACTGTTTTGTTACTGTTGCCCCAAAATGTCCTTGGGCCATGAAGATATGTGTAAAATGATTCGAACATGTTACATCTCCGATTTTATACTCTTATATATATAAAGTATATATTACTTCTATAATTGCTTATTATATTCCCAAATTGTTACATTAATTAACAATTTATTAAATATCTAAACCACTAAAAAGAGTTAAAGATGTTATTTCTTTTAATTTCGGATAGTCATCTATTTTATGAGATTTAACAAAGTCAATTGCTTCATTTCGAGCAATTTCAAGAATTTTGGCATCTCTTACAATATCAGAAATAATTAAATCAGGCAGACCGCTTTGACGAGTTCCTAAAAATTCTCCAGGCCCTCTAAGTTGTAAATCTTTTTCAGCTATAACAAAACCGTCATTCGTTTCAGTCATAATTTTAAGGCGTTCTCGTGTTTCTTGCGATTTTGAAGCGGTTTGTAAAATACAATAAGATTGTAAACTATTTCTTCCTACACGCCCTCTAAGTTGATGCAACTGTGACAGACCAAATCTTTCTGCGTTTTCAATTAGCATGACTGTTGCATTTGGAACATCAACCCCTACTTCCACAACGGTTGTGGATACAAGAATGTCGTATTTTTTGTTTTTGAAATCAGACATTACTTGTTCTTTTTCATCGTTTTTGAGTTTACCGTGTAAAAGTCCTATTTTAAATTGTGGGAATACTTCTTTTTGAAGTTTTTCGGCTTCAATTGTTGCGGCTTTGGCTGATAACGTTTCACTTTCTTCGATTAATGGATATACAACGTAAGCTTGACGCCCTGATTCTATTTCGGACTTAATAAGCTCATAAACACCTCTGTGCGAGGTTACAAGAGACGTCTTTATTGGTTTTCTCCCTTTTGGTAATTCATCAATAATTGTTAAATCTAAGTCGCCGTGAACGGTTAATGCAAGAGTTCTTGGTATTGGGGTTGCGGTCATTGTTAGCATTTGCGGGTTTTGAGATTTTTTCTTTAAAACATTTCTTTGTTTAACCCCAAATCGGTGTTGTTCATCTACAACTATAGCTCCCAAATTATTGAAATCAACATCTTCTTGAATAAGTGCGTGAGTTCCGACAGCAATATTCATTTGTCCGTTTCTTAAATCTGTTCTAAACTTTTCTCGTACTTTCTTTCCTTGACTGCCAAGAAACAGCCCGACGCTAATTCCCATAGGAGTGAGCCATTGTTGAAGATTGTTGTAATGCTGTTGTGCAAGAATTTCTGTAGGAGCCATAAGTGCACCTTGATATCCGTTTTCAACTCCGGCAAGAAGCATTATTGTTGCAACAACTGTCTTTCCGCTTCCAACATCTCCTTGAAGTAGTCTTGCCATTGGAATATCAGAATTTAAGTCGTTTAAAATCTCATTAACTGCTCGTTTTTGTGCTCCGGTCAATTCAAATGGTAAACCGTCAATAAATTGTCTTACTAAACCTTTTTCTTTTATTTTAAGTGCTAAGGCAGAGTGGTTATGTGCGTTTTGTTCACGTAATCTTACCATTTTTAACTGAATTAAGAAAAGTTCTTCAAAAATTAGTGAAAATCTAGCTTGTTCAAGCAATTCTTGAGTTTCTGGAAAATGTATTTGTTCTACTGCAATTTTTTTATCAAGAAGTCCTATTTTTTTTCGTAAAAATTCAGGAATTACGTTTTCAATTTCGTCTTTATATTTTTGAATTGCGTTAAAAATGGCACGTCTTAAAACTTTTATGCTTAAATCTTCGCAAACCGTGTAAATTGGTACAATTCGAGCAATATTTAGGTTAGAATTTTTATCTTCTAAAAATTCTCCTGTCATAATTGAATATGTTGGTTTATCGAAAGTTAATTTCCCGTCAAAATTGTTTCGTTTAACCTTGCCAGAGAGCATTATTCCTGCATTAATCGGAAATTGTGCTTTTGTTCGTTCCAGCATAAAACGATTTGATTTTGCTTGAAAAAAGCTTAAATCAAGTCTTCCGCTTTCATCTGCAACTGTTACTTTTACCACAGATAATTTTTTTTGAGTATTAAATGCAGAAACAGATTTTATGTATCCGAAAACGGTTGTAGTTTCGTTCTCTTTAAGATCCCTAATTAGCGTCCTTGAAGAATAATCAATATGTTTTTTAGGAAAATACATCATTAAATCTTGAACAGTATAAATTCCAAGTTTGTTTAGTTTATATGCAATTTTAGGCCCGACACCTTTCATGTACATTACATCTGTGTCTTTAGCTGATTTTGCTAAATCAAGAGCGTTAGCGATTTCGTTTTTAGGTGGTTTCGGTTTCGTTTCTGATTTTAGAACTCTAATAAGATTATCGATGCTTTTTCGGCGTTCATTTAGACCTGCAAAAGGATAATGCTCAAAAGCTTCTGCGATTACAGCCCATTTGGGATTTTTTTGAGATAATTTGTAATATCTTTTGGCTTCGTTTTTTATAAAAGTAGAAAAAGGCTGAGTTTTTCCGTGAATATCGATGTAACGATATTGAATTTCAATTTCTATAGCTTTTTTTAGTTGTTCAATATTGTCAATCATAATTATTCACTGAGTTTTAAGACCTCATAAATGTCCATTTTTTTTGCTTTTCCGCGAATTGTTACATCTGCAATTTTTATTACATCAACAATGTCGGCTACATATGAATATGTTGAATTACTTATTAACATATTAGTTTTGTATACCTTATTGTAACTTTCAATACGGCTTGCAAGGTTTACGGTATCGCCGATTACGGTGTATTCGAGTCTTTTTTCAGAACCTATATTCCCGACAAAAGCTTCGCCGGTATTAATTCCGATCCCGATTTCTATTCTAGGTTTGCCCTCAGAAAGCCATTTTTCTCTAAGTTCGTCAACTTTTTCAAGCATCGCGCAAGCACATTTTACAGCGTTTTGGGGGTGGTTTATATCTTGAATTGGCTCTCCAAAAATTGCCATAACTGCATCTCCAATAAATTTGTTAATTACTCCGTTATATTTAGTGATAATCGGTTCAATTTCCGAAAAATATTCGTTCAAAATAACTGAAACTTCTTCTGCAGTCATTTTTTCACTCATACTTGTAAAACCTCTAATATCTGCAAAAAGAACCGTAACATTTGCTTTTTTCCCACCAAGTTTTATGTCATCAATGTTTTGAACAACATTTTTCATAATGTCTTGAGAAAGGTATTTCCCCATTGCATTTTTAATTTTCTCTTTATTGCGTCCCTCTAGAATAAATCTATATGAATACCCGAAAATCATAGTGCTTAGTTGAACTGCAAGCGGTGTAATTACAAGAGGAATAATATTGTTGTTGAAACAAATTATGCAAAATAAAAAATAGAGTAATGCAATTCCAATGAGCGTTATTAGCGATGGAATAAATGCTAAAAATCTTATAATAATGAATGTTACAATAGACAAAATCGTTATGATGAAAATGTTGACAGAGGAGCTAATTTTGTTTACAAATTGGCTGTTTAGGAAATTGTCAAGAATTGTTGCTTGAATATCTACTCCAGGATGATTGGATGTTATCGGTGTATCATGAGCATCTTGAAGGCTTAGAGCATTTGCTCCTACGATAACAATTTTATTATTAAATTCTTCAGGGTTAATTATTGGTTTTTTCCCCTCTGAAATTAGCTTGTAAGATTTGATTATATCTACTGCAGAATATTTTTTATGCGAATACTCTGAATTATTAAATAGCTTATAATATTTAATCGTATGTTTTATGTTTCCATATGATTGATATACTGGAATTTTTAATCCTGTTTTGTTAACAATAATATACTTGTCTGTAAGAGAAATTTGATCGGTATTATTTGCTTTTAAGTATGTTCTGAGAGCAATTGATGGAAAAAATTGTCCATTGTAACTGATTAAATCGCTGGAAGAACGTAATATTCCATCTATGGGATCTAGTATTAAGTTTGTTGAGCCAACATTGGTTAGTGCATTAAAGTATGGTTCCGGTAATACTGACATGCTATTATATTGGCTGTATTTTTGGGAATTTTGTTTTCTTTTATCTGTTACGTTAATCGAAAACTTTTTTTGAAACTGTTCGTTATAATTATTTCCGATTTCTTGATTTTCGTACGGTGCACTTGTTGCCATATATGCACCGATAAAGTTTTTGGAAGCTTTAACTGTGTCGAAAAAATATTTATCAGAAGTTGGCGGGTTGTTTTTGTCTAGAGATCTTAAAATACAATCAAATACTACCACTTTGGCTTTTGTGTATTTATTAAAATATTGGAACATATCGCCATATAAAGATCTAGCCCAAGGCCATCTGTAAGTAGACAAAGAGTTGTTGTCAATAACAACTAATGATATAGCGTCAGAGCCTTGAGTTGTTGCACTTGATTTTTTTATAAAAGTGTCATAAATCGAATTTTCCCAAAAATTAATTGATACAAATGCGATTATGGCTACTAAAAAAATGTGTAATAAAAATGACTTTATAAAAAAAGCTTTTCCCTTAAATATTTTCATTTCTGTTATCCCTTTATTTTATGATATAATAAATTTTGAAAAAAGGATAGTTTATGAAAGAAAATTTAATCAAACTTTTAGCAGAAGAAAAAATATTACCAATATTAAGAAGTAATGACGCCCAAACTGTTATTGACTGGGCAAATGCGTTAATAGAAGGCGGTGTTAAGATTTTAGAAGTAAACGTACAAAATCCGTCAATTTATAAAGCAATAGAAGAAATTTCAAAGCATGCTCATGTTTGTGCAGGTGGAATTATTACGGCTATGCAAGCTGAGGCCTCTATAATGGCTGGTGCAAAAGTTTTATCTTCACCAATCTTTTCAAAAAATTTAGTTAAAATTTCTAAAGATAAAGAAATTCCATATATTGCTGAAACTTCAACCGCAAATGAAGCTTATAATGCTTGGAAAGCTCGTATTCCGTTGATAAAAATTTATCCGATTACAGCAATGGGTGGAGCAATGTATGTTGAAGATTTGTTAAGACCAATGCCATTTTTAAACGTAATGCCGTTGGGTAGCGTTAAACTTGATGAAGTTCATACATATATCAAAGCAGGTGCTAAATGCGTTGGTGTGGGTAGAGATTTTTATGATGGTTTTTCTTTAAATGAAATAACATCTCGCGCAAAACGTGTTATTAGCGAGTTGAAAGGTTAGTAATGTACGAAAAATTAGATCTTGTTGCGATTGGGGAATGTCTGATTGAACTATCTGCAAATACTAAAATGTCAGAAGCTGAGTGTTTGTATAAATATTACGGCGGAGATACTCTGGCTGCCGCAGTTGCTGCTCTTCGTATGGGTGGAAAAGTAGGGTTTATTACACGTGTAGGGAATGATTCGTTCAAAGATTATCTGCTTGATGGATGGCATAGTGAGGGGTTGGATATTTCTCAAGTAAAAATTTCTAATGAAAAAAATGGGCTTTATATCATTGCGCGCCCGTCTTGCCAAGAAAAAGAAATTGCTGTTTATCGAAAAAAAATTGCTCCATCAAAGTTGTCAATAGAAGACATTGATGAAGAGTATATAAAAAATGCAAGAATTGTTTACGCTTCTGGTGTAACTCAATCTCTTTCACCATCTGCTTCTGAAGCTGTAGAATATGCGTTTAAACTTGCTAAAGAACATGGTGTAAAAACAGCGTATGACCCTAATTATCATTCCGCTTTAACAACATCGGAAGAAGCAAAAGATGCGTTTTTTAGAGTAAGTTCTTATATTGATATTCTGTTTTTAAATACAAAGTTGGATTCTGTAAATATTTTGGAAGTAGACTCTCAAGAAAATATAATCAAACGTCTTTGGGATATGGGGATATCTACTGTTGTTTTAAAATCTGCGGAGAAAAAAGGTTATTTTACCGGTTATAACGGCAATATCAATTTTACAGATTTTTATACGAATGATTGTTTAGATACAACTTGTTCAGGAGATGCCTTTAATGGTGGATTTATGTATGCGCTAACTCACGGGTTTACAGAGTTTGAAGCATCTAAATTTGCGTCAATTGTTGCAGGTTTACAGGCTAAAGGTATTGGTGCAATTAAATCAATTCCGTATAAAGATGAAGTTTATCAAATATATAGGGGAAACAATGGCTAAAATAGCAATATCCGGTTATTATGGATTTAAAAATTTTGGTGACGAGGCGATTTTGTCTGTTCTTGTTAATCACTTAAAATCTTTGCAAAATACTGATATAACTGTTTTTTCAAGTGATGTTGAATATACTGAAAAAACATATGGCGTAAAAGCCGTAAAAAGATTTTGTTTGAAAAATGTTTTAAAAACAATAAAAGACTGTGATGTGCTTGTTTCCGGTGGCGGAAGCCTTTTACAAGATGTTACGAGTTTGAAAAGCCTTATATATTATGCTTTTATAATAGCAATGGGGCTGTTTTTTAATAAGAAAGTTGTAATTTTTGCACAAGGTATTGGGCCATTAAATAGCAATGTTGCGCAAAATATTGTAAAAAATCTTTTAAAATATTGTTCTTATGTAACAGTAAGAGATGAAAATAGCTTAAATCTTTTAGAAAAATTAGGTATAAAATCTGAACTTGTTTGTGATCCGATTTATTCTCTTGATATAAAATCAGAACCTCAAAACGGTGTTGTAGGGGTGCAACTAAGAGATTTTAAAACAATGAACCAAGAACTTTTGCAGAAGTTGGCTTTGCTTATTGTTACCAAATTTTCAGATAAAAAAATAGAAATATTTTCATTGCAAAAAACTCAAGATTTAGACTTGAGCAAGCGTTTTGAAGCAATAGTAAAATCATTTAATCCAGATATACGTACAGAAATTGTTGAATACGACATAATAAATCGATTGTCAAAATTAGAATATTTGATTGGTATGCGTTTTCATGCCGTTCTTGTTGCGTTAAAATGCGGAGTAAGAACTTGCGCGATTAATTATGATGTAAAAGTTGAAAAAATCGCAACAGATGCTAATATACCAATTGTATCTATGGATGCACATGAAAATTTAGAAGTTGTTTATCAAAAAATGCAAAATCTCAACAGAGATGAGTTGTTGAGATTTGCAAATTCTAAATTATTTGATTGGACAAAGTTTGATGAATTATTTGTCTGATTTTTGCTTATATAAATCGTTATAATTTTTTCTAAGTAATTTTTCAAATTTTGTATTTTTAAGTTCATACAAGCCTTTTGAATTGTTTTCAAATTCTTTTGATGTAATAACTCCATCAAAGTTGCCACCATTGTCGCCATCTAAAGTTGCAAAGACTGCCCCGAGTTCTTTATAATCAATTTTACCATCTCTATTTTGATCAATTCTATTGAATGCAATTTGAGCTTGCAATTTTGCAATTTGTTTTTTGTCTTCTGTTGCTTCAGTGCTTAGGTCTCTAAGACTGTGTTCAACAAATTCCTCTTGTGTAACTTGTCCATTACCATCTCCAGAGGTTCCATCCATTTCTGCAAGATAGGATTTCCCAAGTTCGGTTACAGCTTCTTTGTATTGTTTTAATGCTTCTTTTCGTTCTTCAGAACCTTTTTCGCCAATATTTTTAATGCCACCTTTTACAATATCAAAAGATTTTCCGGAAACAGCTTTACCTTTTTCGTCAACCATTTCTTTAGCTTTTTCATCATATGATTTACCTAATTCTGTGCTTTGGTCTTTTGAGATGTCTCCTGCATATTTGTTACTTGTTTTTTGTAAAAATTGTGGTGACTGTTGTTGGAGTTGTGCTAATTGCTGTTGTTGTGCAGCTAATCTAGCTTCCATGCCTTTTTGCCACCCCCAATTATATGCGAGTTGGTTGCCATATTGTACATTTAGCATATCCATTTGATTTTGATAGTTTGGAAATCCAATTCCCATAGGGTTTACATACGGATTTGTCGGGGAGAACCGATTGCCTCCGCCACAACCAAACATATTAAAACCTCCACCACAACCAAACATATTAAAACCGCCACCAAAAATACTGTTTTGGCAATTACAGCTATTATTCATTCCATGGATTAGTGCGCCTGTTGCTCCGATAGCAAAAGTTGTCTGCCCTGCAACTTGCGTCCATTTAGCAATATTTCCGTTATTAAACCCGTTTTTAATGCTTTGCCAGAATGTCATAATACTTCTCTCATTAATATACTTATATATATAAAGTATATAAGTAAGAGATAATTGCTATAATTTAAAATTATGTTAATAAATCTTAATAAAACGAAAATTTTGCATTAAAAAAGAACTCTTTCGAGTTCTTTATAATTGCCCTGGGCCAGACTTGAACTGGCACTGGATTTAACTCCAACCGGATTTTAAGTCCGACGCGTCTACCGATTCCGCCACCAGGGCATATTTAATTTTCAATTTATTTCCCTAGCGGTCTCGGTAGACGGCGTCTACTCTCCCCTCCAATTTTTTGATAAACAATCAAAAAACCGGAGTCCTTGCCAGCCAGGGCATATTTAATTTTCAATCTATTTCCCTAGTGATTAAGTAGATGGTGTCTACTCTCTACTCCAACTTCTCAATAAACAATCGTAAAATCAGAGTTCATGTCAACCAGGGTGTATTTGATTTTCAATCTTATCAGAGTTATTGTTGACTTTAGTCAAAACTCGCGATAACTGCTTAATTCAGCATAACTATCTTACCTTAAAACCTTTTTAATGTCAAGAAAATTATTTGCTTTTAAATTCATTTACGTAACAGGTTAATTCATCTTGTTTTTTAGCCAATTTTTCGGATAATTGCTTTAATTCTGTTTCGACAAGTTTTGAGTTGTTTAATGTAACTTTGCCAAACAATGCAGGGTATTTAAGGTTTTTCAAGAATAAATCTCTAAAATTTTTAATATTGTCAAAATCTGTTAAATCTATATTCCCTGAAAGTTCAGGTAAGTCCATAAATAAGTCGCCAAGCTGATTTTTAGCCTTTTGAATATTGTTTGAGTTAATATATTTGCTGATTTTTGTGACATGACTTGCTATTTTAGAATAATTATTCAAAATTTTAGTTTTTTTATCTGTTAAAAATTCTTTAAAATATGTCATGGTTTGATTGTAACCGGAATTAATTAAATCATTGCGCTTGGCTTCATTTATATTGAAATCAACCACTACAATGTCTCCAGTATTAAGGACAATATAATCAAATTTATCCTTGTTTCCATATAAATTTGTAATAAAAGAAGTCGACATCGCTGTCATACAACTATAAACAGCGTTAGCATAGTTTATGCCTGATATATCATTTGTGTCATAATTCCCCTCTAAACGAAATTCTAAAATTCTCTCATCATTATTTAAAAGGTGTTTGGAAAGTTTCCACATCGGCCAACTTTTTTGTAAATCACCATCTACGAGTAATGTTTTGTTGTATTCAATAGGCTTCATAAGTCCCGGCATACAACAAGAAATTCTTACTGCTGATGCAATTTCATAGTCAGGCGTGTCTATTTTAGAAAATTCTTTACATTCAAAGTTCGAAAGATTTGTAGTAATAACGACAAGATTTTTTTCAATATCCTTGAACGTAACAGCCGGATTAGCTCCTTTTTTGTAGCTTTCACCATAGTATTTTTTTTCTATAAGTTCTCTTACCCATTCCAAGAAAACTTCCCCTTTACTAATTGCGAATAAAGGGCCTAGACCGATTGAAATATCTTTAAAAAGTTCAAAATTAACTTTAAGAAAGATATCTTTAAGTTCTTGTGCATTATAACCTACAGCTAAAAGAGCTGCAATAATAGAGCCAACAGAAGAGCCTGCAAAGCGATTTGGAGCTATTCCAAGTTCTTCCATCGCTTTTATTGCTCCGATATAAGAAACTCCTCTGATAGCGCCACCGCCGAATAAACATGTGTATTTAAAACTATTTTCCATATGCTAATTATACAATATTTAAAATTTTATTCCTGTAGTAAATAGAGTATTTTTATAGTCATTTATGTCATTACTAGGTTGTACAAATTTTTGATTTGCATACTTTTTAGGTAAAAATACCCCGAAAAACTTCCCTTCATATACAGGAATCCATTCTTTTTCCTCTTTTAATTTATTATAAATTGGGTAAGAATTTTCAAGAATCATGACATCAGGAGGGAAATTATCTAATAATTGTTTCCAGTGCGGATAAGCCAAGAAAAATTCTTTTAGTAAAGGCACCATATAGTCATAATAAACTTCTTCGTATCGTCCGTCCATAAATATTTTATTTTGTGGGTAAAGTTTGTATGATACATAGCTACCGTAACCGAAATTGCATAAAATATTCCCTTTGATGTTATTTGCTTTTATAAATGCAACCTCTTTAACAGGATAATTATTAATCCCCTCAGGAACAGAAAAATTCTTTGCAGTCAGTGTAAAAATTGATAAAAATAGCAACAAAATATAGACAACTCTATTTTTCCATTGAGGCAATTTAACTTTTTCTATTAACTTATAAAAATCTTCATACATAAAGCAAAGAGCAGAAATTGCAAAGAATGGGAGTAATTTAACATGACTTATTGCAAGATAAAGAGTTGATAAAATTACTATATAATTAACTTTATCTGCTTTTTTATACCATTCTGTTATAGAGTTTTGTTTAATCTGTTTGAAAGTAAAAATACCTTCTGCAATAACTGTAACAAGCATGAAAAGCTTAAATTTAATTTGTTTGAATAAGTAGAATTTAGAAAATAATCCCCACCATTCAATAATATGTGGTCTTTTCATGGTGTTTGCCATAAACAAGAATTTAACATAAGAAAATCCCCAAGGATTAATTAAAAGCAGAGGTAATGAAATAATCAAAGTTATTAAATATTTCGCGTAAGCTTTTTTATTTAAAAATTCTCCAACCGCATACATTGCGATTAACCCTAAACCTGCGACAACACCCCCATGAATGTTGTTCCAAAGAATTATCATTGGAGGAATAATAAAGAGTAACTTGTTATTTCCTTGTCTGACTTTTTCAAGAAGATAAATAAATATGGTAAAGAATAAAAAGCTGAACATGTGACATCTTATAGGGTTGTTCAAATTATCCATGACAGCCATCAACGCAAAAAAGTAGAACAAAATGTTATATGGTGAAATACTAGTTCTGTTTTTTACAATTCTGGATGCTGTAAAGAAAATTCCAAATAACATTAAAGCTTGTAAAATAATTAAACTGTAAGCCCCAAACATTTTTAGAACCGCGTAGAATATAACGCCTGCTCCCCATTCGTGATCCCACCAAGTATGAACAGGAGTGTATGATAAAAAGTCGGACGTTAATACATGTCCTCCATCTATAACCCCCATGCCTGCAATTAATCTAGCCCACAAATCATAATCAAAGTGTGTTGCTGTTGTTGAAAATGCAAGAATTAATAAAAATAATGTAATATAAAATAATAAAGCTTTCTTCCCCATAAGACAAGTATAACATAAATATATTTATCAAATAAAAAAAGACATGTTTGATAAACATGCCTTTTTTGTAGTATATTTTTTTGTTTGAACTATGCAGCTGCAGAGCATTCAATTTCTCTAATAAGGTATTCAGCAACCCATTCAAAATCTTTGTTATCTTTAGCTGCTTCTTTCAAATATTTAACAGAAGCATTACCTAATCTAATCAAAGTCATTGCAACAACGCCTCTTTTGATGCCTCTAACAACTTGCAATTCGTCTACAAGTTGAGGAACTACTGATGTTCCGATATTTACCAATTCATTTTCCAATTTGTTTTTTGTTACGTTATCTGCATTTTCTAACTTTGAAAGAATTTCATTAACTGTTTCCATTATAATTATCTCCATTTATCTAATCTATGTTATTATTATAAGCTAAAAAATACTCAAACATTGATTTCCTTACATAATCTTTATATCGATATAAAGATTATAATAAAAAGGCAGAACCAAGTTCTGCCGTAAAAATGTGTAGGGGAAAAATAAAATATAAAATGTAGTGTATTAGTTTTTATGAGTAAATTTTAAAAGTTCTTTCTATATTTTTATCAATTGCTGTTTTTATTGAGTCGTATTCTGTTTGAAGTGAATTGTGTTCTGTATCAATATTTTTTAATTCAAGATCATATCTTTTATCTTTGTTTTCAATTTTAGCCATTGCTGCGTTGTATTCAGCTTCTGCTTTTGTAAGCGCAGCGTTGTTTGTTTGTTCAGTGATATCGCTACAATTTGTATAGGTTGTAGAATTCCAATTGTTATTTGAATCAACTTGTTCTAGACAAACCAAACCGCTTTCAAATGCAAATTTTATCCACTCAGTACTAGATGCTAATCCATCATGTAATGTTTTATACCCTGAAGATTGCATTTTTTTGTACAAGTTTGTATACCATTGAGCTTTTGCTGTTCCATTAGCGTTTTTGTCAGTCTTATCAATCCAAGTAAAGTTTGGCTCTCCATATGTATCCATAATATAATGAAGAACGACAGCTTGTTTTATTTTTGCATATTTTGCAGCAAAATCAACATTATTAACGTTTGCAAATTGTTGCCCTAGCAAATTTTTTCCTTCGGAGTCTGTTATTGCATTAACATCAGTCAAAGAAGCCCATTTGTCACTTGGAAAGCTTGCAAAACCAGAATCTTGACCAAAAATTACTTTGTATAAATTTTTAGCTGCTGATTCATAGTTTTTGAATTCTGTTGAATTTTTAAATATATTATGATTTTGGTTTATGTTTTTTACAAAAGAATTTTTCAAGTAATTTAATACTTGTTGTCCAACAGTCTTCATGTCATCTTCATCTACTGCTCCTGTAAGCATATATTTAGAAGGATCGTTTGGAGTTTTAAATGAGCCATTATCGTTTAAATTAGCTCCGTTATTGTATGTTGGATCTGGCAAAGTATATACAGTGTTATTTTCATCTTCCGTAAAAGTAACAGTAAGAACCCCATTTTGAGAAGTTACGCTTGTTGCTGTTGCTTCATGAGTAACACCATCGTCATCTTCACCAGTAGCGGTTGCAGACCAAGTGCCATTATCATCTTTTTTTACGATTAAGTCTTCTCCGAAGCTTAAAGTTTTTGTAGTAGGATCCCAAGTCAAATTTTCTACATCGATATATTGTTTACCTTGTTTAATATTATTTAAAATAGTTTTTTGATTTTCGTAAACACCTCTATCATTAGTATATTTATTTTGCATTTGGTCAATAAGTTTAATAATATTATCTAAAGTGCCACTAGGAGATGATGAATCGGCCAATTCAGCACTTAAATCATTAAAACTTTTACCATTTTTAGTTGCATCTGTTGTTAAGTAACGAGTTTCAGTTCCAACTTTAATAGATCCTTTACTTAATAATTCATTAGCTTTTTCAGCAATACTGGTTTCAAATGCTTCTTGAGCTGAATTGAAAGATGCTACAGCTCCTGTGTATTCATAATAATCAGGAGATGTAATTGTATTCATATAGCCAGAATAACCATTAACACCATTATACATTTGTTCAAGCATTTTGGCAGTCCAACCTGAATCAATTTGAATTGATTTATTTGTACCGTTAGCATCAGGGAATATTAAATCTGAATTATAAACAACACCATTGGATACACCTTCAGTTGTAACTGCATATTTACCATCTGCACTTAAGCCGGTATATTTTATATTTTGGTATTTTGACAATGTTTCAGAAAAATAAGTTGTAGTTTGTTCTAAACCGTAACAAGCTAAGAATGAATTTAAATCGTTTGATTTTTGGAAATTTTTCGCATCAGTTTCTGAAACCAATAATTGACCTGCAGCATTAGAAATTGCATATTGGTTGTTGTATTGGTTGTAAGCTGTTAAAGAATTGAATGTAAGTTCTTTATAGCTAGAATTGTTATCTTTATCATAATTAGTAAACATCAATTGAGCTTCATTAAGCGCAGTTGTGTAAGCCTCACTAACCTGTGCACTTTTGGTTGCAAGACGCATCTTATCGTTGTTGATAAGTTGAGCTCTAAGCTCGTTATCAGACATACGGGATGTTATAGATAATAATCTGGCTTGTCCTGCTGCCATTCCCATAATGACGTTTACCTTTCTTTTTTTTCCTTAGTAACTTTCATTATGGTATATCGGCTATATTTATTGAAAACTTTAATAATTTAATTGTTTTGTTACAAAATATTAATAAATTAAATTTACCTACAGTTTTTTTAAAGCGTGTTTTAGATGTTCTAATTTTCTCTCATCAGTACCAATGCCACACAATAGCATTGTTGAAATTTCATTTGTTTTTTCGTCTTCAATATCAAAATCTTCATAAAGTTTTTCTGAAAGCTCAAATCCAGTCAAGCCATCTTTTTTGATTAAAATCTTTGTAACATCATCTCCACCAAATTTAACATTTGTAATAGATTTTCTTAATTCTTGAATATTTTTAATTAAGTTCTCAAGTTTTTTGCGTCCTTTTGTAGAATTTAAGAAATTTATATTTGCCTCTATTGATGCGAGTAACGGATAAGACGGTGAAGTTGTGTTAATCATAGAAAGTGCTTTAGTAGCGTCTAAATTGCAATTTACATGTAAAAGAGCTGTAGGGTTTAGGCCTCCGGCTGTTTTGTGAAGAGATTGAATTGTGAAATCAGCAATATTTACTGCACTTTGAGGTAATTTGTCTGAAAATGGATATAATGCACCATGAGCTTCATCCACAATTAAATATGCTCCATTTTTCTCACAAACTCTTTTTAGTTCCTTAATATCTGAAATAATTCCTTCATAACTTGGAGATGTAACAATTACAGCCTTAACACCTTTAATATTAATCAAATCTGCTGTTATTTTGTCAGGAATTCCCCATTCTTTATTAAGAGGTAAATCATAAAACACAGGTTCACAACCTGCTAATTTTACAGCATTTAAGTGGCATGGATGAGAGTTTCTCCATAATAAAACTTTGTCATTTTTTTTTGTGCAAGTTAGTACAGAGGCAACTATGCCGCTTGTAGAGCCGTTCGTTAAAAAATAAGTATGATTAGTCTTGTAAATTCTTGTTGCTCGTTCTTGGGCTAGAGAAAGTGCTGTTTGAGGATCTTGCACTTCTGTTTCGGAAATATCATATTTATAAAAATTTCTAAATTTGTTAAATATGAAAAATCTCTGCCCGTGAGATGGGGTTGTAAATAGATATTTCCTGTTTTGTTTTCTTAATAATTTAATAAGGCTCATGAGTAATTCCTGATTGGTCGCCACATTCCTAAGTCGTAAATTTGATAAGTTGCACCAATTTCTGTTTGGCGGATGGAACGGCTACGTTCCTATTTGTTTTTAATTTCGATACTTCTTTTTGTACAGAATTGAATTAATGTCATTTTGTCAATACTATTATGGAAATCAAATCTTCCTGAAATTGTATAACCACCATTTTCGTTTTTTTCAATTCTTATTGGGCTAAATTTACATTCAATTGATTGTTTTTCTGACAATGGTAAAGTCACTGAATATTCAGCTTCAATGTTAATATTGTCGTTGGTTTTGAATTTCATACCACCCGCAGAAATATCAAGTGTTGTAATTTGTTTAGTTTCTTCTCCACAATGTAAATCAAGCTCATAAACAAACTTTATACGAGTATATTGACGTCTTTGCAAAAATCTATGTTTCGCAGGAGTTGCTATTTTTACACGATTTCCGTCAATTGTCTCAGGATAAGAATCGAAATAAAGTGTACCGTGATTTGTTTGAGTATAAAATTCACAGTAATTATGGCGTAACATGCCTTTTGGCTCATATTCTAATTCAACCGTAAAATATTTTGGCTCTACATCAACAATCACACCTTTATTTGCACATTTAAAATCAGATGGTACAACAGTGATTTTTCTATCTTTTTCAATTAATTCTCTCATAATAATCCTCTCATTGATTGGATTATACAACATATTTATTATTTTGTCGAGTTGTTAAGAAAAGAAAAGCTCCTCTATTTACTGAGGAGCTAAAATACTGAGCAATCAGAAGAGTTGAGGATTTACATTTATATAGTACAAAAATTTTTAACCTAATTCATTCAACAAATTAATTAAAAATTTAGATAAAAAAATAGCCCCTAAGTACTATAGGGACTATTTTTAGTTATCTTATCGATTTCTTAAAAGATATACCAACACCAGATGGGTTGGGCAAGCGGCTTTTCGAACCAACAATTTGAAAGTTACACTAACAATCTAATTGACGGGGCAAGCGTCACGCTTATTCTTTTAAGAATGATTCATAGTTTCTTGCCAACAGGTGAGTTCTAACCTGATTAATCAAGTCAAGAGCTACACCAACCATGATGATTAATGACGTTGCGCCGATGCCTTGTATAGTTTTGATGTTTGTAACATAACTAGCAAGGGATGGAACAAGAGCAATAACACCAAGTCCTAAAGCTCCGATAAATGTTGTTTTTGTTAAGATTTTATCTAAAGCTTCAGCAGTTGGTCTTCCAGGTTTTACACCAGGAATAGATGAACCATATTTTTTCAAGTTGTCTGCAATATCTTTTGGTTGCATATTCGGCATGATTGACGCGTAGAAGAATGTTAACGCGAAAATCAATAAGAAATATAAGACATAATATGGAATTCCCTCAGGGCTTAAAACTTGAGTTAAGTGGATTACCATAGTTTTTACTGCCTCATTCTTGAAATTTGCTTGTCCTACCAAACTTAAAATAGTTGATGGGAATAACAAAATTGCAATCGCAAAGATAATTGGCATTACACCACCTGGGTTAAGTTTGAATGGAATAAATGAATTCATTCCGCCATAAACCTTGTTGCCAACTTGTCTTTTAGGATTAACAATAATAACTTTTCTAACAGCTTCTTGCATAATTACAATGAAAACCATTGCTGCAAAGAAAATTAAAAGTAATACTGCTAAGCCCATTTGCATCATAGAGTTGTTTGCAACAACCTGAGCTGTTCTTGATGCGTAAATCGGAATGCCGGAAATAATACCGATAAAGATGATTAGAGAACCACCATTTCCGATACCTTTTTCAGTCATTAGTTCTGAAATCCACATTACAAGAACTGAACCAGCTGTTAATACTACAATTGAACTAATAAAGAACATTATCGGATTAACATTTGGTAATACAGCTCCCGGTAGATGATGTAAATATAACATGAAGATTAAAGATTGGAACACAGCTAACACAACAGTGAAAACTCTTGTGTACTGTGATAATTTTCTTCTTCCTGCTTCACCCTCTTCTTTCTGTAATTTTTCCAAAGATGGAATTACTACAGAAACAAGCTGGATAATAATTGATGAAGTGATGTAAGGTCCGATACCTAATGCAAATATTGAAACCTTACCCAACGCACCGCCTGAAAACAAATCAAGAAATCCAATAATATTGTTCCCTTGAGCGATGTTTGAGAAAATTTGGTTATTAATGCCAAATAAAGGCATTTGAACACCAAATCTAAATGCAGCAATCATCAAGAGTGTGAAAAGAATTTTCTGTTTCAATCCTGACGCATTCCACATTGACATCAAATCATCAGTTGTAGGCATTTTCATTTGTGGTGCCATTATACTAACTCAACCTTTCCGCCTGCTTTTTCAATTTTTTCTTTTGCTGATGGTGTTACATAACAAGCTTTTACTGTAATAGCGTCTTTTAATTCGCCATTACCCAAAACTCTTAAACCAACACAAGATGGGTGAACTCTGCCAGCTTCTTTAAGAACTTCCAAAGAAACTTCTTTCATGCCATATTGAGCAATTCTGCCAACATTGATTTCAGCATATTTTAATTGGTTGATAAGTTTGAAGCCTTTCAATTTTGGCATTTGTCTGTAACCAGGCATTTGACCACCTTCAAAACCTCTTTTAGCAGAGTTTCCAGAACGTTGTCCTTCACCGTTATTACCACGACAAGATGTTTTACCGTGTCCAGAAGAACGTCCTCTACCAACTCTTTTTGATTTATGTGTTGCACCTTCTGCAGGTCTCAAATCTTCTAATGTAATTGTCATTTTTTTATTTTCCTTTCAATTTAATTCGGCTTAAAGCCACTTACTCGCTTTCGCTATCACGGCAAATGCCGTTATACGCAATTTGGTGAAAAGTGAGACGTGAAATGTGAAAAGACCATTTAGCTTACTTCGTTCGGAAACAACTTTTGTGCGATAGCACGAGTTTCGGACTTTTCATTTCTCACCTTTCACTTACTAGTCAACAATTTGAACTAGGTGAGGAACTTTGTTAACCATACCTAAAATTGTTGCACTGTTGTAGTGTTCAACTACTTGGTTTTGTTTTTTTAGACCTAAACCTGCAACAACCTTACGTTGAGCTTCTGAAGCTCCAATAAGGCTTTTTACAAGTTTGATTTTTATTTGTTTTAATTCAGTTTTTGCCATTTTATTTTGTCCTTTACTGTTTTTTTATTCTCTAAAAGTCGATAAGATATTAAGTCGATAGGACGTTAAGTTCATTACGTGCTTCGCACAAATAAATCTTATCTGTCAATTTTTATTAATCAATTACCTAATAGATTAATTTA
>CAKUZI010000012.1 GCA_934717855.1 uncultured Candidatus Melainabacteria bacterium
TTTCCTTTCCCTTTTTCCAGACTAACAGACTTGTTGGTCTTTTTTATTATGTTGTATTATAATCTGTCATCGCGGACAACAATTGAAAAAATATTAACTGAAAGTTGTGCGATCTAACTTGACTACATATGCTTAAATATGCTAAAATAGACAAAAAAGGAGTGAGGGTTATGGGACAAACATTAGCAGAAAAAATTATTTCAGAACATGCAGGTAAAAGTGTTAAAGCAGGAGAACTTGTAATTGCAAATGTTGATGTTACTGCAGTTCAGGATGGTACTGGTCCTTTAACCGTTCAGGAGTTTAAAAAATTAGGTAAAGAAAAATTGTTTAATCCAGAAAGAACAATTCTTTTTATTGATCATGCATCACCTAGTCCGCGAAAAGAATTATCCAATACTCATACTGTATTAAGAGATTTTTCAAAGGAATATGGAGCTGTGTTGTCTGATGTTGGAGCCGGAGTTTGTCATCAAAGATTGGTGGAGACATTTGTTAATCCTTGTGAAATATTGGTAGGAGCAGATTCTCACACTTGTACGTCAGGCGCTTTGGGTGCTTTTGCTACAGGAATGGGGTCAACTGATATTGCAGTTGCTATGGCATTGGGTAAAACATGGTTGAAAGTCCCACAAACATTTAAAATTGAAGTTACCGGCAAATTTAAAGAGGGAATTTGTTCTAAAGATTTAATGTTGCACTTAATTGGAATGATTGGTGCTGATGGTGCGACATATAAAGCATTAGAATTCTGCGGTGATACAATTGAAAACATGTCAATGTCAGAAAGGTTTACGCTTGCCAATATGGCTGTTGAGGCCGGTGCTAAAGCTGGTTTGTTTGTCGCAGATGATAAAACTCGTGAGTTTTTAAAATCTAGAGGACGTGAAGATAAATTTAGAACATTGAAACCTGATGAAGATGCTGTATATGAAAGGATTATTAAAATAAATGCAGAAGATATTGGGCATACTGTTTCATGTCCGCATACAGTTGATAATACAAAACCTGTTGAAGAATTGAAAAATATTAAAGTAAATCAAGTTTTTGTTGGAACTTGTACGAACGGTAGAATTGAAGATTTGAGAACTGTTGCACAAATCCTTAAAGGGAAAAAAGTTAATCCGGATGTAAGAATGTTGATTTGTCCTGCTTCAAAGGATGTTTATCTACAAGCCCTTTCAGAAGATTTAATTACAACTTTTGTAGAAGCAAATGCAACTATTTTACCTCCAGGCTGTGGACCTTGTGTTGGTGTTCATGCTGGAACTTTGGCAGATGGAGAAGTTTGTCTTGCAACTCAAAATAGAAATTTTAGAGGCAGAATGGGAAATGTCGAGGGAGATATTTACTTAGCTTCTCCTTATGTAGCAGGTTATACAGCTTTACGTGGCTATATTTGCGCAAATTAGAATTGCAATTGTTAGTAAAAAAATATACACAACCGGCTATACTACAATGAATGAGCATTTATTGCTCAAAATTCCTTACTATATATGTAAGGAGAAAGTATGTCGGATTCAAAGGTGCAGTATAAAAAAATGCCGTTGGAAGAACTTGTTGTATTGTCACAACAAAATGATTTTAAGGCATTAGAAGAACTTATCAGGCGTGAACAAAAAAATGTTTATGCAAGTTTTTCGTACCTTACTCAAGAGAAAGAAAGTGTTTCTGATTTAACCCAAGAAGCACTGCTCCGTGTTGCAAAAAATATTCAAAATTTAAAAAATCCAAAGCTATTTAAAAGTTGGTTAAACCAAATTATAACTAATCTTTTTTATGATGAGTTAAGAAAAACACAACGAAAGCCGGATACAGTTTCTCTTGATGATGAAGTTGAAAATATTCCTTCAATAAAATTTCAATTACCTGATAAAAAGTGTAAGCCACATGAAAAATGCGTAACATCTGAATTAGAACAAATTATTAAAAAGGCAATACTTAATCTTCCAAATCAGTTTAAAATAGTTATAATTTTAAGAGAATTACAGGGACTAACTTATGAAGAAATTGCGCAGATTACACATTCTAATGTCGGGACTGTAAAATCCAGGATTGCACGTGCCAGAGGTAAATTACAGGAAGATTTAAAAGCTTATATATAAGGAGAAAATATGCAACATCAACTATCTTGCGAACAAGTTACAGCTCTTTTAACGTTTTATGCAGAAGACAAATTGAGTAAAAAACTTGCACAATATGTTCAAGAACATCTTAAAAACTGTCCAGAATGTATGGAAAAATTTAATCATTTAAAACAAATTCTTAATAAATATAGAAAAATACAAAATGATGAGCCTAAACCAAATTACAATTCAAAACAATATGAGGATTTCAAAATAAATTTATCTGCTTATATTGACAATGAATTAAATGATTTTGAAAATATAAAAATTAAAAAATTTGCAATAGCTAATCCGCTTGCACGGCAAGATTTAGAAAATATTTATACGTACAAAAAATTGTTACATTCCTCTTTTGAACGTACTAAAAACGAATTAAAAACAGATTATTCCAAATCTATTATTCATCAAATCCAACAAGAATGTATGACTGATGACGGCATAGATCCGTTCTTAAAGCTTTCTGCCGTGTTTTTTGTAATGGTTAGCTGTATTGTCTTTGGTTTGATAAAGTTTTTATATTTTTAATGAACCTGAAGAATACTTATTTGCAGACATCTTTAAGTAAGCATCCATTGAAATTCCGCGAGGAGATTTTAATTCTACGCCATTGTCTAATTTATTCATTTTAGCTAATGTTTGTTTTTGTTTTTTAGATGCATATTGGTTTCTGAGAATAGGTGTGACAATATTACAAGAAATAATTGAACCGACTGTACTAGCAACTACATCTACACCGTTTTTGAAAGGTTTGTAATTGTCTTTAATATCTGAAAAATTAGCCATTTTTTCGATATTAAAATTAAGTTTACCAATATGTTCGTTAGAATTTACGCCTTGTTTGGTTAAAAAGTCTCTGATAGGTTTTGTTGTTAATTTTCCGGTAGAAACTAATTTAGAAGCTGCGCTTTTGAATGAACTTGTAATTACATAGAATGATAAAATATTTATTGCTGCATCAGCTATTTCTTGAGGAATTAAGAAACTTTTTTGTTCCGGAGAAATTTTGTCATTGAAAACTACTGCACTAACTTGTGCTAATGATGATAAAATCCAGCCTAAAACACCTGTGTGAACAAGCATTTTACCGGGGTTTTCACCATAATTCTTGTACATTACTGTTTTAAAATCAGAGAATAAATTTGCAGGACTTTTCATCGTTTAGCCTCCATATTCTTCTCTTCGCCTTTTTTTACAAGAGCATTTGTCAAGAATTTAGTTAAAGGTGCATCAATAATAAAGTTTGTAAACATCATTACAACAAGAGCAACAACTGTGCCCATAGCGTTACGGTATTGTAGAAAAGCGTCTGTTGTATTGTCTTTTACATTCTTAGGAGTAAACATTGTTTTCCATTTAGGAACATTTGGCCCCGGAACTTGAGATAAGGCTTTAATTCCTTTAATACAACCTTTTCGGATAAAATATCCGGTAAAAGTTCCGGCAACGATTTTGGCAATTGTTCTGGCTACTGAAACTTTTCGAGTTTTTTCATCAACATTTTTGTTATTAGCATCAATAAACGGCTGAGACATTAATGCTGAAGCTCCCAATATTAAACGTTGTTCAGCTGATGAAATTTTTTCTCCTGTAGATTTTATGCCATTAATAACTCTGCTATTTGAATAGACAGAGTCCGGAAACATGTCGAGAGCACCCTGCTTGAATTTGCGAGCAGTGCCTGCGATTCCTTTATATAAGGAAGAGTTGTAAATGTATGTTGATATTCCTAATGACATTTTTCTACACCCAAGAATACAAAGATTGTAAAACACAATAATTGCGTAAAAATTGCAATATATTAATAAAGTTTTACAATTTTGTTAATAATTGGTAAATTAAATTATAATTTTGCTCCCTTAGGAACAACTGTTACTCCGTTTGGAGAAACGTGGAAGCCACGTTTTATGTCTTCTTCACGGTTAAATCCGATTCTTGTATTAGGCGGAACTATTACATTTTTGTCGATTATAGCTTTTTTAATCCTTGAATGACGTCCGATTTCGACATTTTCCATCAAAATACTTTCAGATATTTGAGAAAAACTGTTAACTTTAACTTTTGGAGAAAGTACACATCTGGATAGTCCGGCACCTGAAACAATACATCCCTCTGATACCATTGAATTTGTTGCCATCCCGACACGTTCACCCTCTTCCCAAATAAATTTAGCAGGAGGATAATTGTAATTGAATGTTCTTAACGGCCAATCTTGAGAATATAAATTTAATTCCGGATCGTAATCCAATAAGTCCATATTCGCTTGCCAGTATGCATCAATACTTCCTACGTCCATCCAATAACCGCGTTCCCTATCTGTCATTCCCGGAAAAGCATTGTCATTAAAATTGTAAACAAAAATACGTTTACCCTCGTTTAACATCATTGGAATGACATTTTTCCCAAAATCATGATTAGAGTTTTCGATTTTTTCGTCTTCTTCTAAAGCATTTAATAAACTTGTTTTATCAAAAATGTAATTTCCCATAGAAGCCAAGCACATATTCGGATTTCCCGGAATTGATTTTGGAGCGGTTTGAGGTTTTTCAACAAAATTAATAAGTTTCCAATCGTCATCAACTTCAATAATTCCGAACTCATGAGCTTCTTCTATTGGAATTGGAATTGCGGAAATTGTCAAATCAGCATTTTTTTCTTTGTGGTAGTCCAACATTTGTGAAACATCCATTTTGTAAATATGATCACCACCAAAAATACAAACATAATCAGGATCTTCGTCTGTAATATGAAAAACATTTTGATAAATGGCGTCAGCCGTGCCTCGATACCATTCAGAACCTGTTCTCATTTGAGCAGGAGCCAAGTCAACATATTGATCTAAAAATGGAGATAATGCCCAACCACGCGTGATATGCTTGTTTAATGAATCAGATTTATATTGCGTAAGTACCTTTATTTTAAAGAAACCTGAATTGATGAAATTGTTTAAAACAAAATCAATAATTCGATATCTTCCGCCGAAAGGCACTGCGGGTTTAGCCCTATCCTTAGTTAACGGATATAACCTTTTACCCTCTCCACCTGCTAAAATCATTACCAAAGCATCATCAATTGACATGAAAACCTCCAATTCATATGCCGATTATACATCACAATTTAATTTAAGTCCAGTTTGTTATATTAGCCTAATAGGGTTATTTAATAGTGTTAATTTAATGGCAACCTCCACAACCACCACATGAGCTTCCACATGAACTTGAAGATGTTAGGAAATCTGTAAAATCAAAAACTTCATCTTTCAAAATTTTATCAATAACTATTGGATAAAGCATGCCCTCCAATTTATAAATATTAGTTTCAAATTCGTCAAAATGAGTTAAATTTTCAATTAAAATCGGATATTGGGCGATAATTTCTTCTCTTTCAATATCTTCCGTCATTTTGTAAATTGTTACCCCGGAAACTTTAACACCGGCTAAAAATGCACGACTTATTTCATCAGCCCCCCTAAATGCTGGCAACAATGAACCGTGAATGTTTATAAATTTATTAGTTTCAAAAACTTCTTTTTGTAAGCATTGTCTGTAGTCACAAACTGCAACCAAGTCAAAATCGTGTGCAGAAAAATATTCAACGTTTATTTCAAATGGTAATAATTTTGTGTTTTTACATAATTCTTTTGCTCGTTTAAAAAAATCACTGTGTTCATCATTAGAAATGCAAGTTATTTCAACTTCTTTTCCCTCAAAATATTTTAAAATATCTTCTAGTACACAGCTTTTTGCAGAACCTAAAATTGCTAATTTTTTCATAACTTTTTCCTCATTTGTTCATATAATAGCAAAAAAAATTATTTTTGTATTTAATATAAGCATGGAAATTAAAAATAATATATCATTTGGCGCAAAATTTAGAACCGTTAATATTCTAGAAACAACCACTTTAAGATGCATAGAAAGTGAATCTGTGGCGGATTTAAAGCCGGTAATAAATGAACTTTGGCCTGAAAAAATAAAGGCAACAGGTAGTAAAGGATATAAATATTTTCTTCAAAATATTGGCGAGAAAATATTGAATAAGTATCCTGAAATTGAAAATGCAACAAATTCATTAAAAAATTATATTGCTAACAATCCTTTGGCAAGAAAAGTTGAATTACAACAGCAAGCTAAGCAGTTAATAAAACAAATTGGTGAAGAAATTGATATAACATTATAAAAAGACCGTACATAAAAATACGGTCTTTAAAAATTTGTTCGTTATATTAATTAATTGCAAAGAGCAAGTAATATTCCGGCTGCAACTGCAGAACCGATTACACCTGCAACGTTTGGTCCCATTGCGTGCATTAGCAAGTAGTTTTGTGGGTTAGCTTCTAAACCTACTTTGTTTGCAACTCTTGCTGCCATTGGAACAGCAGAAACACCAGCAGCCCCGATTAAAGGATTGATTTTGTTTTTAGAGAACAAATTCATAATTTTGGCAAATATTACTCCTGCTGCAGTTGCAAATGAGAATGCCAAAATTCCTAAAATTAAAATAAACAATGTTTGTAATGTTAAAAATTGGTCTGCTGATAACTTTGAGCCGACAGAAAGTCCTAAAAATATTGTTACAATATTTATTAAGGCGTTTTGCATTGTATCAGAAAGTCTTTCTACAACACCACATTCCTTACAAAGGTTTCCGAAAGTTAAAGCACCAACCAATGGACAAGCGTCAGGCAAAAATATTATACAAAGTCCTAACACAACTAACGGAAATACTATTTTTTCGCGTTTTGTAACTTCTCTTAGTTGTGTCATTTGTATTTCTCTTTCAGCTTTAGTAGTGAAAAATTTCATAATTGGAGGCTGGATTACAGGAACTAAAGCCATATAAGAGTACGCAGCAACTGCGATCGCGCCTAATAATTCAGGAGCTAATTTTGATGTTACGTAAATTGATGTTGGGCCATCAGCTCCGCCAATAATACCAATTGCGCCTGATTGTGGCAAAGTAAAGCCAAATATACACAAAGCTAAAAGTAATGCGCCAAATATCCCGAATTGAGCAGCACCTCCTAACAATGCTGTTTTAGGGTTTGCAATTAAAGGTCCAAAGTCTGTCATTGCGCCAACACCCATGAAAATTATCAACGGAAACAAACCTTGGTGAATACCAAATTCATAAATAATTCCTAAAAAACCTGTAGGTTCTGCAATCCCTGCAACCGGAATATTTGATAGCAAACCACCAAATGCTATTGGAACCAATAGTAACGGTTCAAATTGTTTTTTGATACCAAGCCATAACAAGAATAAGCAAACCAAAAGCATAATTGGAGAACCGAATTGGTGTAGAAATTGTTCGAAACCGTTTGTAATATTCGGATCAACAGGTTGAATAAAGTTTGCAATACCTGTAGATTGCCATAATTTATATAAACTGTCTACTAAATTCATTCTTTATTTCTCCCATTTTTAACCAATTGTTACCAAAACGTCTCCGGTTTTAACTTTTCCACCGGCTTCAATATCGACCTCTTTTACAGTTCCTGACAATGGAGATTTGATTTCTGTTTCCATTTTCATAGCTTCAACAACAGCAATTACATCACCCTCTGCAACGCTATCACCAACAGAAACTTCTACCCTCAAAACTGTTCCAGGAAGAGCGGCTTTGACTGGTTGTCCGTCGCCAGAAACATCTGAAGATTTTTCAATACCTGATTTAACATCAAAATCATAAGTTTTTCCATTAACAACTGCTTTTTGTCCGTCAAATTCAATCCCGTATTTTTTGCCGTTAACAGTAACCGTAAATTCTTTTCCGGAATTTTCGACAGCAGGTTCTGCTTCTTTATTTTCATTTTTTCTAACGCCAATTGTGCCTTTGCCCTCTAAGAATAAAATACCTTTTTCTTTGCAAGCTGCAGAAATAAAGACATTCTCATCATTAACAGGTAAACCTGCATCTTCAAGACGTTTTGTAGCTGCGGCAATCCCTTTAGATTCGTCTCTGTCATTAATATCTACAACTTTTTCAGTAGTTGGTTCAAGTCCTAATTGTTCAGAGGCAATTTTAACAACTTCTACATCCGGTTCGCAAGGTGTTTTTCCAAAATATCCAAGAACCATTTTCCCGTAACCATCTGCAATTTTAGCCCATTTGCCGTGAATAACGTTGTTAAACGCTTGTTGGAAATAGAATTGTGAAACAGGAGTTACAGATGTTCCAAAACCACCTTTTTCAACAACTTCTTTCATTGCGGAAACGATTTCAGGATATTTATCCATCAAATTGTTATCTCTTAACATTTGTGTATTAGCAGTTAAAGCTCCTCCAGGAAGTGGTGATTGAATAATCATTGGATTTACTGCCAAAGCTTCAGGAGGTAAGAAGTAGTCTTTCATACATTCTTTGAAAACTTCTTCTGTTTCAAGGATTTTTTCGATATCTAAACCTAAATCGTATTCTGTTCCTTTTAGGGCATGCCACATTGAAACGATGTCAGGTTGAGCAGTTCCTCCGGAAACAGGTTTCATAGACAAATCAATTCCGTCAGCACCACCATCTAATGCTGCCAAATATGCGGATAACCCTGTTCCTGCTGTTTCGTGTGAGTGGAATCTAATATGAGCGTCAGCACCTAAAATTTCTCTTGCACGTTTTATTGTTTCATAAACTTTTCTAGGATTTGATGTTCCTGAAGCATCCTTATAAGCAAGGCTGTCAAACGGAATGCCTGCATCAAGAATATTTCTCAAAACTCTTTCATAAAAATCAGCATCGTGAGCGCCTTGGCAACCGATAGGTAATTCCATCATTGTAATTGTAACTTCATGGTTCAAACCGTTGTCTTTAATACATTGACCTGAATAGATTAGATTGTTAACATCGTTTAATGCGTCAAAGTTTCTAACAGTTGTAATTCCGTGCTTTTTAAACATTTTTGCGTGCAAATTAATAATATCACGAGGCTGAGAGTCGAGCCCTACAACATTTACACCTCTTGCTAAGCTTTGTAAATTCACGTCAGGGCCTACTGCTGCTCTGATTTTATCCATTGTTTCAAAAGCATTTTCTCTGCAATAAAAGATAGGTGATTGAAAGCGAGCACCACCTGCAACTTCAAAATGTCTAATTCCTGCCTCTACAGCTGCTTTTAAAGCTGGCAAAAAATCATCGACAAAAACTCTTGCGCCATAAACTGACTGAAAACCATCTCTAAAAGATGTATCCATTACCTTAATCTGTTTTTTACCCATATATTTACCTTTCCTAAACTTATTTTCTAGCCATAACAGCTGCCAATGCAACTGCAATTGCTTCATCATCACTTGAAACCACTTTTTTTACGGCTTTTTGTACTGTTTCAACTTTCTCAGGGAAAATTTTGTTTAAATACAAGACTATAGCTGACATTATGCGCATAGAGCCGATAAGCACGCACAAGAACGCCAATACAGTTCCCATTCCAATTCCCATAAGAGTAAAGCCTAAAATCCAATTTTCACTACTCATAAAATATCTCCCATTGTTAATATAAACTCTTTGTTATTCTTTTCAATTACAAGTTCGCCGTTGTCATTGATTGCTTTTGCAATACCGGATTTTTTGTCATTGAAAACTTTGACAGAAATCTCTTTCCCCAAAAAATTACATCTTTCAATATAATCTTTTTTTATCATAAAAAAACCTTGTTTGAGAAATTCTTCATAGTTCTTAAAAAATTCATGCAATAGTTTTTCGGTGAACAAATTTTTATCTATATATTCTCTTTCAAGCTCTATATTTAAAGCAGTTGCAACTCTTTCTTTAATTTGTTTTAAATCGTTTTTATCAGCATTTAGATTTACTCCGATGCCAAGAACCAAACCTTTGAATTTACTTCCTTGCATGACAGTTTCTGATAAAATTCCAGAAATTTTACTTCCGTTAACCATGACATCATTTGGCCATTTGATTTTAGGTGAAAGTCCGTATTCTTCTAAAACTAGTGCTAAAGTAACCGATAAATATTGCGTTAAATTAGAATAAACTTCATCAAAAGAGCTTGATGGTTTTAAGACAATCGTCATGAATAAATTTCCCTCGCCTAAGTCAATCCATTTTCTATCAAATCTTCCTCTTCCACATGTTTGAGTTTTGGCAATTATGACAGTTTTATCTTCAAGACTATCCAGATTTTCTTTAGCATAAAGGTTGGTAGAATTTACTTCTTCCAATTTAATGATATTCATTTTATCCCCTAACATATAATTTATATAATTATATTAACCTAAACAAAAAAATAATGAAATACTATTTTTTTGCAAGACTGTTAGTGAGATTAAGGACTATTTCAAGCTTCTCAGGATCTTTTATTTTAGCTAAATTTTTTTCAATCATGGTAAGTAGCTCTTGAGAAGACTTAAATTTATTTGTTGCAAAAAACTCTTCAACACTAATGTCAAAAGCAGCCATGAGTTTGTCAATAGTATCAGAAGTAACAAAATTATCACCTGATTCTATGCTACTCAACGCTCTTTGAGAAATGTCAATCATTTCAGAAAGTTTTTCTTGAGTGTATCCATTTTGGATTCTCAGTGATTTTATTCGTTTTCCAAATTCTTTTTTAATTCCCATACTTTTAACTTCTATTTTTTATGTTTTTACTATTTAAAAGTATTTTATATTAAGATATGTAAAGCTGGAATGTATTGACAATACTAAGTATATAGAATATAGAATTGTAAAGTATATTTTAGGTGTCAATTTTTTCTATTTAAAAGTTTTAATATAAGAGTAGGTAAAAATAATTGTAGAAAGGAAACGTAAATTATGGTAGATTTAAAACTTGCAAAAATAGGTTGTAAAGCTTTGGAGTATAGCAAACATGCGGTTTATGATGCAAAAAAATTAAAAGGAGGCGAATTTGGACTTAAAACCGGAAAAACTCTTTTTCATACTGCAACTTCTGCCAATAAGCCAAGAACAACTCTTCGCTATGCTGATAATATGTTACGCAGTGGGGTTAAACTAAATAATATGGAACTACCAGCAGATACATTTTTGTCTAGAGTCCCAGAGCAACAACGTAAAGCTGTTGCAAGCTTACTTGGAAACCCTGACACAGTTGTTTGTTCAGCAAAAGCAAATACAAAAGGAAGCGGTTTTTCTATTTTAGGATTTGTTGGTAAAAAAGGAAATAAAACAGTTGGTAAAGGTGCAGTTTCTGTATCACAACTAGGTACTCCAAATGCTGTTGCGAAATGGAGATTTGGTGGTAAAAATGTTAAAACAACCGGATTTATTGACTGCGCACAAACAGCTACACCTGAACAAGTTTCTGTTATTCCTTCGTTTGTGAAGAAAATGTTAGGAATTGAAGCACAGGCTGGAAATGCTGCTAGGGTAAATCTAAATATTAATGCAAAAAAAGCTGTAGACATTTTGCCAGATGGACAATTGGGAAATTTAACTTCTGGTGTTCCACAAACAGCTATTGACAAATTTATGGCAACTGTAAGAAATGTTCTTTCATAAAATTTGAAAATATATAATTAAAGCGGGAAGTAAGCAAACTTTCCGCTTTTTTATAAAAAAAAATTTGCGATTTTTTTTTTACGAGTTAAAATTAAGTCACGAGGGAGAGAAAACATGGAACATTGGATTTACACATTGAAGATTTTAGGTCATACTGTATCTTTAAACTTGGATACAATATTTACCATGTGGTTTGCAATGGCTGTTGTAATCATATTTGCGTTGTTTGCAACAAGAAATTTATCAATAATTCCGAATAAACTTCAAGCTGTTTCTGAAAGTATTATGAAGTTTTTCTATGGAACTCTTGATACAATGGTTCCAAACGATAACAGACGACATGTTCCTTTGGTTGCATCATTATTTTTGTTTATTGTTACTGCAAATTTGATGGGACAACTTCCTTTGAGAATTATTCATTTGAAATCCGGAGCAGAGCTTGCTTCACCGACTAACGATATTAATTTGACGGCTTCTATGGCTGTTATTGTATTGATATATTACGTTGTGATGGGAATTAGGGCAAAAGGTCCTAAATTCTTTTTGCACGAATTAAGTTTCACCGGAATTGTTATGGGATTGGTAGAACTTTTGGAAATGTTTACAAGACCACTAAGTTTGGCAATCCGACTTTTTGCAAATATATTTGCCGGCGAAATTCTTGTTTCAATAGCATTAGGAGGCTTGGCTTATTTCTTGCCATTACCGATTATGTTATTTGAAATTTTGGTTGCTTTTATTCAGGCAACTGTATTTATGATGTTGACGATTGCTTATATTGGTTCGGCAACAGGAGAAGAACACTAAACGTATAGTTATAGATAAAAGGAGAGAAATTATGGTAGACACAGCTACAGTTTCACAAATGGCACATTTAGGTGCAGGTATTGCAATCGGTTTTGGTGCAGTAGGCGCAGGACTTGGTATTGGTTTCGCGACAAAAGGTTTGATGGATGCAGTTTCAAGACAACCTGAAGTTGCTGGTAAAGCATTCGGGTTCTTCTTGTTGGGTGCTGCTTTGTCAGAAGCTTGTGCATTGTATGCTTTCGTTATCGCATTTATGTTGTTAGCAAAGTAGGCAGCTAAGCGGCTAAGAAGCGAGGCAGCTAAGCGAAACTGCTAGTAGAAAAGGTAAGAACGGGAACAAGCGTTTAAAAATTTGAATAAAAATCTGTAAGAATTTTGGATAAGCGCAGTGACTAACGTTCAACTTCCAAAGTAACACCGATATTTACGCAGAGGGTAAAAAGAAAATGGAATTTAACGCAACATTTTTAGTATCAGCAATAAGTTTTATAATATTTACGGTTATAATGAATAAAATATTTTATAAACCGTTAGAGAATGTTATGGATGAACGTCAAAGCTTTATCGATAATTCAAAAGCTGATGCGCTTAATTCTAATAACAAGGCAGACGAAATTTTGAAAGACAAAGAAGATAGGTTGAGTAAATCTGCTTTAGAGGCTAAAAGACTTGTTGCAGAAAGAGTTGATGTTGCGAATGAAAGTTCTAAAGCCTTGACTGATAAAGCGAAACAAAAATCACATGATGAAATATCTTCTGCCAAATTAAATCTTCAAAATGAAGTTAAACTATCTTCAGAAGAACTTAAATCAAAAGTTAAAGATTTGGCGGAAGTAATATCATCAAAAGTTCTTGGTATGGATACACATATCGAAAATATAGACAATGAACTTGTAAATGGGATGCTTAAATAATGAATGAATTAGCAAATTTTTGGAATATCATAGTAGAATCAAATACGTTTAATTTTGTAGTATTGTTAATCATTTTTGCAGTACTTTGCAAAAAAATGAATGTTGCAGATGGTGTTGAAAAAATTAAACAAGGCATCATTAATTCTATAAACAGTGCCAAAGAAGAACAAGAACGTGCTAAAGAAAAATTAAAAAATGCTGAAAAATCAATTGAAAATATTGACAATGATATTGCAAAACAGTTAGAATCTGCTTCTCAAAGAGGAGAAGGACTTGCTAATCAAATTCTTGCGAATACTGAATTCAAAGTTCAACAAATTGAAAAAAATGCGAAAAGAGTTATAGAAGCAGAAGAAAAAACATTATCAGCTGAAATGACCGGTAAAACATTGAATTCGTCAATTGAATTAGCAAAAAGACACATTATCGCAACTCTTGAAAATAATCCGGAATTGCATAACAAGTTTATTGATGAAAGTATTGAAAATATAGACAGGATATAACTTATGAGTACAAGTAGTAAAATTTCAACATCAGCACAAAATTATGCAGACTCATTAATAAAAGTCGGACAAGACGGAGTAATGACCTATGATGCAATTCTTACTGATTTAAATACAATCAAAGAGATTACATCAAACTCAAAAGATTTGGTTGATGTAATGGAAAATCCTGCAATTTCAACAAATGTTAAAGATGAGATTTTGTATAATGTATTTTCAAATCAAATTAATGAAAAATTAATTAATTTTCTAAAAGTTTTAATAGATAAAAAAAGATTTTATGAGCTGAATGAAATAATTGAGGCATACTCGGATAAAGTTGATGAAATTTATAATATAAAAAGAGTTGAAGTTGTTTCAGCAGTTGATGTTTCAGATGATAAAAAGCAGAAACTTTTAGAAAAGTTGCAAAACAAGTTACAAAAAACTGTTATTGCAAACTGGCATACTGATAAAAGTATTATTGGCGGACTTGTTATTAAAATTGATGACGATGTTATTGATAACAGTCTAAAAAATAAATTAGAGAATTTAAGTAAAAATATAATATAGAGAGGAAATTATGGCACTTATTAAACCAGATGAAATTAGTTCTATAATTAAAAGCAAAATCGAAAACTACGACATTCAAGCAGAAGTATCAAATACTGGTACTGTAATTGAAGTTGGTGACGGTATTGCGCGAGTTTACGGGCTAAGAAATGTAATGTCAAATGAGCTTGTAACATTTGAAGACGGGAAAAATACTCTCGGAATTACTATGAACCTTGATGAAGATAACGTAGGTATTGTAATTTTGGGTGAATATACACATATTAAAGAAGGTATGACAGTTAAAACGACCGGAAGAATTGCTTCAGTTCCGGTTGGAGATGCGCTTATCGGAAGAATTGTAGATCCTACGGGTAAACCAATTGATGGTAAAGGTGAAATCAATTCGGATAAAACTCGTCCGATAGAAAGAGTTGCTCCCGGGATTGTTGCCAGAAAATCTGTTCACCAACCATTGCAAACAGGTTTGACAGCGATTGATGCGTTAACTCCAATCGGTAGAGGTCAGCGTGAGTTGATTATTGGTGACAGACAGACAGGTAAAACAGCTATTGCACTTGACACAATTATTAACCAAAAAGGGCAAAATGTAATTTGTATTTATGTTGCAATTGGCCAAAAAGCGTCTACAGTTGCTCAAATTGCTAAAACTTTGGAAGAACATGGGGCAATGGAATATTCAATTATTGTTTCAGCAACTGCCAATGAACCTGCTCCTTTGCAATATATTGCTCCATTTGCAGGGGTTGCGATTGGTGAAGAATTTATGGAACAAGGTAAAGATGTTTTGATTATTTATGATGATTTGTCAAAACACGCTCAGGCTTATCGTGCGATGAGTTTGCTTCTTAAAAGACCGCCTGGACGTGAAGCTTACCCTGGAGATGTTTTCTATCTTCATTCAAGACTTCTTGAGCGTGCAGTAAAATTAAGTGATGAATTAGGTGGTGGAAGTATTACAGCGTTACCTATTATTGAAACTCAGGCTGGTGACGTATCTGCTTACATTCCAACTAACGTAATTTCAATTACTGACGGACAAATTTTCTTGGAATCTAACTTGTTTAACTCAGGTGTAAGACCGGCTATAAACGCAGGTATTTCAGTATCTCGTGTTGGTGGTGCTGCTCAAACTAAAGGTATTAAACAAGTTGCAGGTCAGTTAAGACTTGATTTGGCTCAGTACAATGAACTTGCTGCATTTGCACAGTTTGCATCTGATTTGGATGCTTCAACAAAAGCTCAACTACTAAGAGGTGAAAAACTTACCGAAGTGTTGAAACAGCCTCAGTATAATCCTTTGAGCGTTGCAGAACAAATTACTATTTTGTTCGCAGCTAACGAAGGTATTTTGGATGATGTTCAAAATACTGATATTGCTAAGTTCAAGAAAGAATGGTTTGCTTATTTGAATGCAAATTTTGCAGAACTTAAAGAAAAACTTAACAATGGTGCAAAACTTGAAGACGCTGATAAGGCTGAATTGAAAGATGCATTAGCTAAATTTAAGAAAACTTTCTAGCGTGAGGTGGGTATGATTACCCACCCATGTTTTAAATAATTAAACCCGATAAAAGGTAGAAAATGACAAACTTAAAAGATATAAAAAACAGAATACAAAGTGTTCAGAGTACCCAAAAGATTACGCGTGCTATGAAAATGGTTGCAGCCGCAAAGGTTAAAAAAGCAGAAAATACAGTAAAAGCATCAAGACCTTTTACTGCTGAATTAACGTCAATGTTCAAGAAACTGCTTGCATCTGTTGGAAACTACAGTACTCAAAGCCTTAAGATAAAATCAGCAATCGATAATTATCCGGAACTTTTACAGGTTAGAGAATTAAAGACTGTTGGTTTGCTTGTTGTAACATCTAACAAAGGGCTTGCCGGTGCATACAATGCGAATGTTATTAGAAGAACTTTGCAAACAATCAAGGATTACGAAGCTAATGGTATTAGTACTGTTCTTTATGTTGTAGGTCAAAAAGGTATTTCTACCTTAAAAAGAAAGTGCAAAGACTTGAATTGTGAATTATCAAAAACATATTTAAGTGTTGCAAATGACCCAACAGGTGAAGGAGCAAAGATTGTTATAGAGGACATTGCGGAAGATTTTGTGGCACACAAAATTGATAAGATTGAGGTCATTACTACTCGTTTTAAGAATATGATGAGTTATTTTGTTGAAAGTTGGACTATTTTACCACTTAAGGGGTTAAATGATAATCACGAAAAAATCACTGATAACGTAATCGAACCGTTAATGGAGTTTACTCCGGATATGCATAATATATTGCAAAAAATAGTTCCTATGTATATGACCAATATTCTTTACCAATCATTATTAGAAGCTCAAGCAAGTGAATTAGCAAGCCGAATGACTGCGATGTCTGCTGCTACAACAAATGCTGAAAAGATGATTAAGGAATTGTCAGTTCAATACAATAAAACTAGACAATTTGCCATCACACAAGAAATTATTGAAGTAGTTTCAGGTGCTAACGCTCAATTAGGTTAAAATAATATATGAAGCTTACTTTCTTTTAGAGATGGGCTAATCTTGCTATTATTTCCCAAGGAAAGCTTTGCTTTCCGGTTTCATCATTGATGCATATTGAGCATTAACACTAACGGCTGTTTGTGTTTCTTGTTGTTTTGGTTGTTCAGTAACACCTTTTTTAGCTTTTTCTGTGGCAATACGAGCTTTTCTTTTTGCTTCTGATTTATTAGTCATGTAAATATTAAGTTTTGGAATTCCGACACCTAATACAAGCCCTGAATACAAGTAACCTGCTACTTGAGCAATGCTTAAAATTCTTAATTTACCTTTAGCTTCTTTGCGTAGTGCAGATGATACACGAGTATCTTCTAGTTTTTTCAACATTTGTTTGAATGTTAGAGCTTTTCCGTTTTCAATTGTATCTATGTTTGCTGCTTTTAAAGCTTTATGCAAAACTTCATCACGTGTAAACATTGGAGATTTTATCAACTTGTTAAAGAAACCTTTACCGTGTTCTTTTTCGCTATAATTCAAAAGGTTTTGATCTAGTGAATTTGCAACCATTTTGGCAACAAAATTACCTAAAATTAACCAGTTCAAGAACCCTAAAGTATCTTTTACAATACCTTCTCTAAGTTCGTCTTTGTCTCTGGCTGCCATAAATCTTGACATAATTGTTACGCCATAAATAAATTTAAATTGGTTTAAAGTTGGAACAAGCCCCTTGAATTGGATTTTCTTTAATATCCCTTTTATACCGCCGTCAAGTCCAATAGTAGCGATAGCACCAGCTCCAAAAACACCTGCTGCAGCTGTTTTTAAAAGTTTAAAACCGGTAGATTTATCTTTTTCACGACCTTCTACGCCTACAAATCCGTCACTACCTGTTTTCTTTTTAGTAAGATAAATGTTTAACGGTTGAATTGACATCCCAATTGCAGATGCAATACCTATACCTAGCATAGAACGTCTTAAATTCATATGTTTTAATGAATTTAAGAATTTGTTTGATGTGATGTCTTTACTTTCTTTAAATGCATTACCGACTTTGTCAGTAACAAAAGTTCTAGATACATCATAAACATTATCTAATATATTGGCAATAGAATTAGTTTGTTGTGATTTATCCAATCTAAATGAGTTTTCAGAACCTGTAGAGTGCATAATAACAGATTTTGCGTACTCTTTCAATTCTTTAGAAATTGTAACAGGAGCTTTATCGCCATTTAAAACTTCAGCATATTTGTTAACAACAGCATCAATTGTCTCTTTCGGAATAGCTTTCCATTCGTCACCAATTCTTGTTTCAGTACCTTTAAATACATCGTGTAAATAATCTTTTAAAGGAGCTTCATTTCCTGCCTTAACTTGTTTATCCCAGGCTTTTCCTAAGAAATCAAGAGTATCATCATCAACAAAAAGTTTATTTGCTTTGATTCCATAAGCTTTATTTATGCCGGTTGCAAGCAACAAACCTGCAAGCATACCATAAACACCAACTAATGAATGGTTGGCAGTTCCGGAAGCTTCACGTCTACCTGTTTCAAAACCAGCAGCAGGGCCTCTGTTAACTAAATCAACAGAAGTTCTCGGAATAACCATAAAGCTAAGGTCAACTGCGTTTGCTCCCCAAGCTTGGTTAGTGTCTAAAAACCTTAAGCCCAAAGTTGCAAAATCGCCTAAACCTGTAAAGTTTACGTTTTCTTTTTTATTTTCAATTTTATTTTGTTGTTGTATTTGAGGTTGAATTTGTTGAATTTTCATAACTGATGTTTCTCCTTACGAATTAAAAAATGACTTAAATGTTGTGTTGTCCTTTACCAAGGCTCTTGTGAATTCATCTGTAGGCGTCGTGCCCGTTATAGATGATGTCTTGGAGGAGGAGCCCGTACCGGTCGAGCCGGTATTTGCATTTAAGTTTGCAGAATTTTTTTCTGTATTTAATTTCGCAAGTTCTTCTGCACGTTTTTTGTTAGTTTGCGACCTAGTGTATAATGGGATAAATACGCCAAGTGCCAATAACGAGAATACGATATTGCCTGCTTGACATAAAGTTCTTAATCGTTTGTCTTTTATTGTTGCAAGTTCATCTGAAGATTTAAGGTTAGTATGTTTTGCCCAATCCCAGAATTTTTGCAATGGATTTGCATTTGGCTTAGCTTCTTTTAATCTGTTGATTAAGTGTGTCCCAGGGTTTTTCTTTTCAAGGAATGTTGCTATCCCTTTAGCAACATAATCGCCTAAGAAATAGAAGCTTGAAAATGTTGCAATATCTCGAATGGTAGCCTCTCTAAGCTCGTTTTTATCTTCAGATGCTCCCATTCTGCTAGCAAATGTTGCTGTTGAAATAATTCTTGCCTGATCCATTGTAGGGAAAATTCCTTTAAATTGGAAAACATTTTTCAATATTGGTCTATCCAAAAACATTGATAGCCCACAAACACCAAGCATAGAACCAATTGAAATGAATTTTTGAACAAGCAATTCTTTCTTTTCTTTTGGTGTCATTTCTTTTTGTTCGTTGTCTTTTCCAAAGTCTTTATATATTGGAGCTCCTTTTTGACCAGATGTTTTGCGTGTAATCCATCTGTTAATAGGTTGCATTGAAATAGCAAGAGGAATAACAATTCCAAGCCCGCCAATACTTTTCCAGTTGACAAGTTTCGTAGCTTTTTTGAAGTATTGAGATAGCTTGTCTGCATCTTTAATATCTTCTTTAATTACACCACGCAACATTTTAACAGTGTCATCGCAAATAGCTTCTAAATTGTTTGAGAAAAATCCTTTATCATTTTTAAACTTAATGTTTTCTGCAATATGAGTTTCTTCAACAATTGACCTATAAGCCTCTTTAACCCTCTTAGATTCGTGGTCTTTTGCTAATACGTCGTCAACAAGAGCATTAACAGCTCTATCGAGTTTTTCGTTGCCAATCTTACCAACAAATTTGCCATTTGCATCTGTTCTAATACCAAAAATATCTGCAAAGTGTTTTGTTTCACTTCCGTCAACACCGGACAAACTACCAAGTTCGTCTCTAAATGTGTTGTAAACTTTTTGTCTTTGGTCAAGAGCGTTATTCTTAAAATGTGGTGAATAGAAATCGTGAATTTTGTTTATAGCATCTTCGTTAGCCCAAGTAGAAGATAAGTCAGACTTCCCAAAACCTTTCATAATAGGCTTTTGTAAAAGTTTAGCAATTCCTGCAACAATAAATCCTGGAATTAAACAGTTTACGATTAATCCGGAACCTTCTCTTCTAAAAGCTTCAAAACCAGCAAATGCGTTAGATTCTTTTGTTTCAATAACGGTACGAGGAACAATCGCTGTAGACAAATCAAGAACAGTTACGTTAATCATT
This sequence comes from uncultured Candidatus Melainabacteria bacterium, assembly GCA_934717855.1. GTDB lineage: Bacteria > Cyanobacteriota > Vampirovibrionia > Gastranaerophilales > Gastranaerophilaceae > Stercorousia. The sequence continues at coordinate 20,231 of CAKUZI010000012.1, forward strand.
GGTTGTTTTTCGCATTGTTGTATTAACAAAATAGGCAAATCAATCAACCCACCACGGAATGATGGATTTTTTTGCATATTATTATCCCTTTTTGGGGTATTGTTATTTACACTTGCTAAACTAACTTTTTCTATCATATTACGTCTGGTTTTTAAAACTACACAACTATTATACCATTACACAATAATATTAAAAGTCGGGCAAAAAAAAAATTGCGCAAGTTAACTGTAATATTAAGGAGATATTAAGACGATTTTTTGATTATTTATTAAAAATATAGACATTTTAAGCCTATTTTTTTGGTTTTTTAGCATAAAACTGGCAAAATAAAAACAAAAAAGGTTAATTTACTTTAAAAAATTAGTAAAAATTTATTGTAAATAATTGTAAAGATAGCGCTTAATTTATAAAAAACGCCTTAATTTTCGGCTTTAAAAAAGCTTTTTACAAAGTCAATAGCATGGTCTTTTGTAATAACATCTCCAGATAATTGAGCTTCGTGTAAAGCGTTCATTATTTCACCTAATTGTTTTGAAGGTTTAATATTTAACAATTGCATAACATCATTACCGGTTAATAATTTTGGAAGAGGTTTTAAGGTTTCGCGAGTTTCCAAGTAAAATCTTAATAACATGTTCAAATATGTTATATTATTTTCAACTATTTGATCAGTAATTTCAGGACCTCTTGCTGATAATCTGTCTGCTTGAGCCAAAATTATTTCGTCAATTGAATTATCTTCCATTTTACGAATATAGCGCATCATTATTTTTTCGGTAATTTGCGGAGAATTCATTACATGTGAAGGATAAATGTGGTATTTTATCATCATTGAAATGTAATCAATTTGTTTGTTTGATAAGTGCAAATTCTTTAAAAATTTGACAGCTAACTTCGCTCCAACATCGTCGTGTTTAATAAATCTATGTTTTCCCTCTTCGATAGTCCAAGTTGAAAATTTTCCGATGTCATGCATAAAAGCAGCTAATTTTAGATGAGCAAGTCTTGAAAAACCACCAAAATCAATTCTATCTAAGTGTTCTTTAACTTCATCAGAGGCATTTTCGTATAAATTTTGAACTTGTTTAACTGTTTCAATTGAATGATGAAACAGGTCTAAGTGATGATGCGAATTAGGAGGAACTTGTTTTAATTCTTTTACAAATGGAAATACTTCTTCCAAAATCCAAGTTTTATTCATGTTTTCAAGGGCTTTATCAGCATATTTTCCGGAAAATAATGCCATAATTTCGTGACATACTCTTTCAACTGCCGGTTTATGAATTAAATCAGCGTATTTGCAAACAGCATTAATTGTTTCCGGAGCAAGTTCAAAGCCATACAAAGCTTGAAAACGGTAAACTCTTAGTAACCTTAGAGGGTCATCTACAAAATTCAACTCGTTTACGTAATTTATACATTTATTTTTAATGTCGGTAACTCCGCCAGAAATATCTATTAATTCACCGGTTCTTATGTTCACGGCAATTGCATTAATAGTCAAATCTCTTCGCATTAAGTCGTTTTCAATAGAATCTCCGACCGGATTTGTAACGTCAATATAATTTACTTTATCTTTTAAAACAATTCTATATATGCGGTTTTCTTCATCTAATGGGACAAATGTCGCATCAAAAAGTTCTGCAAGTTTTAAAGAAAAACTTTTTGCGTCTTCATCCATAACAATAATGTCTCTATCCGTGCTTTCCAGTCCCATATAATAGTCTCGAACCGTTCCACCTACAAGATAGATTTCATTGTTAAATTTTTCTATAATTTTTGCTAAAATTGGATCTGATTTAATTTTGTCTATAATTACTGAATTCATATATTATATTTCCTAACGCAACCGTTACTGCTGTATCTGCCTTTAAAATAAGCTCCCCGAGTGTTAACATAGGGATATTATTTTCTTTAAACATTTCAAATTCTTTTGGCGAAAAACCGCCCTCGGGGCCAATTATTACAATCAACTTGTCCTCGTTTTTTATTGGAGATTTTTCACAGTATTCGTGTAAAGTAAAATTTGTTAATCTTTCGCAAAAAGATATAACTTTGTAGCCATCTTCTTGCAATTTTATAATATTTTCTAAATTTGTCAATTCATAACATGTTGGGATATAAGCCCGTTCGCATTGCTTAGAAGCTTCATACATAATCCTTTGCCACTTCGGTATTTTCTTCTCTATAACAGAAGAAGCTAAGGTACAATTGTCTGTATTAACAGGATAAACGCCATCCACACCAAGTTCTGTGGATTTTTCCATAACAAAATTTTGTGCATCACTTCTTAAAGGGCTTTGTGCCAAATAAAGCTTAAACGGCAATTTTCGTTGAGATTTGTAGCTGTTTTCTATATTTACTGTAATTGATTTGTTATCAACTTCTTGTACAATTGTTTCATATTGAATTTGCTTTTCATCAATTAGCAAAAGTTTTTCGTTTCTACGTATTCTAAGAGATTTGGCAAGGTGATTAAATGTATCTTTATCAGAAATTATAACCTTGTTATCAATGACATCTTTTGAATTTATAAAAAAATGTGGCATAACAACTCCTTATAACAATGATATTACAAAGTCACAAATTTGTCATTAAAAAGATTTTTTTCTGGTTAAAATCATAATTGCAACTGAGGCTACAACAATAATAATTAGAGAAACCAACTGCGCAATTGGAATTCCATCAATATTTAAAGCGCTATCAATCCTAAAATGTTCTACTATAATTCTAACTATAGAATACATTATCAAGTATAAACAGGCTAATACCCCCGGAGATTTAGATAATTTTTTGAAACAAATTAATAAAATCAAAAAAATTAAAAAATCAAAAATACTTTCATATAAAAAAGTCGGATGAAAATATTTAAAATCTATGTATTGTGGTGGTCTATGAGTAATTGGAATATACAATTTCCATGGTAGATTTGTTGGAGTTCCAAAAGCTTCAGAATTAAAGAAATTTCCCCATCTTCCAATACTTTGTCCTAAGGCTGTTCCACACAAAAAAACATCTATTAACTTTAAAAAAGACATTTTATATTTTTTTGAAAAAGTATAAAGAGCTAATATTCCTATAATAATCACACCATGGATAGAAAGTCCGCCTTGTCTTATGTAAAAAATCTCTAACGGATGTTTTACATAATATGAAAAATTAACAAGACAATAATATAATCGTGCTCCAATTATTCCGATAATGATTATATATGGCGAAAAATCAATTATTTTGGAAGCTTCTTGTTTATTATAAAAAAGCTTATAAAGAAAATACGCACAATAAACCCCGACAAATATCGCACTGGCTAGAATTATTCCATAAAAATAAATAGGAAATCCAAATACATCAAATGCAACGTCTGTTGGGGATTGAAACATCTATTTCACGGCATTCTCAGCTAAAAGTTGCTGTAATTCTTTTACCTTTTCTTCTATATAACTTTTGTCGTCTAAATTCCCGCCTTTATCTTGATATAAACCGTAATCAGAAACAGCGTCATTTAGTAAGTTTTCCAATACTTCTTTAGCTTTTGCCGACAAGGCAACTTTAGATGTATCGTTCTCTTCATCTGTATTAATTTTTTCAATAGAACCGTCTTCATTTACTTTTACAGCACCTGAAATAATATCTTTTGCTAAATTTTCCTCGCATACAGCTAGAGAATAATAGGCATCTGCGAAATCAGGGTTAAGTTTAATTGCTGTTTGAAATGTTTTAATTGCATTGCTATAATCTTCGGCTTTTGTATAAGCAACTGCTAAATTATATTGAGTTTCAAAAATGCTTCCATCTAAATCAACACTAGATTTCAAGCGCTCAATTGCAGATACATAATCGCCTTTATCCATAAAATCTTTTGCTTTATTGTTAAGTTCCTGTACTGCAAAGTTATTAATACATGCTGTAGAAATTACAGAAATAAACAATATACTAGCTAGTAAAAAAGCTTTTTTCATGCTATAATCAACCTCATAAAGTTATTTGTAATTTTTATTATAAAATAAGCTTAAAGATTTGGCAAATTTAGTTCATAAAATTTACAAATACTAGAATTAGTGAGGTTAAAATGTCTGAAGATAAGGTTATTAAATTAGGAGAAAAAAGAGAAAAAGCATCTGAACACTCTCACCATGACAATAAAGAAAAGCATGATGAACTTGTTTATTGTAGTTTTTGCGGGAGACCCAATACACAAGTATTGAAAATGGTGCAGGGGCCGGGAGTTAATATTTGTTCTGAATGTGCAATGATTGCTGTACAATATTTGATTTTGAATGACAGAATGCCATCTGCAGAGGCTCAGGCAATTTTGGATGCGTTTTGGGGGAAAGCTCGCTAATGATGCATGAATTTGAACTAAATCCGTTTGAAATAAAAGCTGAGATAGCAAAAATATTTGAAGTATTGAAAGGTGTAAAAGACTTTGAAAATTACGAAGTTCACTATCGCTTGCTGGATGCACAAGAAGATAAGTCTATAATTATAAAACTTTTATTGAAAGAGATTAATAGCAAACAGCTGAATTCTTCTCTTTTAAAATTTTTATTATTAAGATATTGCAAGCCAAATGAATTATCTGAAAAACTTTGGACAATAATAAAAAGTTCAATATCGTCTAACCAAGCTAAGATATTTGCTTTAGATTTGTTAAGAGATATTGATGCAAATTGGTCTTATGATGAATGCGGTCAATATCTTGACAATCCTGATGAACTTGTTAAATCAGATACTAAAAGAATTTTGGATAATGCTATTGCGGATCCTGAGGTTCAAATCGACTTTTTAGATTTTTTGAGTTCTCTTACTGATGATGATAAAATTACGCTATTAAAATCTCTTGGGGATGACTATTCTCAGGATGAACTTGCGAATATGTTAGTTCCCGTATTTTTGTCAATGTCTGATACTCCTGTTGGGAAAGTAGCTTTGGATATTTTAGGTAATTCTAAATCTCAATTGGCTTATCATGCGCTAAATTCTTCTTTAGATTTTGTAGAAGAAAGTTTGGTTTCTTCTGTAAAGAAAAATTTGTCGATTTTAAAACTTGCAGGAATTAGAGAAGATAATTCACATATTTTCTACAAAAATTTACTAAAAGGCTCAAAACCATATAAGTTTTGTATCACATACCCTGACGGGCACGGAAATCAAGCTGTGATAATTTCAAGAATTACTAATGGCGGAAGAGTTCAATTTGTTGCAATTGTAATCGATGATTATCACGGAATAAAAGATTGTTTTGGATTTAATAACATTACAAAATTTGAGTGTAATACTATTATAGAAAGATTTTATAGAGGTCAAAGAGCGCTTGATTTAGATCCGTCTGTTTTGAAGACTATTTTAATAAAAGCAGAAAAGCTTTCAAAACATAAAATGCCTTATGAATATGTTTGTTGGAGAAATTTGTTAGCAGATATTGAGCCCGAACCTATTAAATTAAATTATAAAGTAACTCAGCTTTCAGATAAAGATTTTTATAATGTTTTAACTTACGATTTTACTGATTATTGGTTCTTAAACAGTACTTATAGTGATGAATTTGAAGAATTTTTAAGAGAAATTGAAAAGCTTGAAACGGATGAATTCGAAGAATTTATTGAAAAGAATTTAGAAAAAGTTTTTTATCCTGATGAATACAAAATTTGGACTGAACGAATTTTGAATTGTGCAATTTTAAAACATTATGCAAAAGAAGAAAAAACTGCACAAAATTTATATTCCTTGTATAATGATAAAAAACTTATTCGTGAACTTTTCAAAAATATTTTGCGCAAAAGTATATATGAATATTTTTATGCAAAAGAAGACATCGCGAAAGTAAAACAAATTGAAGATATGTGGGTTAAAGCATAATGTATAAAGTAATGGCACTAGATATAGGAACAAAAAGAATTGGTGTTGCGTTGAGCGACTATCTTTTAATGCTTTCAAACGGTCATTCATGTGTTCCGCGTCAGCCTGAAGACAAAGCAATAGAAGAAATTTTGAATATTGCTAAAACTAATAATGTAAAAAAAATTGTTGTTGGTGTTCCATTTAATATGGATGGAACTCAAGGTTCTCAAGCACAAGATTGCAAGGATTTTGCAGGTAAACTTTCCGGATATGAAATTATATATGAAGATGAAAGATTAACTTCTGACACTGCGGAAGAAAATCTTCGTGCTAAAAAAATTGATTTTAGAAAAAATAAAGGACTAGTTGATATTGAAAGTGCTTGTATTATACTGGAACAGTATCTATCAAGATTAAAATAAAAAAGAAAGGAAATTATAATTATGGCAGATGAAGACCAAATCATTGAAACAGTTGACGAAAACGGCAATGTTGTAAAATTTGAATTGTTTGATATCGTTGAAGTTGAAGAACAAGAATACGCACTTCTTTTACCTATCGAAGAAGAAGATGGTGACGAAGTTGTTCTTATGAAATTAACTAAAGATGGTGACGAATATTTATTTGAAACAATCGACGATGATGAAGAATTTGATAAAGTAGCAACATATGTAGAAAATATGGAAGACGAAGACGAGGAATAGGTTTTGTTTGAAAAATTTACAGAAAAGGCAATAAATGTCGTTAGTACATCTCAAAGGATTGCTCAAAGTGCTGGTATTTCTAAGGTAACACCGGAAGATTTATTATTGGCGCTTTTCGATGAAGCTAAAGGTATTTCTTTGAAAATATTTAAGTCTTATGGAATTTCTCATGAAAATTTGGTTGATAAAATCGCTCAATATAGAAAAAACAAACATATTGAGTCTATAAAAATTTTACCATTGCCATTTGATGATGAATATAAAGAAATCTTAAAGAAAACTCTTGATTTAGCTAACAAATCAGGAAATCCTACGATTTTGTATGAACATTTATTCTTGTCTGTAATTTCAGATAAAAAATCTAATAACGTAAAAATTCTGGAAGATTTAGGCTTTGATATTTACAAGTCTAAATCTCTTCTGGAAAAATTAGTTCAAAAGAAAACAAAACGCCTATATCATCCGGAAATAGATGAACATAACAAAAATGCAGAAGACAAATCTCAAGAAACAGATGATATTTTCAAAAATGCTGCTTCTTCAAAGGTTTTTGAACGAGCTGTTGCAAAACTTTCAACTTCTAATTATGAAATTATGGGAACAGAACAGATTTTGTCATCTATTTTGGAAGATAAGAATTCAGAGTTAACCAAAATTTTTGCTCAGTATGGTGTAACAAGCGAAAATTTTGATGAAAAATTGGCAAATATTCAATCAAGACAGTCTGAATATGAGGGAAGACAAATTATCTTCACTCCGAATGCTTTTAATGCTATGAGTTTAGCATTGGAAACAGCAAAAGAGCTTGGTTCTTCTGTTGTTTTACCGGAACATATTGTCCTTGGAATGCTAAAAACTAAACGCGGAATTGCTTACGATATTTTGAAAGAAATGAAAGTTTCTGAAAATGATTTAGCACACAGTATTATCAAACCAATTGAAAAGCAAATGCCTGAAACACTTACAATTCTCCGATTAGCCAAAGAAGAGGCAAGAAGACTCGGACGAAATATTGTTGGTACAGAAATGTTTTTATTAGGAATAATTGGTGAGGGCACAGGTATTGGTGGTCAAGTATTGGCTGAACTTGAAATAACAATGCGTGATGCAAGAACTGTTGTTGAAAACTTGATTGGTTTTGGAAATGAATACTATGATAAAGAAATTGTATTCACAGAACGAGCTAAAAGAGTGTTAGAAAAAGCTTGGGAACTTGCTAAAAAAGACCACAAAGAAAAAATCGAATCCGCTCACATGCTTTTAGCATTGACTACAGAACCTAATTCCCTTGCGATGAAAGCGCTGGAACAACTAGGAGTTGATGCTGTTGAGATTAAAGAGGGAGTGAAAAAATTCCAAGAGGCTTAGTTGATTAAGGATTGCGTAGAAAAATTTATAAATAAATATAATTTGACAGGCACATTTATCGTTGCTTTTTCAGGCGGATACGACTCAATGTGCCTGTTAGATGTTTTGAGTAAAATTACAAATAATATTGTTGCAGTTCATCTTAATCACAACTGGCGCGGAGAGGAAAGTCAAAAAGAAGAAGAAAATTGCAGAAAATTTGCGCAAAGTAAAAATATTAAATATTACACCGAAACTTTACCTGACAATATTGAAAAAACAGAAACAAGTGCAAGAGAAGCAAGATATGAATTTTTAAAAAAATGTGCTAAAAAATTTAATTCAAAAGTTGTTTTTACTGCGCATAATTATGATGATAACGCGGAAACAATTCTATATAGAATAATTAAAGGAACAGGAACGGTTGGTTTACAAGGGATTTTAGAACAAAGAGATATTTTTTATAGACCTCTTCTCAAAATATCAAGGGAAGAAATCGAAAAATATATTAACACCAACAATTTAATTCCAAACATTGACAGTTCAAATTCTAACCAAAAATATAAAAGAAACTTCTTGCGTCATAAAATAATTCCGTTGTTACAAGAAATTAATCCGAATGTAAAAGGAGCATTGAATTCACTTTCAGAGATTGCTAGAGAGGACAATGAGCTAATTAATTTCAAATTAAGTGATAATATTCTAAATTCATCGAAAATAGAACAAAAAAGGATTATTTATAATCTTTTGATTAGTTACAAAATTGATTATGACAGAGAAAAAATTGAAAATATTCAAAATTTTATTAATGTGAACAAAATTTCCAAATCCGGGAAAACACTATCTTTAACAGATAATTTATGGTTGTTTGTAAATAATAAAAAAGTAGAAATTATTTCTAAAGCAAACAAAAATGAAAATTTTGTTTCTATAAAAGACTGCGGAGATTATGAATTTGACGGAAATAGGTTTTCTATTATAAAATGTGATAAAACGCCTTTGAATTATCCGTCTGATAAAGATTTTATTGCATATATAAATATTGATAATATAGATTTTACTTTGCGTCATCGGAAAAATGGTGACAAAATTCAGCCATTAGGGGCAAAAGGTTCGCAAAAATTAAAAAAATATTTAAACGAAAAGAAAATTCCACAACACGAAAAAGACAAGTTAATCCTACTTTGCGATGGGAATGAAGTTCTATGGGTTGCAGGAATTGGTATTAGTGAAAAAATTAAAGTTATAAATCAGTCAACACACATGATAAAATTGAATTAGAGAGGTTTGGTTATGGATATTAATAAATTAAAAATATTATTTACAGAAGATGAAATTCAAAATAAAATAAAAGAATTAGCAAAAGAAATGAACACGTTTTACAACGGGGAAGAAGTAATTGCTATTTGTGTTTTAAAAGGCGCTGTTATGTTTGCGGTGGATTTAATTAAACATCTTGATATGCCGTTAAAGCTGGAATTTATAAGACTTTCAAGTTATAATGGCGGAACAACTACTACCGGAAAAGTTAATGCAGTTGACATTTCTTTACCGGATTTAAATGGAAAAAATGTTTTAATTATTGAAGATATTGTTGATACTGGGTTGACGGCTAAGTTTTTACTAGATTTTATACACTGTAATTTTCGTGCTAAGTCAGTTAAATTTTGTTCACTTTTAGACAAAAAAATAACTCGTGTTGCGGATGTAGATGCTGATTATTATGGTTTTGAAGTTGATGACAAATTTTTAATCGGTTATGGTTTGGATTATGACGGTTATTACAGAAATTTTCGTTATATAGGTTATATGGAAAAATCTGATTTGGAGTAAACATTGGATAAATTTGAACAAATAACTGAGCTTATTCAAGAATTATACAAGCTTGATACAAATAATTTTTCTGATGAAATTTTTAAAATTTTGAAAAAAATAATAAATTTTAATTCAGGATATATTATTTTTTCGAATTCTGAAAATATTGAATATTCTTATAATCCTAAAATTTCTCATATTTCAGAGCTAAATGAAAACTGTTTAAAAGAAGATTTGCTGTATAAACAAACGGTATTAGGACAAATCATCATTACCGGCAATGATTTTTCGCTAAAAGACAAAAAAATCTTTAAAACTTGTGCTGTAATAATTTCTAATATCATAAAAGACTTTGAAGTTTCAAAGGTTATTAAAATGCAATTAAACGCATTACAGCAAGGATATATAGAAGTAAAAAACAATAACAAAAAAATTAAAGAGGCAGAGCAGGTAAAAACACAATTTATGTCTCACGTTTCACATGAGCTAAGAACCCCTATTAATTCAATTTTGGGGTACTCTGATTTGTTAACTGCTGAATTTACCGGAACTTTAACAGATAAGCAAAAAGAATTTGTAAATGATATAAAAATTTCAGCTCTACATCTTTTAGGTATGGTAAACGAAATTCTTGATATGTCTAAAATTGAAGCAGGAGCAATGAAACTTAATTTACGTAAATTTGAAATTTCACCTTGTATTCAAGAAGTTTTAAATATAATTACTCCGTTGCTTATGCAAAAAAATCAAACTTTAATTAAAGAGTTTGAAAATTTTGAAATTAAGGCTGATTACAATAAAATTCAGCAAGTTTTGTTCAATCTTTTGAGCAATGCAATAAAATATACTCCAAATAATGGTAGAATAGCCATAAAAATTTCAAAAAATAACCAAAATGTGATTTTTGAAATTAAGGATAATGGTATTGGAATACCTCAAAAAGATTTGAAAAGAATTTTTAATAAATTTGAACAACTTGGAGAGATTCAACAAAATTCAACAGGACTAGGACTTACTATAACTAAGGAACTTGTAAATATGCATGGGGGGAAAATAAGTGTTAAAAGTGAACTAAATATGGGAACAGTATTTATAGTAAGCATCCCCCAATAGAGTTGTTATTTTTTCAAAAATATGGTATAATAGGAGTATTAAGAGTATATAGAGGAGTATTTGTATGGCATCTATTAAAGACGCATTTGAAGAGTCATTACAGGATAATAATGCAATTTTAAAATATATTATTTTTTCTTTACCTGTATTTTATTGTGTTCATTTATTCTCAGAAGGAAATCTTGGCGCTTTTTGGACAGTAGCATCAATTACATTTCTTCTTTTATTTGGAATATTTATAAAATGTACAACTAATGTTCGAAATGGAAAAGATGCAGTATTGCCATCTTTCAACATATTTTCTATTATATGGTCAGGAATAAAAGGATCTATTGCGCTAGGACCGTCTATTGCAATTAACTGCTGGCTTGCTTCTTTGGTATGTAATTTATTAACAAATGTATTTCCTGAACCAAACACATTGTTAGTATTCAAATGTGCGGTGTGGGGGCTATTCTCATCATTTATTTTGACTGGATATTTATGTTATGCTAAAAGTTTTAAGATTGTGGATGCATATAATTTTAAAACAATTTCAGAATCTTGTATTGATATATTAATTGCTGTTTTATTCTTAATTCCACAAGTTTTAATTGCTAACGCAATATTGCTAATTCCTGTTTCATATGTAATTTGGGTGTTTTTTGGTTTACCGCACCCAATTGCAATATTTTACTGGTGCATGGTTTTAGTGTTTAATTTAGCTATGTGCGCCCACTATCTTGCTCAACTTGATTATGAAGCAATTGGCAGAAAAGATAATGACAAAGAAGATAGTTTAATTATTTAATTAAAATAATATAAGTTGTTTGCTAAAAATGTCGGCATATTAATGCCGACATTTTTTATGAGTTATATTATATATTAATTTTATGCTGATAATGTAAAGATTTGGTAGATTTCTTCGTCTGAAAGTTCTGTAATAATCTTTTCTCCCTCGTAAACTGCCAAATCTGCAAGTTCTTTTTTAGCTTTTAACATTTCATCAATTTTTTCTTCAAATGTGCCAAGGGTAATCATTCTATGAACCATAACGTTTTTGTCTTGACCTATACGATAAGTTCTGTCTGTAGCTTGATCTTCCACCGCAGGGTTCCACCACAAATCGTAATGTATTACGTTGGTTGCACTTGTCAAGTTTAACCCTGTACCACCGGCTTTCAAAGATAATACCATAATTTTTGCATCTTCTTCTGTTTGAAAACGATTAATCAAGTCTTCACGCTGAGGAACTGTCAAAGAACCGTGGAAGAATAGCGGATCGGTATTGCATTCATTCGCAATAACTTTGCATAAAATGTCACCCATTTCTTTATATTGAGTAAAGATTAGAGTTTTTTCGTCATTCGCTAAGATGCTTTCAATTGTAGAAATACACTTATCCATTTTCCCAGAAGCTTCTCTACTCATATCTCCACCTTTTAAGAATTGGTAAGGATGGTTACAAATTTGTTTCAACGCAGTAATAAGTTTGAAAATATTTCCACGTCTGTTTACACCGGTAAAGCCAGAAATTTTTTCCATCATTTCATTAAGAGTTTTTTCATAAAGAACTGCTTGAGGTTTAGACAAATAACAATAATCGTTGATAACCATTTTTTCCGGCAAATCAGTAATAACGTGTTTATCTGTTTTCAAACGTCTCAAAACGAATGGTGAAACAGACATCTTGAGTTTTCCTGCTCTAGAATTTTCTTTAAATCTTTCAATAGGTATTGCATAACTCTTTTGGAATTCTCTTAAAGAGCCTAAATATCCTTGATTGATAAAGTCAAAAATTGACCACAATTCAGTTAATCTGTTTTCAACCGGAGTACCTGTCATTGCGATTTTAACATCTGATTTCAACATTTTTATTGCAAGAGTTTGAGCTGTATCAGGATTTTTGATGTTTTGAGCTTCATCGACAATAATCATTCCCCACTGATTTTTCTTCAACTCTTCAATATCAATACGCATAATAGCATATGTTGTAAGAATTACATCATGTTTTAATTCTAACTTTCTTTCTGCTCCATGATAAATTACGGCATCAAGGTTTGGAGCAAACATTTGAAGTTCTTTCATCCAGTTACCCATTAAGGTAGTCGGGCAAATAACAAGAACAGGTTTATCAAGTTTGTTTTCTTCTTTCATTTTTAGAATTAAACTTATAACTTGAATTGTCTTACCTAAGCCCATATCATCAGCCATACAAGCCCCAAAACCTTTTGAAATGTTTGTCCATAGCCATTTCAAACCAGTCATTTGGTAAGGTCTTAATTCACCTTTCAAAGTTTGTGGAGGAGTAACTTCAACCGGTTTATTAAAGTCTTGAATAACTTTCGCAAATGCTTCATCGTAGTCAAAGTCATACTGAGCTAATTGACCGGACATTGAGGCATGAATAAGTTCCATTCTTGACATTGATTTGAAATTAGCTTTTGCAAGCTGTTCAAATAACTTTTTAGTATCTTCTTGGTCAATAAGAACATATTTATTTTTATACTTAATTAGACCGTTTTGTCCCTCAATAAGCTTATTAAACTCCTCAACTGACAATTTTTCATTTCCAATAGCAATTTCATATTTAAAATCTAAAATATCATCAAGAGAAATCTTAGAGCTTGAATTGTTGTTAAAAATGTCTGCCAAATCTTTTGAACGAGATGTTTTTACTCTTGCATTGATAGAAGCCCTTGGTACAACAATATTTGTAAGTTCTTTTGGTAAGATAACTTCAATCTGAGCTTTTTGAAGATAATAAGCTGTTTGAGTAATAATTTTGTAAACCTGATTTAAGTCTAAGTCAAGATATAATTTGTCTTCATCCTCAAATAAATCTTCCAGTTCGGGCATATAACGAATTGCATAATTTAATTGTTTTTCAACAATTCTGGCAATATCAGAAGAATTAGCATCAAATACAGTTTCTTCTGTGTAAAGTTTATCAATCAAGACATCTTCGTTAGTTTTACGGTTTTTGATATAAACTTTTAATCTAAATAATTCTTTATCCTCGATTTTTTCAATTTTGAAGAATGGAATGACATCGTATTTGCCTAAATATAATTCATCAAACCATTGAGCAAGGCTCTCTGCTATATCTTTTCCTTTCATAACAGAGCGTTGTTCGAGGTCTTTAATCATATAGGTTCCGGATTTTACATCTTTAAACTTATATGCCTTTATATTTAAGAATTTATAAATAACATAATTTAAGTAGTTATAAATAAAATCATTTACGAAATTTTTTGGTTTTCCGCCTTTTATAAACAAGTTTTCCGGAACACATTCTTCAAACTGATTAATTATTCTTGCCAATTGCTTTGAATTAATAATCGGTTCATATACAATTCGAAACATGGTTCCGCGTTTTTTTATGGTTGGAATGAAATACAATTTTTCAATTAATTTCATTACGAAATAAGTAAGCTTGTTCAAATAAATAAATGTTGGAGTCAATGATTCAATATCAACAACGTTGCCAAATCCTCCAAAATAATCCATCACTAAATCTAAGCTCATTGCATATCCGACTTTATCATCCATAACTTCTGATTTAAAGCGGAACAAAGAACCTTTAGATTTTAAATAATATTGGAAATTATTTGTCGGAGTAACAAAAAAGGACAATTTATCATTATTGTTTACAAGAAAGAAATCAGTATTTCTTGTCGGAGCGTTCGGACTTAAGAAAACTCCCTCGAATTCATCTTCAACTGTCTGATAAATCAAACTTAAAGTATACCTAAAATCCTTATTTTTAAACCCCTCCGGATTTTCAGAAAGATTGAAAAATAATTCATCTACGTTATTCTTTTTAAATGAAAAATCTATATCTAGTGCTTTGTTATCAGTGTTTGTCATAATTGTCCTTTTTACTTAGAGAATAGTGATAAGTGAGTAGTGAATAGTTCTTATCAAAATGAAATGAACCACTCACTATTCACTACTTACCACTCACCTATTTTATTAACGACTCACAGTCCATTTCCGCCGGCTTTTCAATGCCCAATAATTGCAAAACAGTTGGGGCGATGTTGCATAAAGCTCCGTCTTCTTTTAATTGCATATCTTTTGGAGCATTAATTAATACAAATGGAACTTTGTTTGTTGTGTGTGCTGTTTGAGGTTTACCTGTTTCAGGATTAACCATAACTTCTGAGTTGCCGTGATCAGCTGTTAATAACATTGTTACGTCGTTTTTAACACAAGCATCAGCAATTTTGCCAACACATTCATCAACTACGTGACATGCTTTTTCTGCAGCTTCAATTACACCGGTATGACCAACCATATCAGGGTTCGCAAAGTTAACCAAAACAAATCCGTATTCAGGGTTTTCAACAGCTTTTAAAACATTTTCACAAACTTCAGGAGCGCTCATTTCTGGTTGTAAGTCATAAGTCGCAACTTTTGGAGATGGAACTAAAACTCTTGTTTCGTGAGGCTGAGGCTCATCAATACCACCATTAAAGAAGAAAGTAATGTGAGCATATTTTTCTGTTTCGGCTGTTCTAAATTGATGAACACCATTCGCTTCTAAAACATCACCAAGGATATTTACTAAATGTTCTTTAGGAAATGCCACTGGGAATGTAAAATCTTCATTATAGCTTGTCATTGTTACATAGCAAAGATTTTTAAGAACTTTTTTTCTTTCAAAACCGTCAAAATCTTTAAAGTTAAGTGCTTTTGAAACTTCACGAGCTCTGTCAGGTCTAAAGTTAATGAAAATAACCGAATCATTGTCATGAATTCTTGATTCTTCGCCACCTATAACTGTAGGAAGAACAAATTCATCGTTATCCCCTCTTGCATAAGAAGCTTTAACCCCTTCACAAGCGGAAGTGGCATGTTCGCCCTCTCCTAACAACAATGCGTTGTAGCCTTTTTCAACTCTGTCCCAACGATTGTCTCTATCCATAATATAAAATCTGCCGATAATTGTTGCAACTTGAGGCAAACCATATTTTTTCAATTCATCTTCAACCGGTTGTAAAAATGTGCAAGCACTTTGAGGAGGAGTATCTCTACCATCCAAAAATGCATGTACGTAAACCTTTTTTAAACCGTTTTCAGCAGCCATTTTAATCAAAGCTAACAAATGATCTAAAGAAGAATGAACTCCACCGGTTGAAACAAGCCCGAAAATATGTAAAGCAGAATTATTTTCTTTAGCATGGTTCATAGCCATCAAGAATTTTTCGTTTTTGAAGAAAGAACCATCTTTAATAGCTCTGTTAATTCTTGACAAATCTTGGTGAACAACGCGTCCTGCTCCCAAATTTAAGTGTCCAACTTCACTGTTTCCCATTTGACCGTCAGGCAAACCAACGTATTGTCCGTCAGCATGGATTGAAATTGTTGGATATTCTTTTTCTAATCTATCTACATTAACTGGATGTGCAAGCTTTGTTGCGTCAAATTCAGGATGATTTTTGCTAATTCCCCAACCATCCATAATACATAATAATACTCTCTTTGTCATAATTTTATCCCTCTATTTATATTCTGCACTTGAAGAAATTTTAGCAGGAACATAATCCAAAAACAAGAGAAAAATCATTCACCTTTTAACAATTTTTGATTTTCTTTTATCAAAAACTCTTTTCCTGGACGAATTTCAAGAAAATCCCATGGTAATTCGCTATCAAGAGAATAGTTTTCATATGCAAAACGCTCTGTATCTATATTATATTTTTTAGCAGAAGCTTTGAATGCTCCTAGTTTACCGCCTTGTTTATAAACTTCAATTAAAAAATCGGTTAAAGAGGCATCACCTCTTGATAATACTGCTTGCCAATAATCCCACTTTATACTTGAGACATGGGCAGTAATCCCGATTTTTCTTAACTCTTTTAATAAATATGAACTCTTTTTTTCTAAAGATTTGCTATCTTCTCTTCCACACCATTGAAAAGGTGTGTGAGGCTTAGGAACAAAAGATGAAAATCCAAAAGATATATCAAACCCTTTATTCTCTTTTTTTACACGCTTTGCAAGTTCAACAATTGCCTCTAAATCTTCTTGAGTTTCAGTCGGAATACCAATCATTCCATAGAATTTAAACCCTTTTAAACCATTATCACGAGCAATTTTTACTGCATTAAAAATTTGTTCTTCTGTTAAATTTTTATTGATAACTTTTCGTAAACGTTCACTTCCTGCTTCAATTGCAAGTGTAGAATTTTTCTGACCTGTAGCCACAAGAGTTTTTACGACATCTGGAGTAATTGCATCCACACGTAAAGAAGAAACGCTCATTTCTATATTCTGTCCACCTTGAACTTTATCATGAATATACCGGCAAACATCGTGAAAATGAGGATGTGCACTTATTTGAGCTCCTAATAATGCGATTTTATTAGTATTTTGCAAACCTAAATCAATAACTTGTTTTAATGTCTCAAACGGAATACTTCTTAATGGCAGATTAAGATATGAAGCAAGGCAAAAACCACAACGATTTGCACATCCGCGAGTCATTTCGATAATAAAAGTATTTGGGAAAAAAGCTTCTTCTGTCAAAATTGGAGTATAAATACATTCGGAAAGCTTTTTAGTATGTTTTACAACCTTTTTAGGATATTTTGGAACATAAACACCCTCTATCTCAGATAGTTCTTTTAAAATTTCATCTTTAGATTTATATTTGTTGGCTTTGCAACACCTAACAACTTCTAAATTTACATCTTCTCCATCTCCAATTATAAAAAAATCAAAAATTTCTTTATATGGTTCTGGGTTTGAGCTAACTACAGGCCCGCCTGCAAATATAAGAGGTTTGTCTTCTCTATCACTTGATTTTAGGGGAATGTTATATTTTTCAAGCATTTTAAAGATTTCTAAAAAATCTAAATCAAATGAAAATGAAAAAGCAATTAAATTTACCTCATCCGGTCTGAATTGAGTTTTTTCTGTATCTGAACAAACTCTTTCTATACTAATATCTTCAACTTCATCAATTGTCTTAAACATCCATAAATACCCCAAAGACGCCATAGAAAAAGAATAAATAGCCGGAAAAGCCATCCACATTTTATATTCAGAAGTATTTATTGAGTTATAAAGATATTTTTCAGGCATCTTCTTCATTCTCTTTTAATTTTAAATTAATTGGGTTTAAATATAATTCGTCAATCAATACACAAACAGTTGCGGCGATAGCCGGTGACAGAATTACACCCCAAAAACCCAAGAATTGTTCTGCTAAAAACAATGCTAAAAATATCATTAACGGATGTAATTCCATAAGTTTTCCAAATAATATCGGTCTTATAACATAATTCGAAATTTGTTGAACCGCAATAAAACCTATAATTATCAATATTATTTTAACCAATCCAACAGGATATGCAACCAAGATAATTATAGTCAATGCAATTGTTGGTCCTAAAATAGGAACAATATCTAACAAACCTGAAATAAGTCCCAAAAGAGTAGCATATTCCACCCCAAACAAAACTAAAACAACCGAAATCATTATTCCAACAGTAGCCATGGAAATTATTTGAGCTCTAACATATCCACCAACCTTATTGCTTATATTACTCAAAATTTCGTTTGCTTTATCTTTTAAATCAGGAGGGAAAAATTCTAAAAATTTTTGTTTTAAATATGTTTTATCAACCAAAATGTAATAAACAATCATTGTTAAAGCTACAGAAATCATAACTAATTGAAATACTGTAACCGTAAAATTCCACGATTGATTAACAACACCTTGAGCAAAAACAGATGAATTTCCAAGAATATTACTTGTATCAATCATGTCTGGTAATTTATGCCCATAAATTTTTGTGTTCATGAAAAATGTACTAAAATCATTGATTTTTTCAGGCATTGTGATCAGAAAATTTTTAATTTCTTTATAAGCAACAAATGCAATCGGAATAAATAATGCTATAATAGCTGTTATAGAGCCAAATAACACAGCCGAAACAGCTGTTGTTCGATTTTTAGTTTTTAGCATAAGTTTACCAACAAATGGATTAAGAGCGCAGGCTATAACATAAGCTCCAAAAAACAACATTAAAATCCCAATTGTTTTAGGCAACATTAGTAAAAGAACAATAACAAGTATTGTAAATATAATATTCTTGGTAGTCCAAAATCTTTTTTTAAGCATAAAATATCCCCTTTTATGTTTTTGATTATATCAAGAAAAGAATGTTTAGGCAATTATTAAATAGGATATGATTAAAAAGTATATAATGCTTATGTAAAGAATTGTTAACAAAATTATTAAAAATACGCAATTTATCCTTGAAAAAATACTTTATATAATTACGAGGACTAAAAAAACAAGAGGATTGTAATCATGGGTTTCTTAATGGGTGCCTACGGCAAACTTATGGCCGGAAAGTACCTCCGAAATTTACAATATGAGTTGATGAACGTAACTAGTCAGCATCGAAAAGTTGCCAGACAACTTGGCGACATGCAAAAAATGATGTCTAGTCAAAAACGTAACATGCAAGCAATGTTGCAATCCCAAATGCAGTATGGGCAGATGGGACTGATGTCTGCATTATTCCCAGGCATGGCTCAGAATGGAATGAATCCATTAGGTTTTGCTGCAATGGCTCAAAATGGTCAATTTGATCAACAATCTTATATGTACTATACATCCGAACAACAGAAAATGCAACAACAGTTTGCCATGGCAAACAACATGTGGGAAAATATGTTTGAAATGCAACAAGAATCAATGCTTCAACCACTAAAAGATTTGGAAGAAGATCTGCAAATACAAAAAGATAATTTAGAATCAAGAATCAAAGTAGCAGAAACAGAGTACAATGCATACAAGGAAGAAGAAAAAGCCGGTGCTCAAAACTTGAAACCGGAAATAACCGGACAAGGTTAATAGACAATAAACTAATAACAAATATAAGAGGCTCTCCAATCGAGAGCCTCTTATTTATTAAATAATAAGTAATATTATAGCCTATTCACTTACAATTTGAGCGCCTTGAGGTTCCACAGGCAAGGTCATTACATTTACCTTGACATTCATTTCTTCCCAAGTTTCTTTTACAATTGACTTAATTCTGTCTAAATCGTTTTTCTGTGAAATAACAATAATAGATGGGCCTGCTCCACTAAGAACACAACCTAAGACATTTTCTTCATGTTTTAAGTTTTCCAATATTTTGTCTAAACCTGGAACAAGTTTCATTCTATAAGGTTGGTGCAGTTTGTCTTGTAATGCAGATTTCATAAGCTCTGCATCTTTAGTGTTTACAGCTTCTACAAACATTGCAAGTCGTTTTGCATTAAATACTGCATCTTCCATTGGAACTTCTTTAGGTAAAACAGAACGAGAAATATCCGTAGAAAGTTCATAATCCGGAACACAAACAGTAATATTCCACTCTTCAGGCCAATTTAATTTGCGATAAAGAATAGAACCGTCATCTTCTTGAGATGTTAAGCAAAGTCCGCCAATTATAGCCGGAGTAACGTTATCAGGGTGTCCCTCAACTTCAGTAGCAATTGATAAAAGAGCAACTTCATCAGCCGGTTGACCTAAAAGTTCATTCGCGGCTAAAAGCCCACCGACAATAACGGAAGCACTGCTTCCAAGACCTCTTGCTATTGGAATTTGCGATTGAACAGTGATCTTTAATTCACTTGGTGTTTGACCGATTGAGTTATATAAAAGCTCAACAGCTTTATAAATAATACTGGTTTCATCAAGTGGAATATGTTCAAAAATTAAGTCCTCGCTTGATGAAGCATCATTGATTGCATTAATTTCTATTCCAGTACCGGGAAGAACAGTTTCTTCGATGGTAATTGTATTGTAAATAGGCAAAGCCATACCCAAACAATCAAATCCTGGTCCTAAATTCGCCGTAGTTGCCGGCACTTTTACACTTATTTTCATATTTCCCTCATTTTATAATACCAGTATTATACCAAAAACATTAAAAAAGGCAAAAATGAAGATTTTTGAAGAATTTGAACTTTTTAATATATGGCGTAAAATAAGATATAGAGAGATTTTTCGACTAATCATTCTGAGAAAATAGCGAAAAATCATAGAAAACCCTCAGAATGAACGTAATTTATATGTATGAATTATACCCATATTTTACCAATGATGGCTCTGTAGGACTGTTTTCTCCAGAAGCAAATGATATTTATCACTCGACTTACGGAGCTTTGACTGAAGCTTACGAAAAATTTATTTTACCATCTGATTTTGAAAATTATTTTAGAAAAAATTCTGAAATAAAAATTTTAGATATTTGTTTTGGAATTGGTTATAATTCAAAAAGTTTTATAAATATTTTATTAGATTTAATCTATAACGAAACGATAGATACAAATAATAATTCTAGCGCAACAAATAACGACAAGATATATACCAATAACAAAAAGTATAAAATTTCTATACATGCAATAGACACAGATAAAATTCTTGCAACGTTGTCTCCATTTTTTAAAACGTTTGAAAATAATATTAGAAAATATAATTCCAAAAGTGAAATTATTTACAAACAAGAAAAAATTAGAAAATTATCAGCAAATAAAGCTGTAGCAAAATATAAATTGAAAGATGAAGTTAATATATTATTATTAAAAAGCATTTTTAACCAAATTGATAAGGATACAATTTCAATTTTAAAAGACAAAAAGTTCAAACAGTATTTTAATCGTAAAATGATACGTTTATTTGAATTTTACCAAAAACAGAGGTCTATTTATACCCCTCTAAGGCGTTTAAACGTGTTCTTACATAATATATATTATAAGTATCTATCTAAAGGGTATAAAAACGCATTTAATGCCTCACAATTAATAGATTTTAATTTTAACTTAGAAATTAATGATGCAAGAGAAGCAATAAAAAATGATAAAACAAGGTATAATTTTGTATTTTTGGACGCTTTTACACCAACAAAGTGCCCATGTTTATGGTCGCTTGAATTTTTCAAACTGCTTTACGACCATTTGGAAGATAACGGAATGATTTTAACATACTCAAATTCTGCTCAAGTCAGAAATTGTTTTGAAAATGCAGGGTTTATTGTAAAAAAAATATTTTCAAAAAGTCAAAATAAATATACAGGAACAGTTGCTATAAAGCCATCTCAACTCAATTCAAACAATTCAACTGCAAAATTATACAATTCGGATTTAATTAAAGACCTTTCAGAATACGATTTAGGGCTTATGAAAACTCGTGCAGGTATATTTTATCGTGACAAAGATTTATCTCTCGATAATGAAGCGATTATAAACAACCATAAAATAGAAGTAGAAAATTCAAATCTTATTTCTAGTACAAAATTTATTAAAAATTATAAAAAATGCCATAATTAATTATTGGTATATATCTACGCGATATTATATGTTTTTTACTAGCAATTTTTATTTTTACTTGTTTTATAAAAATTATGGAAATAAAATCTAACAATTATAATCCGAAATTTACTTCAAAATAAAATTCATTTCTGAAAGAGAATTTGACTCAAAAATGTTTCGTCAATATTTTTATTGCGGAAAGCCCAAAGCTCCATTTGCAGATTCGTTTTTTAAAGGTGTAGATGTTTGGACTCCTGAAGTTAGAACTTGTACGGCTGGAGGTGTAGTGGGAGATTACTCGGTACTAGCTTTCCATTTGCTTGATAAACCTGAAAATATTGTGAACGTAAAAAAACAATTTATTAACCTAGTAAATAATGCGTTAAATAATACTAAATCAGCTCTTTTAATTGGAGCAAAACAGCTGGAAGACAGGGGCGTTTCTTTACCCTTGTTTGAAAAATTAGTAGAAGAAGTAAAGAAAATCACAACACCATCTTTATTTCAAATCCATAAAAACAAATACGCTGAAAGCAATATTGGATATGTAAGTAATATTGATACTTGGTTTATAAACACAACTTCCCCTAAAAATCCGAAAAACTTCTTTTTAAGGGATGATATTTTAACATTAGATGACTTGCTAAATAGCTTTGAATCTATAAAAATTGCTCCGCAAGACAAACTGTTTATTGACGGGAAAGAGATTACACCTGCCATGTGTCCTGAAATATTTGATTTACATTAATTAACCTTTTTGCAATGATTTTTAACATATTTTATAATCATAATATGGATAATTATGATTTAATTGTTGTAGGCGGAGGAACTGCCGGGTGTGCTACAGCTTATACTGCCGGCAAATTAGGACTTAAAACACTTTTAATAGAAAAAAATATACACTTGGGTGGTACAATTACATCTGCTCTTGTTGTTCCGGCAATGAAATCCGGCGAACATCAAATAAACACAGATTTTTACAATGAACTGATAACTGAATTACACAATATTGGCGGGCAAGCAACATATCAAGGTAATAAAGGCTGGTTTAACCCAGAATTAACCAAAATAGCTCTAGATACTCTTATGGCAAAAGCCAATGTAGAAGTGTTTTTTGACTGCCATATAAGGGATGTAATACTAGATAACAAGCAAATTAAAGGGGTTATTATTTCTAAAGAAATGTTATCTGTATATAACGATAAGGTACAACAGCAGAATAAAGAATTATCGGTATCTATCGGAGCGAAGTATGTAATTGATGCAACAGGAAATTGTGAAATTGGAAAACTTTGCGGATGTGAATTTTTAGAAGAAAAAAATAAAGACCAGCCGGTTAGTTTACGTTTTATGATGGGCGGAGTTGATGTTCCTCGTTTTGCAGATTGGTTAAAGGAATATGATGAAGACAGAAATGTAACAACAGTAGAAGATATAGACGGTTTTATACATCTTTCTACGGCTTATACGTGGGATAAAGGCAAAAAATGGGCACTTGCACCACTTTTTGATGATGCTGTTGCAAAGGGAATACTTAAAGACCACGACAGGAACTATTTTCAGATATTTACAGTAGCCGGAATGCCGTCTACCATTGCATTTAACTGTCCTAGAATAATTGATTACACACAGACACTTGATGTTGCCAATATGTCAAAAGCCTTACAACTAGCGAGAAAGAACATATATAGACTTGCAAATTTCTGTAAAATATATCTCCCAGGGTTTGACAATTCTTACATATCAAACATTGCAGATATGCTCGGGGTGAGGGTTTCAAGACGAATTAAAGGTAAGTATATTTACACAATAAATGATGTTAAATCAGGCAAAAATTTTGAACATCCTGTTGTTGTTTCAAATTACCCTGTTGATGTTCACTCTAAAGACAAAGATGGTTCTACTTTAGAAATTGTAAAAGATTATACATTACCTTTAGAAAGCCTTATGTCTGCGGATATAGACAATTTATTTGTTGTAGGACGCTGTATTTCTGCTGATTTTATGGCTCAAGGTGCATTAAGAGTTCAAGCAAGCTGTTTTTCTATGGGTGAGGGAGTTGCCAAATACATTGCGAACCTTAAGATTTAACCTTATTCATCAGAATTTGTGCAGCGTTCAAAAGAGGATCTATAGTTGGAGAAAACGGCGGAGCATAAGTTAAATCATTATTAAAAAATTCACTTACAGTCATCCCTGCAAGTAGTGCTGCTGCAAGTGAATTAATCCTTTTATCGGCATCTCCGGCACCAATAGCTTGAGCGCCAATGAGTTTTCCAGTGTTATAATCTGCTGTTAATTTAAGCGTTATGTTGTTAACATTTGGCATATAACCAACTTTATCATTTTTAGTAACCGTAACAGATACAGGCGTATAACCAAGCACATTTGCTTTTTTTTCTGTTAAACCAGTCATAGCCATAGTCAAATTAAGACATCTTGTTACGGAAGAACCTAAAACTCCAAAAAATTTGTCATCTCCACCGCAAGCATTAATTGCAGCAATACGTCCCTCTTTATTTGCATTCGAACCAAGTGGAAGCCAAATTTTAGTATTACTTACGACTAAATGCTCTTCAACGCAATCTCCACAGGCATAAATATCTTTAATATTTGTTTCCATTTTTTCATTAACTTTAATTGCACCGGTGACGCCTAAATCTATACCTGCATCTTTAGCAATTTCAACATTTGGAGTAGCTCCTGTACATAAAACAACAAAATCTGTATTAAACTCTTTTCCAGTACCTGTTTTAACAGATTTTACACCATCAATATCTCCAGAAAATTCTGTCACTATTTCTGATGTCAAAATTTCAAAACGCCCGTTATTAATCGAATTTAATTGCTCTTGTATTAATTTAGACATGTCTTCATCAAAAGTAGTCATAATATATGGAGAATATTCAACAAGAGTTACTTTTAAATTTTGTTTTACTAAAGCTTCTAAAAGTTCAATTCCGATATATCCGCCACCTACAATAGTTGCATGAGTCGATTTTAATGTTTTTTCTTTTATTGCGATACCATCTTCAATTCTTCGTAGAGTAAAAATATTGGGAAGATTTACGTTTTTAATTTTAGGAATGACAGGTCTAGCTCCAATCGCTATTATTAATTTATCGTATTCAACAAGAAATGCTCGCTGAGTTGTCAAATCTTGGATTAAAACTTGCTTGGCTTCCGGAATAATTTTTACGGCTCTATTTCTCAGATGTATATGCACATTTTTCTTTTCAAACTCTTCAGGAGAAACAACTAACAAAAGCCTATAATCTTCAAAATTTCCCTCAATGTAATACGGCAATCCACATGAAGAATAAGAAATATGAGTATCATCGGTATACAAATCAATTGCTGCATCCGGTAAAGTTCTACGCGCCTTTGCGGCAGCTTTTGCCCCCGCTGCAACACCACCTAAAATTACAATTTTCATAAAACCAATATAAGTGACTTATAAAGAAATAACATTAGCCACTAGTTTAAATTAGATGTGCTTAAAAACATTTTTTTCATTAATTCACAATACACATCTATTTCATCTTGTATTTTTTCAACATTATCAACTAAGTCATTAATTTCTTGCTTTAATTTTTCTGTATTATTATTTTCAAACATCGTACACACTCCCTATTACATTTATGTGTACGGTTGATTTTTTAGAAATCTTTAAGGAATTAATTCCATTTGTTACAAAAATTAATCCTCATTATAGACTAATTTTTTTCTTAAACTCCACTGAACAAGGGTCAAAATAAGAATTATAAAGAATAAAACATAAGCAATTGCAGATGCTTTACCTACATTAAAATATTCAAATGCATTTTTATAAATTGCATAAACCAAGACATTAGTACTATCTAAAGGTCCACCTTGCGTCATTAAATAGATTAAATCAAATACTTGAAATGAACTTATTGCCGTAATAATTACAACAAAAAATATAGATGGTGCTAGTAATGGAACAGTTACATTTTTAAAAGTTTGGAAAGGTGTTGCTCCATCAATTTTAGCAGCCTCAAACATGCTTTGAGAAATTCCGGATAATGATGATAAAAATATAACCATGTTATAACCAATTAGCTTCCAAACAGAAACTATAATCAGTGCAGGCATTGCAAAATGTGTGTCATAAAGCCAATTGATATGTAAATGTAAAACATGATTCAAAAGCCCAATATTAGGATCAAAAATCCATTCCCACACGACTCCGATTACAATCATAGGTGTGATAAACGGTAAAAAATAAGCTGTTTTATAAAATTCAGCCCCTCTTATTTTTGAATTTAAAATACATGCCAAAACAAGCGGAATTATTACACCTAAAATCGAAGTAGAAAGTGCAAAAACAACTGTGTTCCAAAATATTTTATAAAAAAGAGCTTCTGAAAAAATTTCTCTGTAATTATCAAATCCAACAAATTGTATAGGATTAAGCAAATCCCATTTTGCAAAACTTAAACCGAATGAGCAAATTACCGGAATTACAATAAAAACAAAAGTTCCTAACAATGCAGGCAATATAAATACCCACCCAGCAAAACGCTCATTATTAAAGATATTTTGTAATGGATTTTGATATTTCATAGTTTATGTTATTATTTTAACATAAGAAATAAGATTAGGGAGTAAATTTAACATGAAAAAATACGAACACGCATTTGGAAAAAACGACATAAGAGGGATTTACGGAGAAGATATTACAGAAGAACTCTATTATAATACCGGCAGAGGCTTTGTTGAGTGGTTAAAACAACAAACAAAGAAATCTGAAAAGGATATTTGGATTACTATTGCGCGCGATGCAAGATTACATTCACCAGCTCTTGAAAAAGCTCTTGCTCAAGGAATTACATCAACAGGTGCGAATGTTATTCTCTTAGGTCTTGCCCCTACACCTATCGGATATTATTCAGAAGTCGTTGGAGTTCCTGGATATGACATCACCGCAAGTGCAATTATTACCGCAAGCCACAACCCATCTGAATATAACGGCTTAAAAATGACATTTAACAAACGAACATTAACTGAACAACAAATTAAGGAAGTTCGAGATATTACATTTAAAAATTGGTCAAATACCACTGAACCCGCTACAGGAGTTGTTGAAAATTATGATATTATCCCTGATTATATTAATGAAATGTCTAAAAAATTCGGTGATATTGGTAAAGGTATAAAAGTTGTCGTAGATAGCGCAAACGCAACTGGTGGAATTGTAGGCCCAGAACTTTACAGAAAAATAGGTTGTGAAGTAATTGAATTGTTCTCTGAACCTGACGGACGTTTTCCTAATCACCACCCTAATCCAAGTGTAGAAAAAACTCTTGATACACTTAAAGAAGTTGTTATAAAAGAAAATGCTGATATTGGTATTGCCTATGACGGTGATAGCGACAGAATTGGCGTTGTTGACGAAAAAGGTAAATACTTAACTGGTGACAAGCTACTTTTAATTTACGCAATGGATTCAATTGAAAAAGGAGAAAAACCGACCGTAGTAAGTGAAGTTAAGTGTTCTCAAGTTCTGTTTGACGAAATCAATAAACATGGCGGAAAAGCTGTTATGTGTAAAACAGGACACGGATACATCAAAGATATGATGAAGGAAACAGGTGCTACGCTTGCAGGTGAAATGAGCGGACACACTTTCTTCAAAGATAGATATTACGGATTTGATGATGCAGTTTATGCAGGTTGCAGAATCATTGAAATTATTGCTAATCACAGAAAAAATAATCCAAATTTTGTTATTTCAGATATGCTAAAACCGTTTGATAAGGTTTGTTCATCTGAAGAAGTTCGTTTTCCATGCCCTAATGAACTAAAAAAAGAAACATTGGGAAAAGTTAAACAGTGTGTAGAAAACGACAAAAACTTATTTGGGTCTGAAATCAAGGATATAATAACACTTGATGGTATGAGAATTGTGTTTGACGGTGGTTTTGCTCTAATTCGCCAAAGTAATACTGAACCTGTATTCACATTGCGTTTTGAAGCCAAAACCAAAGAAGAATGCGACAAGCTTAAAACAGTAATGCTTGGAATGTTAGATCAAATTTTGAATAAATAAAAAAGAGAGGAGATGCAACTATGTACAAAATTAATGCGCAAACATGCCCCCCCCCCGACACAATAACTTGGCTATAAAGGCTTTGGGGAGGAATGGGCTAAAAAAGAATTTAGCTTTTACATTAGCAGAAGTTCTAATAACATTAGGAATTATAGGAGTAATTTCTGCACTAACTTTACCAAGTTTGATACATAAGTATCGAATTAAAGCTCTTGAAACACAATTTAAAAAGACATCATCAACTATTGAACAAGCTGTTAGAGCGACTGCAATTGAGTATTCCATGGAAGATTATTTTTATCCCAAGGGATTTACTTATGGAATGCAAATTATTCCTGATACTGAGCGAACAGAAATGAATAATTTCTTTAAAAGTCAGTTAAAAACAGTCCCAACAAAAAATCTTTTTGGACAAATTCAAAACAGAAAAATTATTGCCAAGAAAATTAATGGAGAAAACTTTGGACCTAGTTACGCAGACGGTTATAGCTGGGTCTTTTGGAATGAAGGAGTTATATTAACAGATGGAAGTATGGTTTCAATGATAGTTTATCAAAAACACCATCAATCAGATGGAGTAAAAGTTTATTTTGATACTAATGGTCCATTTAAAGGTCCAAATAGAATTGGTTATGATATGTTTGTATATGATACAGGCTATTGGTTGGATACAGCTTGCCCGCAAGCCATAGGAGAGTATTATTATTACGGTTGTTATCGCTATGCTCTAGCTAATATTGCACCAAATGACAAGACTAAAAAATATTGGGATAATTTAAAATGATTAAACTCTTGATTTTTATTCTTTTTATTGTTAATATTAATCTGTCAGAAAAGTTACATGCGAATACTTTACCATAGGCTTTAAATAGCTTTATTTTGGTGTATTCGTTTAATTAAATAAATTTAATGAGATTCTTCGGCATTCGTCATTCTGAGCCTGTAAAACGGAGAATTTCACAAAAAGCCTCAGAATGACAACTTACATTATGAAAGGTAAAAATCAATGGATTTAGAAAACAAAGAAGAAATGGCAGTAGTAGAAGAAACTAAAGC
>CAKUZI010000013.1 GCA_934717855.1 uncultured Candidatus Melainabacteria bacterium
TGTTGCAGTAACTTTGTAACGTTTAGCAGCAGATTTGTGTGTTTTCATTTTTGGCATTTTAACCTCTTTCTGTGCATTGCACGATTTATCGATTACTACGAAATTCTAGGCATACCAAAGCCATAAAATCTCTGTAAACTGATTATAGTATGCAAAATTTTTATTTGCAAGCAGATTTAAAATTTTGTTAAGTCGTAGACTATAGTAATTAGGGCGAGATATCTATCCCGCCCCCTAATTTTTATTTTATTAATAATATCTTTGAACAACCGGTAAATTTACACCATTGCAGAAAGAACGTTCTGTTAATCTTACGCCCAAACAGCCTTGGTGGCGTTTAAATTGCATTCTATAAATTTTTCTTACAACTTCATCAACAATTGATTTATCATATTTTTTATAAATCTCTTCAACCGAAATATTTTGTTCAAGATACATTTCAATAATATCATCCAAAACAGCATATTCTGGTAATCTGTCTTGATCTTTTTGGTTCGGATGAAGTTCCGCAGATGGTGCTTTATCAATAATCGCCTGTGGAATAATTTCACCGTTTCTATTAATAAAGTTCGATAATTTATAAACATTTGTTTTGGTCAAATCGCAAATCATATTGAAACCGCCTGCCAAGTCGCCGTACAATGTTCCAAATCCCATTGCACTTTCTGATTTGTTGCCTGTTGACAAAAGCAATCTGTTTTCGCGGTTTGAATAGAACATCAAAATTAGCCCTCTCAATCTTGCTTGCAAATTTTCTTCCGCCAAATCGTGCAATCTTTCTCTGCCTGACATAAACGCGTCAAACAAAGGCGTAATAGGCTCTTTTATTGTTTGAATACCCAAATTTTCTGCTAATTCTAAACTATCAGTAACACTTCCCTCTGAAGAAAACATACTAGGCATTAAAACACCTAAGACATTGTCTTTTCCAATAGCTTCAACTGCTAATGTTGCTGTTAAAGCACTGTCAATTCCGCCTGACAATCCCAATACAACTTTTTTTAATCCTGTGTTTTCGCAGTATTCGCGCAATGCAAATGTTGTAACGTCATAAACTTGTGATTCTACTTGTTCGTCAGTGAATTCAATAACCCTTGCAAAATCAATTGTATCAACGTCTTCTTTACACAATGGCATTTGCATAACAAGTTCATTATTTGCGTTTTTAGCAAAACTTCCGCCGGCAAAAACATTTTCATCTGCAATTCCAAGCGCATTCACGTAAATAAAATCACTATGTGTGTGTATTTCGTCAACAAATTCTTTATAAGTATTCATTGCATAATATCTGTTTTTTGCCAAAATGTATAAATCGCAATCAACATCTTCCATAAAAGTATCAGAAACAAAAACTTTTTTACCGCAAATATCAAAAACTCCGTAATCAGAAACTTCAACTTCACCATTTCTTATCAAAATATCTCCAAGAATAATGTTTTGTTTAAAGTTTTTGTTTGCGATTTCACGGTATAATTCAGCCTGCTTTGACATACAACCGTCATCAAAAACTAAATCTTTTCCGCCCAAATCTTCAATGTCAACTTGTGGAAAAACAATCAAATCACAATCGGATTTGATATTATTGATAATATTTTCTAAATTAAATTTAAAATCTGCTGTTTTTAATCTTATTTGTGCAACTACTGTTTTCATTTTTTACCTCACAATTTTATTGCAATTTTAAATAATTGACCTTTTCCCAACTCAAATCAAGATATTTAACCTTGGAATCAACCATCTTAACTTGTGGTAAAATGGATGGAATACGCTCTATACGTTTAAATACACTGTCGTCAAGTCTGCCGAGACGAATGTTTACGGTTTTTATTTTTACAAAAACGTCATTCGGATTTCTCAAATCAATATATTCAACAGGTTCTTTTGAATAGGTTTCAATATAATTTTTTATTTTTTCTAGTTCATGGATTTTATTCAAATCCCATTTGTGATAATCATCGCCTTTATTTCCGTAAGAAAGAACTTTTATCGTATTATATTGCTTTTTCAACGGTAAAAATTCTTTACCGATAAGTTTTCCGTCTGTTGTGAAGAAAGCAACGGGTTGAGCCTTTTCATCAGGAGCAATTAATATTGCCGGAATTCTTTCTTTCAAAATAATTTGAATTCTAGCCGGAAATGCGTAACGTCGGATATAAACATCTTCAACAGGCGCAAGTTTTATAAGATTTTTCTTTATGGCGCCGGTTCTTGCCATATATATTGGAACATTCGGAACATTACTTGTTTTTAGCAAAGCCAAAATTCTATGTGACGGAACTATGTTGTTGTTAATAATTTCAACTGAATTCCCGTCGACATAGTTAAAAGCGTTTTTATCCATATACCAGCCGTTACTTTTTAGAGCATAACCAAGCCCGACTATTAAAAATATTGACAATAAAAATCTTACAAAAGCTCGAAATCGTTCTTGCTTCATTCTCCCTTTGCGAACAAGACGTTCTCGACGCTTTTTCTTCACAAGATGCTTCCCGTCCGTAATTTCTGTTTCTGCAATTTCAGAATACTCAACAGATTCGACGTGAATTTCTTGAATATTGTTGTCTATATTATCGTTTTGATTAAATTCATCCATCTATTTGTTTAAACCTACACTGTTTAATATAATTTGCACTAGAGTATCATAATCAATTCCCATTACTGATGCTTGTGCCGGCAAGTCACTTGTTTCGGTCATTCCTGGACTTGTGTTAATTTCCAATACATAAGGTACGTTGTCAACGATATGGAAGTCAACTCTAGAAACTCCTGAACAACCAGCTGTTTCAAAAGCTTTAAGAGCAATTGCCTTAACTTTCTTTGTCATATCTTCAGAAATTTCAGCCGGAAGAATAAATTCTGTCATTCCCTTTGTATACTTACATTCATAATCGTACCATTCGTGTTTTGGACGCATTTCAAGAATTTCTGTAACCGTTCTATCTTTACCATCTCCTAAAACGCCTACAGTTGCGGCTTTCCCAACAAGATATTCTTCAATCAAAACGTCGTCATTGTATTTAATAGCGTCTTGGTAAGCTTTTTCCAATTCATCAGGAGTATTAACTTTTGTCATCCCAAAACTTGAACCTTCGCAAACAGGTTTTGTAATTAACGGATATTTTAAATCTTTTGTTTTTTCAACAACGTCTTCACCTTTTTGAACAAAAACAGATTTAATTAAAGGAATATCTTTGCATGTTGAAAGAATTCTTTTTGTATATTCCTTGTTCATACAAACAGAACTAGCCATAACTCCACAACCTGTGTAAGGAATTTGCAAAATTTCTAAAATTCCTTGAATACAACCATCCTCGCCGTATTTCCCATGGAGAGCGTTGAATGCATAGTCGTAATTTCCTGTTTTAAGTTTGCTTGCAATATCTTTATCTACGACCACAAGTTCAGAATTTTTGTAGCCTAATCTTTGCAATGCGTCATAACAACCTTTTCCTGATCTCATAGAAACTTCTGCTTCTGAAGACATTCCACCGCAAAGTACGGCAATTTTTGCGTTTTTATCTACTTTTGATACAATATTTTGCATATTTCAACCTCTTCTTTATTATTTCCGCCAAGGAATCTTACTTCCGGCTTTAATTCAATATTAAATTTTTCTTTTACTCTTTTATACATTTCATACATTAATCGTAAGGCATCAAGAGATGTCGCATCCCCAGTGTTGACAATGAAATTAGCGTGATTTTCCCAAACTTGCATTCCGCCGTTTTTCAAACCTTTTGCGCCAACAACTTCTAACAATCGCCCTGCAGAATCTCCTGACGGGTTGCGAAACGTACTTCCACAATTTGGTAAAGTTAAGTCTGGTTGTTTTGCTTTGCGGAACGACAAGTTTTCATCCATTTTTGCTTGAATTTCGTCTTTTGTTTTTGGAGTTAGTTCAAATTCTGCCTCTAAAACTGAATAGTTTTCTTTTTGACAAATTGATGTTCTGTATTCAAATTCCAATTCTTTGTTCGATAATTCTATCAGGCCTTTTTCAGGTGAATAAATTTTGGCAGATTTTAAAATCGCTGAAACATCTTGACCATGAGCGCCAGCATTCATAAATACTTCCCCGCCAATCGAACCGGGGAATGCAATCATAAATTCCATCCCGCTTAAATTGTTGTCTAAAGCAATTTTTGACAACTTTGTTCCTCTAACACCTGCTCCGGCAATAATTTTTGTTCCATCAACAGTGATATTAGAAAGCTTTTTAGTTGAAATTACAGCGCCATCATAACCAAAAGAAGAAATAATGACGTTTGACAAATTACCAGCAATAAAAGCATTTGGTTCTTTTTGTATAATTTGAACAAATTCGTCAATTGTTTCCGGTGCATAAAATCTTGAAATCTTGCCACCGATTTTCATTGTCGTTGATTTTTTTATATCAAAATCAGTTTGTAGCACCGACAGCCTCACTTCTTGCATTCATTAACTCTTTTGACAAGTTAGTGATTGTTCCAGCACCCAATCCAATTACAACATCATCCTTTTTTAATTCAGGATAAAGTTTTTTTGCAACATCTGCAATAGATCCGCTCATGTATTCGCAAGGAATTGAAATATGACTACTCAACTCTTGAACAAATCTTTCGGAATTTATACCCTCAATCGGATCTTCTGAAGCTGAATAAACATCGGTTACAACGACTTTGTCAACACCTGAAAACGCATCTAAGAATTCATTCCAAAGATTTTTTAGTCGAGTGTATCTATGAGGTTGGAATACTGCAATGACACGTTTTTCATTCATTCCCTCAGCAGAAGAAAGAGTCGCCTTAATCTCTGTCGGGTGGTGAGCATAATCATCAAATACAGTTACTCCGTCAAATTCTCCAACTTTTTGGAAGCGTCTGCCCATTCCTAAGAAAGTCGCAAAATGCGGTTTTACAAGGTTAATATCAACGCCTGCTTGATGCAAACTTGCAAGAACAGACAAAGCGTTGTAAACATTGTGCTTCCCTCGCAAGATGATTTTCAAATCTGTTAAAAATTCGCCTTTATAGTAAACATCAAAGGTTGTGCAATCTGCTTTAAATTCAATGTTTTTGGCGGTATAATCAGCATCTGAAAGCCCAAAAGTCATTGTTTTATGACTATGCAAAGACATTGTTGCTTCACAATCCTTATTTACTAAAACAATTGATTTTTCATCCATATTAGAGATAAATTTTTCAAAAGTTGCCAAAATTGATTTTAAACCGTCT
The DNA here is from genome assembly GCA_934717855.1 of uncultured Candidatus Melainabacteria bacterium. GTDB lineage: Bacteria > Cyanobacteriota > Vampirovibrionia > Gastranaerophilales > Gastranaerophilaceae > Stercorousia. The sequence goes on from CAKUZI010000013.1 coordinate 5,214, forward strand.
TTGTAAAAATCAAGGTGATCTGGTTCTAAGTTGTTTACTACACAAATATTTGGAGCATATTTAACAATTGTTCCATCGCTTTCATCAAGTTCAGCACAGAAAAATTTGCCATCTTGAGAATGTGCATTGTTTCCAATTTCTGGAATTATTCCACCAACAACATAAGACGGTTTTAGCCCTGCTTTTTCTAATACGTAAGAAGAAAGTCCGCTAGTAGTTGTTTTTCCGTGTGTTCCGGAATATCCAAGGAAGAATTTTCCCCATCTTGAAATCTCTGCAAGTATATCAGAGCGATGGTAAACTTTCAACCCAAGTTCTCTAGCTCTAATCATTTCCGGATTAGTTTCTCTAATCGCGGTACTTGCAACAACAATTGCATCAGACGGAACATTTTCTTTTTTTTGTCCGATAAAAATTTTTGCGCCTAATTTCCTTAATTTGTCAATATATTTGCTATCTACAATATCTGAGCCTGAAACTTCGCATCCGTTCTCCAACAAATACTTAGCAAGCCCGCTCATTCCAACACCGCCAATTGCGATAAAATAGTATTTTTTATTATTCAAAGTTCTATCCCTTATTTATAAATCTACATTCATAATTATAATACATAAATCTGCATAAGGGCTGAATTTTACTATTTGTAAAGAGAATTATTTGATTTTTTCAAAGTTTTGTCCTTGGCAATTTGTCTTATTAACGACCGTAAGCTTCACCAATATTTGCTATTTGGTAAAAAGAGAATATTCTTTTTTCACCGTTTTTATCTTTGTATGTGATTGTAGAGTGTACATTATCATATTTTACAGTGTGGATTGCTTCTGAAATGTAGCCTCCTTTGGTCAAGTGTTCTTGCCCTTTTGCAAAATTCCTATGAAACTTCTTTACGTTATTGAACAATTTGTCTAAATAACAATCAATATCTTTGTCTGAATACTGCCACTCACTCTTTTCATCAACAAGTGAACATAATAAGGCTTTTGCATTCTTCTTAATTTGTGCATACATAGTTTTGCTTTCTAGATATTTACCTTCGTTACTTCCTTCCAAAGCCTTTGAAATCATACTATGTGCAAACTCAACGTTTCCTTGAATCCAGAAACCGTTTTTGTTCATTTCTTCTTCAGCTTTTTTTAATTCTGAAATGTTAAACATTCCATCCATACGTGCACTCATCATTTGACTATTTCTTTCTATTTGAGCAAGAGCCTCTTCTTGCCCATTTCCATTTAGCAAGAAGTTATGCATACTATCTAAAGAAACTTCGTTTTTGCTACGCATTTCCCCAAACAATTTAATAATTTGATCAGGCATTAAACAGTCAACTTCTTTCACAGACTTTACGTTTGCCATTCCTTTATATTTTTGCAATTGCATAATTTCTTTATTTTTTTCAGCAATTTCCAATTCTTTAGCTTTTAATGTTTCTTGCATAGAACTTCTTACAGATTCCATAGCTTTAAAAACTGCGCTTTTTGTTTCTTTTGGAAATTCGGCAATTTTATCGGCTTGACTGTTAATAAGAGCCTTTTGATCCCTATTTTCAGAAATCAATGATACAATTTTTTGAGTTAAGGATTCAAAAACATCTGAAACTTTTTCTGATTTAAGCCCAAATGCTCCTTTTACCGCTTTTAACATTTTAGGGATTTCAACTTCGCTTCCTGAAACCATTTCTTGAACAAATTTGTCACCGATAGCTCCTTTAAAATTGGTATTGCGTTTAGCATTTGAGTTGCTATATTGACTATTTACAGGTGTAAAATTGGAGGTAATCCCTTGTATATTCATTCTTTTTTCCTTTCATATTTATAAACTTGGTTGCATTAATAGTTCTAAAGAAAAATTTTTGCTAGTATATGTAAATTTGTTAAGAATTAATAAAATAATTAAACACAAAAAACGAGGTATATTTTTACAATACACCTCGTCTTTTCTATATTATATGTTATTTAACAACGATATTAACCAATTTTTTCGGAACCACAATTGTTTTTACTATTGTTTTTCCTGCGGTCAATTCTTTGACTTTCGCACTTGATAGTGCAAGTTCTTTCAATTCATCTTGTGACAAAGCTTCGTCAGCTTCTATTTTGTCTTTAACTTTTCCGTTAATTTGAACAATCAACGTAATTGAACTTGCTTTTGCTAAATCATCATTCCATTTTGGCCATTCTTGTGTATGAATAGAACCATCTCCGCCCAAATCATTCCAAGCTTCTTCGCACAAGTGAACTGCAACAGGAGACATTAATTTAATAAGAGTTACGATAGCAAAGCTCAAAATAGCTTTATCTTCATCATCCAACTCAGATTTTTTGCCACGCCAATCGTAGATTGCGTTTACAAGTTCTCTGTACTTAGAAATTACTGTATTAAACTGGAAGTCATTAGAAATGTCATTAGAAATCCCTTTAATAGCCATGTGAACAAGTCTTAGCAAATCGTCGTTTTCTTTCTTTTTCAATGAACCTTTGCCAAGTTCAGGTAAATTAAGGTTAATATCCTCAGCGTTTGCGGAAATCAATCTCCAAACTCTGTTCAAGAACTTGTAACAGCCCTCAACACCGGCATCTGACCAGTCAAAATCTCTTGCCGGAGGTGAATCTGACAAGATAAATAATCTTGCGGTATCTGCTCCATAGTTTTCAAATATTTCGTCAGGATCAACAGTATTGCCCTTAGATTTCGACATTTTTGAACCGTCTTTAAGAACCATACCTTGTGTTAGAAGATTTTTAAACGGTTCATCAAAATCCAAAAGACCTAAGTCTCTCAATGCTTTTGTGAAAAATCTTGAATACAACAAGTGTAAAATTGCGTGTTCAATACCGCCAACGTACTGATCAACAGGCAACCATTTGTTTACTTTGTCTTTTGCGAACGGCATTTTGTCATTTTTGGCGTCTGAATATCTTAAATAATACCAGCTTGAACAAACAAATGTATCCATTGTGTCTGTTTCTCGTCTTGCAGGTCCGCCACAACAAGGACAAGTTGTATTTGCAAATGTTTTCGATGTTGTAATCGGAGATTTGCCAACGACGCTAAAATCAACGTCTTTCGGCAACATTACAGGAAGTTGATCTTCCGGTACAGGTTGAATTCCGCACTTGTCGCAATAAACGACAGGAATTGGAGCTCCCCAATATCTTTGTCTTGAAATCAACCAGTCACGAAGTCTGTATTGGGTTTTGAATTCGCCAAACCCTTTGTCAACGGCTTTTTGAGTAATTGCTTTTTTAGCTTTTTCATTGCTCATTCCGTCAAATTCGTTAGAGTTTACCAAAACCCCTTCTTCTGTATAAGCATCTGTGAGTTCATCTGCCACAATAGTTTTGTCTTTTGGTGAAATTACAACTTTCAACGGCAATTTATATTTTTTAGCAAATGCAAAATCTCTTGTATCGTGTGTTGGAACTGCCATTACAGCCCCTGTTCCGTATTCTGCCAATGCATAATCTGCTGTCCAAAGCGGAAATTCTTCGCCAGTGAATGGGTTTATACAGTGCGTACCAAGTGGAACTCCGGTTTTTTCACGTTCAGTAGAAAGTCTTTCGATTTCTGTCATTTTGCGAGCATTCGCTCTGTATTCTTCAACAGCCTCTTTGTTTTCAGGAGTTGTTAGTGCTTCAATGTCTTTGTATTCAGGAGCAACTACAAGGTATGTAATTCCGTGAACTGTATCCGGTCTTGTTGTGTAAACAGGAATTTCCATTCCATCGATTTCTTTGACCTTAAATCTGAAAATTGCACCTTGAGATTTTCCTATCCAGTTAGCTTGCATTGTTTTTACATTATCACCCCAACCAGGGAGTTTGTCTAAGTCTTCAAGCAAAACTTCTGCGTAATCAGTGATTTTTAAGAACCATTGAGACAAATATTTCTTTTCAACAACATGGTCGCATCTCCAGCATTTGCCGTCTATTACCTGCTCGTTTGCAAGAACTGTTCCGCATTCTTCACACCAATTAACAGCAGCTTCTTTTTTGTATGCTAAACCTTTTTTATAAAGTTGTAAGAAAAGCCATTGAGTCCATTTGTAATAATCAGGTTTACAAGTTGTAACTTCTCTATCCCAATCATATGAAAGTCCTAGCATTTTCAACTGTTTTGTCATATAAGCGATATTTTCAACAGTCCATTTTTCCGGATCAACACCATGTTTCATTGCTGCGTTTTCAGCAGGTAGTCCAAAGCTATCCCATCCCATTGGGTGAAGTACATTAAAACCGTTCATTTTTTTGAAACGTGCAATTACGTCGGTAATTGTATAGTTCCTAACGTGTCCCATGTGAAGTTTCCCAGATGGGTACGGAAACATTGACAATGCGAAATATTTAGGTTTGTCGCTGTCATCAGGGGTTTGGAATGCTTTATCTTCTTCCCATTTTTTTTGCCATTTTTTTTCTATTTCCTGAGGAAAATATGCGTCTTTCATCTTTTTCTTCTCTCCTAATCTACTTGAGTAAATAGTAGCACAAAAATATTTTTTATGTATAATTGAATTATGAAAAAGATATCCGTTTTAATTGTTTCAGCTTTATTGTTAGCAAATGTATGCCCTGTACAAGCAGGTGTTATTGCAACTCAAAAAGCAAAGATTGAGCAAAATAGAATATATAGATCAACTTATAATGACATAAAAGCAGTTATAGACCAACAAACAGTTTATACAAACAAATATGATTTGGATGGTTTAGCGACTCTTTATTCGAAAGATTTTGTAAATTCTGATGGATTTAACAAAGAGGTTTATTTTAAATTAATCAAAGATACCTGGGAAACATATCCGGATATTGTCTACAAGACCAGAATTAATAAAATTGAGTTTAGTGATAATTACGCAACGGTTGCTGTAGATGAAACTGCGGTTGCCACTTCAAAAGAAACTGTTGGCGAACTTTCTATAATCGGAGAACTTTATTCAACTTCAAGATGTATATATTTCCTTGAAAAGCAAGGAGCTAAATGGGTAATTAATTCTGAAAAAGTTATTGATGAAACTTCGACTTTAAAATATGGTGATGCAAGATATTCTCAAATTGAACTTTCTGCTCCAAAACAAATAGGTGCAAATCAGGATTATACCGCTACTTTAAAAGTTGGTGCTCCAAAAGATTCTGTAGTAATTGCATCTATTGCCAAAGAAAATATAGTATATCCGCAAGTTAAGGTAGAAGACGCATTTAGAAGACTTTCTGAAGACAACTCTTTAGAAAGAGTTTTTCATTCAAATGCGCAAAATGTAAATGAGTACACAGTTGCTTCAATTGGAATTACAAGAGCTGAAAACGCGCCAAATAACCAAATTCAAGTATATATGGGCGGTCTTGCGTTCGTTATGACTAGAGTTAACGTAATTCCGGAAAACAAGTTTGTTAAATTAGAAGATGAAAGCAAAAAATAATGAGTAAAGAAATTGAAAAAACAGGAAAGTTAGTATATTTTATAATTTGTTACGTATTTTTTATATTCGCAAACCTTTATACATCAAGTATTCTGGTTGATAAATTAGTTCACGGGTACAGATTGTCAAACGCAGTTTTTTCATTGAATTACATCAAAAACACGGGAGCAGCTTTTAGTATTCTTCAAGATTCAAGAGAATTATTGATTATTTTATCAATGATTGCACTTGTTCTTTTGGCTTTGCATGTATTTAATCACTTGAAATCAATATCTTTGAAAACTTGTTTTTTCATAGCCTTGCTTTCTGCCGGAATTGCAGGAAATTTACACGAAAGAATTGTTTTTGGATATGTAAGAGATTATTTTCAATTAAATTTTATACATTTTCCAATATTTAACATTTCAGACATTTTTATAAATATTGGTGTAATTGCATTGATAGTTTTGATTTTGATTAAAAGAAAATAAAATTAACTTGTAAATTTTTCAACGCATGTTTTATCTTTGCTTAAACCAACCCGAATGCTGTCACCATTTGGTTTATATTTTTCTTGGGAAATATAATGTTGTTCCTTATCTGAGAAATCCCAAGCAGTAAAAAGTTTTTCGTCTCCATTTGAATTAAATTCTTTTATATTAATAAATTTATGTTTACCATTATTTATTTTATAAACCTTAAAATTTCTACCACTATTTTTTAGTAAGTTTATATAGTCTTTAGGCGAGGTTTTATACGTAATTCCGTCATCAGTAAAGTTTTCTTGAGGAAAATCTTCCGTTGGAAATTCACCAAATTCAACTCGTTTTTCAGGATAGTTTGTTACTTCTGTATGGTTATCCAAAAAATCTATACGTTGAATTTCACTGCCATTTTTATCATATTTATTTATTGAAAATAGTTCATCATTAGTCCAAATTGTACTCTGCGTTTTTCTATTTTTGTCGTTAAACTCAGTAATTTCTCTATTAACTTTATTGTGTCCGCTGTATTCAACTTTATAATTTACATTATTTGCTTTAAGATAATCAACATATTCGTCTGCTGTTTGACATTCTGCCAATCCGTCGGGTTTGAAAGTTGACTGAGGTATTTCGTTGTTATAATGATAGTTTGTGTATAAAAAAGTTTTTCCTTTATTATTTTTAACTGTACTTCTTAATAGTTTATTGCCTTTATATGTTTTTTCCTCATACTCGCTCCAGCTGTCAGTATCTCCACCATCATAATATACACATTTTTCTTTTTGTCCCAATTTATTATTTATGGAAAGAACAACATTTCCACATTCGGATTTTTCTACATTAAAATCTTTCCCCACAATTTTTCCTTGCATTTTGAGACGATTAATCATAGCTCGCAGTGGTATTTGTGGCACGGAATCTCTATTAATTACCGGACTCATATACGCACAAATTGCACTATTCGCTTGAGGACTAATTTCCTTGAACTGTGGATATTGATGCACAGGCGCAGAAATAGGCGTCCCATTTTGCGAAGGCACAATTATTGGCCTTATTACATTTTGAGAATAAACCCTACTATTATACATATAACTAACCTACATATATATAAAAAATTTTCATGCAAAACTATTGCTAAATAATTTGCTTTTGTTAAGAAAAATGACGGAGTTGCGATTCAAACCCGTCATGTCTATGAATTATATATGTATTGTCGTTTTTCTTACTTCAAAGCTCTCTCTTATATTATATATATTCCACACAACTAATTCTTTTTAACTATATGTAACGAAATATTACTAATCCTTTAGAATTAGTTTTTAAAATTTGGCATCAATTAGAACTAGTTATTAGAGCGTTTTTCTTCTTCTTTTATAAAGTTTGCAAGTTCTTCAAGATGTTTGTCTTCTATTGAATTAATTAATTCTGTTACAGATTTAATTTTACCTAGTGCAAACCCAGTTTCTGCAAGCAAAACACAGTCATTACAAAGTCTATATCCCTCGTATTCAATAGAGCCAGCAAGACATTTGTTTTCTCCACAGCAATCACAGTCAAAAAATTCATTTGCGCTGTCCGGATTGTCTTCCAAATCATCAATAAGCATTTGTTCAACAACTTGTGCCATTTCTTCTACTATTTCGTGTTCAGTTTTTTCTTGTTTCATATTTAAATTTCACCTATTTACTTTTATTCAATCAAACTCTTCATTTCCTTAACAGCTTCACCAAGTCCTGTGAATACTGCTCGAGAAATTATGCTGTGTCCGATGTTAAGTTCGTGCAAGCCATCAATTTCGTGCATTCTATGAACGTTTTCGTAGTTCAATCCGTGTCCGGCATTTACTTTTAAACCAAGGCTTTGAGCTAATTGTGCAGAGTTTTTTAATTTTTGAAACTCTTCTTCCTCTTCTTTATATCCAAAGTTTTCAGCATAAGCACCGGTGTGCATTTCAATAAATTGTGCACCTGTTTTAGCAGAAGCTTTGACTTGTTCTTCATCCGGATCGATAAATAAACTTACGATAATTCCAGCATCAAGTAATGGTTTAATAAATTCGGTAACCTTGTCTAATTGACCTGCTACGTCAAGCCCGCCCTCTGTAGTGACTTCTTGTCTTTTTTCTGGCACTAGACAAATAGAATAAGGTTTTATATCAAGTGCAATAGCTTGAATATCATCTGCCATTGCCATTTCAAGGTTAAGACGAGTTTTTAAAGATTGCATTAATGCGTAAACATCCTCATCTTTGATATGGCGTCTATCTTCTCTTAGGTGTGTTGTGATTGAAGTTGCTCCATTTTGTTCTGCAATTTCAGCTCCTTTTTCTACACTTGGTTCAACCCCGCCTCTAGCGTTTCTTAATGTTGCTATATGATCTATATTTACTCCTAATAACATTTTTACCTGCTTTCTTTTATTTCGTTGTTAATTTTTAATAGTGCTGTATATGACGGTAAAATAGTTGTTTTACCATCTTTTGTCGCTAAATCAATTGCTTTTTTTATATTTGGTTCTATAATAATTTTTTCTTGCGGAATTCCTGCGTATTTCAAACGAGTAGCCATATCATTTGCTCGAATTCCGGAAGTGATAACTAATTTGTGAGCATCTTTGAGTTGTTCAAAATCGCTATCCCAAAGCCAAGAAATATCTCTTCCGTCTGCGTAATTGTCGTTAATTGCAATTACGATGTTTGAATTTAAATCAACTGTTTTCAAAACTTCGCTTGCGCCGGTTGGGTTTTTGATAAGCTGAATTACTGTTTGATTTCCGTTGATTAATCTTTTTTCGGTTCTGCCAAAAATTGCATGGTATGAATCAAGTGCTTTTTGAATTTCAGTTTGATTTAAGCCTTGTTCAAAAGCAAAAGCAATTGCTCCAAGAGCATTATAGGCGTTATAAAGACCTGCAAGATTGATTTTGAATTCATATTCAATTCCTTTATTATTTACAGTCAAAACAGAATATTCATTGAAAACTTTGACATTTGCAGGGTAATCGCATTCGTGACGTTTGTATCCGCATTTTGGGCAGTAGTAGTGCCCTTCTTGAGCAAAGAATTGTTTCGAATATTCTAATGGTTCTCCGCAAGGACAATTAAATGCTTCTGCCGGGGCTTTTGAATTATGTTCATAACTGCAATCATATTCTACATTTTCAAATCCGTAATATACAGCATATTTAGTTCTGTCAAATGTTGCAACAAGCGGATCATCGGCGTTTAATATCAATTTTAAATCCGGATTTTTATCTATTGCATTTTTGATAAAACTAGCTGTTGTATTGAGTTCCCCATATCTGTCTAATTGATCTCTAAAAAGGTTTGTTACAACCAAATAGTCCGATTTCATATAGTCATAAAGTTTGGTTAAATATGCTTCATCTGACTCAATTACGGCGTAATCAAAACGTTCAAAAGGCTTTACGGTTAAAGCAAAAACATTTGCCACGCCAGTAAGCATATTAGCGCCTTTTAAGTTATGAATAACTTTTTGATTTGCAACTTCTAAAACATGAGCGATAATGCCTGATGTCGTAGACTTCCCGTTGGTGCCGGTGATTGTAACGACATCTTTTTTTATATATTTTCTACAATGAGCAAGAAAATCCGGACAAATCTTAAGTGTCATCATTCCGACAAAAGATGTTCCTGATGACCGATTAAGCAGTCTGATTGCTATATATGCCAATCTCGCAATTATTAATGATAAATAAAATTCTAATATCCTAATCATAAATAGTCCTTTAGACGTATTCTATTTCTCTCTATCCTATATTAATATAATACAAAAGATAGGAAAAATGTATATATTTATCGCAATAATTTTTATAGCAGAATTAATAATTGCTCATTTTATAATCACTCACTTAATAAAATGGGATAGACGAGTGCGTCATTATAACGCTTGTGTTGAGACATTTAATCCGCTGTTAGAAACTTGCATGCAATATAGCAGATGCTTGGTTTCTTCATTTAAAAATTCTTTTGAAAATACAATTAATTTTGTTAAGAAAAAACGAGAACAATTAATAAACAAAATAATATTTGCAGTTGCAGTGTATTCATTGTTGATAATATTCAAAATAAAAACAAATAAAGCTAAAAAAATCTATAAATTGGCCGGAACAATTAAAGATTTATTATTTGAATTAGCTGTTTAAAATGGTTGGGATTATTCGGTTATAAAGCTTCGAGAGCTGCAATTTTCATGTCTTTAAAATCAGGAGTTTGACCAAACCATATTTCTTGAGCAGAAACAGCTTGATAAATAAGCATATCCAGACCTGTTATTGTTCTCAATCTCAATTTTTCAGCTTCTCTTATAAGAACTGTTTTTTTCGGATTATAAATAACATCATATACAATAGCATTATGATTTAAGCTTTCTAAAGCTTTTGTTTCAACAGGCATCATGTCTCCAGCTTTCCCTAACATGCCGATAGGAGTAGTGTTTACAAGCATTTCATATTCATTCAAATTGCGAACATTTTCAATCTGATAAATATTAAAATCTATTGACGGGAATTTTCTTCTTACATAATTCATTAAATCGATAGAATTTGGGATGTTTCTTGTGAAAAACGCAATTTCTTTCACCCTGCATTCTGTCAAAGCAACGCAAGCCGCGTGCGCAGCCCCGCCGGTTCCTAAAATTGCCACTTTTTTGCCTGCAAGATTTATATCTTTCGGAATTGCACGTTTAAATCCGATGACATCCGTATTGTAGGCTTTTAAAGTTTTATCAGATTCAATGTAAATAGTATTTACAGCACGAGCCAAATCTGCGTATTTATCAACTTCATTTACGAACAACGAAATTGGCAACTTTAATGGAATAGTGACATTAAATCCTTTGTATCCATTTCCTTTTAAGAATTTAACTCTGTTTACAAGTGAATCAGGAGGAGTTTCCAAGATATCATATGTTGCATTAATGCCCAAACTTTTAAATCCGGCTTCGTGTATAACCTTTGATAGCGAATGCCCTAAAGGATAGCCAATAAGTCCAAATTTGTTTTCTCGATTATCTTTGATTATTGGCTCTTCAGGTTTTATAGGCTGACTAATCGGACTGCTTGAATATTTTGGTGGTTCTGTCATTTTTGACGGGCCAAAAATATATGATGGAACTTCTGTTTTAACCGTCTCTTGTTGCATTCCTGAATATGGTTGATATTTAGGCGCTTCGTCTTGTGATTGATTATATACATAAGATTGTTCAATTTGTTGAGATATTGGTTTTTGAGGTGGCGCTTGATATAATTGTTCTGATGTAGGCGCATTTTGCTGTTCCAACTGCCCTTGAATAGTTTGTTGAACATATTGTGGCTGTTGCTGACTAAATGATTGTTGAGCCGGTTGAGATTGAACAAACTGTGCTTGAGGAATTGATTGAGCCGGTTGTGAAAATTGTGAATATTGCGTTGTTATCGGTTTTGTTTCTGAAACAGTCTCTTGTGTTGGTTGATTTTCAGGAGTTTGTATCGCAGAAGCAGAAGAATATAACTGAGTAGTTTCAGTTTCTTTTACTGGTGAAGCTGTACCTTGTGCTTTTAATTCTTCTACCGATATTCCCAATTTTTTAGCTTTTTTGGCTAAATAGCGTTCATACAATTCCGGATTCATTTTTTATAAATTCCTTTGATTATTATATTTGGCAGGCATGTTTTTCTATTATTGTTGTTCAGTGTTTTCTGCCGTGTTTTCTACAGTTTCTTCTGCATCCCTTTTGTAATTACATTTCAGGCTAGAGCAAGAAATTACAGTTCCTTTTTTTAGTACTTTTTTTACAAGTAATGATCCGCATTCCGGACATTTTTCGCCGGTAGGTTCATTCCATAATGTAAAATCACAGTTTGGATACTTGTCACAGCCATAGAAAACAGTTCCGCGTTTTGATTTTCTTTCAACAATTGTTCCTTCTCCGCATTTTGGACATTTTACGCCTGTTGATTTGCGATAAGGTTTTCTATGTTTACAATCTGCGTTTGTGCATTCCATATATTTGCCATAAGGTCCAATTTTGAAAATCATATCAGAACCGCATTTTTCGCATTTTTCTTCGCAAACCTCAGGTTCATTGCTTTGTCCTTCTTCAGAACTTTCTTCTGATAAAGCATTTAAAGACATCATTGTTTTGCAATCAGGATAGCCAGAACACCCTAAAAATTGTGTTCCGAACTTGCTTGTTCTCAAGACCATTGGTTTTCCGCAATTAGGACATTTGATTTTGCTTTCAATTCTAACTCTTTCGCCTGTTTTTAGAGCTTTGTTTACTTCTTCAATAAACGGAGTATAAAATTCTTGTAAAACGTTGTCCCAAATAGCTTTTTTCTCTGCAATTTCATCAAGTTTGGTTTCCATGCCGGCAGTAAATTTATAATCCATAATATCTGCAAACTGAGAACATAATTGTTTTGAAACGGTTCTGCCTAAAAGTGTTGGATGGAGCGCTTTATCTTTCTTTTCAACATATTTTCTTGTTTGAATTACAGTAATAATTGTTGCATAAGTAGACGGACGCCCGATTCCGTGTTCTTCTAATGCTTTTACTAATGAAGCTTCATTATATCTTGGAGGAGGTTGTGTAAAGTGTTGTTTTGGTTCAACCTTGCGACATTTTACTTTGTCATCTTTTTCCAAATCCGGAATTTTTGCTTCATCTTTTTGTTCATCTTCATCAGAATCATTATAGACTTTCAAAAAACCATCAAAAGTGACTTTACTTGTGCCAGCTTTTAAAGTGTAATCACCTGCAGTAATTTCGATTGTTTTGTTTGCAACTTCTGCAGATGTCATTTGAGAAGACATAAATTTTTCCCAAATAAGTTTGTAAAGTTTATATTGATCGTTATCTAAATATTTTTTTATGCTGTCTGGAGTTCTTTCAGGATATGATGGTCTGATAGCTTCGTGCGCATCCTGTACATTTTGTTTGCCTTTTACATAAACATTTGGTTTTTCCGGATAATATTTTTCTCCGTAGTTTCCCAAAATATAATCTTTCGCCATAGCTTGCGCATCGTCAGAAACTCTCACACTATCGGTTCTCATATATGTAATCAAACCGACTGGAGTTCCGTCAATTTCCATACCTTCGTATAATTTTTGAGCAACTTGCATTGTTTTTTGAACCCCAAAACCAAGTTTTGAACTCGCTGCACGTTGCATTGTTGAGGTTATAAAAGGAGCTGTTGGCTTGCGTTTTGTTGATTTTTTAGTAACTTTACTAACTTCAAAATCTTCCGGATAATTTGTTAAAAAGTCAACAATTTTTTGTGCTTCATCTTTATTTTTAACGGTCTTTTCAATAGCTTTTCCTTTAATTTTAGAAAGTTCTGCATCAAAAGTTTTTCCGTCTTTGTCCAACAAAGTATGAATTGACCAATATTCTTGAGGGACAAATGCTTCAATCTCATCTTCTCTTTCGCAAATCATTCTTAAAGCTACTGATTGAACTCGCCCTGCTGATAAATTTCTGTTACCAATTTGTTTCCAAAGAACAGGACTAAGTTTATAACCCACAAGTTTGTCCAAAATTTGGCGTGTTTGTTGCGCTTTAACCATATCCATATCAATTCCGCGAGGGTTTTCAACAGAATGTTTTACGGCTTTTGGTGTAATTTCGTTAAATACAATTCTACAGATTTTTTCATCAGGCACTTTTAATATTTGACGAACGTGCCATGCAATAGCCTCTCCCTCACGGTCGGGGTCGGATGCAAGGTAAACACGATCAACTTTTTTGGCTACATCATTTAATTTCTTTACAACATTTTGCTTTCCGGGGATAACCTCAAATTTTGGAGCAAAATGATTTTCTATTTCAAAACCTAAATTTTGAGTTGCTGGATCTTTTGTTGGTAAATTTCGAACGTGTCCATAACTTGCCTCAATTTGATAACCATCCCCCAAAATCTTTCGAATAGTTTTAGATTTTGCAGGTGACTCAACTATAACCAATGCTTTTTCTTTTTTTTCAGCCGTTTTTGCCATATTATTTTATACCACTCTCTTGTATCTATCCCCGTCGACTTGTTTAATTATCCCCTTAAGCTCCATTGTTGTCAAGTACATGAGCAAATTATCAATACTCATTTTGGTAAAAGCTTGTAATTCGTCGACGCTTTTTTCTTCTATTTCTAATGTTTCGTAAATAATTTTTTCATCATCACTTAAATCTGGAAGATTAAACAAACTTTGTTGTTCAATTTTTATTTCCCAACCCAGCGCTTCCAATATGTCATCAGCGCAAGTTACTAGTGTAGCACCATTTTTCAATAGCTTATAAATTCCTTGAGTGTTCGGATTTGTAATCAATCCCGGAATACACATCAATTCGCGCCCTTGTTCAAGGGTTAAATTCGCAGTAATTAACGCCCCGCTTTTTAAAGAAGCTTCAGCAACAAGTGTTCCGTATGAAAGTCCTGAAACAATTCGATTTCTTTGCGGAAATCTGAATTTTATAGGCTGAAATGTTGGATAATACTCTGATAACACTGCTCCACAACCATTTTCAATTCTTTTGTATAACTCTTTATTATCTGCAGGATACGTAAAATCAAAGCCACTCGCAATAACGCCAATAGTTTTTAAATTGTTATCTAAAGCAGAAACATGTGCTGTTGTGTCTATTCCGGAAGCTAATCCGGACACAATGCAAATATCTGTTCCGTTTAATTCTGAAATAATTTTGGATAGAGCTTCTCTAGCGTAACCAGTGGCGCGTCTTGAACCGACAACAGCAAGTGTTTTTTCAAGATTACAATCAGATAAATCACCTTTATAGTAAAGAACTGATGGCGGATCATCAATATTGCGCAACATCTGAGGATAATTCTCGTCTTCAAACGTAAAAAATTTAATACCTCTTTCAATCACGGCGTTATAAACTTTGTCAACATCTACTTTATCACGCAATCTTAAAAAGTTTTCCGCTTTTTTTACACTCAACCCGTCAATACATGACAAATCATTTGCGTTAAACGCACTTTCAATATCACCAAAATAATTATACAGTCTTTGAATGAAAGAACTGCCAATTTCTTCTATTGACGATAAAGCAATCCAGTATTTACGCATTTTGTTTTTTTCTAATTCTTTCTATTAATTCTTTAATTTTAGCTTTTTCTTCTTCCGGAATATCAAGCTCCATATAGTCTTCAAAGTATTCTATAGCGTCTTCATAATCTCCTCTTGCAAAGAATAAAATGCCGGCTTTTTTGTAAGCAGGAGCAAAAGCATCGTTCCTAGCAATAGCTTTCAAAAAGTTTGAAAGAGCTTTGTCTATTTCGTCATTTGCTTCGTATGCTTCCCCTAAATAGTAATAAATCCAAGGGTTTTCGCTTTTGTAATCCAAAACATTTTCAAAGTTTTCAATTGCACTGGCGTAATTGCCTAATTCAAAATGAACCCTGCCTAAATCGTAGTAAACATCATAATTGTCAGGTTGTTTTTCTAAAATATTTTCAAGTTCATCTATTGCAAGGTCAAGTTTTGCATCTTCCATATAAAATCTGGCAAGATAATGACGCAATACCAAATTGTCCGGAATTTCTGCCAATCCGGTAGATACAAGCCCAATCCCGCTTGCCATATCTTTGTTACGGTAATAAATATCTGCCAAGTTTATGTATATTTGAGGCAATTTTGGATTTAATTCTTGCGCTCTTAAATAGTGTTTTTCAGCTTTATCGTATTCGCCTAAATTAGCATAGCAAAGAGCAATATTATTATATAATTCCGCGTTATCCTGACAAGTTTCTAAAACGGAGCTGAAAGCATCAATTGCTTCTTTATATTTCCCTTGATTGTATAATTCTACTGCTTTGTCAACTTTTTCTTTTTCGCTCATTTTATAATCCCAATCCTATTCCGCTATCATTATTTCCGTTATCGCCAGAACCAATATTTTTGATTACGGTTCTTGTATTTCCGTCTGCATGGAAATCTTTCGGATTCATTGACATCTTAATTTTATCGGCATAAATAGTTCTTACACCCTGTGTAATGCTTGAACGTCCAGTAAAAAATGCTTCATTAGGTTTTCCTTCTTTATTAGGATAAAGTGTAAGTTTTGGCCCTATAGCGTAATAATCTTGGTACCAAACACGAACATTTCCTGACGCATTGAATATATTTTTATCCTGTACATATTCTTGTCGATTCGCTTTAAGAACAAGAGTTGTTCCGTTATCCATAACTGTTTTGGAAGTAGTGTTTCCTGTAGCAGTTAAGATTTTAGTTCCTGCATTATAGTAAAATTTATCCGCGTAAGAATCATTGGCTTCTTGTTTAATTCTTGCATTTCCAATTAATTCTATATCTTTTAAATCTCCGTTTTTGTCAGTTTTAACTTTTGCTCTGTTAGAAAAAGTATCTAAATCTTTGTATTTTATAGTAACAGCACCAGTTGCGGTCATAATTCCTGTTTTAGTGTCATATTCTTGCTCATTAGCATTAATTACAACAACAGGAGTTTTGCCGTCAAAAACAATAGATTGCGTATCTCCTTGAGCTTTTACAACTTTTGTAATTAAAGACATTTGCAAAATATTTGCTTTAACTTCTCTTTTTTTATTCTTTTTAACTTCATAAGCGTATGGCTTGTCGTAAAATGTTGCAGTATCAAGCTTTTGGTCACCATCCATAGAAACATCTGCTTTGTTGCCAACAATTTTTAAATCGTCTACAGAAACTTTTACATCTCCATCAAATTTTAATTTATTTTCTTGTTCGCTATAGCTTTGAGTTTTTGATTCAATAACCAAATCAGATGCTTGAACAACAATTCCAAGTGCAAACAATGATATTATTACGGTTAAAATTAACTTTTTCACTTAATCTCCTTATCGCTGTATACTTTTGAAACAGTATTACCAATTATTTTAAATGCTTCATAGTCAGGGCTGATTTCAACTTTTTGCGCAGTCGCCAACAAATCACTTTTTCTTGTAATTCTAACGTGCCCTTCTGCAATAGTCGGAACATCTTTCCCAGACCAAACAAGTTTGTCTGCCCTTAATGTTGTAAAATCTTTTAGGACAATAAATGTATCTTCATAAAGAATAATTTGTTCTTTCTTTTCATTATAAGTGCCTTTTGACGATTCAAAGCTCATAGAAACTTGATTGTCATCGTCATAAAAATTCCCTATAACATTATCGAGCATGGCAATCCCGTTTTTGCTGTCATAAGTTCCGGTTTCGCCATAAATTTCCCAGTATTTTTTTTCGTTTTTTGTTTCAGTAAGAATAATACCGTCAATTGTTGCTTCCTGCCTGTCTTGGTCGGTTTGAAGCTGACTTCGGTTAAAGTTGCTGGTTATTACGCCGGCAGATATAAAAGCCCACGCTAAAAGCCCGACTATTGCGAGAAAAGCTCCAATATACGCTTTCTGTTTCTTACTTAAATTTTTGATTTTTTCCAACAAGTCCATATATACTTTATATTAGCATAAATAGAGAATTGAACCAAATAATATTTACGTTCTTAATATAAAATTCTAAGGTTTCAAAACTGTCAAGACAAATTTGTCATTAAAGTATTTATTAGCGCAATCCATAATATCTTGCGGAGTAACAGATTTAATTTTTTCAACAGCATTTTTGTGAAAATCAAAGCCAAATCCCATTATACCGTAGTGAGCAAGCCAGTTTGCTTGTTGAGAATTTGTTTCACTTATAAATGCCCATTTGCCAAAAATATTATTTTTTGCATTTTCAAGTTCTTCTTCAGATACAAGATTTGTTTTAATTTTTTCAATTTCTTCTTCAAATCCTTTTAGTGAAGTTTCGATATTTTTAGGTTCTGTCGCAATATAAATTGAAAAATTTGCAGACAATCTAGCAACATCATACGCACTTCTTACAACATATGCCAAACCTTTTTTATCCCTTAATTCCAAGAATAATCTTGATGATAAGCCACTTGCACCCAAAATTATATTTAACAAAGCAATTGCGGGATAATCGTTGCTATCAGCGGTACCAACTAACCAACCCTTTAAAATATGTGCTTGATTTAAGTCTGCTTGAATTACATCAATTTCTTTTGGTTGAGGTAATTCCGGTTTTCTTAAAACAGGCAATTCGTCAACTGATGGAGTTAAATCTCCAAATTTTTCGTTTAAAATATTGTTAACTTTATCAAAATCTAAATCTCCGACAAAAGCTACTACTTTTTTGCTATTTGCTACAATTTCTTTATAAGCAGTTTTTATGTCTTCTTGTGTTAAATTTTTAAGATTTTCTAAAATTACAGTATTGGTAAAGCCGTAATTATGTCCCTCATAAATGTTTTTGTAATAACTGTCAATAATTTTAGCTCTTGGAGAATCCAATTCAGCAATAATTTCTCCCTCAAGCTTTGTACGTTCTTTCTCAAACTCTTCAAATGTAGTGTTTTTAACAATATCTTCAAAAATTTCTATTGCATGTTCAAAATCTTCATTCAAACAAACAAATTTGAATTTTACATAATCAAGTTTTAATTCTGCAGAAAATTCGATGGCGTATTTGTCCAATTCTTCTGACAACTGTTGAGCTGTTCTGTTTTTTGTCCCTTGCATAAAAAGTCTTACCATTAAAGAATAAACTCCAGCCTTTGAAGACGGATTGTTTAATGAAAAATTCAAATAAAACGCAACTCTTGGCGTATCCGGATTTCTTTTATATGCAAATTCTATGTTATTTTTAAGCTTTGTAATTTTAGTTGTCATAAATCTCTCCTCTAATTGCGTTTATTCTAGCACGATTTAGGAGAAAATACAAATTATAGAATTTCATGCTAAAATAAAATAAATGGAGAATTAAAATGACACAAGGATTATTTATTACTTTTGAGGGACCTGATGGTTGTGGAAAAACTACTCAAATGAAATTGTTAGCAGAATATTTTACAAAAAATGGGAAAGAAGTGGTTTTAACTCGCGAGCCAGGAGGAAAAGGCTTAGGCGAAAAAGTTAGAGAAATTTTGCTTAACTATGATGGCGAGGTTTCTGATAGATGCGAATCTTTTTTGTTTTTGGCTGATAGAGCTCAAAATATTGATATTATAGTTAATCCGGCTGTGAAAGCAGGAAAAATTGTTCTTTGTGACAGACATATTGATTCTACCGTGGCATATCAGGGTTATGGGCGCGGACTTGATATTGAAAGAATTAATATGTTAAATAATCTTGCGACAAATGGTAAAAAACCTGATTTGACTTTTGTATTTGATGTTGATGTAGAAACATCAATGAAACGTGTTGGAAAAGAAAAAGACCGCATGGAAAGTGCCGGAGTGGAGTTTCATAATAGAGTAAGACAAGGTTATTTAGAATTAGCAAAACAAGAGCCTCAAAGAATTAAAGTCATTGATGCAACTAAATCAATTGAAGAAATTCATAAAAAAGTTGTAAGTTTAATAGTTCTTTAGTGATAATTTTATAACTTAACAAATTTCAATAAACTAGCAAAAAAATTTTTTACAGGATTTTATATGTCAGTGGAAAATTTTTGAGGCAAATATATGACTGAAATTAATCCTAATATGGCGTATTATCAACCAAATCCCGCTGCATCTAAAAAAAGAAAAATGGGTGCTACTATTGCCGGTGGTTTGATTGGGATGAATGCTTACTATCTTCCTGTTAAAAAAGATGCTTTTATTCAAAGAGCTTTTGATATTACAAAAAATGAGGCGGATGAAAAAATTCGGATTTTGGCTAATGTCGCAAAAGAGATTGAAGAACAAAAAGTTTCTACAGAAAGTAAAATGATTTTACAGGAAATGGGGTTAAGTGAAGATTTACAAGCAATTACTCAAAAATGTATAGAGCTGGATAAAGAAGTTTCAGATCCGGCTAGAGTTAAGGCTTTAAAAGATAGTTTTAGTACAAATTTTAAGAATTACAAAAAAGACGTTGCATTAATGGATAACAATTGCGCATCAGCGTTTAAAGCTATCAAAAGAAGTAAATTTTGGTGGGGTACCGGAATTGGCTCTGCAATTGGTTTGGCTCTCAGTTTGATGGGAAGCAGAGATTAATCCAGATATTCAAATTTTGTATAATTAACTGTATGGTACAAAAATTTGCACCATACAGTTATTATTAAATAGCTAATCTTTCTAATGTTTTTGGATTTTTAATAACATCAATTACGTTCATATCTTTGAAACTTGAAACAACTTTGATATTTTCTGGATGTTCGGTGTTCTCTTTTGCCAAAATTGCTCCGACTATTGCCTCTAATTGAGCCATTGGCATCATATTTGCCGGCAAATCCAAGCCCCATTCTATTCGTAAAGTTTGTTGTAGGAATTTGCAATCCGCAGGTGAACGCTCTTTATAACAAGAATCCAAATGCAAACTTTGACGAGTTAAATATAATTCGAAACGGTTAATTTCAATACCTTTTTCGGTCAATGACTTAAAGTATTCGCATCCTCTTGTAGAATATCTATGAGTCCAGCCGTCACGATTTGGGATTAATTTATTTGTAGATACTTGCTGATAAGGTTTCCCGAGTATTCTCCACTTACCATTAAGCATTGTTCTATCCCAAATTAATGATGCACAGATTTTTGAATACTTTAACGATGGATAATTATCAAAAAAGAACATTACATCATTCATTGTATAAAGTTTGTCAACAAGTATAAGGTTATTGTCCTCATCAAGAACAGCAACCCCGCTATCCAGGCCTGATGAAGCTGACATAGCCAATCCTATGTAGTAGTTCATATAATTTTACTCCATCAATTGTGTAATAATTATTGGTTCATCGTCTGTAACAAGAACAGAATGCTCAAAGTGTGCAGACGGTTTTTTGTCTACAGTGCTAACAGTCCATTCATCATCAGCAACTTCAACTTCGTCACAACCAAGGTTAAGCATTGGTTCAATTGCAATTGCATAGCCTGATTTTAACAAAGTTCTGTCTCCTACTTTATAATTGAACAAAAATGGTTCTTCATGCATTTCGTGTCCAACTCCATGCCCGCCGTATTGACGAACTATTCCGAGTTTTTCTCTAAGAGCAACAGCTTCTACCGCACCGGAAACATCATCCAAAACATTTCCGGCTTTCATTTGAGCAATGCCGGCAAACAAAGCTTCTTCTGTCGCTTTTAAAAGTCTTTGACAGTCTTCGCTAACTTTTCCGACAGGATAAGTCCAAGCGCCATCGCCAACCATACCGGCATAAGTTGCACCGACATCAATACTAATAATATCGCCTTCTTTTACAATCTCGTCCTCATGAGGAATTCCATGGACAACTTTTTCATTAATTGAAGCACAAATTGATGCTGGGAATCCGTTATATCCCAAGAATGTCGGGATAGCACGCTCTTTTCTGATAATATCATGTGCTATATTGTCCAATTCTTTGGTACTAATTCCCGGTTCAATAACTTCACGCATTTTCTTGTGAACAAGAGCCACAATATGTCCAGCGTGTCTAATTCTTTTGATTTCATCACGTGATTTTTTATGTATCATGATAAGCCTCTTTATTTAGTGAGCAGTAAATAGCTAACAGCAAATAGTTCATTTCGTTTGCTTCGCTAATTAATAATTTTGTGCGATAGCACTTATTTGAACTACTCACCACTCACTATTCACAATT
This sequence comes from uncultured Candidatus Melainabacteria bacterium, assembly GCA_934717855.1. Lineage (GTDB taxonomy): Bacteria > Cyanobacteriota > Vampirovibrionia > Gastranaerophilales > Gastranaerophilaceae > Stercorousia. The sequence goes on from CAKUZI010000013.1 coordinate 26,706, forward strand.
CACTGTTATTTAATTACTTCTAACAATCTTTCCCAAACTTCGTCAATAGTTCCGTTTGCGTCGATTGATTTCAAAACACCTTTTTTAGTGTAATAGTCAACAAGTGGAGCTGTTTCTTTGTTGTAAGTATCAAATCTTGATTGAGCAACTTCTCTTGTGTCATCTTTACGTTGAGTTAATTCTGCACCGTCTTTATCACAGTGACCTGCAACTTTTGGTGGTTTAAATTCTAGGTTGTAAATTTCACCACAAACAGGGCAAGAACGACGATTTACAATTCTTTCAACCAAAATACTTGTATCAATGTCAAAATATACAGCGATAAACTTTGTATCTTCGCCATTGTCGATTTCTTCATTCATTTTTTCAAGTTCGTATGCTTGTTCAACACTTCTAGGAAAACCATCTAAAATATATCCGTTTTTGCAATCATCTTTTGATAATCTGTTTTTGATAATTCTTGTAACAAGTTCAACAGGAACCAATTGACCTTTGTCGATGTATGATTTTGCTTCTTTCCCAGCTTCTGTTTCTCCTTTGATTTCTGCTCTTAATAAAGAACCAGTGTCAACGTGAGGGAAGTTCAAATATTCAGCAAGTTTGTTTGTTTGAGTACCTTTACCACAAGCAGGTGGTCCTAAAAAAATTAATTCTTTTTTTGTCATTTTAAATCTCTCTTTCGTTTTTTATAACCTATGATTTAATAGTACATCAAGCAAAAATAGAGTTCAATATAGTAATAAGCATTCACAGATTTGGGGCAATAAAAAAACTCTTTCGCTTTTTGCCATTAAGGTAAAGATAGGAAAGAGTTTTAAAGCAATTAATATTAATCTACACTCCGTAGAATAATTAAATAATATTTTCTATGTATCAATGTTAGTTGCATATACCGCATGAGTTTCAATAAAGTTTCTACGAGGATCAACTTTATCACCCATCAAAATATCAAACAATTGATCGCAAAGCATTGCGTCTTCCAAGTTTACTTTCAACAATGTTCTTGTAGCAGGGTCCATTGTTGTTTCCCAAAGTTGTTGTGGCATCATTTCACCCAAACCTTTGAAACGTTGGATTTGTAACCCTTTTGACCCTCTATCATCGATTAATTTTTGAAGTTTTTCGAAAGATGTAATTTCGTATTGTTCTGTATCTGTTTCTAAAATCAAACTTTCTTCTTCTTCAATCAAATAATCTCTAATCAAAGGATATGCAGTTTTTAATCTCTTGTATTCTGAACTTTTGATAATATTTTGGTTGATAATTACATGTTCTTCTTCGTTCAAATTCAATTGAATTGCATATTTAGCATTCTCTGGGTTGTATTTTAATGAACAAACATAATTTGATGCTTCTGAAATATTGTAATTTTTTGCGTGGTCTTGTAAGTAATGATTCAAATATTCCACAATTTCAGTCATTCTAGCTTGATCTTCAAAACATTCAGGAGTGATGTTAGAACGAACTAAACCTCTCAACACAACCGCAGGATACAAGTTCAAAATAGGGTTGTTGTAGGAATTGTAGAATGCTGACATGTTTTTAACCAACTCTAACAATTCTTCACCAGATTTTGTTCTTGATTTTGTTTTGTCAGACAAGCTCAAGTTTTTGATACCGCGTTCTTTTAACATTTTGTCAAGAGCGTGTTCATCATACATATATTCAGATGTTTTGCCTTGAGTAACCTTGAATAATGGCGGTTGTGCGATATACACGTAACCATTTTCAATCAATGGTCTTGCATATCTAAAGAAGAATGTTAACAACAAAGTTCTAATATGCGCACCATCAACATCGGCATCGGTCATGATGATGATTTTGTGGTAACGAAGTTTTTCAAGATCTACTTCATCAGGGTTTCTGCTAATGTTAATACCAAAAGCTTGAACCATAGATTGAATTTCGTTGTTTCCATAAATTTTATCTAACCTAGCTTTTTCAACATTAAGAATTTTACCTCTCAATGGTAAAATAGCTTGGAACATTCTGTTTCTGCCTTGTTTTGCAGAACCGCCCGCAGAATCACCCTCAACGATGTAGATTTCGCATTTTTCAGGTTCTCTGTTTGAACAGTCAGCCAATTTCCCGGGAAGAGTAGAGTTTTCAAGAACAGATTTTCTTCTTGTCAATTCTCTAGCTTTTCTAGCGGCTTCACGAGCTCTTTGAGCTTGTAATGTTTTTTCAATAATAATTTTTGCAATCTTAGGGTTAAATTCTAACCATTCTTGCAACTTGTCGCGAACCGCATCTTGTGTTGCTCCCATAGCTTCTGCGTTACCAAGTTTTTCTTTTGTCTGACCTTCAAATTCAGGATTAGGAATTTTTACGCTGACAATCGCAGTCAAGCCCTCTCTTACGTCTTCTCCGGATAGGTTTTGATCAGAATCTTTCAATATATTATTTTTTCTTGCGTAATCATTAAAAACACGAGTTAAAGAGTTTCTGAACCCTGTCAAGTGAGTTCCACCGGAATGAGTATTAATGTTGTTTGCAAATGATAAAACACTTTCGCTATAAGCATCTGTATATTGCATAGCAACTTCAATTTGCATGCCGTCAACAACCTTATCAATGTAAATTGGTTTTTCGTGCAAAACATTTCTGTTTTGGTTCAAAAATTCAACATAACTTCCGATACCGCCCACGTAGTGGTAAATCTCGTTTGCATCTGTTCTCAAATCAGAGAAAATAATTTTTAAACCTTTATTTAAGAATGCCATTTCACGTAATCTGTTAGAAACAACATCTGCATCAATTTCAGTTGTTTCTGTAAAGATTTCCGGATCGGGCCAAAAAGTTGTTTTTGTTCCGGTTTTGTTTGTTTCTTTTGTTTTTTCAACGGGAGCAACCGGTTCTCCTCTCATGTATTCTTGACGCCATACAAAACCTTGACGAGAAACTTCTACAATATATTTTTCAGAAAGAGCGTTTACAACAGAAGCACCAACCCCGTGAAGTCCGCCAGAAACCTTATAACCGCCGTCACCAAATTTTCCGCCTGCGTGAAGAACTGTATGAACAATTTCCAAAGCAGACTTGTTTGTTCCTGGTTTAATATCAACCGGAATTCCACGCCCGTTATCTTCCACTGTAACACTGTTATCTTTATTAATAGTGACATAAATATCAGTACAAAAACCGGCTAAAGATTCGTCGATTGAGTTGTCGACAATTTCATAAATACAGTGATGCAAACCTCTTTGAGAAGTTGAACCAATGTACATGCCTGGTCTCATACGAACAGCTTCCAATCCCTCTAGCACACGAATATTGCTAGCGCTATAATCTTGGGAAGTTTTTGTTTCAATGGCTTCATCGTTATCAGGAAGCTCATTCACTTCAATTTTTTCTTCCGGCACAGCTTGTTGTTGTGCTTTTTGTTCGTTTGTAACTTCTGTTTCAGCCATTTATTTCTCCCCTTAAATTTTCTCTTATCCCTTACGTTTATTGTAACACAAACATATTTTTTTTGCCCAATTTATGAAAAAAAGTAAACATTAGCCAACAAGAGAATATATTTTTCAATCCAATATTTTAAACTAATTCAACAAAGGAGAGGCTTCATATGTCAAAAAATTTAATTAAATCAATTAGAAAAATTGTTGAAGAAAGTGGAACACATAAAATTGCGATTTTTACAAATCATCTAAAAATTGATGGTCAAATTTTTATTCCTGATGGACGATGCGAAGAATGTCACGACGATTTTATTACACTGGAAAATGCCCTAGTATGCAGATTGAATGATTATTGTACTTGTGAAGAAGATGATTGCAAATGTAATGATTATATGTGTTTCAGATATGATTGGTTAAATATTGCAATAGAAAAAATTACAGCGTTTAGTATAGTTCAGTAGGTTAAAAAATATGTTTTAATACTAGCTTCATGTTTTGGGGAATAGTGTAAGTAAAAAGAAATCCAATATTTTTTAAAAAATAAATAAATGTCAAAAAGAGTGAGAAAACATTGTTCCCTCACTCTTTTTACTTGTTATAATTTTATATTATTCTTCAGTTTCTTCTGCTTCTGGAGCTTCTTCTTGAAGATCTTCTTCGTCTAAAGCTTGTTGATTCATTTCTTCTTCGATTTCTTGTTGAAGTTCATCGATTTCTTCAACAGCTTCGTCAACAACTTCTTCAGGGGCTTCTTCATAGTTAGAAATGTTTTCTGCTTCAGCTCTTTCCATTTGAGAAACACTCTTAATATCTATCTTCCAACCTGTCAATTTGTGAGCAAGTCTAACGTTTTGACCTTCTCTACCGATTGCAAGGCTCAATTGATCGTCTGGAACAACAACCATTGCATCATGAGCGAATTCGTCATTTGCAAGAATGTCTACAGAAACAACTCTTGCTGGAGACAATGCGTTTACGATATATTCAACAGGATCTTCTGAATATCTAACGATATCAATTTTTTCATTTTTTAATTCAGAAACGATAGTTTGAATTCTACTTCCGCGAGGTCCAATACAAGCTCCAACAGAATCAACTTCCGGATCATTTGACCAAACAGCGATTTTTGTTCTATAGCCAGCTTCTCTAGAGATTGATTTAATTTCAACAATTCCGTCTTCAATTTCAGGAACTTCAAGTTCAAATAATTCTCTAACAATTTCAGCATGAGCGTGAGAAACGATAACTTGAGGCAATCTTGTTGTTTCTTTTACATTAAGAACAAAAACTCTAATTCTGTTACCAGGTTTGTAATATTCACCAGGAATTTGTTCTTTTTGAGGCATAATTGCATCGATTTTACCAATGTTTACAATTACATTACGGTTTTCAACACGTTGGATAATACCTGTTGTCAAAGTGCCTTTTTTATCCATAAATTCTTGTAAAACCATGTTTCTTTCAGCTTCTCTGATACGTTGAGTAATAACTTGTTTTGCAGATTGAGCAGCAATACGGCCAAATTGTTCCGGAGTAACTTCAATCTTGATTTCATCGCCTACTTCAACATCTTCAGCAATTTCTTTTGCTTCAGCCAAAGTTATTTGTGTATCTTCATCTTCAACATCATCTACAACAAGTTTTGTACTGAAAACACCGATTTCGCCAGATTGTTCATCCAAAATAGCTTCAATATTGTCAGCATCTTTAATATGCATGTGTTTTTTGTAAGCTGCAACCATTGCATCACACAAAGATGCAATTAGAACTTCTTTCGAAATTCCTCTTTCTCTTTCAAGCTCTTCACAAGCTTCAAATAACGCTGTTCCAATTTTAATCATTTCTATTTCCTTTCTTTATTTTTAATCAATATATAATTTCGCTGACTGAATATTATTTCTCGGGATTTGAAGTTCTTTCCCGTCATCAAAACGGAAGAATTTTAATCCGTCAGTTTCATTAAAATCTAAGATTTCACCTTTAAAAATCTTTTCTTCTTCACCATCTAAAGGAGTTTTTAACTTCAAACTAATTCTTCTACCGTTAAAATAAGTAAATTCTTTATCTGATTTAAATTTTCTTTCAAGTCCTGGAGAAGAAACTTCTAAATAATATTTAACAGGAATCAGCTCATCTAAAAAATCTGCCAAACTCCTTGTTACATTTTCGCAATCGTCAAGGGTAACATCTTTTTCTTTAGAATACAAATAAATTCGCAAAAACCATCTATGATTTTCTTTTACAAACTCAATTTCAATCGGAATATAACCAAAACGCATGGCTGTATTTTCGATTAATGGAGTAATTTTTTCTAAAACGTCATGCCTGTTAATTTCCTGTTTCATCGTTTACCCTTTCTGTTAATTTCGTCATTCTTCGAAGAATAACAACTACCTTACGCAAAGAATCTTATTGCCAGTATTCTTTCTTGTCATTCTGAGGACAATATCTGGTTTGTGTCCGAAGAATCTTGTTGGAATTCTTCTTTCTTGCGATCTTTCGCTATTGCTCAAGATGACAGTATTTATGTAAAAAACGAACGAGGTTTCTCGTTCGTTTTTTCTGTGGCAATACTGCCTATGTGATTATTATAAATAAGAATTAATTAAATGTAAAGAGATTTATTACGATATGTTATTTATGGCCCTTGAATTTTTTTTCTAAGTTCTGGCGATAAAGCATTTTGCAAGTTTCTATTTAGTATTTCATTTGCTTCTTTTGTTCCTTTTTGAGCTTCTTCTGCTAGCCTTTTTTTCAAGTCATATGTTGTTTTATCAACTTTTTTAGCACCAATCATGTATAATGTTTCGCCATCATAACTTCCTGTTCGGAATGTTTGATTTCCTATTTTAGTGCCTTGCTCTTGATACAATTTTGTATAATTTACGTTTCTTTGCAAATCTTTAGCTTCATCTAATTTTTTCTGATCTTTTGAGCCTAATTTCTTTTTATCATCTTCAGTGCCTAAAATACCATCTTTGCCAGCTAATTTATTATTCATTTTCAATATTGTATTTTCAGCAGCACCTAAGCCCTTAGATTCTTTGCTTTCCAATTCAGTTAACCTTTTTTCTTGAGCTGGGATTTCTGAATCTAATGATTTTATATTAGCTTGCAGTTCTGTTTGTTGTTTAACAGCATTTTCATAATCTGTTTTTTGTTTTTCGGCTGATTTAACTTCTGTTTTTAATTTATCATATTCTGTTTTAGTTTCATTATATACTTCTGTTTTTTGAGCTAAATTTTCTTCTGCATTTGCAAGCTGTTCAGTTGCTTTTTCAAAATCTGATTTTGCTTTTGTAGCATCCTCATTGGCAGTATCGTAAGCTTCGCTTGCAGCCTTAAAGGTTTCTTCTGCGGATTTTACTCGTTCTTCTGCTAGTTTTACTGCTTCTTGTGCTTCTTTATAAGCTGGGTTCTCCACAGTTGTTCCATCTGGATTTGTAATAGTTGGAGAAATAGAAGCTAGTTTCGCTTTTGCTGTTCCGAGATTTTGTTTTGCATTAACTAATCCATTTTTTGCATTAACTAATCCGTCTTTTGCACCTTGCAAACGTTCTTCTGCACCTTTTACAGCTTTTTCATTTGCATTTTTCACGCTTTCTGCACCTTTTTTGTTTGTTTCTGCAGTATTTTTTGCTTCTTCTGCTTTAGCTAATTTAGGTTTCAATGTTTCTAATTTTTTAGTTGCAGCTTCAGAAGCTTCTTTCATTTCAGGTAATTTGCTTTCTAAAGTTTTTAATTCTGCTTCCATACCAGATTTATCAGCCTTAGCTGTTTCAATAGCTCCACGCAAAGTTGAAGAGTCTTTTGCACTCTTCATTTCGTTCAAAGATTTTGTAGATGATGATGTTGTAGTGGCTGTTTTATCATTGCCACCTGCACCCTCTGTAGATTTTGTTGATTTTACTGCATTTACCGTTTGTGCAGTTAGTTCGCCCAGCATATTTAAAGCCATCATGCCAGCCATAAACTTATTCATGCCACTATCATAATTCCCTGAACAATTATGACCACCATAAAAGTTGTTTCCAACAATTGTTCTATTTGCATTCATATAAGCTCTTTGAGCATCGATTGCACTTCCATAAGTTTGTTTTGGATTAAATATAGCACCTGTACCAGCTGCAGATCTTTGTGCAAAAATTCCATAACTAGTAGCTCCTGAAGCTCTGGAAGTTGTTGCAAGGTTACGAGCTGCAACATGCTTCAACTCAGAAGCTCCATTTGACTTGGAAGCGCTTGAGGTTGATTTGTTTTGCGGAATATTCAGTTTTTGTAATCCTGGTAAACCCATGTCACATCTCTCTTATTTTGCTCTCATACATGTAAAAACATTGAAAACGGCTCAATTTCACATGTTTAGAGTTTCGTTACATTTGTTAATATTTATTTCTCGTAATTAATTTCTAATTTATATTATTCCCATATTTTTGATAAAATTGGAACTTTACATATGCAAAATTTTGATTCCAGGACAATTGACATTTACCCATGACTAGATATGTTTTAAACTTTGCAATAGTTTTTAACATTTGCTTAACAAAAATTATGTAAATTTTTTAAATTTTATTCTTTTTGGTTTAAAAGACCACCAATTGCCTATCTCTGGTTTTGTGGAAAAATTAATTGTAAAAAGATTAGGAAAAATCAAGTTTTTTTACACTTTTTTATTTGTTTTATTCTATGATGGATATAACAAATATCTTGGGAGCGGGGATGGTTGTTTCCAAACTTGGCTCAAATTATTTTTTCAATCCATAAAAAGTGATGATTAGGGATATTATTGGATTGAACAAGGATTTGCGAGAAATTCGCAAGGGTGATGAAAAAGATTTAAATACACAATATAAGTTAATGTAAATCCTTTTTGTTTCAGAAAATGAAATACCGGACAATCTATCTTGATAGAACGTCCGTTTTTTTTTACTTGCGAGCAAGTGTGCTACGCACGTAGCCCTCTGCGATAATTTTTGGTTCCTACCTCATATGTCGGTATAAAGTTTTGCTACGCACGTAGCTCTCTGCGATAATATTGGTTCCTACCTCATATATCGGTATATAGCTTTGCTACAAATAAACACGAGTTGTGGGGGGGGGGCACCCCAACCTACTTTTTGAAACAGTCTATTCACTACTCACCATTCACCACTCACTAACAATATAAGCTTCTCGCATTTTTCTTTTCACCAAAATTAATAATTCTCAACATTAGTTTGCATAACACCATGTTTATTGTAAAATATCATTGGTTATACTAGCCCGATAGGTTTACCCTAGTCCAATTCGGATGGGGCAGTTTAGCCCGTAGTACAACAAGTTAAAACAAAAGGAGAAAACCGATGCCAGTAGCATCTATGATTGAACTTTTAGAAGCAGGTGTACACTTTGGACACCAAACTCAAAGATGGAACCCTAAAATGAAACCGTTTATTTACGGTGCAAGAAATGGTATTTATGTATTAGATTTGCGTAAAACTACAGATTTGCTTGATGAAGCTTATGCTGTTGTTAGAGAATTCGCTGCTAAAAACAAAAATATCTTGTTCGTTGGAACTAAAAAACAAGCTGCTGAAGTTGTTGCAGAAGAAGCAACTAGAGTTGGCGCTTATTATATCAACAGAAGATGGTTAGGCGGTATGTTAACTAACTTTGAAACTATCAGAGGCCGTGTTAACAAACTTAGAGAATTAGAAGATTTCATGAATTCTGGTCACGCTGAAAAATTACCTAAAAAAGAAATCGCTAAATTAAACAGAGAATTAGGTAAATTAAGCAAAACTTTAGGCGGTATCAAGGATATGAGAGGTCTTCCTGACGTAATCTTTATCGTTGACCAAAAGAAAGAAGACATTGCTATTAAAGAAGCTAACAAACTTAACATCCCTGTAATCTGCTTGGCAGATACAAATGCTGATCCGGAAGGTATCGACTACATTATCCCTGGTAATGACGATGCTATCAGATCTATCAAGTTAATTACTTCTAAATTGGCTGACGCTGTTTTGGAAGGAAAACAACTTAGAGAAGCTAACGCTAACGCTAAAAAACTTGAAGAAATCAAACCTGAAGATGCAGGTGTTGAAGTTAAAGCAGAAGAAGTTGCTGCTGAATAACATAGATAAATAGTGAATGGTGAATAGTGAGTAGTGAGTGGTTCAAAACATATTTTAGTAAAGAACTATTCACTAATCACAACTCACCATTCACCAACTATAAAGGAGAAATATTAAATGAACATTACAGCTCAAATGGTAAAAGAACTCCGTGATAAAACAGGTGCAGGCATGATGGATGCTAAAAAAGCTCTTGTGGAAACTGACGGTGATATGGAAAAAGCTATGGAAGTACTTCGCCAAAAAGGTATGGCTTCTGCTGATAAAAAAATGGGCAGAATTGCTGCTGAAGGTGTTGTAACTTCTGCTATCCTTGACAATTGCGGCGCAATGGTTGAATTGAACTGTGAAACTGATTTCGTTGCTAAAAACGAAGAATTCAAAGAACTTGCTAACGGATTAGCTGAACTTGTTGCATCTTCAAATCCTGCAGACGTTGATGCTCTTCTTGCTTCAACTTGTCCTAAATGCGGAAAAGTTGTTTCTGAAGTTATTAAAGAAAAAATCGCTTCTATCGGCGAAAAAATTACTTTCAGAAGATTTGTTCGTTATGAAGGCAACACTGCTTCTTACATTCACAACGGCAAAATCGGTGTTCTTATTGAAACAGACAACAAAGATGCTGAATTGATGAACGATATCTGCTTACACATTGCATCATCTGCACCAGAATTCATTACAAGAGCAGAAATCCCTCAATCAGTTATCGACCACGAAACAGAAGTTGAAATGGGTAAAGAAGATCTTCAAAAGAAACCTGAACAAATCAGAGCTAAAATCGTTGAAGGTCGTGTAAACAAACTTATGTCACACAGAGTTCTTCTTGAACAACCATTCATCAAAAATCCTGACGTAACTGTTGGACAATTGATTGAAGGCAAATTAAACGTTAAAGCTTTCACAAGATATATGCTTGGTGAAGGTCTTGAAAAACGTCAAGAAAACTTTGCTGACGAAGTTATGAGCCAAGTAAAAGGTTAATTTGCCCTCTGCGGAAATTTTTGAAAAAAGCGCTATTTACAGAAATTGGTACTATTTTAGTAGTTTTGTAAGTGGCGCTTTTGCATATCCATGTTTTTGGTGAAGTTTCTCCACTTATTGAAATAAATTTCTAAAATAATAATTAGACTAAAATCCTATTTTTAACCTATTACTATTTTTTACATGTTTGTTGTACAATATACATATTATATAGGAGAGAAAGAATGGATCAACAAACTTATATGAAAATAATGGGCTATGTGCCTACTGTTATTGAAGCTTCTTCTCGTGGAGAACGCTCTTTTGATATCTTTTCAAGACTTTTGAGAGAAAGAATTATCTTTTTAGGAACAGAAATTGATGACGAGGTCGCAAACTCTGTTGTTGCTCAACTTTTGTTATTAGATAGTGAAAATTCTGAAAAAGATATTATGCTTTACATCAACAGCCCTGGTGGTGTAATTACTGCTGGTATGGCAATTTATGATACTATGCAACTTATTAAGTCTGACGTTTCTACAATTTGTTTGGGTGACGCTGCTTCAATGGGCGCATTTTTACTATGCTCAGGTGCGAAAGGAAAGAGACTTGCTCTTCCTAATTCAAGAGTAATGATTCACCAACCTCTTGGCGGTGCAAAAGGTCAAGCTACAGATATTGAAATTGAAGCTAAAGAAATTCTTCGTATGAAAGATATGTTAATCGGTATTATTGCAGAAAATTCCGGACAATCTATCGAGAAAGTTAAAGAAGATTGTGAACGCGATCACTTCTTAACAGCTCAAGAAGCTTTAGAATACGGGCTCATCGACAAAGTAGTAACAAGAGATAAAAAATAGGTTCGTAACATAACTTAACAAAAGCTTAAAAAACATGCAATTCTTTGGAGTTGCATGTTTTTATATAAATGTAGGTTAAAAAAGGTTAGTTATTAAAGTTAGAAAAGGTAGGAAAGTAAAATGTCATTCTTGATTTTCGCGTACCGAAAATTAGACATTATGCAACGGAAAAGTGATTTAAACTATCGTTTAATGAACTTGACCAGAAAGCTAGAAGATTTGCAACAATATGCTGCAAATATAGCGGACGGCTCCGTTTCAATGAGTGATATGATGAACACTCCCGGGTCTATGTTCGGTCGACAATTAATGTACATGCAGTATGCGCATAACGCATCAATATTTGGTGCTCAGCAACAAATGCAGATGATGCAACCTCAAATAATGATGCAAATGCAACAAATGCAAGATCCTAATATGCAGGCTATGTATCAGAATTGGATCTTCAAAAGTTTATATGATCAACAAAGAGAACAAATTGGCAAGCAAGAAACCAAACTTCTTAATGAACAAGAAAAACAAATTCAAGCAGAAAAAGCAAAAATTGAAACACAATTAAAATTGCTAGATCAAGAACTTGAAGCTTGCAAACAAGGTGAAGATAAAGGCGCTGAACAATTCAAGCCTAATTACACCGCTTAAAATTTTATCCTATAATCCTATCCTTAACTAACCTGTAAAGGGTTCGCTAACTTAGCGAGCCCTTTTTTCATGTTTATATAATTATTACGTCGTTAACCGGAATATCAAAACATTCATGCGGAAGTTTTTCAACGAATAATTCCTTGGCTATTGGCAAAATTGTTTTAATATTTGAATTTTTAGCTAAAAATCTATCGTAAAATCCTCCGCCATAACCCAAACGATAGCCAAAACTATCTGCCATTAATGCAGGTACAATTGCCAAATCAATTTGTTCCGGAGTTATTGGAGTTGAACATGGCTCACAAACATTAAATCGAGATTTTTCTAATTTATCTCCATTTTTAAACGGGCAAATTTGTAAATTTTGTCCGCACACTCTAGGTAAAAAGAAATTTTTTTTATCATTTAACAAAGCTAACAAATTTAGTTCAAACTTTAACGGATAATATATCAAAATATTTGTTGCATTTTTGTAAAAAGAATGTTTTCGAATTTGCGCAACCGCTAATTCGCTTTTTTCTGAAATTGATAAAGTTTCTCTTATATATTTTGCGTTCTTTCGTAAATCGTTTTTGTCAGTCATAGACTTAGTATATAACAAACAATGAATATTAAGCCAAAGATACCATTTATCTGTAAAAGTTTGTTTATTTATCTATGCACTTCTGCGCATCAAATCTGATAATTTTACTTCTTTTTCAAATTTTTTAATTTTTTTTATCGGTTTTTCAGCTTTCTTTTCTTCTTTAAAACTTGTCAAACCTATCATTTGTTTTGAGTTTTCATCACTTATCATAAATATTTCTTTAAAAAATGCAATAATTTCTTTCATAACTTATCTCCTGAACACATTATACTATTAATTTTTTTTACGTATATCATATATTAAAACGATATTCCCTTAGAAAATCATTGTAGTTTATGTTATATTAGTGATATAGCGAGGTTAAAAGTAAAACTTGAACGAATTTTTGACAGAAAAACATAAACAAGATTTTAATACAGCTTTTAATATATATGAGAACACGTATTCTCATGGGTATTTGGTTGAACTGCTTAAAAATGGTTCTATTGCAGAAAAACAAGCAACAACTATAAAAATTGACGGAATTTATTCAAAAGAGGAAGCTATAATATTTATTTCAAACCTTACAGGGTGCGACGGAAAAATTAGAGAAGCCGTATCCTTTAGACTGCGCGAGTTTTTGCCTCAAAATCCAAATTTTTACATTGATTTTGTTGACCAATTCCTTGATGCAATAATCGATATAAACGGAAATATTTGTAGAAATACTATAGAAGCGATACAGGTTCTAAAATCTTTTCCCCAATTTACATCAGAATTTTGTTCAAAATTAGCACAAAAAACGCTTGAAATAATTCCTCCAATTTTAGCATTTGATATACAAGAGGGAAAATACAAGATAAATAAAGAAGTCTTTAAATTATATTGGTACTTAGAAACAATTTCTACTTTTGTTGAATTCATTGATGCGGAGACTCTATTTGAAATTTTATCAAAAACCAAAAACGTAAAAGACTACACTATTAGAGAGAAAACTGCGAAAATTATATCTAAAATAAAAAATTCTTCAAAATTTGATGCCCTTAAAGCAGAATTAAAGCAAGACCAAAACTATTATGTACAAAGAGTTTAACGAAATGTATTAAGATTTGTTACAAGGTTTATAAGAAATATATACACTTTACGCAATTTTTAATTACAAATTTACTTTATATAAATACAGGGGACTTACAAAGGGAATTAAAAAAGGAGAACGATATGGCCAGAGTACTAATTTCAATGCCGGAAAGATTTTTAGACGAAATAGATAAAGTTGCAGGAAATGAAAATCGCACAAGATCTGAATTAATCAGAGAAGCTCTTAGAACTTATATGTATCGCAACCAAATCAGAAATTCACAAAAAGCTTCAAAAAATGCCGAAATTTTAGAATCTCTTCTCGGTTAAAGCAATTAACAAATGGACAATCTACAAAATTTGGTTATAATGGAGTTAAAGGGGAAATAAAATGGGAAATACAGAATATACAATGTCATCATTAGATGAATATTTTGAAATCTTAGACAAAGAAAACAAAAAACGTTCAGAACTAATTGCAAAATCATTGGTAAAATACTTACAAAAAAATAAACAAGTAAATAAATTTGAAACTTTGCAATTAGCAAAATAAAGATTTATCCTGAAGCGGAGTCAGGATCTGAGGTCAAGGTCAATTAAAATATTTGGGTGAAAATGGTAAAAATTTATAGGGGAAAAATTGTTAAGGTCTGCTAATATTAGCAGACCTTGTGGTTTAACAACAAAAAGAGAGCTCGTTTCCGAACTCTCTTTTTAAATTTATCAATGTCGTTCTAAAATTATTCAATAATTTTGTCAACAACACCGGCACCAACTGTGTGGCCACCTTCACGGATAGCAAATCTCATACCTTCTTCGATTGCAACTGGAGCGATAAGTTCAACTTCCATTACAACGTTATCACCAGGCATTACCATTTGACCGTCGAATTTGATAGAACCAGTTACGTCAGTTGTTCTGATGTAGAACTGAGGTCTGTAACCAGGGAAGAATGGAGTGTGACGTCCACCTTCTTCTTTAGTCAATACGTAAACGTTTGCTGTGAATTTTGTGTGTGGGTGAATTGTACCAGGTTTAGCCAATACTTGACCACGTTGAATATCAGTTTTATCAACACCTCTTAACAAAGCACCGATGTTATCACCAGCTTGACCTTGGTCAAGAGATTTTCTGAACATTTCAACACCTGTAACTGTTGTTTTCTTAGTTTCGCCTAAACCAACTAATTCAACTTCGTCACCAACTTTAACGATACCACGTTCTACTCTACCAGTAGCAACTGTACCACGACCTGTGATTGAGAATACGTCTTCTACAGGCATCAAGAATGGTTTGTCTAAATCACGTTCAGGAGTTGGGAAGTATTCATCGATAGCATCCATCAATTCCCAAATTTTATCAACCCATTTATCTTGACCACGACCGATTGAAGGATTAGCTTGAGCTGCTTCTAAAGCTTTCAAAGCTGAACCGTGGATGAACGGAATGTTGTCACCGTCGAATTCGTAAGAAGAAAGAAGTTCTCTAACTTCCATTTCAACCAATTCCAACAATTCTGGATCGTCAACCATATCACATTTGTTCAAGAATACAACTAGGTTAGGAACACCAACCTGACGAGCAAGCAAAATGTGTTCACGAGTTTGAGGCATAGCACCATCTGTAGCAGCAACTACCAAGATAGCTCCATCCATTTGAGCAGCACCTGTAATCATGTTTTTAACATAGTCAGCGTGGCCCGGGCAGTCTACGTGAGCGTAGTGTCTCTTAGCTGTTTCGTATTCTACGTGAGCAGTAGAGATAGTAATACCTCTTGCTTTTTCTTCTGGAGCAGCATCGATTTCATCAAATTTTTTCAATGCAGCTTGTCCTTGAGCAGCCAATACAGCAGTAATAGCTGCAGTTAATGTTGTTTTACCGTGGTCAACGTGGCCAATTGTACCGATGTTAACGTGCGGTTTGGTACGTTCGTACTTTTCTCTTGCCATGAGATTAATCTCCTTTTTTCTAGTTTATACTACAATACTAATTTGGTATTTTAAGCCATATAAATATATAATATTTGCTCAAATTTTTTTGTCAACAAGTCTAATCAAACTCAGCCCAAAGATTTTTCATTCTTGCATTTTGTGCTATTATTAAATTATGAAAAGAGTATTTTTTTCAACAATTTTAATATTGCTTCTTGGTGCAACACCTGTTTTTTCGGTAGAGGCTATTCAAAAGCCGTTATCGATGAACGAAATTGCGGTTTTTAGTAATGAAAAAGGGAACTTATTCGGCTTAAAAGCAAAAAATAGTGACGAAATTATTGTTGATGCAAAATATAAAAAGCTTATCCGACTTGGAAATTCTTCTTGGATTATCAACCAAAAGAATAAATATGGGTTAATTGATTGTTCTGGAGAAATTCTTGTAGAGCCTAAATATAGACATGTTGACAGAATGCTTGGCAAATACGTTAAACTTGGTAATGAAAATAGCTATGGAGTTTATAACGAAAAAGGCGAGAATATTATTCCGAATGAGTATATGTCTGTAGACATGCTTTTTGGAGAAATGTTTCTTATAAAGAAGAATTACAAATACGGAGTTACTGATAAAAACGGTAAAATTATTCTTAACACAATTTTTGATGACATTTACATGCCAAAACCAAATATTATGAGAATTGAATATAACGGTCAGTGGTATGAAATCGAGCAAATTGCCGGCGGGGAAATTGTACTGCCTGAAGACGTTAAAAATATTAAAGAAAACAGTGACTTCAGGGTTACTGAGTTCGTGAAAGCACCAATTACAGCTTCCGGATATTCTGCCGTAACTTTTACTGATTATTTTCTAAAACTATTTTCATCCATTTCTCCATCCCATGAAGAAACGATTGATGAATTAATGTTTTCTCAAGGTGCAGATACTGTAAATATCTTTATAAAATGTACTTGGTTACCTAAGTATCCATTTACATTTGCAAAAAAATACTACCACAATATAAGAACCCCAAACAATGGACCGCTCAGCAATGTAAAAAGCGATTTGAAGAAGAAATTGGAATAGCTAAAGTTATAATATTTTAGATTATATATGAAACATTTTATAAAACTCAGATTTGTTTTATTAATTAAAATGTGCCTTGGTTAAAGAATTTGGCTATGACCAAAATGGTGATATATTGTACGATTCCGATTTTTCAGATGATTTAGATTATATATCAATTGCTCCTAATACGGTCAGTTACTTACTTTATAGAATCATCGAAAATGTTGATAAAAAATAATTAAAGAACAAGCACGACTTAAATGAGTACATAGACCTACAAAAATTATAATGCAAACACAAAAAAGACCCCTTACGGAGTCTCTTTTATTTACGCGAGAAGGGATTATCTTGAACACTCGTTTTTAACTAGTCTACGCTTGAATGTTACATAATTTGCATTATTACACATTCAAACCTTCGCCCTCAGCTCGTGTTCGCTCAAACTATAAAAAGACACATTGTTTGATTACTTATGACAGATGGTTTGATTATTTTGGGCAAAATAAACAAATCTTTTCATTTTAATCTTTAC
>CAKUZI010000014.1 GCA_934717855.1 uncultured Candidatus Melainabacteria bacterium
CCAGCTTTAGCATCTTTAACTGCTTTTGCTACGTCCATTGTAACTGTACCAGTTTTAGGGTTTGGCATCAAGCCTTTAGGTCCTAATACTCTACCTAATTTACCCAACATACCCATACAATCAGGAGTTGCAATCAATGTATCAAAATCAAACCAACCGCCAGAAATCTTTTCAATAATTTCTTCAGCACCTGCAAAATCAGCTCCAGCTTCAGTAGCTTCAGTTGCTTTAGGGCCTTTTGCGATTACACAAACCTTAACAGTTTTACCAAGACCAGCTGGTAATACTACTGTTGATCTGATTTGTTGGTCAGCTTGACGAACATCGATACCTAATCTCATGTGGCATTCAACTGTTTCGTTAAATTTAGAAACTTCTTTAGAAATTTCTTTCAATTTTTTGATTGTATCAACTGCAGTAGCCGGTTGAACGAAACCGTCCAACATTTCCTGCATTTTCTTTTGTTTTTTAGTTAATTTACTCATTATTTTTCCTTTCGTGGTATTAACGGAACTTATTTTAGCTTTGAGAAACCTCATCACTCTAATTTCTAGCTCTCACACTAATGGTAAGAGACTTAGTTCCTTCCATCTAACCTTCTTTTACTGTAACACCCATAGCTCTGCAAGAACCTTTAATCATTTTAACAGCAGATTCCATAGTTGTTGCATTCAAGTCGTTCATTTTTATTTTTGCAATTTCTTCAAGTTGAGCTTCTGTAATTTCACCAACTTTGTCTTTGTTAGGAACAGCAGAACCTTTTGGAAGGTTTAATGCTTTCTTAATAAGAACAGGAGCTGGAGGTGATTTGATTACGAATGAAAAACTTCTGTCTTCGTAAACATCAATGATTACAGGAATAATGTAACCAGCTTGAGATTCTGTTTTAGCGTTGAATTGCTTACAGAAATCCATGATGTTAACACCATGTTGACCTAACGCAGGACCAACTGGTGGTGATGGATTTGCTTTACCAGCTTCGATTTGAAGCTTAATTTTTCCTACTACTTTTTTAGCCATTTTTTTCTCCTTTTGTGGTACTAACGGTTTTTGCCGACTATTGCAAAAATCCTTCCACATGTTTTGTACTAATTCGCGAATAGCGAGTAACGAAATATTCACTACTCACTATTCACCATTCACTTAATTATAATTTATTAATTTGTTTGTATTCCAATTCAACCGGAGTTTCACGTCCAAAGATTGAAACATTTGCACGAAGTTTTGATTTATCTGGATAAACTTCGATAATATCAGCAACAAAGTCTGCGAAAGGTCCTGATGTAATTCTAACTTTGTCACCTGCTTTAACGTCAAGTTCAATTTTTTGTTGAGTTGAAGTTGAACGGTTAATAATCTTTTTGATTTCACTGTCTCTAGCCGGAATAGGTTTTTTAGCGGAACCAACAAATTTTGTAACACCTGAAGTGTGTCTTACAACGTACCAGCTATCTTCGTCCATAATCATTTCTACAAGAACATAACCTGGAAAGATTTTTTCTTCACGTTCCTGTTTTTTACCACCTTTCATTTGGGTAACTGTTTTTTGAGGAACTTCAATTCTGAAGATTTTATCACCCATGTTCATATATTCAATACGTTTTTCAAGGTTTACTTTAACCTTGTTTTCATAACCTGAATAAGTGTGAACAATATACCAGCGTTTTTGGTTTTTCTTAGCTTCTTTTGCTTCTTCAACCGCTTGAGCTTCTAGTGCTTCTTGCGCTTTATCTTCATCCAATTGTTCTTTCATAGATTTTTCTTTTTCAGTCATAAGCCACCTTTTATTCTCTTACCGGATTATTTTATTAATCCAAGTACAGCTTTAAAAATTATATCCATCAAATAAACAGCTACAGTAAATACAAAAACAATGACAATAACAAAAAATGTTTCTGCCACTACTTGACGTTTTTCAGGCCAAGTAATTTTACCCCACTCAGTTCTTACTCCTCTGAAGTAAGTCCTAGTAGAATTCATTGTTTTTTCAAGCCATGCCGGCATTTGGTTTTCTGCACCTATCATAATTGATTCCTTATGTTTTATAAAAATCGCGCCCTGAAGGACTCGAACCCTCGACATCCGGTTTTGGAGACCGACGTTCTACCAACTGAACTAAGGACGCCCAATAAGTGAAAAGTGAGTCATGAATCGTGAAAAGACCGTTTAGTTCACTTCGCTCAAAGCAATACCATGAGATAGCTTTTATATTGGCTTTTCACCTCTCACTTTTCAAGTTTCACTTACTTCGTTTCTTTATGAGTTGTATGTTTTTTGCAAGTTGGGCAATATTTGTTCAACTCAAGTCTTTCTTTAATATTTTTTTTGTTTTTAGTAGTTGTGTAGTTTCTTTCTTTGCAATCTTCACATGCTAGAACTACCATTCTGTCGTTTTTTCCTTTGATACCCATAGTTTTTATTCCTTTTATTTATTAATTCTTTTGGTATTTTGTGACCTTTAAAAAAGAATGTGAAAGACTCACATTCTAATCAAATCGGCTTATACTATTATAATAAACCAAACAAAATAAATTGCAAACACATTGTAAACAATCTATAAGCAAAATCAGCCGACTTGGCTAGCCGACTGATTTTGAAAAATTTTACAACTTAACTATTTAATTACAAAATCGCTTTGTTGTGGTCTATCTGTAGAGTAAGAAGTTGGAATATCATACTGACCGTAAGAATCAGCTCTAAGTTGTTCCATATATACTTGACCATTTTTTACGATTTGTTGTTGTTGTGTCAAATTCTTTTCAAGGTTAGTCAAAACTTGTTCAGCATAAAGTTCTGCGCCTTCTTTAGTTTTCATAGCATCTTCAGTTGCCTGAGCTCTAATATTTTCAGCTTCTTCCATAGCTCTGCGCTTAATTTCTTCACATTCTTGTTGAACTTGAGTTCTAATTCTAACACCCTCACGTTCCAAAGCTTTAATAAAATCAGCTTCTGATAATTTTCTATCAGCTTCAGCTTGCGCATCTGCTATAATTTTTTCAGCCTTTTGCTGAGCTTCAACTTGAAGTTCTTCTCTGCGTCTCAAAAATGCTCTTGCCTCTTGAACTTCTACAGGCAAAGACGCATAAATTCTATCAATCAATGCTTCAATTTCTTTTGTTTTTACAACAGTAAACTTTCTTGGAACAATCGGGAAACCTTCCTCCAAAGAAATTTCTAACATTTTCAATAAATCATATACACCATTCTGTTGTTGCATAACACATATACCTTTCTTACTCTACTAATATTCTACATAAGCGTATATTAATTGTCAAATAGTTATTTTTTTTTACCTAACTATTGTTAACTTTTGTTGATATTTTTTATTGTTTGAGCGCTTCAGGCAACTTTTCATATGTAATTTTGATTAAATCCAAGTATTGCTTACTAGGGCAAATAGCTAAATTAAAAAATTGTGGCAACTTTTCAATTGAATCTTCTAACAAATTTAAAGCTCCAAATATACCATCATTCTTCAAAAGATCAGTATTTACTCCATTTTTTTTTGCAACCATAGTATCATTAAGAATAGCAGTAGATAAGTTATCGATAATATCTATTAACTCAGCCTTTCTTACAAAAAAATAGCCTCCTAAATTTTTCTTTAAATTTGGCATCATATACAACTTTTCAAACAAAATTTTTGAATCATACACCATATTCGCGCTCCTTTTTTAAATATTCATTAACAGCTTCCGGCACAAACTTTGAAACGTCGCCATTATTTAGGTAAATTTCCTTAATTGTGCTGGAAGAAATAAAGTTGTATTTCGGTTTTGTCGTCAAAAATACTGTCTTTATTTCACTTGCCAATGCACTATTAGCTTGTGAAAGTTGCATTTCATATTCAAAATCTGAAACCGCACGCAAACCACGAATTAAAACAGTAGCCCCTTTTTCTTTAGCATAATTAATTGTTAATCCCTCAAATGCGTCAACTTCAACATTTGGCATGTCTTTAACACTTTCTTTGATTAATTCAACACGTTTTTCAACAGGCACAAAACCAACTTTAGCAGAATTGTGAGCAACCGCAATAATTACCTTATCAAAAATTTCTGTTGCAGTTTTTAGTATATCAATATGTCCTTTAGTTACAGGGTCAAAACTTCCCGGATAAATAGCTATTTTCATTGAATTTCCTTTATTATTTCCTATGTCTGCTATATTAACATAAACATGTATTTTAAAAATTTTTCACACAAAATAAATAATTTTTACAGAATAAATATTAACTTTTGTAACGATATTACAGAAATATGCAATTTTTATATACTGAAATACTTTATATATATGTAAGACATAAATAATTAAATGCGAAAGCATTAAAAGATAATTTTTACACTACCTACTACACTTTCTACCTACTTTACACGAGAAATCATTAAAGATTTTGAACCCTCTAAATTTATTTAGAGGGTTTTTCTTTTGGATTTATAAGCTTTTCAAATTATCACTCACTCAAGCTCCCTCTCTTGAAGAAAGGAAATTTATATTATAAAAATAAGACCGGCTGATTTGCCGGTCCTTTATAATTCCTATCCTAAAAAATTTTCCTATTCTATTCCTATTGATTTTGCTTTCCGCGTATTTCCTATTGATTTTCCAACAACTTGTTTCAGGTTTATGCTATAAAATTAGTTCCAAACCTGCTCGCTCCGTGGAAGAAAGATTGTTTCATCATATCCACAAGAGTTTTTCTTACTACATATTTTTTATTCAAGTCCACTGAATTTACAGCTTCAGAAGTTTCTTTATACATATCAGTTACGGTATTAGAAAATAAAAGCATAGTTGCCATAGCCTTTTGTCCTCTCTTTTTTCTTTATTTAGCTCTCACACTTATATAAAAAATTTTTGCCAAAAATTATTGACTTTTTCTATACGATTTATATAACTTTTGTTACATAAGTTTACATTTGCTAAAGTTTTTCTCGGTTTTAGCCGTTAATATTACAAGTATGAAAGGAGAAAATTAATGGCTGATTCAATGAGTATAACAGGCGGAACACCCAAAATAGATTACGCAAAGTGGAAAAAACTCACACCGCAAGAGATTATAAAAGAGCAAAGCAAAGGACAGGAAATTCCTGCTGAAATTATAACTTGGGCACAACAAATGCAAAAATTTGACCAAATTCCAGACGACGTAACTTATGAAGAAGTTGACGGAGAAATTGGAATTGAAGCTTTAAATAAATTGGGACTTGCTAATACTCAACAAATTAATAATGCAGAAAACGCAGAAGGGAGTAAAAATCAAGATAGTTCAACTAGTGATTTACAAAAAGATTTAGATAATTTAAATTCAAAGGCTGGTTATGGTGATAAAGCCCGAATATATCAACAACTTATAGCTGAATATAATGATGACCTTGCATCCAGCATTAAACTTGAGAACAATTCTGATATAAATGCTAATAAACAAACTATTTCTGAAGCTAAAACAGTTGGGAATTCGGCATTGAATGCATTTCCTGCTAAGCCTACCATTACACCGTTCACGAGTACTAAAACTTTGTCCAATATATTCCAAACGAGAGCAGATGCAGAAGAACTAATACAAAATGCAGATGACACAGAAAAGAAACTACAATTTATAAATCCTGATTATACTGATAATAAAACAGAACAAAATACAAATAATACAACAAACGTTTCCGAACAAGACAATACAGATTTAACCCTTGCGGATCCTGCATTAACAACTGATCCGGAAGAAATTAGAAAACGTAAAGCTAAAAAAGGCTTAGCGTAAAGATTTTATCGCAAATCCAATATCGTTAGACTTATAAATATAATTACCGGCAACCAAAGAATTTGCACCGTAAAACGTGCAAATTCTTGCTGTTTCAGCATTTATTCCACCATCTACCTGAATAACCAAGCTTTCAGGGGCATTAGTTTTTATCATAGGAATTTTTTCTGCACAATCTTGCATAAATTTTTGACCGCCAAACCCCGGCTCAACAGTCATTACAAGAAGCAAATCCAAATCTTTTAAATACGGCAAAACCACTTCAGCGGATGTTTTCGGCTTTATTGAAAGACCGGCTTTCTTTCCGAAAGACTTGATTAAATCAATTGTTTTTTGAACATCACACCCGCATTCGTAATGAAAAGTTAAAATATCTGCGCCGGCTTTTGCAAACGCTTCAATATATTTTTCAGGATTTTCAATCATCAAATGTACATCAAGAGGCAATTCTGTAACTTTTCTGATAGATGCCACGACGGGAACACCAATCGTTATATTTGGAACGAAATGACCATCCATAACATCAACATGAACCCAATCTGCGCCTGCGTTTTCGATACGTTTTATATCTCTTTCTAAATTCGCAAAATCCGCAGACAAAATAGACGGTGAAATATAAACCATTATATAGCCCCCAATTTTTTACAAGCCTCATATGCAGCGTGTTGTTCAGCCTCTTTTTTAGTTTTTCCGGAACCCTTTGCGACAACATGACCTTGGTATGCAACTTCAACTTCAAATGTTTTGTTATGCGCAGGGCCTGCTTCTCCCACAACTGTATAACTCGGAATTTCTTTCGTCAAACCTTGCGTGTATTCCTGCAAAATAGCTTTAGCATTGAATTTTTCAAAATTTTTGTCAACTTCCTCAATATAAGGCATAAGCACCTTTTGCAAATACTGAATTACTAAATCAAATTTACCATCCAAATAATATGCTCCCAAAACCGCCTCAAAAGCACACGCACATACTGATTCGATATGAGCAAGCCCTTGTTTTGCCTCATGGCGAGCAAGAATTATTAACTCACAAAAGCCAATTTCATTTGCAATCTTTGACAACGTATTGTCAGAAACGACAATCGAACGTATTTTAGACAAATCGCCCTCAGTATAATCAGAATATTTTTTATATAAAATATCTGAAACCGAAAGTTTTAAAACCGCATCTCCCAAAAATTCAAGGCGTTCGTAGTTTTCAACATACGGTAAATCCTGCTCTTTTGTATAAGACGGATGCGTCAAAGCTCTTTTGAAGAAATCCGGATTGTCTATTTTTATACCAAAAATTTCTTCCAATTTTTTCATCTAAAATAGTCCTTTAAAATTATTTATTATATCTTGAGAAAATACAAAATATTTGCAGAAATAGTACATTACAGGGATTGTGAAAATAAAACTGTCTGTTCTATCCAAAAATCCGCCATGCCCTGGAAGAGAATTTCCGGAATCCTTAACTCCTGCATCACGTTTCAATAACGATTCGCATAAATCTCCAATTTGAGCAAAAACAGTACACAAGAACCCTGCAATCACAGGTATGTACCATTTAATTTCAATCATATAAACTTTTGAAATAAACAACCCTACTACACAAGCACCTAAAACAGCACAAATTGCACCACCAATAGAACCTTCAATAGTTTTGTTAGGACTAACTACCGGAGCAAGTTTGTGTTTACCAAACCTTGTTCCTGCATAATAACATCCGACATCAGTTAAAAGAATTGAAGTAAACATCATTACAACAAATCCCAAACCGTCATTAAACTGCGCTGAATGCATATCTCTTAACAACTGCAAGTGCAATGGGAAATATCCACAGTAAACAAAACCTAAAATAGTTGTTGCCACGTTTGCAATATATGGTTGTCTACCTCTGAAAAGCACCCACATAAACGCGCCAAAAGTACAAATAATCAAAGCTGAAGCAACATATTCAACTCTATCAAAATATGTAATCAGCGCAAGCAAAGCTTCTGCCAAAAGGATGATTTTAAGGCTTGGATAAAAACCTTTATGCTCAAGAATTTTTACATACTCTTTTGAAGCAAAATATATGATTATAGCCAACAATATTAACAGTGCAACCCCTCCGAGCATAATACAGCCCATCGCAATTGTTCCCATAATAAAGCCGGTCAGCATTCTTGTAGCGTTTTTATTCAAGCCTTTAGTTTCATCCATTATACTGTCATAACCTCTTTTTCTTTATCTGCAACAGCTTTGTCGATAATACCAGTGTATTTATCTGTCAATTTTTGAATTTTATCCTGATTGTCTTTTACTGTATCTTCAGGAAGATTTTCACTTTTTTCAATTTTTTTCAATTCATCTGTCATATCACGACGAATATTTCTTACAGCAACTTTAGCTTCTTCTCCGATTTTTTTAACATCTTTTGCTGTTTCACGTCTTCTTTCTTCTGTCAAAGGAGGGAAAGGCAAACGGATACAAATACCGTCACTGTTTGGAGTAATCCCGATTTCAGCCTTGATAATAGCTTTTTCAATTTCCTTCAAGATAGACTTGTCGTAAGGCGTAATTACAAGTGTTGTACCGTCTTGAACAGAAACTTGCGACATTTGTCTCAACGGAGTAGGAGCTCCATAATAATCAACTAAAACTTTATCCAAAATCATTGGATTTGCTCTGCCTGAACGAATTGAGCCAAATTCTTTGTGAAGCTGATTGATAGATTTTTCCATCTTTTCTTCACCGAACAAAAATAGTTCTTCAAGTTCCATTTTAACCTCTTTCTTTTATAACTGAATAAATTTTAACTTTTAATTTATGTATGTTCCGATTTCTTTTCCGTTTAAAATATCTTTAATAGCATCTTTAGCATCAAAATCAAATACAACAATCGGAATATTATTTTGTTTACATAACGCACAAGCCGATGTATCCATAACTTTCAAGCCATTTACAATAATATCATCATAAGTAATTTTGTCTAACTTTTTAGCATTTGGATTTGTTTTAGGGTCATCTGTATAAACGCCATCTACACCGTTTTTCGCCATTAACATAGCTTCTGCATTAATTTCAGACGCTCTCAATGATGCAGCGGTATCTGTAGTAAAGAACGGATTTCCGGTTCCCGCTGCAAAAATAACAACTCTACCTTTTTCAAGGTGACGAATTGCACGATGTCTGATATAAGGTTCTGCAACTTGGTTAATCGCAAGCGCACTCTGCACTCTGCACGGAATATTCATTTGATTAAGCGTACTTTGCAAAGCAATTGCATTCATCACAGTCGCAAGCATTCCGACATAATCGCCTGAAGCTTGATCCATTCCAAGTTTTGCACTGTTTCTCATTCCTCTGAAAATATTGCCACCACCGACTACAACAGCAACTTCAGCACCTAATTCTCTAGCTTTTTGGATTTCTTCGGCAATCATTTTAACAGGTTTTTGATCAATCCCAAATTGTTGATCACCTAACAATGCCTCTCCGCTTATTTTTAGTAATATACGTTTGTATTTCATGTCCACTGGATACCTCTTTTTTAGTAATACTAGCGCAAAAACAGTTGATTGTAAAGTTGTTTCAATAAAATTTTCCATAAAAAAAGGTGAAGATTTTATTTTCTTCACCTTACTTTTTAAAAGATAACAAATATGCGCTTGATATGATTAAAAAAATAATCTACTTAACCATTTTCGCAACTTTTAAAATCATTTCTCCAACATTTTTTAGAACCGGTCTTTCGCAACCATTTGCATCTGTTGCAACTGCCATACCTAATTTTTGAAGTCGTCCTTTAAAACCTTGAGCAAATGTTCTTTTGGTAGGTAATATTTCATATGCGATTATAGCTCCATTGTCTTTTTTACGAACAACAAACTCCAAACCGGTCTCATGATTTAAAATATGAGTTGACGAATATTCTTTACCACCACCACTTACTTTATTCTTTTTAATAGACAATTTAGGGTCAGTTTGATTCAATTCTTGGGATTTTGTCATAAAATATCCATTTGAAGTTCCCAAATAACCTTCTTCTAGATGAGTAATTCCGCCTTGTCGATAGTAGTGAACATTATATGGCGCTCTTCCATATTGAGATGTATAGGAAATAGTACTATCACTAGGAATAAGAGTTTTAGGAATATCTCCGCATCTAATTTGAAATTCCCTTGGATGATTAATTGGAGCTTCGCGATAATAAGTACGACTTTTTGGGGGAAAATTAATTGACAAACCTTCTACTGACATAATAAATTTTTCCTTTCTGCATTAAAAAACTTTCACACATTTGCATGAAAACCAAAAGATTTTAAATATTGCCCAGTTATCCAGATAACATAACCTTGCATAATGATATTACAAGAGGCTTTGAGCCTATTTTGAACTAATATTTACATTTCTTTACACACCGCACAATATTAACTAAAAAACACTGCCAAAATATTGCGGATACATATACCTCCAGGATTAAGCAATAAAATTTCAATTAAAAAATATACATTGATAAATTCTAAGTAAATGAAAAACCTTATTATTAAGTTTTGTTAACTCAAATATTCACCTCAAAACCCAATAAAATCAACTCTTTTAAAAATTGATATATATTTTTTGTATAAAAAATAGCACTTTTTTAAATCAAAATGTTTTTATATAAACATAAGGTTCACAGACAGAGAAAAGGAGAATATATGGCGCGAGTACTTATTTCTATGCCGGAAGAGTTTTTGCAAAGAATTGATCAGGTTGCAGACGGAGAAAACAGATCACGTAGTGAACTTATCAGAGAGGCATTACGAACTTACATTTACAAACAAAAAGTTCGAGAATCAACAACCTCTGCAAGAAACGCAGAAATCTTGGAATCATTATTAGAATAGACCACGAAAGTGGTCTTTTTTTATTGAGTGAGAAGTGAAAAGTCCATTTCGTTCGCTTTGCTCAAAAAATAAATTTTGATGCGATAGCATCTGTAAAGGTCTTCTCACTTTTCACGTCTCACGTTTCACTTAATGTAAATTTTACTTCACAAACTCGCAAAAAATTTCTTGCTGTTTTTTTATAAATAGTGTATTATTAGACGTGTTACTTCAACTGAGGTGTGTGTAATGGAAAAATATTCTTGTCCGCAAAAATCTGAATTAAAAAAATTAAGCATCAACGAAATTTCTGCAAACTTGCCAGAACTTAAAAACATTTCCGAATCAAAAGCGGTCGCAATTGGCAAATGGCTTATTTCAGAAATCGAAAATTGCAAATATATAAAAGCGAACTCTCTTTTGCCGACAAAACCGGAATTGGCATACCTTTTAGGTGTTAGCATCGGAACAATCCAAAACGCTCTCAGATATGTAGAAGACTTAGGCTACGTTGAATCAAAACAATGTATCGGCACAATTATCCGAGACCGCAAAAATTCTGAAAGCAATATCAGAAAACTAACTTCTAAAAGAGAAATCGCAATCAATTCAATAAAAAAACTTATCAGAGAAAA
Organism: uncultured Candidatus Melainabacteria bacterium; assembly: GCA_934717855.1. Lineage (GTDB taxonomy): Bacteria > Cyanobacteriota > Vampirovibrionia > Gastranaerophilales > Gastranaerophilaceae > Stercorousia. The sequence continues at coordinate 11,228 of CAKUZI010000014.1, forward strand.
CAACATTAAAATTGGTTCTCTGCTTCCGTCTTCAAGAATTATTTCTACTCAAATAGGATGCTCCGCAAATACCACAAGACTTGCACTTGAATACCTCGGAACACAAGGAATTATTGAACACAAATTCAAAAATTCAAAAGAATCTGGCTGGATTTTGAAAAATTTAGATTTTGATTTTGAGGACAATTTTAGTGAAAACATTACTTTGGTAAAAAAAGTTGAAAACGATTTAAAAGCATACATTACAGCAAATTTAAAAATTGGCGACAAATTGCCTGCCCACGCAGAACTTTCCGAAAAACTCTCTGCTAGCATCAAAACAATTCATGATGCACTTAAATCATTAATAGATGAGGGCATTTTGCTTGCAAGAAGAGGACGATACGGCACAACAATTATCAAAATGCCAAACAGCGATATCTCTTCAACAAAAAAAGAAACTTCTATTTTTGCACCTGCTCCAGATACTGCATTTTATTATTATGAAAAAACTCAAAACCATATCAAAAAAATGATTGCAGAAAATTACGAAATTGGCGCAAAACTTCCGTCCATTCTTGAATTTTCAAAACAGCTTGACTTAAGCCCAAACACAATAAGAAAAGCTTTTCACAACCTTGCAAAAGAGGGTTATTTAGCATTTTCTCGTGGCAGATACGGCGGAACTTTTGTTATAGATATTCCGGATACTGACGAACAAGCATTCAAATGGCTTGCTGTTAACCCTAAATACGCAGAAGTTTACCAAAATTAATGAAAAATCATATTTTCATTGTTCTTCCTAATTATTTGTAATACCTTTTCTTAAAATAATTAGGATCTGTGATAGCGTAATAAGCACACCCTCCTCCATTATAATAAGACGTAGTAGCTGACTTACTACATGGCCAATCAATAGTACCTTTTGCACCAACCGGCAACAGTTTTCCGGCATTTGTTGAAACGTGAAAAGACCGAATCTGGTAGTCGTAAATGCTTGTTTTCAGGAAAAGTGGCTGGGTTATTAGGTTGTTTTGGTTGTAAATTGTTTTTATTCATTTTTATTTTTCCTTTCTTTTCACCAACATCTGTTGCGCAATCTGAGCCCGTTTCAAAAGTAGGTTGGGCATACTTGCCCAACAACAAAATATACACAGCAGAAGCTGTCATCGCGCACTCTGTTGCGCGATCTAAAGTTTTATATTTTTTATACCCCTCTCTGAAATTTCTAAGCTCACATAATTCGCCAAGAAATTTCTTCTCTCCCTCAAGGGGCGAGAGTAAAATATTACACTTATCCGCCTTGCTTCCTAGCTGCTTAACTGCTTTATACACCCATCTCTCTAAACGTAGTAATGTCGGCGCACTGCCCCCCCCCGACGGCATTTTTCATATCCGATTTTCTAGTCATAACAAATTCCTTTCCAATAACTCTACGGGCATAAGCTTTCCCAATCGGGTTCATCGTCCTCTTCACCTGGTTCTACAATATGTTCTCCACTTTCCATCATTACCTGTAGCGTCCACTTTAGCTGTTTTTTGTAATTTTCTCTTGCTTTTTCAGCAGTTTTTGCGCAGAACAAAAAGCTCGGAATTTCCTTAATTTCAACAAAATGATAAGAATTTCCGTCAAAATCAGTGTCCACACCCTCGACTAGTGTCCAATCCAAATTTAGATAATAGTCCAAATCCTTTTCAGCCATCTATTAACCGTCCAAAGAGTTTTCATTCAAAGGCTGAGTAATCATTATACCTTCACCGCCGATAACTTCTGCTTTTTGACCATCAATATACAAATAAACAGGCTTGCTAGTATTACGCTTAGCTGTTTTTATCAATTGATAAAGTCTCTTGTAAAGGCTATCTGTTCCTCCACCGTTTTCAAATGCTGAATTCAAATTAACTACAACTTTATCAGAAGTCTCATTAATTGAAATTACACGAGTGCCGGCTGGGATTTCAGAATAAACTCCTTTAGATTTTTCATAAGTTGTTGGTCCGGAAATCAAAGCATTTATAGCAAATTTTATTTTCGAACCATCTACATCCTTGTTATACTGACGATTTACAGCTCTATAAATTTCTTGTTTAGTTCCGTCTTGTCCGATAAAGAACACATTTACATAAACTTTTTCAACAGGCTTAGCTATCGGTTGTTGTTCTTCCTCTTGTGGAATTTTATCTTCCGGAATTGGAGTTAATGGCCCTGATACATTTTCATCATTGTGATAAAGCATTCTCAAGCCCAAAACACAACACACAACCACCATTACAACCGCTGTCACACCTAAAAACACTCGTTCATTTTTACGCATTTTACTGTTCCTTATCTTTTAGAATAGTCATATTACCATCTACTACGATTTTTCCGTCAGAAACTTTGACATTTTCTATACTAAACCTTGCATCCTTATTTTCTAATATTTTAGCCGAAAAATCAAGTGGGTTTACATAATTTATTAGCTTTGAAAGCTTATCAACATCAAGAGACAAACTATTATTCAAAAAACTAGTATTTGCAAGAACAATTTGACCATTTTCAACATTCAAATTTGCACTTATGACAAGTTCCTTAGGTTTTCTGACAAAAGGCATTGAATACTTCATAACATAATACATTTTACCATTTTTAAGTTTGACACTTGTTGATACTATTTGAAAAATATTTAAACTTCCACCAATTCCGTTAATATCATCTATCATTCTCTTATAGTCAGAAGAATTCATTGTTTTATTTAAATCTTCTTCTGTAACAACCGCATTAAAGGCTACCGGAATATCTTCTTTTACAATATAATTTCCTTTTTTATCATTCGCAATGTAATTAAAATTGCACAAAGTTTTTGCGTCAAAAGAAGAGATATAAATTCCTTGGATATCAACATTTTTACCTGAAACCTCAAGAGATTTAAAACGTCCGGCTTTCAAGTCTCTAACACTATATGCTTCCAAATTTGCTTTAATATCACCACTTTCAATATTTTTCTTTATTGCTTTTTTGACTAGTTTTTCACCAATTTTTTCAGACAAGAATTTTTGACCTGTAACAGTGCTCATTCCTCTTGAAAAACCTGAAGTCAAATCATATGGAGCAGGACATTTCAAAGTTGAACAATCTTGTGCCTGAGCGCCTTGAACTGCAAGCAATAATACCAAACCTAAAACTATCTTTTTCATTATAAAAACACTTTCTTTAATTTAATTTTGTCACCATCTGCAATTCCAACTGCGCAGATTTCGACATCATTATATACCAAAATTACAAAATTACCAATTTTATCGCATTTTTTTAAAATCGGCATACCATTTTTTATTCTGGCTAAATCTTCATCATTAACAGTGATTTTTGGCAAATCCATAACATCAAGCGGATTCAGCAAATTATTTTCTACATCAATCCCATCCAATTGAATACTATTCTCAACCCTAAAGTTTCCGGCTTGAGTTCTGACTAGTTTCACCAAATACCCACCACAACCTAATTTTTCACCTAAATCATTTGCAATTGAGCGAATATAAGTTCCCTTAGAACATTTTATCAAAACTTGAGCTTGTTGCGACTCTTCATCAAAACTATTTAGTTCAATATTTTCAATAAAAACTTTTCTAGGTTGAATTTCAACTTCTTCACCTTTTCTCGCATATTCATAAAGTTTTTTACCTTTTACTTTTATTGCGGAAAATATTGGAGGCAACTGAGATATTTCGCCCTCAAAACTTTTAAGTGCTTCAATAATTTCTTCTTTTTTAACCTTTTTGTCAGATGTAAAAGTCTTTTCACCATCAAGATCAAAAGTATTGGTTGACGCCCCAAATTGAACAGTTGCAAGATATTCTTTATCATCCTGTAAATACTCAATCAAGCGAGTAGCTTTCCCGATACAAACAGGTAAAACTCCCTCTGCAAAAGGATCAAGTGTTCCTGTATGTCCGATTTGTTTAATTTTTGTAACTCGGCGCAACACCGCAACAACATCATGAGATGTCATTCCGACAGGTTTATAAATATTTAAAAAGCCAAATAACTGTTTTTTCTCGCTATTCTGGGGGTTAACGCCAGAAAAATCTTTTTCCACTATAATTCTCCACGAGAAATTTTGTCTATCAATTCGCTTACTCTAGAACCTTTTTCCAAAGAATCGGTATAAACGAACTTCAATTCCGGAGTAAGTCTCAAGCGAATTTGTTTTCCAACTTCATAGCGAATTTTTGGCGTACTTTTTTCAATAATTTCTTTAGTTTTTTCAATTTGTTCAGGGCTACCCAAAACGCTATAAATAACTTTAGCGAACGAATTATCATGTGAAACTTCAACATCTAAAATTGACACAACACCAGCCAATCCTCTAATTTCTTTTCTTAAGACATCTGAAATATCTCTCATTAATTCTTTTCTAACACGTTCATTTCTTAAAGTCATAATTTTCTCCTTAGTGATAAAATTATATCATAAAATAACAATTCCGTACATAGCCACTTGACAAAAATATGGTAATAGTAAATAATTATAAAAAAGAGGAGCGTGAAAAATGTTTAATAATAAATCAGCAATTGCCCCCCCCCCGAAAGAGATTTTAAAATAAAAAAGGGTTTTACCCTAGCTGAAGTATTAATCACTCTTGGAATAATTGGCGTTGTTGCAGCATTGACATTACCGACCTTAATTCAAAATTATCAAAAATTTGTTACAGTAAATCGTCTAAAAAAAGAGTACTCGGTAATCAGTAATGCTTTTATTACTTCACAAGAAGAAAACGGGGAGATGAATACTTGGGGAATGGGGAATTTGGGCAATATGAATGATGGGGACAAGATACTTATTCCTTTTTATCAAAATTACATTGTAAAATACTTGGATGTTGTTGATGATTGCGGATTAAATTGCATAAAGCAAAAACATGTAAAACGTTATAGATTAAATGGTGCAACTTGGAATTGGTATAACCATGCTTGGTATATAATTTATTTAAAAGATGGAGCTGTTATTGCTTTTATGACAGACAACAACTCTGTTGTTTGGACTACTGTACGAATTTATGTTGATATAAATGGCGATAGAGGTCCAAATGTATCTGGGAAAGATATTTTTACTATTCTATTAGAAATAAATGGAGATTCTGCATTAAAACTTTCTGGAATAACTAAGATAAGAAGTACAAAAGATAGAAATAGTTTGTTAGGGAATTGTCGTGAATGTTGCAGTAAAAAAGTTACTTCTACAGAAATCCATAGCTATGCCGGAGATTATTGTGCCGGATTAATTCAGTACGATGGTTGGAAAATATCAAAAGATTATCCATGGTAAAAACCAGTACGTAGGGCGGGGCACCTACCCCGCCAACATAAATTGAGATTTTTATACTATTTTGCCACATGTCATCGCGCACAGAAGATGAAATAAGTCATTAATTGTCAAATTGGATTTTTTTGTTGCGCGATCTAAAGTTTTATATTTTTTATACCCCTCTCTGAAATTTCTAAGCTCACATAATTCGCCAAGAAATTTCTTCTCTCCCTCAAGGGGCGAGAGTAAAATATTACACTTAGCTGCCTCGCTTCTTAGCTGCTTAGTACGTAGGGCGGGGCACGCAAACTTATACCGCCTTGTTAAACTGCATTTTACAAAGCTTTGCCCACCATACGTTTTCAACTACGAATCAATATTGCCTAACTTAATATAAAATCTTACAAGCTTTGGCGTTCAACTTCTTCTGTTGTTGAAACTTCAATAATATCGCCAACTTCAATATCATTCCATTTCGCGAATGAAATACCACATTCAAAACCTTGTGCAACTTCTTTTACATCGTCTTTGAAACGTTTCAATTGGTCGATTGCACCACGGAAGATTTCTTTACCATCACGATAAAGAACGGCATCTTTACTTCTAACAATCTTACCTTCCGTTACATAACAACCGGCAATTTTTGTAGTTTTTCCAATTGTAAATACTTGGCGGATTTCAGCTTTACCAAGTTCAACTTCTTTAACTTCAGGTTCAAGTAATGACAACATTGTTTTTTCAATATCTTCAAGAATTTGATAAATGATATCATATTTCTTAATTGTAACGCCTTCTTTTTCAGCTGCAGCAAGAGCATTCGCGTCTTCTTTTACAGTAAAGCCTAAAATCAAAGCATTTGAAGCTGAAGCCAACATAACGTCTGCTTCTGAAATATCACCGACACCAACGTGAATGATTTTTGTCTTAATTTCATTAGATTCTAACTGTGCAATCGCTTGAGAAACAGCTTCTGCAGAACCGTTTGTATTAGCCTTAATAATCAAGTTCAATTGCGGAATATCCTCTTCACCAGCAACAGCTTCACGACGAACGTGTGCCGGAAGCATTGCATCAAGACGTTTGTCACGTTCTTTTTCTTTGCGTTCTTGAACAATTGATTTCATTTCTTTTTCATTCTTAACAACTTCAAAGTAATCACCTGCTTGAGGCACTTCTGACAAACCTAAAATTTCAACAGGAGTAGAAGGTTCAGCCTTTTGAATTCTTTCGCCGGAGTCAGAAAGCAATGCTCTCACACGACCGCAAGCTGTTCCTACAACTATACAATTACCTACGCGCAAAGTTCCGTTTTGAACCAACAATGTAGCAACTGCACCTTTACCTTTGTCTAAGTTTGCTTCAATTACAACACCAGAAGCCTCTGCTTTAGGATTAGCTTTCAAATCCTGAACATCAGCAACAAGCAAAATATATTCTAACAATTCATCAATACCAGTACCTTGCAAAGCTGAAACTTTTACAGTAATTGTTTCTCCGCCCCATTCTTCAGGTACAAGACCGTGTTCTGTCAATTGTTGTAATACTCTGTCAGGGTTAGCTCCGGGTTTATCAATTTTGTTTACTGCAACAATAATCGGAACATCCGCAGCTTTTGCGTGGTTAATCGCTTCAATTGTCTGTGGCATAATACCATCATCTGCCGCAACTACCAAAATTGCAATATCAGTAGCTTTCGCCCCACGAGCTCTCATTTCTGTAAAAGCTTCGTGACCAGGAGTATCAACGAAAACAATTTTCTTATCTTTATTGTTGTCTAAATAAACCGTGTAAGCTCCGATTGATTGTGTAATACCACCAACTTCAGATGCAACAATTTTGTGTTTAGAAGCTCGGATACTATCCAATAATGTTGTTTTACCGTGGTCAACGTGTCCCATGATACTAACAACAGGGGCTCTACGTTTCAACAATTTTTTATCAACTTCAGTTAATTTCTTTTCTTTTTCCTCTTTTTCAAGCTCTTCTTCCATATAAGCATCTAAGTCTTCATCAAGAACTTCAAGCTCATATTCTGCGCAAATCTTTTTGATAACATCAACATCAATAAGTTGGTTTACTGTTGCCATAATACCATTTAGCATTAAGAACTTAATAATTTCAGCAGGAGTGTGTTGGATTTTTTCAGACAATTCACTAATTGTCATAGCTCTATTCACAACAACTTGAGTAACTTGCTTTGCTTCTTCCTCTTTGTGAGAACGTTTTTTATGTTTTTGAGCTGCTGCTTTTTCTAAAGAAATTCTTTCTTGTTCTTCTTTTTTGTTGTTAAATTCTTTACCTTTTTTCTTTCCGTCAGTACGGCGTCTGCCTGTCCCTTTATTCTCGTAAATATCTTGAGAAATAATTGTTCTTTGAATAGGCTTTCTTTCTCCTGATGGTTTTTCAAACGGTTTTTTAGGAGCACCGTCTTTTGAACGCGGAGAGAATGGTTTGTCACCTCTTTCAGGTCTTTCTCCACGAGGAGTTCTTTCTCCACGAGGCGGGAATTTTCTTTCACCGGATCTTGTTGGTCTTTCCGGTTTTTCAGAAGTTGTAGTAGAAGCCTCCGCAGGTTTTCTTGGAGCTCTTCTAACAATTTCCAAACGGCTTTGCGGTTGTTTAGGTTTAACAATTTCAACACGAGGTGTAGCTACTTTTTTTACAGGTTCTACTTTCTTTTCCTCTTTTTTTATTTCAACTTTTTCTACGACCGGTTTTTCCGCAGGTTTTGCTTTTTTAACAACAAAAGCTTTTGGCTTTTTGTGTTCTTTTACACCGCCTGATGCGATAAATTCCTTAAGCCTTTTCACCTGTTCCATTGTAACAGTGCTTGAATGAGTTTTGCCCGTAACAGAAAGTTGTGCAAACTTTTCTATAACTTCCTTACTGGTAAGCCCAAGTTCTTTTGCTAATTCATTTATTCTAATCGTTTCAAAACTCATTTAATAATTTTCCTTTCAAATCTTCCGGTACAGAGGCTTTCAAGATTTTTGAAATTTTATTTTTTTTGAAAGCGTTCTCTACACACGAATTATTATAGCAGAGATATACAGATCTGCCAAATATTTTGTTATCAGGGTTTACAATAACGTTTCCATGCGCATTTTCACGAGTAATCTTTATTAAATCTTTTCTGTCTTTAAGCTTACCGCAACCTACGCATTTTCGTTCTACCACTAATTTACCTCTGCTAATTTTTCCAGTTTCAATTTTTGATCGTGATCAATCAACAAATTAATCAACTCATCCAAATCACCGTCAATAACCGTATTAACATTCAAGTTATGGTTAATTCTGTGATCTGTCAAACGACCTTGAGGGAAGTTGTACGTTCTAATACGTTCACTTCTGTCACCGGTACCAACTTGAGAACGACGTAAATCTGTGATTTCCTGCATTTGTTTTTGAACTTCCATATCATAAAGTTTGGCTTTCAAAATCTGCAAAGCACGCTCTTTGTTTTGAAGTTGAGAACGTTCTTCTGTACAGAAAATCATAATCCCTGTCGGCTTGTGAAATACTCTAGCAGCAGTTTCAACTTTGTTTACGTTTTGACCGCCTGCGCCACCTGAACGAGCGGTTGATATTTCAACATCATTCATATTCAATTCAACTTCAACATCGTCAACTTCAGGCATAACCGCAACTGTCGCAGTAGATGTGTGAACACGTCCTTGAGATTCAGTCGCAGGAACACGTTGAACTCTATGAACACCTGATTCATATTTCAATTGAGAATAAACCGCATCACCTTTGATTGAAATAATAATTTCAGAAACACCGCCGGCTTCGCATTCAGTCTTACTCAAAACTTGAGTTTGCCAGCCTTTTTTATCAGCATATCTCATATACATACGAGCCAAATCACCGGCAAAAATATTTGCTTCGTCTCCGCCAGCACCGCCACGAATTTCAAGCATAATGTCTTTATCATCCATAGGGTCACGAGGAAGCAGAAGAACTTTCATTCTTTCTTCGTATTCAGGAAGTTTAGCTTCATTTTCAGCCATTTCGGCTTTCAAAAATGACTTCATTTCTTCATCGTGTTCAGCTTTTATCATTTCTTTAGCTTCTTCAATAGCATCCACCGCTTTTTTCCAATCATAATAAAGATTAACGGTTTCTTCCATAGATTTTCTTTGTTTTGACAAATCTCTAAACTTGTTATAATCCTGAATTACTGCAGGATCGGATAGTGTAACACCTAATTCATTATATTTCTTCTCAATTTGAAGAATTTTATCTAACATATCTTTCATAACTAAAGTATATCAGGAACAAAAAATTTTTCAAATATACGAGGTTTAAATGTTTCCATTTCTACAAAACTTGGGGAAAACATTTAATAAATTATAGAATTCCGGTGAGGGGTTAAAATATTATTCCATTCTTTCCTGCGCGGACGGCAGGATGTGTATCCCGACCTACGTGCTTATTACTTCATGTCCTCCACTTGAGGGAGGACCAAAATCTTTGATTTCGAGGCGGGGAAAAGTAGTAGTAATAGTTTTTCAAGTCCAACCCCTCTCTCTAACTCTCTCCCTTGGAGAGAGGACAAGTTTTAGCATTTACTGTTCAAAACAGATTGCGGAACAAAGTCCGCGATGACAGATATTGATGACATCTTGAAAAACATGTCATCGCGCACTCCGTTGCGCGATCTAAAGTTTTATATTTTTTATACCCCTCTCTGAAATTTCTAAGCTCACAAAATATGCTAAGAAATTTCTCCTCTCCCTCAAGGGGCGAGATTAAAATGTTTCGTTTAACTTAACACTCTCCAAGAAAAAAGAGTTGAGTTACTCAAATTTCCCAATTTTATACTTTTCAGTTTTTATAAGTTTATCATTTGCTAAAACATAATTTATATTTCCCCAACTATCAGTATCAGTTCCCGACTCTCCATTTCCTAAATAGGGAATTTGAAAAACATCAACTCCTATCTGATTTGGACCTTTTAGCCCATTTGTATCAAAAGCAATTCTTCCACACGTAATATCTTTAAAATAATGACCTTTTAAACTGGTTGGACTGTTTAAATCTTCTGTAAATTTACCATTGGAGTCTTTGTCATTAACCCAAACCATTCTTTCGCAATTTGCACCAATATTTCTTGCACATTCAACAGAAACAAAAGCTCCATCTGCTAAAACAATTCTTGCCCTTTGACTTATCCAATTTTCTTGATAAGTATTTCCATTTCCATCATCAAATTTTTTATACTGCATAATATTGTACGCCCCACCACATTCTCGCAATTTTGCATAAGTACAGACTTTAGCCGTATTTAAATACTTTGCAAGTTGAAAAGTCAAACCTTCATCCGTTGTTTCACTAAACCAAAAAGCTGAAGCATCCCCTATTGCTCCATTTTCTTCGTTCCATTTATTCATTGCATTGGTCAATCCTGAATAAGTTTTCTTTGCTGAGACAACAAAAACTTTTTCTTTATAATTCGCGACTAAAGTTGGTATAGTAATAGCTGCAACCACACCAATAATGCCAAGGGTAATCAACACCTCTGCCAATGTAAAGCCAAAACACTTGTTATTAGAGGGTTTTAGCGATTGCCCCCCCCGAAAAGCACTTCCAAAAATTAAATTACTCATTTTTACCTCTCTAATTCTTAAATAACATTACCAGTTTAACATATTTTTCAATCAATTTCAAGCAAAATACAACAGATATTTTTACAAAAAATGTATGATGCAATAAATATTTATTTTATGTACAATCAAAAAAAAAGGGAGAAGAAAATGTTAGAATATTTTTTAGGTTCATATATAGTAACAATTGTTGGGCTAATCGGGGCTTACCTTTGGGGCGAACATGTTCATAGCGGTTCCGGTTTAGCTTGTGTATTCATTGCAATAGTTTTAGGCGTTTTAGAAATCAGCTTATCTTTTGATAACGCTGTTGTAAACGCAATGAAACTCGAAAAAATGTCTCACAAATGGCGTATGAGATTTTTAACTTGGGGTATCATTATTGCCGTATTCGGAATGAGATTTTTATTCCCAATACTAGTTGTTTCTATATTTGCCAAATTAAGCATGCTTGATGTCGCAAACATCGCATTAACAAATTCCGATAAATATGCATATTACTTACATCAAACTCACGCACCAATCGTAACTTTCGGCGGAATGTTCTTGATAATGCTATTTCTTAACTACTTTTTTGACCATAAAAAAGAAGTTCATTGGATCAAATGCGTAGAAGCGCCATTATCGCACCTTGACCATATCAAAGGAATTGAAATTGTAATTTCTTTATTTATGCTACTTGCAACTCAAAATGTTGTTCCTGCAACACAAAAGTTACACGTTATGATTGCCGGAATTTCAGGGATAATAACATATTTATTAATTGAGGGATTTGCTCACTATCTTGAAAGACACGAAGAAATGCGACTTGCGAAATGCACAACCGGTGCCGTTGGTTGTACAGGTTTAGTAAGTTTTTTATATCTGGAACTAATTGACGCATCATTCTCTTTGGATGGTGTTTTAGGAGCTTTTGCGTTAAGCAAAGATATTATAATCATATCAATCGGACTTGCAATTGGTGCGATGTTCGTTAGATCTTTGACTATTATGCTTGTTGAAAAGAAAACTCTAAAACAGTTTTTATACTTAGAACACGGTGCACATTGGGCTATCGGAGCGTTGGCATGTTTAATGCTTGTATCTACAGTTAAAGAGATTCCGGAAGTCGTTACAGGCGGAATTGGTTTAGCATTTATTATTTCTGCTTTTATTTCATCAGTAAAACACAACAAGAAAATGGAAAGACTTTTGGCTACAGAAAAAACAGAGGGAGAAAATGCTTAAATTACCTTTAGTCAGCTTTGTTGTAACATCATATAATTACGAAAAATATATTTTAAAAACACTGGAAAGCATAAAAAAACAGAGCTATACAAACTTTGAAATAATAGTTGTTGACGACTGTTCTTCTGATAAGTCTTGTGAGGTAATTGAAAATTTTATTTCAGAAAACCAAAACCTAAGAATTATATTGATTAAGCAAAACTCTAATCAAGGTCAGCTATCTGCAATGCTCCGCGGGCTAAAAGAAGCTCAAGGACAATTTGTAAGTTTTATTGACAGCGACGATGTTTTGTTTGAGGATTATGCCAAAACTCACGTAAGGGTTCACCTCGAAACATCCGTTGCATTCACATCCTGTCAAATTGCAGAAATCGGAGAAGATGATGAAATTCACACTCTCAAATCAATATCTTCTCCACATTCAATCACTTTGGACGAACTTTTTGCTGGAGAAAATGCAAATTACGAAATTTTAAAAAATAAGCATTTTGGCGGTTGGTATTGGTCTCCCAACAGTTCTGCAATGTATCGAAAAGCTTCTATTGAAATACTTTTAGATTACCAAAACACAAGCGCTTGGCGAATTTGTCCGGATAAATTTTTATTCAATTTCGCTCACTTAATAGGCGGTTCTGCAATAATTTACACTCCGCTTGTCGGCTATAGACGACACAAAGGTAATGCTGGCAATTGCACATTGGTTACAGGTGACAAACGTTTACACAGTGACTATATTACGAAAATAAACGTTAAAAACAACTTAAAAATCAGACCGGAAACAATTAAATTTTTATGGCAAGAAAGAGAAAAACTTGGGTTGAGAAATACACTGAACTTAATTAGTAAAACTGTAATATAAATCATTTCAAATCAATTAACAAATCATAAATTTTATCTATTTTGTCTTTAACTTCTGAAAACTGTTCCTTTAAATCAATAAAGCTATTTATTGTGACAAATTTTTCTTCAATTTCTTCAATAATTTCACGGTGTTTCTTTTCTAATTGCTCCGGGGTTACAAATATTTTCTGCTGAATGAAAAACATAAATACAACGATTATAACCGGAGAATATTCTATAAATTTTTCCATAAAAATCCTTTCTTATAAGGTTATCGGCCAATAATAATCAACTAAATACGACGAAGCATCCATCGGATGCGACAAAAACTTTAATTCTTTTGATTGCTTAATTTGCTGATAGGTCGGAATATCAATTTTAGAAGAACCCTCTTTATATTTCAAATTATAAATATTATAAAGAAGTTTTTCGCATTTTGGATCGACAAAAAGACAAATTTCACCGTTTGCAGAACGAACTTTTGAATTAAACGCCATAATTCTGTTTTTTATTGGAGGATTAAATGCTTTTATCTGAATTTCAACATCATAACCGTACTGCAAAAGTTTTTTCTTAATAATTACGTAATTTGTATATTCGCTCGTACAACTTCTATTATCTCCGGACGCATCGCCGTTTACTATAACTTTTGCCTTATGGTTTGGATATCTTCGATGAAATTCATCACAAGCTTTAGCAGTAGTTGTATTTTCCATTGCGATTTCGTCAAAATAAAAAACTTTGTCATCAGTTTTGTGTGCAAACACCCAACACATCGGATCAACGTTAAAATCACACGAAATATGTAAATCCATTTCCGGCTGATAGGCAATTTCTTTTACATTTGCATCAGTAAAATCTTTAATAACAAGCCCGTTATTGTATTCACCATTTTCTGCCAATACGAAAATTTTGTAATACTGTTCATCATACAACTTTTTCAACTCATCACAAAAACCGTCAGGCAAGTAAATATTTTGTGTAGTAGGCGCTGTAATTAGTCGATAATTTGGTGCAGCTTTTTCAACAAATGTTTTATAAACCCAGCCCCTTTGCATTTCTGGGTTTGTGTGCCCAAAAATTCTGTACGTAAAATTTTTCCAAGTAGCCTTAATTCTTTGGCGCATACGTCCTAAAAGCATTTTAAACGTATCATACGGAATATCTGACATTTCCTCAATTTCGACAAAACCAAGGTTTAATGATTTTAATTTATTTGGCTCATCAAAGTGTCTAAATAGAATTTCAGAACCGTTTTTGAACGTTAATTTTTGAAGAGAAGACGACCAGTCATAATCTTTTCCTTCTGCAAATCCAAAATTGTCAAGATGTTCAAAATAAGTCTGCAAAGTCGTATCTCGAACAAGAGTGTACGTTTGCGCCCCAACTAGCCCTCTTATCCCCGGAAATTTTAAAGCTAATAAAATCCCGAGCAAAGATCCTGCAAAAGTTTTTCCAGAGCCATAACCTCCCTGATATACAGCCACGTCAAGAGAATAATCGTGCGGAATTTCTAAAAAATTCCGCTGTGCTTTCAACAATTTATACAACATAAAACTTTCCTCTATTTCCTTTATTTGCATTAAAACAAAAACCGCTTTTATTAAGCGGTTTTAATCAAATATACTTTTTAATTATTCTTGATTATGTTTATTTTTTTATATTAACTGTAATACTATAAATATCTCTATAATCATTTGCTCCAACAGAAATACCAATATTATCATGTTTCTGATATCCCAAATAAACAGAAAACATAATACTTTCTTCATTCATCCCATCATAAAAAGGAATTGGCTTCACCGATAATATTACATCCTTTACAATACTGTCATAATAATCATTCTGATAAACTGAATGCTTCATCTCAGTAATATCGCCATCTTTAGACACCACGAAATAATAACTTGCTCCCCAACCTCTACGATGGTATTTGTTTTTCATTTTTGCTTTAAACGCTTTTTTTAGCAACTCTGCGTAATCTTCACAATACCCCCAATGTATTGGAGAGTTTTCCTTGGTTACTGAAATCCCCATACCACGTGGTGGAAGTTCTTCTGCAAATACAGTTAACGGGAACAACAAGAATAGTAATAAAATAATTAGTTTCTTCATTCTTTAATTCTATCAAAAACTAGCCATTTGTATATAATACTTTTGACTATTTTTTATTTATCATTCAACAAAAAATTGTTTGCATTTTCAATCCCATACTGTTCAAGTGCAAATCTAAAACATTCAAGCCAGTCGATTTTTTCTTCAACTTCCGGAACTTGTGCAAACAAGTTTAAAATTTCAGAACCGTTTTTGAACGTTAATTTTTGGAGAGAAGACGACCAGTCATAATCTTTTCCTTCTGCAAATCCAAAATTTTCAAGATGTTCAAAATAAGTTTGTAAAGTCGTATCTCAAACAAGAGTGTACGTTTGCGCCCCAACTAGCCCTCTTATTCCCGGGAATTTTAAAGCTAATAAAATTCCGAGCAAAGATCCTGCAAAAGTTTTTCCAGAGCCATAACCTCCCTGATATACAGCCACATCAAGAGAATAATCGTGTGGAATTTCTAAAAAATTCCGCTGTGCTTTTAGCAATTTATATAACATAAACCTCTCCACTAATTCTATTTTTTTATTGGAACATGATTTCCGTTAATTGTAACCCATTTAAAGTTTTCAGAACTTATATTATTTTGAGTAAGTCTTTTATCAATCTCTTTTTCATAAACCCTAAATAAGTCAGACGGCATTTCTCCTATTTCTTTTCGACTTATTCTTTTTTCTGAAATTTTATCAATGAATACTGGGTGAGTTTTCTTATAATAATTTACTGGCACTGCATTATTACAATCACCCATACGATTAATACTGTGTGCTTGAATTGAACCAAATGGAGTTTTAGACATGAATTGATTTTGCGTACTTGGCGTGATATATGTTTCACCAACATTGGCTCTGAGTTTTGAAACGGGATCATGTGCATCTCGATAGTTAAGAATTTGACCATCAGAAATTTTTGACATATCAATGTGCTTTTTACTTATTCCATAAGCATTAAATGTTACAATTTTAAACCCTTTTTCAATCCCAACTTTTGTTGCTTCCGTTCCACCTTCAGAATGTCCGATTAATATTGTATTTTCATGCTTTAAGCCCTGAGTTCGTTGCATTTTTTCTACAAAATCTTTTGCTTTTTGTATTTGCCCACTATCTCCTGTTGTAGCCATCTGAATATTTGCTACATGATCTTTATAATTCCACTTATCAGTTCCAACAAAACATAATGCATATTTTCCATCTTTTTCATACAAAATTCCTTTAAAATTTGTACCTTTGTCATATTCTCCATCAACTTTTGTCCAGCCATTTGATGTAACAGATCCATTTTTCATTTTAACCATTTTATTGGCTTCTGAACATAAAATTTTATAAGCATTTGCATTAATTTTTCTCTCCATCTTTACTTCCTTTCTTTGCATTAAAACAAAACCGCTTTTATTAAGCGGTTTTAATTAAATATACTTCTTTACTATTCATAATTACTTTTTCAAATCAACATCTATTGAATAAATATCTCGATAAGCATTCGCCCCAACAGAAATCTCAATATTATCATGTTTCTGATATCCTAAATAAACTGAAAACATAATACTTTCTTCATTCATTCCTTCATAAAAAGGAATTGGTTTTACTGATAATATTATATCCTTTACAATACTATCAAAATAATTATTTTGATATATTGTTTCCCTCATGTCAACAATATCACCATTTCGAGTTATAACAAAATCATAACACGTTCCCCAACCTCTACGATGGTATTTATTTTTCATTTTTGCTTTAAACGCTTTTTTTAGCAACTCTGCGTAATCTTCACAATACCCCCAATGTATTGGAGAGTTTTCCTTGGTTACTGAAATCCCCATACCACGTGGTGGAAGTTCTTCTGCAAATACAGTTAACGGGAACAACAAGAATAGTAATAAAATAATTAGTTTCTTCATTCTTTAATTCTATCAAAAACTAGCCATTTGTATATAATACTTTTGACTATTTTTTATTTATCATTCAACAAAAAATTGTTTGCATTTTCAATCCCATACTGTTCAAGTGCAAATCTAAAACATTCAAGCCAGTCGATTTTTTCTTCAACTTCCGGAACTTGTGCAAATGATTTGACAACTTCAAACAATTCTTTCAATCGTAATTTCCTTTCAAATGAAGCTTTTCTATCTCCATAACGATAAACATAGTTTGCATTTCTAACATCATCGTCAATTTCTAAAAAGCTTGTTTTCCCCCTATCATTAACACCTATTAATTCTTTTCCGAGTTTAAAATAAGAAATAATCTCCGCTGTTTTTTCAACCATCGGAACAATTATTTTTCTATTTATTGAGTCTAAAATCATATTTAATCGAGCTTCCTGTCCGCTTACAGAATAATTTAATTCGGTAGCAGTTCTTTGAACTGATTGAATATTTCCGGACATGTTTTTAAAAATTCCGGTAGCGCTTTCAATTGTTGATTTAAAATAATTTAAGAAATCCCAACCAACCATAGCTTTATCGAATGATAGAGGTGTAGGAGCTTGTGGCATAAGCGCAGAATCATATTCAATAATTTTACCTGGTTTAACTTCTTGTTGTCCTTTAAAACAACCTTTTGGTGCAAGATAAGGTGGGTTCATCATAAGAGCAAGAGCATCTATTTGTTTGTTTAAAATAGTTGATGCAATATTGTTTAAAATCAAAGCGACTCTGAGAGGGGAAATTCCTCTGCCTGTTTGAGGTGCTTCAATAATATTTGCGTGAATAAAAGGATTTATAACGAACGGATTACTTTCAAACCTGATTATTTCTTGTCTTCCTGCAATTACAACGAGCCAATTTTTCAATAAAGTTCCATCTGCTAATTCAATATCGCCCCAAAATTCCAGAACCTCAACTTTCTTTCCATCAACTGCTTTGTCATTATTGTTTTTGTATTTTTTTCCTGCCACCACTCCTTTCAATTTTTCAAATTTTTCGTTACTCAAAAAATTATTTGACTTGTCTGAATATATTTCATCAAGGCTCAAGTAAGTTCTGTAAATTTTGGCGCATTTATCCCAATTTTCGCTATTATATTTATCAAACACAAAATCTTCTGACTTAATATGTCGAATTTTCGCATTATCATAAGTTACTTTTTCATCCAAGACAAAGCCTCGTTTTTCCGGGAACAAAAGTTGTTCTTCAAAAGTTTGAGCTCGTCTGGTTGATTTAATCTTTGTCTCCCAACCTACAAAAAGTGTACTTTCTCCGGTTTCAATAATTCCATCTATAATTTTTTCCATCTCGTTTTCAATATTCATTTGCTCAAACGTATTTACAAGCATTGCTTTTTGTCTATTCGCAAAGCTCTGCGTTTGCGGAGTTGTCCCGGAAACATCAAACATCGCATCAGGATGAGAATACAAATTTTCACTGATGTGAGATTTTAAAGTTTGTGCCAATTCATAAATATCTGGAAGTTCGACCATATTGTCCCATCCATTTACTTTTGGAATATCTGAGCTGTAAATCGCATCTCGTACGAGTTTGATATCTGCTAATTGAGAAGCTCTTTCATCATTAAACCTATCAAATTTTTCAGAAACACTTCCCACTAAAAACTTTTCATCGGTTTCATCTATATTTTGTAATAAATTTTCTGTTTCTATTTTCATTTTTTACCCTTTCTTTAAAAATCGAATAAATTTCAATATCCTGCAAATCTCCGCCACGTATTGTTTCCCTTTTTAACAAAGCCTCTTTCACAAACCCAGAGTATTTTAGTAAAGTTTTAACCCTAAAATTGTCAGGGAACACAAGTGCTTTAATTTTTTCAAACTTATAAACTTCAAAAACAAATTTTAGAAAAGCAATTGCGCATTTTTTTGTGTAATCTCCCCAAAATTTTTTATCAAAACAAGTTGTTAATTCTGCACTGTGACTAGTTTTGGTATCTCCAATAATATTATCCAAAAATACAAACCCGCTAACGCTATCTCCCTCTACAATTACCCAAAAATATGGAGAGGTTCTAATAATAAGTTGTAAAAAATTTGAGACATAATTTTCGTCAAAAACACCAAAATCGTCATTTAAGTATTTTGAATATTTTTTGTATAAAAATAAAGCCTGCTCAAAATAAGCAGGTTTTTCAAAAGGTTGCACAAAATTAGCCATTAAAACTCAGCTTTCTCAAATTTTATATAAGCATCATCAATCGTAAATGCACTTAGTTCGCCTTTCAGCATTTTTTCTCGAATATTAATTTGTAAGCCGATTAATGCCTCTGCTTGAATTCCATTGATAAAGGTTTCGCAACCGGTATTTCGGTTAAAATATCTAAAAGTTGCATATTTTGAAAAAATTTTATCTTTAGGCAAATTTTTTATTTCCGTCAAAATTTGTTTTTCAGGTTTTTCTTTTGACTTTTTTAAATCTTCCATAAACTCTTTTTCAATCTTCATTTTTATTAAATCTTCCAAAGAAGCATTGTTCAAAAGCAATGCCTCTGCATCATTATTTTTCATGGTATTTCCTTTCTTAAAACTTTTAAATTTTTTCATCATCAAGGTTTGAGATTGTAATAATTTTTGCCTGACTTACTTCCGGTTCTTCCTGTTTCGTATTAAATCCTAGATATTTACATAAATTTTCCAAAGCTTTCAATCCCGCTGAAGTATCACGAAGTTTTTTCTTACCGGTATAACCGCCCTCTTTATCTAATATTTCTTCTTCCTCTAACGAAAATTCAGCTATTTGAAGAAACTTTTGGATTACATAACCTTTGTTAACTCTTAACGAAAAAATTTGTTGTTTTAACTGTCTTTTTATTTCTTTAATAATATATTCATTATTTAAAAGAGTAGAAGCCGTCTCTGCCAAATCTTTAGATTTATATCCTGCAATTTTAGCAGATCGTTCTCCATCAAGGCTTTTTATGTACTCTTTTACAAAAATCATTTGTTGTTTTGTTAGTTTATTCATAGTTTTAATCTTTTAATTATTTAGATTTCGTTACATTTCTTTGTATTATTTGATATTTATTGAAAAAAATTGTATAATAGTCATGCTATTTATATTTCGGCTAGTGTAAATCTTAACAGGAGGGGAAATGAAATTTAAACTTCCTGTTTTTTTTGTGGACAAAATTTACTTTTACTCTAAAATGGCTTAAAACAAATCTACTATTATACTATTTTCAACTATCTTCTAAACATCTTTACCGTTGGGTATTCGTCAATAGTTTCAGCGACTTTTGATCTTAAATTAGCCAATGCATCTTTATACATACTAAACCAATAGTTAAAACGGGCATGCTGAGGATTCCCTTTTAATCTCATACAAGTTCCATACACAAGAATTGGCTCTACAAACGGCAATGGGATTAAAGAGGAATCTTTTTCTTCTTGCAACTGAAATTTTTCTTGCCCATTTATATCTTTTGCACAGTTTTTTGTGTAGTACAAAATTTCTACATCTTTATCTTGATTAAAAATAGGAAGCAAAATCTTATCATCAAACAAGCTATACGTATTTTGAGGTTGAGAATTTGTAAAAAACGTTTCATAATTTGGGTTATATTCATATTTTTCCACTCCTATAATTAACGAATTAATTTTTCCATTAATGGTATTTTCAAGCTCTCCCGTATTTTTTTTAAGTAATAATTTTTCTTTGCGTAATAAAAAATTCCACTTATCTAATGAACAAATTTCAGAATTTATTATATTTATAATATTTTTTAATTTTTTATGCTCATTTTTAGTTAATTCCGAAAAAGAATTAACTTGTTTATAATTAAGTTCAACAAGACATTTATTTATAATTTCAAGATAATTCATTATTTAATTTTCCTTTCTCTTTCAAGAGAGAACAGGCAAAAAGCCCATTCTCTCACAAAAGATTTGAATATTGCTATTTTATAAGACCTTTTTTAAGCTGATCCATAATTGCACGTTCATGCTTAGCAAATTCTTTTCCACTCATTTTGCCGATTTGTTCACGAGTAAAGACCAAATTTTTTACCCCTGCAGAAGTATTATTTTGAGCATTTGCTCTCAATTTTTGCTTTGCAGTTTCGTTCTCATTATTTAACGCCTTTTCGTGCTCTTGTTTTTCTAAATATCTTTGTACTGCAGAATTTTCAATTAATTCTACAAGTGCAGAAATTTTAGAAATTTCATCTTCATCAAAATCGACATCTAAATTTTTTAAATAATCATAAACATCAATTCTGCCGTTTCTGTTAAAGAATTCTGGCATAACTGCGTGTTTTGCGTGAGCAGTATTTTCTTGAATTTGAGTTTGCGGAGTTAAGACGGATGTGTACTTCTCAAACGCCTTTTGAGTTACAAAATTCATTAAATTCTGTCCTTGTTCTTGTGTCATAACTCCGGATTGTACAAGATTATTAATTGTATTTATGTCATTTACAGCCATTTGTTTGTATTTTTCAGCATCACTCGGCTGTTTTTCGAATGTCGAAGTTTGTTGTTCGGCATTAGATGAAATATTTTCGATATTTTCTTTATCCATAGATGTTTCCTTTTTATTGATTTTTCATAAGCTCTACGGCAAACTCAATCGCTTCATCAATAAACGATGAGAATACAAATGAAATCGCCGGTTTAAAAACTGAGGGAACTGGAATTTGGTCAATCACAAATTTTATTGCCATTGCTTTTTTTGTTGTCCCATACTTCCACCAAACGATTTTTCTGCCTTAATTACTGCCGTTTTAGCAAGTTCTTTTATTTTGATTTTTAAGTTTGTAAACATTAATAAATCCCTTACTTAAAGGCATAGAGGCTATTATTTTTAATTAGAGTTTTTCTATTTTTAGCCTCTATCCCACTTATTTTCTTAATTATTTTGCACTTACTACCATTTTTGCCAAAGCTTTTGGTTGAACAGTTTTAGCGCCATATAAATACAAACCTCTAACCAAGTCAGAGAAACTGTCTTTGTCTCTCAAACTTTCAATTTTAGCCAATTGAGAAGCAAAAGTAATTGCATCATTTGTTCCGGCTAAAACATAATATTTATCAGACACAGCAGTTAAGTTTGTGCTAACAAGTACGTCCATGCCGGCAATTCTACCAATTGCACCTTCTCTAAGAGTTTCATCAGCCACATTGTGCGCACCGATAAACTCTGTACTTTGCAATAAATAAGATTCTACAGTCGGATTAATAACAACCCAAGGTCTTGAACCAGCAGTAACAGCATCAGAATTTTTCAAACACAATGCAAGTTTTACAAATTGAGAGTAAATAGTTGATTTATCAAGAGTAATTGGCGAAGCATCAGAACCTACAATATTAGTAGGCGCAACATTTGCGTGTTGAGCTAACAAGTATGCATCTTGAACTTCTTCAATCGCTTTTCTTGCATTTTTAAGATGAGCTTCCATAATATCTGTATTTGCTTGAACTTGCGCTACATCATTAATTTTGAATGCAAAAAATTTCTTTTGGTCAATTACAAGTTCTTGCGAAGTTGGTTCAAGTTCGCTGTATGTAATATTTTCATTACCCAAAGTAGAAATTGTAACTTGCGCAGGGGTAATAATTTTTACTTTATCGCCTTGATTTTTAATTTCACCTTCCCAGTTTCTGTTTACGCATTGAAGCATAACGCAATCTTTTTCCAACATGTTGTTTAATTTTTGGCTCCATATCTCAGGAATAAAAGCTGAATAAGAATTTGTTGTTTCTGACATAAAAATTTCCTTTCTTTTGTTATGTATACTTTATAAAATGAGTGGATTTACTTAATCATCAATATAAACTTCTCTAAACTGAAGTCCGATAATTGCACAAGAATTAGTCTGTTCAGAGCCCTCTATACACAATTGAACAGCATAATTTGCTTCAGAAATTTCTGCTTTTTCTAAAGCATCTTTATTTACCGGCCAAACAGGAATTGTTTCATCATCTCTTGCCCAGTGACAAGGTAGATTTTCATTCATTTTTTCATCTGCCCAAATCAAATGATCTTGGTATACAGAATAAATATGTTCTGCATCATCAGACAACTCGCTATCATAGTCTTTATAAACAGAGAAATTAAAATCATTATCATATTCCGTATCTAAAAGAAAATAGAATTCATCAATCATCTTTCTATGGTGCGGTTTTGTTATAGCTAAAAACGGAGTTTTCCACAAAAAATCAATTGGTTTTCCCGCAAACGAAGTTCCAAAATCTTCTTTATAAATTTTTCCATCTTTATCTGCTGTATAAATTCTTTCATTATAAATACAAGCCGTAACAACATTTTGCGGGATTTTTCTTTTATACCAAGCTTTATTTTCATAATCATTTATCCAAATCGTATGAAAAAATTTGTTTGAAACATACGGAAAGAAATACCATATTTGATTTTTAGCTTCATAATGTAATGCAATTGAGTTTTCTAACTTTTCAAATCGAGAGAATTCATCTTTTATTTTTTGAGAAATTTCACTCCCCAACTGAATTTGATTTAATTCTCCGACTTGTTCAAGCGCAAAAATTCCGTTACTTAAAAAATACTGTTTATTATCTACATTCAATATTGAATTTGCACCAACTGCCCCCTTATTTGCAAATAAATTAATTGCAAAATCATCAGAACTTGAACCGGTCAACAAATAAACACTATCTTTTTTATAAACGGCCAAATAGTCTTTGTACGGTTTTAATGCAGTTATTGCTCCAGTATCAGTATGAAATTCATTAATATACCCTGCATCACCTTGAGTTGTAAAATCATTATAAGTACCCAGTGCCGAGTAATAAATAGTTGCGTCTTTGGCTACCCAAACTCGACCTTTATAAATTGACATAACTCCTGATGTTAAAATTTCGCCGGATAATGTTTTTAATTCACAGTCAACTACGTCGTATGTTGAATTGTTTTTCAGATAAAACAAACCATCTGATTCTGTCATTATCAAAATTCCATTCAAAAAATTTAAAAATACCGGTTTAACCCCGCTTAATGTCTTATTAACCAATATTTTTTTTGAATGCAATTCATCATATACATAAATTTTCCCTGAAACAGTTGTTATGACAAGTTTTGATGTGTCATAAGCAGACATTTCAAAAAGGCCTGTAACTTCTTCCCCAATATCTAAAAATAAAGAATTGCCTTTTTGTTTGACAATTCCTCTATTTTGTAAAATTTCAACATTTTCCGCATCTGCCCAATATATCCTCTTTGTATCTAAACCCAATTCTGTTTTGGTCAAAGCCTGATTAATTCCGCCAGCCAAATTGTAATATGCAACTTCCATTAACTTTGCTCCTTATTTATTTTTTCTAAATACCATTTAATTTTTGTCCTGATAAAACTTCCAACTTCTTCTTTTTTTATCCACGAATATGGAGGAAGATAGACAATATCGATTTTTCCTGCCGAAGTTGTTTTTGGATTTTTTAGCCCAAACTCGTAATGGGTAAGAACTGTTTGAGGAGTAATCGAAATTTTATACTTTTTAGCCAATTCTGCACAAAACCTCATTGCGCTTTCAAACTGTTTTTTCAAAATCGGATAATTGCCGATATTTTTAACATTTTTAAAACCTGCCATTGCACAAATCGCAACACCGATACTAGCTGTATTTCCTCCCCCTGTATGCGCCGCATAATTCCCAACTTTGCAAATCTCATTGTTTTCAGGTTTAAATTTTCCACAAAAAACTTTCCCATTTTTGTCTATCAGAAAATGATAATGAGCTTTTTCAAACTCTGTCGGATAGTAAGTTCCTGCTGTCCAATGTATGATTATCCGCTTCATAAAATTCCTCCAACCATTCTTTATTCATTAGTTTATAAATCATTACCGCATGAGTTCTGTTCTGTGCGTGGAGCTTTAAAACAGCTCTATCTATATGATTTCTAACAGTTCCATATGCAATTTTCATTGCACAACAAATTTCTTTATCAGAGTAGCCCAAGGCAACCAAAGTTATTGCTTCAACTTCCTTTGGAGAGAGTGTCATATTCTTAATTCCTTTATATTATTATTTACTTTCAGCATATTAAAAAAGAATAAAAAATCATTCATAATATTTCCGCTAAAAAAAATAATGGGGCGAAAACCGCCCCAGAGAGTAAGATAATTTAAGGATTGGTTTTTAAAAATTTATTTTCAGTTAGTCCGATTTTTAATGTTCTTAAATTTGAATAGCACCTCTTTTTAACCCCAAATTCATTATAATTAAGGTAAAACTTGCCGATATTTGGCGAATTATATCGTGCAGGTTTTATCTCATACAAGACATAATTTTTAAGCTTTGAAAAAAATTCCCTAGCTTTTTTATTTGTTTTTCTAATCGAAGAAATATTATTTTCATTATCAATTCTCGTAAGTTGCGTGACAGTATGTCCGCAAGTCGGACATTTGCTAAGATAATCCATTTCACACAACACAAATTTGTCCTGCGGAACAAGGCGAAAAGTTCTAGTTTTGTGCAAAGCCCCACAGCAGTGAATATACCCCATACTACAATCTCCTTGCATGGTAAACAGTTTTGCTATCTATGAGCGTGAACCTTAACCACATTTTTAGTATAACGTATTTTAAAGATTTGAAAAGTCCACGATTATGACTGCATGCCAACATGTCCATGAATTCATGGATAAATTTATAAGAACAAAAAAATAAGGTGGAGATTATTTTCTCCACCTTACATGTTTACAAGTATTAAATTAAACTTTCTTTGCAACCGAATATGGAATATCCAAATGCTCTAGACCATCTGCGCAACTTGAATAAATAACACTGCGTTCATTATATGGAACATGCTTTCTTGGTTGCATTTTTTCAGCTAATTCACGCATTTCTTTTAAATTCATTTTATCCATACTTGGAGCATTTAAAGAGTTAATTCCGCCAGAATAATATGTTGGCATTGGCAAGCCTTTACTATTATATTTAGTTCCACCTACAGTCCCCCAATAAGAGGTTCTGTTATCATAAGCGACACTAGGTTGCCATCTGGTATGTGGTAATACATTACCGGAATTGAACACCGGCTTGTAGGCTCCAGCCCCTTTTTCGTTGTGCAATGCTCCTGCAAATGTTTTACGAACTGCACGACCATTTTCCCCTGAAAACTCTTTTGTATAAGCTTTTACACCATATTCTTTGGGAACTGATTTTGTAACATATACATTCTCAGAATAACGATATTCTCGAGCCCATTTTTCACCATCTTGGATCCCATGTTCAATATAAACAGGCTGTTTTTCTGTTTGACGCATACCTAAGAATTTACCATTTTTATCGTAAACTCTTTCAGCTTTATAATCAAATTTATAAGTCTGAGACATGCCTTTAGGATATATTACAGTATTCCAAGTAGTCTGGCTTGTTTTTTCTCTAATAGTTTTATTTCCAATAGTTGAAGTACTGAATTGTTTAGTATTATCAACAATTAACTCTCCTTTTTGATTGTAAACTTTTCTTATTGTTTTAGTCCCATCTTTGGAAATTACAACTTTATTACCATTTGACAGATATTTAACCAAAGAGCCATCTGCATCTTGAAATGCTTGACTATACAACTCAATAGAACCTTTTTCATTTCTATTACGCCATAAATTATCTTTTAATGTTTCTGCAGACACAGTTCTTTCTTTTGTATAATTTCCTAATTCTCTAAGTTCTGCCATTTTATGTTGAGACAAACCAAGCTCTTTACCTCTAGCTAAAGATTCCGGAGAGAATTTTAAAATTGCCTTTTCTCCTTCTTTTGCCATCGAAGAAGAGCGACGAATAACAGCTCCGGCTTCTTTTTCAAATACTTTTCCTATAATTCTTGAAATTCCCATATCAATTTTTCCTTTCCAATTTTATACTTTTCAAATATCCCCGAAATCGATTTCCCTTACTCATTTATAAAAACGCAAGGTCTGGAAAAATTGACATAGTACTCCGCATAGCATAGCATAGCATAGCATAGCATAGAGGCATTATGACAGGGTTTGAGCCTATTTTAAACTTATATTTACATTTCTTTACATAGGCATATTTATTATTTATACTGAAAATCTAAAATGAGCTAAATCGCCGTCTTGAACAACGTAATCTTTGCCCTCAAGACGAGTTACACCTTTATCTTTGCACGCAGCGTATGAACCATTTTTTACAAATTCTTCGTACGGAGTGATTTCTGCCCTAATAAAACCTTTTTCAAAATCGGTATGGATTACACCTGCTGCTTGTGGAGCTTTTGCTCCTGCAGGAATTGTCCACGCATGAATTTCTTTTTCCCCGGCTGTAATAAATGTTCTCAAATTTAACAATTTATAAACAGATTTAATCATACGATTAATACCGCTATCCTCAACTCCTAAATCGTGCAAATATTCGGTTGCTTCTTCCGGAGAAAGTTCTGCCAATTCTTCTTCAATTCTTGCTGAAATAATTACCATTTCTGCACCGTGAGCATTAGCATATTCCCCAACTCTTTTTGTATAATCGTTTCCGTCTTTTAAGTCGAATTCAGAAACGTTTGCAGCATAAATTACAGGTTTTGTAGACATCAAGTTCAAACTTTTTGCAACAGGAATTTCATCCTCGTTAAAATGGTCATTTATATTAATAAATGTAGCTTCTTCAAGAAGTTTTTGCATTTTTTCTAAAACAGATAACAAAAGAACAGCATCTTTGTCACCTGATTTAGCTACTTTTGAAACTTTTGCAATCTGCTTTTCTACAGACGCAATATCTGCAAGAGCAAGCTCTGTATTAATAATTTCGATATCATCTAGCGGATCTACTTTACCTGAAACGTGAATTGTGTTTGGATCATCAAAACATCTTACAACCTGAATAATAGCGTCAACTTCTCTGATATTATGCAAAAACTGGTTACCAAGCCCCTCACCTTTGCTTGCACCTTTTACAAGTCCAGCAATATCAACAAATTCAATCGCTGTCGGAATAATAGTATCTGTTTTGCAAAGTTCGGCAAGTTTTTCAAGCCTTTCGTCAGGTACATTCACAACACCAACATTAGGTTCAATTGTACAAAACGGATAATTTGCACTTTGAGCATTTTTAGCACTAGTCAAAGCGTTAAATAGAGTTGATTTTCCAACATTCGGCAATCCTACAATTCCGGTTCTAAGCATATTTATATTTCCTTTTCTTTATATTTTCTACTATAGAATAATTCTAACATAAATATAAAATAAAGAAATTTCTATGCAAACAGCCTAATTATCTTCTCTGTGCATGCCTGTTTCATAACCTGGAACACAAAGGAATGCCGGAACTACTCTTTGAATAAATGAAGCAAAAGGAGATTTTTCAGCCATCAAGGATACTGCCATACCTATATCATCTACGTGTGGAGCGAAGTCTGTAGGTTCAATATCTCTTTTAACTTTTTTGTGGTAAACTTTCTCGTTTATAAAGTTGGAAACCTTATTCCCTGCAAATATTCCTGTCGCTAAAGAGGCGATTGTAACTATTGACATTGGAATTGCTCTTAGTGCGCCGTTGAATATTTTTGATGACTTTCCTGTTTCTTTTATTTGAGGAATAAGTTTCATTATGCTTTTTGCATTCTTCTTATAAAGCTCAGAAGCAGACCAAACACAGCCGATTGGAACTAAAACATTACCCAACAATTGGTTTACAGATTCTTTTAATTTTGCTTTTCTATGTTTTTTATCATCAAAAGCAATACCGCCAATTAAACCGCCAGCAACAGAAGCAGAAGCAAGTTCAATAATTTGTGGGCCTTCAAGATCAATTAATTTTCTTTCAGGATGTTTTTTGCTGTATAACCCAAAAATTGCCCAATCTTTAATTGGAGTTTTTGCAATTCTTGAAGGATTTAATGAAAAACCTTGTTTTTTAGAAATATGAGCCAATGCAGTAGCAACTCCCAACGCAGAAGTTACTGCAACAGCCGTTTTGAGCTTTCTTTCATCTTTTTTTATGTTATAATTTGTCTGGTTAAAATTACTATTTACAGGTGCTATTGACATAATATACACTTCCTATTTCCATCTTATCAAAAACACTGAATAAAAAACATTGTTACTTTTCAAAATAAATTTAACAAAACTTAATCACTTTGTCCATAGGACTTTCCAGTGTAACAAAATGTTAACACTTTAAAATTTTAAGGCAAAAACCAATATTCAGGGTTATTAAATATTAAGGAAAATTTTTTAACATGGCGATTTCAAATATTAAACCAAACTTAAATATAAATATAAAACCTAATCAAACATTAAAAGATTTCAGTTACGGGCAAAAATTCGTTAAAGGACTTGCAAGCCGTTCTATTGCGCCTGTAATTCTTTTAGAAGCGTTTGTTGAAACAGGAAGAACTTACCAAGCATATCAAAGAGGTGGGTTTACTGAAGCTAGAGAACGTTTAACCGAAGAAATGACCGGTGCTTTATTCTGGTTCAGTGGAGTTCCGTTGTTTAATAGTCTTATCGACAAATTTGTCGGTAAAAAAATGTTCAAATTGCCTGAAACAAATTTCGACACAGAAAAAGACGCCGTTAGAAATCCTTTCAAAAACTACATGAATAAGTTCAAAAAAGAACTTAAAATGGATCCTAAGAAAGCTGAAAAAGTTATTGCCGGATATAAATTTGGCAAAGTTATGACAAGTATTATACTTGCCAATGCTCTTGTTGGCTTTATTTTACCAAAAGCGAACCAAGCTGTTACAAAACATTTAATGCAAAAACAAAAAGCCAAACAACAAAACCAAGACAACAAAACGCAAAATACTCCACAATACACAATGGATAAATTCCTCAAAAAAGATAACAATGTAGCATTCGGTGCAATTTCACCTCAAACATTGATGTCATTAGCATATAGTTTTGAAAACAATCCAAAATACGGTTTAATCTCTACGGATGCAGGAGTTTGGGTTGGCAGAGGAGTTTC
This sequence comes from uncultured Candidatus Melainabacteria bacterium, assembly GCA_934717855.1. Classification (GTDB taxonomy): domain Bacteria; phylum Cyanobacteriota; class Vampirovibrionia; order Gastranaerophilales; family Gastranaerophilaceae; genus Stercorousia. The sequence goes on from CAKUZI010000014.1 coordinate 41,112, forward strand.
AGCTCGTAATAACCACGAAAGAACAGAAGTTTTATTTAGAGACATTTCTTCAAGTTATTTCTATATGTTTAACATGCCGGTAGTTGCTTATTTGTTGAACAAAATGCAAACAGGCAGTGGAACAAGACTTGATCCTATTGCAACTCAACAAACAACAGATTTAATGCAAGAAGTATTAAAAGCTAACAATGGAAAAATGAATGTTGATGACTTTAAACTTGCAATGCTTGGCAATAGAGATAACACTGCATATATGACGCCAAAAGTTAAAGAAGCAATCCGCGAAGGCAATGGCGTTGTTGAATTAGACAAGTTTGCGGAACTTCTTGAAGATGTAAAATCTAAATATCCGGAAATCGATGTTGAAAAACTTAAAAAAGCCGCAAAAGGTATGTCTGAACTTCAACCAAAACTTGACGGTAAAGCAATTATTTCCGAAAAACAAATTGCAGACATCTTTACAGATGGTGCTGTTAATATTCCGGATTTCTTGAAAAATGTTTACAGATGTTCAACTTCCGACCAAAACTTGTTTACCGGAAAAATTTCAGACCCTGTATTTGATCAAGATTTACGCTTTATTCATAAAGAAACATTTATCAAAAAACAAGCCGAAATTGAAGCATATATTCAATCAGTTATTAAGAAAGCGAAAACAGGAGAAATCACAAAAGAACTTCTTGAAAAAGCACGTAAAGAAAATTACGGCAAAAACGCTCTTAACTGGGGAATTGGATTTGCAATTTCAGCAGCATTCTTGTCAACATTTATTCCGAAAATTCAATACTGGATTACAAGAAAAGCGACCGGCTCAGACGCATTCCCTGGAACTGCAGAATACACAGACGAAAAGAAATAATTTTTTATTCTTCTCGCCAAGGGTAATCGTCTTTAATTTGCCAACCGTCGTACTGAATTAGTTTTGTACAAGAATGACGTCTGTGATATGAATTTGTAAATGGGTGTTTGCATTTGTCAAGAAGTTCTGCTCTATTTGAAACAGACTCATTCACTGAAGGATAAAATCTACCATTTATTAAAGAAAATAAAAATGTTCTCCGTCCATCATAAGACTCTTGCGCACAATATTTAATTTGAGTACAATAAAAAAAGTGCATAACATTGGGATAAGCAATATAAGCAACAAACCCACTTCCATCATTAAACTTTACCGATGTATATATATCCCCACTAGTCTCGGTTTCTTGATTTATATATGGTTTCAAATTCTCATTATACCATTTTGTAGTTTCTTCTTTATTTCTAACTGCTTCTTGTGGGAACGAAAAACTTTCAGGAGATATTCCCTCTTCAGTTTGCCATCTTAAAACAGCCTGACTCATAATTGAATAAAATTTTTCAAGTTTTACAGCAGTAGCTTTTTTCTCATGCTGTTCAATCAAATTAGGAAGTGTCAAAGCTGCAACAATACCGATAATTCCAAGAGTGATTAGAACTTCTGCGAGAGTGAAAGCGGATTTGCGTTTGAGTGAATGGTGAGTAGTGAGTGGTGAATAGTTCGTTTCAGGGGAAGCAACTAAGCAACTAGGTTGTTTTTGTTGTAAATTGTTTTTATTCATTTTTATTTTTCCTTTCTTTTCACCAACACATACAATCGCACACTTTGTTGCGCGATCTGAATTTTTATATTTTTTATACCCCTCTCTGAAATTTCTAAGCTCACATAATTCGCCAAG
>CAKUZI010000015.1 GCA_934717855.1 uncultured Candidatus Melainabacteria bacterium
GATGCAAAGAGGCATAGTCTTTTACGGTTAAGGAAGTTTGATTTATTTAGGAAGATTGTTGATATTTTAAGTTTAGTTAAACGAAACATTTTACTCTCGCCCCTTGAGGGAGAGAAGAAATTTCTTGGCGAATTATGTGAGCTTAGAAATTTCAGAGAGGGGTATAAAAAATATAAAACTTTAGATCGCGCAACGGAGTGCGCGATGACAGATGTTGGTGAAAAGAAAGGAAAAATAAAAATGAATAAAAACAATTTACAACATAAACAACCTAGCTGCTTGGTTGCTTCCCCTGAAACGAACCACTCACCACTCACTACTTACCATTCCCTTAAACGAAAATCCGCCTTTACTCTTGCCGAAGTCCTCATTACTCTTGTTATTATCGGAGTTGTTGCGGCGCTTACTTTACCAACTTTAATTGCAAATTATAAAGAAAAAGAACTTATTGTAAAGACTAAAAAAAGTTATTCTGATATTCAAAATGCTATACAATTAGCACAACAAGAAAATGGGGATATTGGTGATAATACAGCTTTGTTTAATTTCTCGGATGGATATTCAAAGGCTTTAGAAAATTTTTCTAAATATTTTAAAGGGGCAAAATTTTGTAAAAATAAAGAACAATGCAAAGATTTTTACTATGATATTTCATATGCGGCTCCCAGGTATGATTCTTCTGGAACTATAAGAAAATATAATACGGGGTGGTCTAAGATTGTACTTTCAAGTGGAGCAGTTTTAAATTTTGCTGAATTAATTCCAAATTGTGATTATGTTAGACTGGAAACATATTATGATAAAGATGGGAATCCTACACAAGGATATAATCATGTAAAATACTGCGCAATTATTTACTTTGATGTAAATGGTTCAAAGGCTCCAAATCTATTTGGGAAAGATGTTTTTTCTGCTAGAATATACAAAGATAAAATTGTTCCCGATACATGGGCGCAAACTGGAGGAAAAGCGCTGATTAATATTCTGTCAGGGACAGAACATTAATCAAATAATATATTTACAATAAAGCACGACGGAATGCTTATCCCGCCAATGTAAATGGGTAGGATAGCTAAAATCTCCCAAGTTTGTCAGGCAAAGCCTAAAGTACAATTTAGCCCTACAAATTTGCTCCACAACATTTTTTGAATTTTTTACCGCTTCCGCAAGGGCAAGGATCATTTCTGCCAACTTTACTTAAGTCAATTCCCTCTAATGTTGGCTTTTCAATATCTTCTTCTATTATGCCAAGTGTCTTTGAGAATGCTTTTGATTTATACAAAACAGTAGTTGAAGAAAAGATTTTGTTTTCTAAATATCTTGATTTGTAATGTTCTAAAAGTTCGTCAAATGTATAATTTGCGTTAAGAAGTTTGTTAACAACATCCATAAAGTTTTCGTGACGTTCTGCAACTCTTTTGATTATATTTGCAGAAAATTTGTCATTTTCTAAGAAAAATAAGACACAAGCTTTTGCATTTTCAACGCTTTCAAAATCTTCAAATATTTTGTTAAATGTTTGGAAAAACGGAACTGCGTACAATCCCAGTTCTTTATCGAAAATAATGCCTACATCATAAATTTCTTTGTGAGAAGAAAATCCTCCCAAAGAGTTTTCCAAGAAGTTTTCGTATGAGTTGTTGAATTCTGATACGTTGAAAAATTTAAAGTTTTCAGGCAATTCTATTTTATCTTTGAATTCAACTTTTTCGCCACCTTCTGCAAAATCATTAAAAGCTCCGATTAAATCGTCTGCGTGTCTGTTTGTTGTTACAATTTCGTCTGTTCCAAAGAAATCAATAAACTTGTCATAAATGTCTTTTACTTCTTTTTCGATTTCTTTTTGTTTTTCAGGGTTGTCAAGATAAACCAATTCCGGATTTTGAATGATTTTTGCAACAGAATATCTTAAGGCATCATCTTTTCTTGATGATGGTAAAACCCCTGAAATTTCAAGTAAATAATATGCTTTTTCAAATTTGAAAATTCTTGCAACAACATATTGACCGGCTCCAATTCCTCTAAAGCTTGTCATTTTTACCAAAGAAACAACACTGTATGTTTTTTCATTGATAATATTATTTAAATCAAATCCGTTTTGCAAAACTCTTTTAACTTCAAAAATTGAAGACATTGAAGCCATTAAAGCTTTTACAATCTTTTTAGTAGAGGCCGGAATTTTTTTTGTATTTTCCAAGTATAAAGTCAAAATACTTTTGTTGTTTAAATTTCTTTCGAAAATATAGTTGAAACAAGCGGATTGCAAGTTCATTCCGTTTACAGTTTTAATATATTCTTCAAAATCCGGTTTAACAAATTCATCATTTTGGATAAATTCCGCCAATTCTTTTATTACGTCGTTAATTTCTTTCAAGTCTTCTAAAATAAGCATATTACTCTCCCTTTTTGTATAAAAAGGATAACCTAAAAGAATTAAAAACTCAATACTATAATAGGATAATAATATTAAGGTCTGTTAACAAGAGTTGTTTCTTGATTAAATTTACATTCAGGACACATAGTTTGAGCTTTTCTCTTGTCAAGATTTGCACCTTTAATGTCTCCCAGCGCTTCTCTCGCGACACCTCTGTTAAAATATGCTGATGAAGGTGCAAAATGAACGTTTTTCTTTTGTTCGTACGCTTTTACTAACTCATTTAATTCTGAATATGCAACTTTGTAATTTTTGTTTTTTAGCTGATAAACTGCTTTTTCATAGCGTAATAGATATTGTGCCGATTCAGATTCTTCTATGTTTATAGCTTTGTCAAATTCTTCAAGCATAGTTTTGTATGGCAAATAATATGTTTTCACGCCGACAATATCTTCGGAAAAACTGTCTGACAAACTGTATTTGTTTGCTAATTCGTAATCTGCAATAGCTTCTTTGTATTGTTTTAGTTTGAACTTTGCATAAGCTCTTTGTGCATAAACATTTGGAGAAATTGGAACAAATTTTAAATACACATTTGCTAAGCTAACAGTAGATTTATATTTTTTTGTAATATTAAAATTATCTATATAAAGTGGGGTAACAACATAGCCAACAAAAATAGCAATTATTAACAACATCAAGTAAACACTTTTTCTTGGAGTTGAAACATATTTATTAAAACTATTTTCATCAATATTTTTTATGGTCGGTGAAAATTTTGTTTTTTTATTTTGTCCAAAAGTTTTGATAAGATATTTTTCAAAAAAGCTGTTTGCAACAATGTAAGTTAAGTATAATGCCAATAGCGGGATGGTAGATAGCATTAGAACTGTAATAAAAAACGGCTGTTCCATAAATTTAATAAAATATGGAAAAATAACAGCGTAAACATATAATAAAATTTCAAAAGCAACAACAGAATTAACGATTGTTGTAAATTTGCGATATTCTTTGTTGTATGCTGAAATTTGTTCAGTTGTCAAATTTTGTTGATAGAGATAACCAATGTTTCTCATAATGCCTGCTACTACAGTGTTATTACCTACTTCATAGTGGTTGCAGTATTGAGAATTAATAAAAATAAATTTTCTAAAATCGTTAATATTCATAGATATTATTTTAGCATTTTTTTTTAATTTTGGCAAATATAGTTTGCAAAAATATTTTCTAGATGTATGATTGTGGTGTGAAAATTAAATAAATCTTTTCGGGAAGTAGCACTCTGCCGAACAAATTGATTGATTATCAATTTGTGAGAGGGGTAGCGCACTCGAGCAAAACGAAAGTTTTGCGATTATAAAAAATTTCGGGATGTAGCGCAGTCTGGTAGCGCACCGTGTTCGGGTCGCGGGGGTCGCAAGTTCAAATCTTGTCATCCCGATTTTTTTTATGCAAAATTACATAGCTTTACTTATGTCTTCTCTAGTGATTAAGCCTTTGATTTTGTTATTTTTGTCTATCACAACAAGGCTTTTAGCGTTGTTTGAATGTAGTCTGAAATATGCAATATATAAGCTTTCAGACGGTTCAATAGTAATTGGGGTCGGGTTCATAAGTTTATTGATTTCGTTATTTTCATCAACTCCTTGAAAAATAGCATCTTCAATATCTGCTTTAGTTATAATTCCAAGTAATTTATTTTTATCATTTTTTATCGGATAAGTTTTGTAGCCATATTCTTTTATTTTTTCTTGTGCTTCTTTTATTGTAATATTTGGTGAGAAACAGATAACATCTGTTCTCATATTATTTTTTACTAATAGAGAACTTAAATATTTTGCTTCCGGAGATTTAACTTGATTTACTATCAATGTTGCATAAATTGGCCTGTGGTTTAGCTTTTCCGCGATTAAATCTGCTATTGCAGTACTCAACATTATAGGTAAGATATGAGTATAACCTGCTGTCATCTCAAAAACCATTACAACTGCAGTAATTGGAGTTCTTGCAACTGATGCCAAAAATGCTCCCATTCCAATCATGGCCATTACAACAACATCAACATGAAATCCAAATATATTAAACACTGATGCAACGATGTAACCCAAGAAAGAACCTAACATCAGCATTGGTAAAAATATTCCGCCTACAGCACCGGAACCGAAACAAAATGGAGTAACAAAAAATTTTACTACAAAAACCAATAATACTACTGATAGTGAGAGTTTGTGCTGTAACAATAAATCAACAGATAAATTTCCGGAACCCAAAACATATGGGATAAAAATTCCAATTACACCTATTGCAAAACCTGCAATAGCCGGTTTTAGCCAATTGGGAATTTTGTTCATCTTTTCAAAAAATTCATTGTTTTTGTACATGATTTTAGAGAATGCAACTCCTAAAAAGCCTGCAACGATCCCTAAAATTATACAAACAGAAATTCCCTCGAACGATAAATCATGTGTAACATAAGGAATTGTAAATGATGGGTTATTTCCTAAAAAATGTCTAGCAACAGAAGAAGCGGTAACGGTTGCAACAAGCACCGGAAAAAGTAATGATGCTGAAAATTTGTTTACCAATTCTTCTAAGACAAAAATCGTACCTGCAATCGGAGCATTAAATGTTGCACCAATTGCGGAACCGGCTCCAGATGCGATAAGTTTACCTTGGTCTGTCCCTCGCATTTTGAACATCTTGCCGACTAAAGCTCCTGCTCCTGCTCCCAATTGTACGCTAGGCCCTTCTCTTCCGAGAGATAATCCGGTACCAATCCCTGCGACACCGGCTAAAAATTTTATAATAATACTTCTAATCCTTGTTATGTTACCCATTCGTGCCATAACCATTTTTACGAACGGAATTCCGCTTCCTTTTGTTTCAGGAGCAAATTTGAAAACTAAAATTCCGGAAATTAATCCACCTAGAGTTGTTATTAGAGGAAAAATCAAAAGTTTGTGAGTTAAGTCGAATTGGGAAATAAAATTTTGAATAAGGGCAAAAAGTTTGTTAATACTTATTTTGAATAAAACAACCAAAACACCTGAAATTAAACCAACAAGTATAGCTTGGAGAATGATTTTGCTCCTCGCTATTTCTTGTAAAAAATAGCCTGTGTTTTTGAAAAACTTTTTCCTTAATTTCATAAAATAATTATATAATAAAAAAAATTTGACGGCGGGATGTGTATCCCGACCTACGTGCTTATTACTTCATGTCCTCCCCTTGAGGGAGGACCGAAATCTTTGATTTCGAGGAGGGGAAAAGTAAGAAAAAGGATATTTTCTAATTCTATTCAAAGCAGATCGCGCACTCCGTTCCGCGATCTAATAAAACTGAACAAAAATTGATGGCGGGCAGGGTATCCCACCTTACAGGGTTGCTGTTAAATTTTTATTTATACAAACTTTCCCAATAACCTTTAGTTTTGTCGTCCGGGTTGACGTCTTTTAATGCATAATTATAGCATCCACGTCCGTTATATTCAGAATTTATACTATATCCTCCGGAAGTTTCCTTTTTCCCACACATTAAATTCCAAGCAGTAGTAAAAGTAAAAACATCATATCCCCAACGATTTGGTCCCTTGATGCCGTTTGTATCAAAAGATATATCTATTTCTTTGGGATTATGTTTGTAAAAATCAATTGATGTAACAATAGAACCATCATTTAATATAAAAAGAGTGTTGCCGGTTTGTCTTATCCCGTACATGTTACGATAACCGATTTTTTTTGCCCCGTTGTAAGTTGAGATCGGGATGTCAAATTTGTTGTTTATGATGTCACCTAATGTCATCTTGTTAATTGTTATTAAATTTGCTTCAAATACATTATTTACATCTTTTATAAATTCCTGATTGCTGATTACACAGTTTTGAACTTCATTTTCTGATACAGAAGCGCAAGCAATTAAATCATTATAGTTGTTATATCCCATTTCAACAGCTGTATTATTTAATGCTGTCATAACGGTTGCAGAAGATTTTTTAAAAGCAGTTTCCAGTTGCTTAGCTTTGTACTTATTTATAACACTTGGCAAAGTTAATGCCGCAACAACACCGATGATGCCTAAGGTGATTAGAACTTCGGCAAGGGTAAAAGCGGTTTTTCGTTTGAGTGAATGGTGAATAGTGAGTGGTGAGTGGTTCGTTTCAAGAAAAGTAGTTGGATTATTAGGTTGTTTTTGCTGTAAATTGTTTTTATTCATTTTTATATTTCCTTTCTTTTCACCAACATCTGTCATCGCGCACTTTGTTGCGCGATCTGAATTTTTATATTTTTTATACCCCTCTCTGAAATTTCTAAGCTCACATAATTCGCCAAGAAATTTCTTCTCTCCCTCAAGGGGCGAGATTAAAATATTACACTTAGCTGCTTCGCTTCCTGGCTGCCTAGCTGCTAAAAACAGCCTAAACGTAGGAGTGGCGGCGCACTGCCCCCCCCCCCCCGAGAGGCAAAAAGCTTGTGTAATCAATGTTTTTAGGCTCTTTCAAATCTAAACTCCAAATTTCTCATAAACATATATATATAATTATAACTTATATTCTTGTTTTTTGCAATATTTACAACAATTTATAAATTTTTATCCCTCAAACCGATGATTTTATTCAAAAATGTTTGATATTTTGTAAAAAAAGTTGTATAATCGACGGGTAACGATATTAGTATGAGGATTTATATATGAAATTACACATGCAGATTCTAATCGCTTTAGGTCTTGGAATTAAGCGAAATTGGCACATTTTCTTTGGGATTATTCTCGGTATTTTTGTTGGAATATTTTTACACGGACATGAATATCCCCTTGTTTCAACAGTTTTAACCTTTATTGGTCAAGTATTTATTAGATTGATTCAAATGGTTGTTATTCCGTTAGTTGTATCCGCTATTGTTATTGGGATTACAAGTATTGGTGACAACAAACAGCTTGGTAAATTCGGGACAAAAATGATTGCCTATTATGGGATGATTACTGTTGCGGCTGTTACTATTGGGGCTGTATTAGCGCTAATTTTTAAACCGGGGCTTGGAGCGGCTCATTATATTACGCAAAATGCGGCAAGTGAGGTTCAAGCATCTGTTGCAACTGCAATGGCTGAGCAACAAGGAAATGTTCTTAATATTTTCTTAGGTTTTATTCCTAATAATCCAATGCATTCATTTGCGTCAGGTGATATGGTGCCGATTATTGTATTTGTATTGTTGTTTGCGATAGCTCTTGCTAAAGTCGGTGATGTAAATAGACCAATTGTTTCTTTCTTTGAATCTGTTTTTGCTGCAACTATGAAAATTACTGATTGGATTATGTATTTTGCGGCTCCCGGTGTTTTTGCTTTGACTGCAAGTGCTGTTTCTAGTTTTGGTATTGATATTTTCAATAGTATTTCTAAATATTTATTAGTATTGTTTATCGGATTTATGCTTCAATTGTGTGTGGTTTATCCGTTGTTCTTGAGATTTTTCTCAAAAGTTAATATTGTTATGTTATATTCTGCAATTGCAGAAGCAATGATGGTAGCATTCGGAACAGCAAGTTCTTCTGCAACTTTGCCTTTGACTATTGCTTGTTGCGAAAAACGAGGAATTTCACACAAAATTTCAAGTTTTGTACTTCCTTTGGGGGCAACATTGAATATGGATGGAACAGCTTTGTTGCAAACAGTTGCAGTAATTTTCTTGGCACAAGCTTATGGCGTTGCATTAACTCCATTCTTGATTATTGAAATTGCACTTCTTGCAATTGTTGCTTCTTCAACTTGTGCAGGTATTCCGGGGGCAGGTTTGATTACTATTGCGTTAATTCTTAATGGAATGGGATTGAGCCCTGAACAATTGGTTGCAGGTTTTGCGTTCTTGTTTACAATTGAAAGAATTACAGATATGATGAGAACTTTAGTGAATGTAACATCTGATGCGGTAGTTGTAGCGGCGATAGCTGATAATGAAAACGAAATCAATTATGATTTGTTAAATAATCCAGCATCATACGAAGATATTGCATAAGATTTGTTAAATCAAACTTCATATAAATCCTTAAAGATGAGAAAATTTTCTCATCTTTTTTTTATTCTGACAATTTACAAAACTCTCAAATAGTGCTATACTTTCCTTAGTTAAAAAGGAGAGAAGATTATGAAAATTAGTGTTTCAAATGATGTAAAAAATACTCCTGTTGAGGTTTTGGTTGTTAATCAGTTTGAGGACGAAAAAACTTCAGTGGAGCTTGCAAATACTTATGCTGTAGAAAAAGACGGTTTTGAAGGAAAGTTTGGGCAAACTTATCTAATTCATACGCTTGGACAAATTTCTGCTGATAAGGTTTTGATTATTGGTTTTGGTAAAAAAGAAGAATTTGACCACAACAAAATGAGAGAAGCAGTAGCAAAAGCGGTTAAAAAGTTACAGCAAATTAAGGCTAAAAAAGCTATATTTGATTTTGATGTAGAACCGATTTATGGTAAGTCTGCAGTAATTGGTGCATTGATAGCTGATTATGCTTTTGATAAATATAAATCTGAAAAAGCGCACCATTTGGATGAAATTACTTTTACAAAATTTTCAAAAGAGGATGTTGAAGAGGGAATTGTATTTGGAGAAGCAATGAAGTTTACAAGAGATTTGGCAAATACGCCGGCTCAAGTTGCAACTCCACAAAAACTTGCTCAAATTGCATCTGAATTAGAGGGAATTGAAACAAAAGTTTTTGATAAAGAAGAAATCGCAAGAATGGGAATGGGTGCTTATTTGGCAGTTGGTCAAGGAAGTGTTAATCCTCCAGAATTCATTCATATGAAATATACAGGTAAAAATGTTAAAAAGAAAATTGCTTTGATTGGTAAAGGTATTTGTTTTGATTCTGGCGGATTGGATATTAAACCGGCATCTTCTATGTTGACAATGAAAGATGATATGTCTGGTGCAGCTTGTATTTTAGGAGTTATGCGTGCTTTAGCTAAACTTCAGCCGGATGTAGAAGTTCACGGATTGATCGCTGCTTGTGAAAATATGCCGTCAGGTTCTTCTTACAAACCGGGGGATATTTTGACTGCTAAAAACGGCAAGACAATTGAAGTTGACAATACTGATGCTGAGGGAAGATTAACACTGGCTGATGCTCTTTGTTATGCATGTGAGCTTAATGTTGATGAAGTTATTGATATTGCAACGTTGACAGGAGCTTGTGTTGTTGCTTTGGGTTCTCACATTTCAGGAATTATGGGAAATGATGATTGTTTTGTTGAAAAATTGATTGAAACAGGAAAAGATGCAGGCGAAAAAATGTGGAAACTTCCTATGGACAAAGAATATTTCGACAGTTTGAAATCCGATATTGCAGATATGAAAAACACCGGTTCAAGAATGGGCGGAGCTTCTGCTGCAGGTGTTTTCTTGCAAGAATTTGTTGACGGGCCTAAATGGGCACACATTGATATTGCCGGAACTGCGTATATCGAAAAACCTCAAAAAGAATTTATTGCCGGAGCGACTGGAGCAGGCGTAAGAACTCTTTTGAGCTATGTAACGAAATAGTTTTCGGAGAAACTTTAAAAAGGCGAAACTTGAATGTCGAGTTTCGCCTTTTTTTTTATTCTTTAAAATAATCTTCTAAGGCTTTTGTAATTGCTTTTGCGTATTGTTTTTGAAAATCAATATTAATCAAATTTGCGTTGTCTTGAGGGTTTATGATGTATGAAGTTTCAATCAATAAACTCAATGCGTTTGTGTTACGAACAACGGCAAGACTTCCTTGGCGAACTTTGTCATTATTTATCCCAAGTTCATTGGTAACAGAGTTCATAATCTCGTCTGCTAAAGGTTTTGCTTGATTGTAATAGTAATAAATACTTGTTCCGCTATTTTTGTTTGGGTCTGCTCCGTCAGGAAGTGCATTGCAATGGATGCTTATAAAAACTACGGCATCTTCTTGGTTTGCGATATCAACGCGATTTTTTAGTCCGATGTAGCTGTCATCGTTCCTTGTCATAATAACTTTTGCACCGCGCTTTTTTAAGTCAGTTTCTAAAAATTTTGCAATTGATAAGTTAATATCTTTTTCTTTGTTGCCAAGACAGCCGATTGCGCCAAATTCGTTCCCCCCGTGACCGGCATCAATTGCAATTTTAATATTTTTCAAAGATTTTTTAGGGTTAATTTGAACAGGTTTTCTGATTTTTAAAACGAAATCATTTCCTTGATATTCGCCACTGTAGCCAAGAAGTTTTTTGCCATTTAACATCTCGTTAAGTGGTAAATCCATTGTATAAACCCCGTTTTCTTCGTTTTTAATATTATAAAATTTTATTAAAAATGGGTCTTTTTCGACTATTTCAAATGGAACTCTTTTGTCTAGGTGAAAAATAAAAGTGAAATAGTCTTCATTGTCTACATAGTCGTATCCGTTAATAGAAGCCGGAGTTATTTCGAAGTTTGAAAACTGTTTTACATTCGTTTTTGCAATCCAGCCGTATTGTTTTTCGCCTAACAGAACTCGATAAAATCCTCCTTTTTCGCCGTCTGTTTGGAGTGCAATATTTCTTTGCAAGTGTGCAATTCTGTTAATTCCTGCGTCAATAGGGGTTGAACGCAAAGGAGTATTTTCTGTTGTAACATATACGGATTTAATTTTAGGATATTTGAAAAATTGCAGTGGGAGATTGCATTCTGTATTTATTATAGGTTTATTTATTACAAAAACCTGTTTTTCATCATCAGTTTGAAGTGTAAAGGTGTTTGAACCGTTTTCAAGATTTACAACATATGCAAAAGCTCCGGTTTTGTGTAGTGGAACTTCTTGTCCATTGACCTTTAGCGGTTTATCAGATGAACCTATGAAAAAAGTGGAATTTGAATTGATTGTTGTTTCGTTGCTTTTTGGATAAACAACATTAAAAGCCAAACAGCTGTTTGCAGATAAGATTAAACCTAATAATAAAATATATTTTTTCATATTTGTATTATAGCATAATTCAATGTAAAAACCGTACGATTTTTAATAGTAAAAAAAAATAAATTATTATTATTCTTCAAATTAATTAATATTTTCATTTTTTCTAATTACTTATGCTAAAATTAAATAAGATAGTTTAGGGATAAAATAATGAGAGATAGATTGCGAAGACGTGAGCCGGAAAACGAAATAGAAAAACGTAACAAAAGTTTTGACCAAATATTGGGCTTTTTACACGTGTTTTTTGCCGGTTTTATGGTGTTGTTGATTATATATTTGTTTTTAATACAGGTTGTTGATGTTGGCAAGTATAGAGCAAGGGCGAGAAGTCAGCGTGTTGGTAGAATTTTTTCAATGCGTGGAGATATTTATGATAGAAATGGTATAAAACTTGCGACTGATAAAGTTTATTGTGATGTTTACGCGCATCCTGCAGATTATGATCATACACCTGAAGAACTTGCTAAAATGCTTGCACCTCTTCTTAAAATGCCGAAAGATACTCTTTTGCAGAAACTTAAAAAGCCGGGACCTGTAATTACTCTAAAAAAAGATATTGATAGAACTACTTCTAAAGAGATCGCTAAATTACATTTGAGAGAAATTAGTTTAGGGAAGAAAAATACAAGAGAATATCCTCAAGGTACTCTTGCAGCTCACGTTTTAGGATATTACAATTTTGATGCGGATATTGCAAACGGAATTGAATATACTGCTAAAGATAGGCTTGAACACGTTATTAATACTGTAAAATATCAAAGAACGCGTGACGGAAAGATTATTTATGACTTTACAACTGATCCGGTTGCAACAACAACAAATCCTAAAGGTGAAAATGTTACGTTGACAATTGATGCTGCAATTCAACACGTTTGCGAAAAAGAAATCAAAAAAATGGTTGATGAAAAACATGCAGAACGTGGAACTGTAATTGTTATGAATCCTAAAAACGGAGAAATTCTTGCGTATGCTGTTTATCCGACATTTGATCCAAATAATTACAGAAAAGCAACTCCGCAACAGTTGAAAAACTGGACTTTGACAGACGTATTCCCTCCGGGGTCAACATTTAAAACGATTACTGTTGCAAGTGCAATGGATTTAGGTAAAATTAATGAACATTCGACTGTTCTTGATACCGGAAAAACCTCTATTGGCAAATGGGAAATCAAAAACTACGACTATGCGGTTCATCCATATCCGGGAAATATTTCCTTGGAATATTTGTTTGAACACTCTAGTAATATTGGTTCAATAAATGTTGCTAAAACAATGACGCCTGCTGAATTTTATGGTGTATTGAAAAAATTTGGATTTGGATCAAAAACAGGAATTGATCTTCCTGGTGAATCAGTTGGTCTTTTGCCGTATTGGGCTCATTGGGATCAAGGAATTCATGCAACAATGGCTTACGGATACGGAACTTCAGTTACGGCAATTCAGATGATTTCTGCGGTTCAGGCTCTTGCAAATAATGGGGTTAGGGTTACTCCACACGTTATAAAATATTCTCAAGAAGAATTTGATAATAAAATTCACCATACACAAGTAATTCAACCATCTACAGCACAAGCAGTTACAAGATTATTGTCTGCAAGTGTGAATAATGGGAAATCTGTTATTAAAATGGATAGATATAATGTAGCGGCTAAAACAGGAACATCAAGAAAGCCCAAAGAGGGCGGTTCAGGTTATACACCGTATACTTACACATCAACCATAGGCTATTTACCGGCATCTGATCCGCAAGTTTTGATTTATGTAATGGTTGATAGTGCAAAGGTTGGTGCTATTTGGGGAAATACAGTTGCTGGACCTGTATTTCATGAAGTGTCAACACAAATTGCAAGAATTATGAACTTAAAACCGGATAAAATTGTTCCGGTTGCACCAAAAAAGAATTAAGAATTAACTATATTTAAAGGAGATATAAATGAAACTGGATGAACTTATTGAATATTTAGACTACAAAGATTTGATTAATTTCAAAAATATTGATATTACAGGAATTTCATACAATTCTAAAACAACTAAAAAAGGTGATATTTTTATTTGTTTGGTTGGTGAACATACAGATGGTCACGAGTATGCTCAGGATGCAATTAATTCCGGAGCTTCAGCTCTTTTAGTTGAAAGAAAAGTTGAGGGAACAAAAATTCCACAAGTTGTTGTTTCTTCTACTCGTCACAAAATTGCTGATATCGCAGACAGATTTTATTCTTGTCCGTCGAAAGGTATCAATTTAATTGGAGTTACTGGGACTAATGGAAAAACAACTGTAACTCACCTTATTCAAAAAATCTTTGAAGAAAATAATCAAAAATGTGCTCTAATTGGAACTTTGGGTTATAAATTGTCTTCAACCGGTGAGTATAGAGATGCAAAACATACAACACCGCAAGCTCCGGAGCTTCAAGCAACTTTGAGAATGATTAAAGACGTTGAAAAAATTGATAATGTTGTAATGGAAGTAAGTTCTCATGCACTAGACCAAAATCGTGTTGGTGGTTGCAGATTTAATGGTGCTGTTTTTACAAATCTTACTCAAGATCACTTGGATTATCACATTACAATGGATAATTATTTTAAAGCTAAAGCTTTGTTGTTTGAATCTTTAACTCCTCGTCCGGATGATGATATTCAACCTGAATTTCATAATGAAGATGGTGGCTTTGCAGTAATTAATGCAGATGATGAATATGGCGATAGGTTTATCAGTGTTGTACCAAAAGGTGTAAGAGTATATACATACGGTGTAAAACAACAAAGTGATGTTATGGCGAAAGACATTCATTTTTCTTTGAATGGTGCTGAATTCACTCTTGTTGCAGGCGATCACGTAAATAACGGCGGTAAACTTGAACATAAAGTAAATCTTCATATGAATGGTATGTTCAGTGTTTATAATGTTTTAGCTGCTGTTACTTCTGCTTTAGCAATGGGGATTGACATTGAAGTTGCATTGAAAGCGTTGCAAAATGTTAAAGGTGTTGCCGGCAGGTTTGAAGTTGTTGTTAAAAAACCACTTGTAATTGTTGATTATGCACACACTCCGGATGGTTTGGAAAATGTGTTGAAATCAGCAAGAGAAATTACTCCAGAAGATGGTAAATTGATTTGTTTGTTCGGTTGCGGTGGAGACAGAGATGCAACAAAACGTCCTAAAATGGGCGCTATTGCAGAAAAACTTGCTGATAAGATCGTTATAACAAGTGACAATCCACGTTCTGAAGATCCGCAAGTTATTATTACAGATATTATTGCAGGATTGAAATCTGTTAATACTGAAAATGTAATAGTTGAACCGGATAGAGGAACAGCAATTTCATTGTTAAAAACAATTGCAAATAACAATGATGTTGTGCTTATTGCAGGTAAAGGGCATGAAAATTACCAAATTCTTAAAGACAAAACAATTCATTTCGATGATAGAGAAGAAGCTCGAAAAGTTTTTGAAGGCAGTGTAATTTAAAATAAAATTAATAAATAAAATGTCCTCCCCTTGAGGGAGGTCCGAAATCTATTGATTTCGAGGAGGGTTATGCAAACCAAATTAATAATTGAACAACATTTTCACGGATGCTTTGGGATAGATTTCAACAAAGCATCTGTAGACGATGTTTTGTATTTGTCAAAAGAAATTTTGAAATATGGAATTGGCGGGATTTTTCCAACTCTTGTTACTGATAGTGTTGAAAATATAAGAAAAGCTACTGCAATAATTAGAGAAGCTTGTGCAAAACAAACTCCTGATATGGCAAAAATTTTGGGAATTCATCTTGAGGGAATTTTCATAAACCCAGAAAAAAAGGGAATTCATAATCCAGAACACTTTTTAGCTCCGACAATTGAAAATTACAAGTTGGTTGAAGATGATTTTATTAAAATCGTTACTCTTGCGCCGGAATTAATTCCGGATGCAAAGACGCAAAGAGTCGAAGATGCAAAGTCTGTTTCGGGAAATGGAAACTTAATATCATACCTTCGCTTTAAAAATATAAAAGTTCAGGCTGGACATTGTGTAGGCGGAGATTTAGATGGTTGTACAGGTGTAACTCATTTATTTAATGCAATGAGTGGGGTTGTACATAGAGGAGAAACAACTGCGCTTTCTGCTTTGGTAAATGATGATATTTATACTGAAATTATCGGTGATGGAATTCATGTTTCTGACAAAGCTTTGAAACTTGTTTTTAAATCAAAACCGTTAGATAAAATTCTTTTAATAAGTGATAGTTTACCTATAACAGGTAGCAACTTAAAAGAAATGATTTTTGCCGATGAAAAAGTATATTATGACGGGATTAAGGCAACTTCTAAAGAGGGAACAATTGCCGGTAGTACGACGATGATCCCAAAGATTATAAAAAGATTGGCAAAAGCAGGTATAATCGCCGAAAATGAAATAAATCAAATAATTAATAATCCGTATAATTATCACAATGTTAATATTGACGGATCTATTAGTTGGGATGAAGATTTTAATATTATAAGGGTAAGTAAATAATGAAAAGCGACAATATAAAAGCAGGAATAGCAAGAACTCCACATAGAGGTCTTTTGATGGCTACAGGTGTAAGCCGTAAAAATATGAAAGCTCCGTTTATTGGAATAGCAAGTTCTTTTTCTGACCTTGTTCCGGGACACATTGGAATGAGAGATTTGGAACGTCAAATTGAAAAAGGTATTCACTCAGGTGGCGGACAAGCTTTTATTTTTGGAGTTCCGGCTATTTGTGATGGTATTGCTATGGGGCATAGTGGAATGCGGTATTCGCTTCCATCTAGAGATTTAATTGCCGATTGTGTGGAAAGCGTTGCGAGTGCGCATCAACTTGATGGAATTGTACTTTTATCAAATTGTGACAAAATTACCCCCGGAATGTTAATTGGAGCTTTGAGGCTAAATATTCCGGCAATAATTGTAACAGCAGGCCCTATGTTGGATGGTGAATGCGGAAATCATCATAAATTAACAATGGTTACAGGGTCTTTTGAGGCTGTCGGAAAATATAGAAATGGAGAAATACCTGAAGAAGAGTTGCTTGCTTTGGAAGAAGCTTCTTGCCCGTCAGCTGGAGCTTGTCAGGGAATGTATACAGCAAACACAATGGCTTGTTTAACAGAAGTTATGGGCATGAGTTTACCTTATTGTGCTTCTGCTTCAGCAGTTTCTTCTCAAAAACGTCGCTTAGCGTTTGAAAGCGGTTTGCAAATAGTTGAACTTGTAAAACAAGATGTTAAGCCGTCGGATATTATAACAAGAGAAAGTTTAAGAAATGCAATTGTTGCAGATTTGGCCTTGGGTGGTTCGACAAATACGTTTTTGCATATTCTTGCAATTGCTAATGCTGGTGAAATAGATATTACATTGAATGATTTTGAAGAATTGAGCGGAAAAATTCACCAGATTGTAAAAATTAACCCGTCATCAACTTTAACAATGGCTGATTTTCATAATGCAGGTGGAGTGCCTGCATTAATACAATCACTAAATAGTCATTTAAAATTGGATAAAGAAATAACAGAGTTTTACAAAAAAGTTTATAGAAACAAAGAAATCATTCCTGATTATGATAAATCAACATATACTCAAGCTGGTTTGACCGTTATGTACGGTAATTTGGCTAAAGACGGTTGTGTAATTAAAACGTCAGGAGTTGCGCCGGAATGTTATACATTTGAGGGGGTTGCAAAAACTTTTGATAGCGAGGAAGATGCAATGAGCGCTCTTGAAAGTGATAAAATTAAAGAGGGTGACGTTATTGTAATTCGTTATGAGGGGCCAAAAGGCGGTCCAGGCATGAGAGAAATGCTTGCTCCTACATCTCTTTTGGTGGGTAAAGGATTGGGTAAAAAGTGCGCTCTTATTACAGACGGAAGATTTTCTGGAGCAACAAGAGGAATTTGTGTAGGACATATTTGCCCTGAAGCTGCGAATGGTGGAACAATTGCGCTGGTAGAAGACGGTGATAGAATAAAAATCGATATTCCTAATCGAACAATGGAACTTTTGGTCGATGAGAAAACTTTGGAAAATCGTCGTAAAAATTTAAAGCCTTTTGTGCCTAAAGTAAAATCCGGTTATTTGTATAAATATGCTAAAAATGTTCAAGATGCCTCACATGGTGCGATAGTTTAAATTCGTGCTATTATGAAGTTATGCATAAGTTGGAAGATTTTAAAGACGAAATTAGCAAATGTTCGAAATGCGGATTGTGTCAGTCGGTTTGCCCGATTTACAAATTGACAGGTAACGATTGCGCTGTTTCTCGTGGAAAATTTGTTATGCTTGATGGAGTTTTAAAAGGTGATTTAAAACTCAACAAAAATATTAACAAATACCTTGATTTATGTTTAAAATGCGACAAATGCTCAAATTTTTGTCCTAGTGCAATTGATGTTTGCAAGATTTTTGAAGTTGCAAAATATGAATATGAAAGAAATACTTTTTGGGGGAAATTCGTTTTCTTTTTAGAATCAAAATATGTTTTTGGAAATATATTAAAACTTGCTCAATATTTACAAAAGATTGTTAGCTCAACTCCTCTTTTTCGTATGGAAGAAAAAGTGGGAAATATTAAGTTCCTTTATTTTAAAGGTTGCGTAAATACGATTTTTCCACAAACTGACAAGTTTTTACACAAATTGTTTGACAATTCTAATATTGAAATTATTGAAAAAGATTTTGATTGTTGTGGTTTACCGTTCCTTTCAAGTGGTAATTTAGAACGATATGAAGAGGTTAAAGCTCATAATCTTTCGCTTATGAATTGTGAATATGATTATATTTTGACAGATTGTGCGAGTTGCGAAAGTACTTTAAAAAAATATTTTCGCTCTGCTCAGAATGACACCAAATTTATTAATCTTGGGGAACTGGTTGCGCGACAAAATATAAAATTTAAGTTTAAAAAACCGATAAAAGTAACGTTTCATAAGCCATGTCATCTTGAGAATGATGATTTCTGGTTAAAAATAATTGAAAATTGTGAAAATGTTGAATACGTAAAAATGAATGATTATGATGAATGTTGTGGGCTTTCTGGAGAATTCGCACTGAAAAATCATAAAATTTCTTTTGCACTTGCAAAACAAAAGGCTAAAAATATTGTTGAAACAGAGGCCGATTATGTTGTGACGACTTGTCCTGCTTGTGTTATCGGTTTGAAATTAGGACTTTTGGGGGTAAAAAAATCGCCTAAGGTTGTTTCCCTAAGCGATTTTTTAAGCTTTGCATCGATTAAGTAATATTATTTTCCTAGTTCGCTAGCTTTTTTAGTGGTTTGATCGATTACGTCATAGAAAAGTTTGTCTGAATGTTCGTCGTTCATTACAGAAATTCCTACAAATGTGCAACCACCTTTTGTTGCGACGTTGTCGATTAAGGTTTGAACAGGCACTTCGCCTCTTTGTAAAACCATTTTAGCTGAGCCGATTGCGGTTTGAGTTGCTAATTCAAGAGATTTTTCATATTCTAAACCTAGTTTTTCGCCTGCACGAGCCATATCTTCAATAACTTTGTAGAAAAATGCTGGGCCAGATCCTGAAATAGCGGTTACAATATCCATTTGTTCTTCAGAAACTTCAACGGCTTTTCCTATGTTTGATAAAAGTTCAAGAACAAATTCTGCATCTTCTTCGCTTGCGTAAGCTCCTTTGCATACTCCGCTCATCCCCTCAAGAACAAGTGCCGGAGTGTTTGGCATTACACGAACAACTCTTTGCATTCCGATAATCTTTTCTATTTTAGATGTTGTAACACCTGCGCAAATAGAAACTAAAAGTTTGTCAGGAGTTAATTCGTTTTTAATTTCTTCTAAAACAGCCGGTTCGTAGTTTGGTTTTGTTGCAATGAATATTACATCGCATTCCATGACAAGGGCGCGATTGTCTGTAATAACATCAATTCCCAATCTTTGTGAAGCTAATTCTGCGATTTCACAATTTACTTCAGAACCTTTAATATTTTCTTTTGGTAAAAATTTTGAAGAAATGGTGCCTTTGATGATGGCACTAGCCATTTTGCCACATCCGATAAATCCAATTTTACATTTTTTGTTCATATTATTTAACCTGCTCCTCTTTTTTAGTTGACTAAAAAGTTTTTTTAATTTACATTGGAATTATACGACAAATATAAATTATAAGGAATAAAAAAATGAGACGTACACTAGAAGGAACAAAAATTAAAAGACAACGCGTTAGCGGTTTTAGAACAAGAATGGCAACTCCAGGCGGACAAGAAGTTTTGAACAGACGTCGTGCTAAAGGTCGTCATAAATTAGCTATTTCTGCTAAAAAACGTGCTTAATTGCAGGTCTCAGAGGGAACATATTTTATTCCCGAAGAATCTTCAGTAAGTAAAAATACTTCAAATACAGCAGGTCTTTTGTTAGGACATGCTGTATTGTTGTGAGTAAATATAAATAAGTGTCATTCAGAGACAAAAAATAATATGAATTCAAGGAATTTATTAGAATTTTTAGCAGAGTTTTCGTTCAACTGCTCAGAATGGCGTTGGAATTAGCAAGATGATACCAAAACAATTCAGATTAAAAAGCAAAGCAGGTTTTTCTGCAACATACAGAGTAAAAAATTCTTTCCACAAGGGAGGAGTGACTATGTTTGCCGGGATTAAGAAAAAAGATGCTGAAAGTTTTACGCGTGTTGGGTTTGTTGTTTCTAAAAAAACTCACAAACGTGCCGTAAAACGTAATCGTTTGAAACGCTTAATGAGAGAGAGTTATAGGCTTGCTTTGAAAAATAAAGAACTTGGAAATTCGCAAAATTATATGTCTTTGATTTTTGTAGGAACTGACCATGCTTTAGGAAAAAGTTTTGCGGAAATTCAAAATATAGTTAACAATCTTATACAAAGGCTACAATAATGCTTGAAGGTGTTTTTGCTGAAAATGTTTTAAAACATCCGAATGTTCGCCCGTATCCTCAACAACCGCAGGAAACTTCCGGATATTACGTTGGTACGCAGGCTATTTTTAGGTATGCATTAAAAGATTCTGATTATCCGACATTAATAATCGCCGATCCGATTTTTGATGGTGCAGGCGGTATAATTACTCCGGGGTATTATGAGCTTGCGTTATCTGATATGCGAGATTTTTTAATACTTATTCAATCTAAAAATCCGATCGCTGTAATTCCCGTAATAAAAGTTGAAGAAGATGCTACTGAACAAGATAGGTTAAATAATAAAAAAGTAAAAAAAGAATTGAAGAAAGAAGAAAAAGCTCGAAAAGATACAAATGAAAAACGAGCAAAAGTCGGCATGCCTCCTGATACTCCGGAAATTCATATGGAAGCATCTATTGAATATGATGAAAAAGGTAAATATTATTTGATAAAATATCAGCGTGGAACAATTAAGGCTTGGGGTGCGTTTAAGGGGTAAATTACATTTTTTATTAAAATAAAAATAATTGTAAAGTTTTTTAAAATTGATAGCAAAAAATATTTTCCTTTGTTTTAGAATAGGTGTAGATACATTTAATTATTTGGTGAAAAAATGAAGATTAGTAAATTACAGCGTGATATTACCCTTAATCAGGGTTATTCTAGGCTCCATTCGGTTCCTCAAACATTCAGGGAGAAAAATAAGGGAGCTTATAGCGATAATAGAGGATATAATGCAGATTTTAACGGCAGTTTTACGGGAAAGAGTGAGACTGCCGTTAATACTATGAAAAAAGGCGGAATTCTTGCTAGTGGATGGTTTAATAAATTAGCGCTCTCTGCCAAGGAACATAATATTGGAACAAGTGCATTAATTGCATTAGGACTTGCAGGTGTAATGAGGCCGGCTACAATTATGGCTCTTCCCGGGAAAAAAGATAAAGAAGATAAAATTTATGCATCCGGACACTCTATGGCTTCTGCAATTTTAGGGTTTATCGTTTCTGT
Organism: uncultured Candidatus Melainabacteria bacterium; assembly: GCA_934717855.1. Lineage (GTDB taxonomy): Bacteria > Cyanobacteriota > Vampirovibrionia > Gastranaerophilales > Gastranaerophilaceae > Stercorousia. The sequence continues at coordinate 21,247 of CAKUZI010000015.1, forward strand.
TATTGTAACAAGTCCGCTAGATGGTGCTGTTAAAAAATTGTTTAATGGTGGTGGTTACTTAAAGGATAAAGATGGCAATATTGTAAAAGGCAAAGATGGTAAGCCGGTCGCTTTAAGTAAAAAATTGGTTGAGTTAGCAGAAAAAGAAAAAGCTTTGGAAAAATTAGCAACTGATCGAGATCCTATTACTAAGAAAATTAAAGATAAAGCTGCAAGAGAAACTTGGAAAGGTATAAAAAATCTTAGATCTACACTTGAAACATTCGCAAAGAATTTACCGGAACTTTTCATTGCGGTTCCTAGAGCGACTCTTACAATTGCTTTAATTCCGCCTATTTTAAAATATGTTTTTGGTGTCGAGAAGAAAAAGAAACCTGAAACTCCAAGCGCCAATAATCCAAATGCAAGTGCGGTATTGACTTCTATGAATTTTATAAACAAACCAGTATTCCAAAAACTAAAAGATGGTGTTTCTGATAAACCAACTAATAAACCTAGTTTTACAGGAAATGTGGCTGGAGAAGCTGCTCAAGCCGCAGTAAGAGCCGCAGAAGAAAAATCTGGAATATTTAAACCATTTAACACTTTCTATGATAAATGTACTGATTTTATTGCGAAACATTTTACCGGAAAGCTTGTTGATAGCAAACCAATGAATTATATAGCTGAAAATTTGAAAGATAGTAGTAATTTGTATCAACATTGTTTGACAGCTGGTTCGTTGGTGACAAGTGGTTTGTATATGGAAAAAACTTTGACTAATGACAAATTAGATAAAGATAGAAAGAAAACTCTTGCTGTAAACCAAGGTTTAACATTTGTTTTGTCAACTATAGGTGCTTACACCCTTGATAAATATCTTAAAAATTGGTGGGAAAATGTAACAGCTAAATTTGTTGGCAACCAAGTTGAACTTGAAAACTTCAGTGAAAACTTTAAAAATATTAATAAGGCAATTGATATAATTAACAAAAAATTAAAAGAAACTCCTAATGCAGATGTGAATAAAATCGCAGAACAAGTAAAAGAGTCTCTAAAAATGCCTAAAGAGGGTGAAAACGGGTATAAAGGATTTACTGAATACCTTGAACATGCTGTTAAAGGGGCAATTGAAGATGCTGATGATGTTGTAAAATCTGTAGATCGTCTAAAACTCGACAAGTATATAGAAAAGTTGGTCGGTAAAGAAAGTAAATTGATGCCTGCACTGTCTGAAGAATTATCTGCTAAGGTCAAAGGTATGGGCTTGTTGAGATCAATGCTTGTATTCGGATTTATCTACAGATACTTTGTTCCTGTAGTTGTAACAAAACCTTCTAACTGGTTGTGTGAAAAATATCTTTCTCACAAGCAATCAAAAACAGAAGATGTTAAAAAAGCTTAAAAAATATAAACAAAAATAATCAAAAGGAGCGACTAAGAGTCGCTCTTTTTGTCTAATAAGAGTAAAACGTATTACGACTTTTGTAGTATTTTGTATTTGATTACTTGAAAAAAAAGTTATTTTATAGTATATTTTCGCTGTAAATAAGGTGATAGAGTGGGAAAAGAACTTAACTTAGAATTAATTGCCAAAGAATGTGGAGTGCCTAATGCGTCTGACACTCAGACGGTAATTTCTAATATTCAGGCTCTTGATGAGGTTTATGAACGCGAAAATCTTGTAAAAATTTACAATTATCTATTATCAATTTCTAAAAATCCTGAAGTTTTAATGACCTTAATTCAGTGTGAAGATAGGTTTAGAGACAAGTCATCTCTGGAAGTTTTATTGGATTTGTTATTGATGAAAAATATTAGTCAGGATGAAAAAGACGTTTATATTAATGTTAGGGCAATGTGCGCAAAAGCTATTGCAAATCTTAAAGAGGCGTCTGCATTAACGCCACTTTTATATTGTCTTAACAACAAAGATGAAAATTATAAAGTTCGTCTTGCCTGTGCAGATGCTCTAGGAAGAATTGGCGACAGGTATGCGGTTGCACCATTAATCGAAGTTGTCAAAGATGAGGAAGAAAAATCTGTTTATCTTAGAGAGACAGCTGCGTCTGCTCTTGGCATGCTTGGAGATTTACGTGCAGTTGACCCACTTGTAAGTATTTTAGAAACTCAAAAAGGTATTTGGAATAAGTTCACATTTTTAAAAGAACGAGTTATTGAAGCACTTGGAAAGCTTAGGCTTGACGACAATGAGAGAGTTTTTAATGCTTTGAAAAATTCTCTTGTTGATGAATCTCCACAAATAAGAATAAATGCAATTGAAGCAATTATGGATAGCGACAATCCGCATGCCGTTGAGACGATTAGAACTTGTTTGTTGGAAGATGATGACGAAGAAGTTAAGAAAAATGCTCTTATCGCTCTTTACAATCTTGTTGGACGAGAAATTTTAGATGAAGTTGCAAATGGTCAGAATTTTTCAGATAACTTGAAAATGGAAGCTGTTTCTATGATTTCTGAATATGAGGATGATGAAGATGAGTAAAGGAATTATTTTGTTGTCCGGAGGATTGGATTCTTTGGTCAGTCTCGGCTTGGGGATAAAAAAGTATGGAATTTCGCTCGCTTTAACATTTGATTATGGACAAAAAGCGCTTGACCAAGAGATTGCTACATCAAAAAATATTTGCAATTATTATAAAATTGAGCATAAAGTAATAAAATTGGATTGGTTAAAAGATGTTACTCATACTGCTTTAGTTAGTGAAAATGAATTGCCTCAGGGAATTGATAATCCGGAACAGTCCGCCAAAAGTGTTTGGGTTCCAAATAGAAACGGATTGTTTTTGAATATTGCCGGAAGTTTTGCTGATGGCAATGATTTCGATTACATCATTATTGGAGCAAACAAAGAAGAAGGACAGACTTTCCCAGATAATACACAAGAATTTATTGATAGAATAAATGCAGAATTTGAGTATTCTACTCAAAAACATCCGAAAGTTGTTGCCCCCTTGATAAATTCTGACAAGAATGATATAGTAAAAATGGCTTTAGAGCATAATATTCCGTTGGAATTTGTCAGAAGTTGTTATGACAGCGGAGAAAAACATTGCGGAAAATGTGAATCTTGCACACGTTTAAAAAATGCTCTAATAGCAAATAATGACACTTATTATATAAAGGAACTGTTTTGAAAACACAATTATTAGAACAAGAAATCAAATATGAAGGTTGGCAACTTTCTCCACATTGGATTTATAAAAACTTTAAAATTCAGGGAGATGCGACAGTCGCTTTTATTGGAGAATGCGAAGTTAAGTTGACAGAAATGGTTGACATTGAAGATGTAATCAATGATGAACCGATTTACAGCAAATCTATGTTGAGCTTTATTTCTGAGCAATTCAATGTTGGCTTGGTTGAAGGTGTTTTTAGACAAAGACTTCTTATTTGCATAATTAAAGAAGCCCTTGAAAAAAGAGGGTTTAAAATTACAAGAAACGGTGACGATTTATTCTTTGATGGAAGAAAACTAACTGTTTCTATCGCAACGAAATCTATAAATTCTGTGCTTATTCATACCGGAATTAATATTGATTCAACAGGCGCTCCGGTTAAAGCAAGCGGTTTAACAAGTGAACTTGGAATTGTTGATATAAAAGAATTAGCACAAGAAATTTTGACAAAATATTCAGATGAGATTGATGACATTGTAATGGCATCAACAAAAGTTAGAGGTGTATAATGGAAGAAGATTTAAAAAGACCTTCTCATATAAGTTATAAAGAATATCAAAAAAAAGTTACTAAAAAACCGAATGAAAACATGATAATGTTTGTATCTGCGTTTTTTATTTTACTTTTATTGTTTTTAGGAATTGCAAAACAGCTTTCTCCGGAAATTGATGTTTCTATTGGAGATGACGAAAACGCTACGGCAACAGAAGACGTTGTTGACAAAACCTCTGTAGATGACAGATTAAAATTGTTACAACAAGAAGATGAGGGGCAAAAAGCTCAAGATGAAACTTTTGCCACAGAACTGGATGAAAAAGTCGTTTTGCCTGACCATAAAAAAGCCGGCAATTTTGATAATTCAGAAAAAGAAGTAGTGACTCTACCCGATAATACCGCAACACCTAAACCTGTAGTAACATCATCTCCTGCTCCAAAACAGGTTGTTACACCAGCAAATGTAAAAGTTGTTGTAGGATATTACACTACAAAAGAGCAGGCAGAAGTCGCAAAGGGTATTATTGCAGAGTCTGGTTTGAATATTTCTCCATATGTTAAGAGTATTGGCGGAGCATATACAATCCAAGTAGGCTCATACTCTACAAGAGAAAAAGCTCAATCTGTTGCAAATGAATTGTTGAGAAATAATTATCCTGCAAGAATAATTATGGAATAAAATTATTGATACATAAGACATTTTGGGAAAAAGCATGTTTGAAAAAAACTTAGGTGAAGAATATATTAAAGCCAACGATATGTATGAGCAATTTATGCAAAATTCTCAAAAACAGGATTTTGCTGATATTGAAAAGTATTCTAAAAGAATAAGAACATCAGATGCTTCAATTGAGGATTATGAAAATCTTTTCAATGCTTATCATTCTTTGTATCTCAGTACAAAATCTAAAAAAACAAAAACTGAATTTACTAAAGAAAAAATGGACGCGTTTGTTCAAGAATATTTAAAAAAAATATATGAAGTTATCGATACTGGAACTTCTACAGAGCAAGGGAAAGCGTATTGTTGTTTAGCAAATATTGCCGATTACCAAAAAGATAAAAAAAGAGCACTTGATTTTTATAACAAAGCTGTTTCTTTGGATTTGAAATACCTAATTGAAAGAGGTGTGTATAAAAATATAACGCTAAACGATAGAAAAGGAGCTCTTGTTGATTATAACCATGCACTAAATGTTCTTACTGATGAAAAGGATTTACAAGCAGTAAGGGTTGCAATTGAACACATTGATATATTAAGAAACATAAAAAATTCGGAAGCCAATTTCAATATTTTAATGTTTTTAATTGTCTTATTATTGATAAGTTCTTTTGTTTATATTTTGTTCTTTGGTCATTAATGTATAAGTGGTTATATAAACCAATTGCAAGCATTTTCTTTACATAAAATATTTGCAAGGTTAGACATAACATCTTCTTTAGTCATTTCGTATGTTACAGGAGTTATTGAAATTTTATTATCTCTAACGGCCGCAATATCAGTATTTGAACCTACAGGTTCGTTAATCATTTCTCCCGCAAGCCAGTAATAAATCTTACCTCTAGGGTCAACTCGTTTTTCGTACTTATCTGTAAACATTCTGCGACCAAGTTCCGTAATTGCAACACCTGCAATATCTTCTTCATCAAGAGCAGGAATATTGACGTTTAAAATACTTTTTTTAGGAAATGTAAATTCTTTTAATTTAGGCAATAAAAGGGTTGCGAATTTTGTCGCATAATTAAATTGTTCATATTCATATTTCATTGACGCAAGAGAAATTGCAATACTCGGAATTCCAAGCATTGCTCCCTCCATGGCGCAACTAACAGTTCCTGAATACAAAATATCTGCACCTAAATTAGGGCCGTGGTTAATTCCGGAGATAACCAAATCAGGTTGCTCATCTTTCCCTAAAATTGCGCTAACTCCAATTTTTACACAATCTCCCGGAGTTCCTGTTGTAACCCAAGCGCGTTTAACGCCATGGTAAGCTTCAACTTCTTCGACGCGAAGAGGAGTATGCATTGTAAGCGAGTGTCCTGCAGCGCTTCTTTCTCTATCAGGTGCAATTACATAAACATCATGACATTCTGCAAGTGCCTCTGCCAAGCATCTTATGCCGTTTGCTGCAATTCCGTCGTCGTTTGAAACTAATATTTTCATAAAATCTCCTTAAAGTCCTCTCATAAAAACACTATAATAGAAAAATTTCAGAATGTAAAATCTTCAGCAAACCTAGACTGGTTGCGCTTTTACACTTTAAATATTAAGAATTGTAACAAAATATAAGATTTATGCTCTCTTTATAGCAATTATATATAACAAAAATTGTTTATATATATGACACGAGGAAAAGCATAAAACGAGGAATCAAAAAACGTTTTATTGCACACTACACTTCACACTATTACGAGGAATTATTCAAAGAATTCCGACGTCGTTTCCAAAAGAAACGGCGTTTTTTTTATGCTTAGTTCTTCCAAATTTATTTAGTAACTAAAGCATAAATTTCTGCTAATTTACCCGACTTGTTATTTTTAAAGCGAATTTCTTTTTTTGAATTTTGAGGGGTAAACTCAGATTTTTGATAGTTGATTAAATATTTCATAAATTCCGGACTAAACATTGCACTCCTTTGCTACACTAAAATTTCCCTACACAACATATATATAAAAACATAAAAGAGAAAATTATTGTTATAAATTTACAAATTATTTACAATAGTTAATGAGATGGTATAATCTTTTTTAAACAAGGAGAAATTACATGCATCAATCTTCAATTATAGACATAATTTCGCCGATTATGGCAGGGCCGTCAAGTTCCCATACTGCAGGGGCAGTAAGGCTTGGTTTGTTGGCTAGAAATATTTACAAGGCAAAACCGGATAAAATAACTTTCAAGCTTTATAATTCTTATGCCTTAACAGGCAAAGGACACGGAACTGACAAAGGTTTGCTTGCCGGAATTTTGGGGTTTTCTGTTGCAGACGAAAGAATAAAAACTGTTTTTGATACTCCGGAAGCAAAAGAAATTGATTATAATTTTGAATTTCTTCAGGATTTTAACAGACATCCGAACGCTGTTGATTTTATATTTGAGGGTGGATTAAATATGACAATTTCCGGTGATTCTGTAGGAGCGGGAGAAATTCAAATAACAAATATAAATAATTTCTCTGTAAAATTAAACGGCAAATATAATACATTGTTGTTGGTTTACGAAGATATGCCCGGTGTTATATCAGCAGTAACCAAGTTAATTCAGGAAGATAACGTAAATATTGCTTCTTTGCATTGTGATAGAAGCGGCAAAGGAAAAGATGCTTCTATGTGCATTTGTATTGATGGAGAACTTTCAAAACATTGCACTCAAGAAGTTAGCAATCTTAAAGATATGTATGTGGTTAGATATATAGAAAAATTGGAAAATTAATATGGATAAAATTATAACAACATTTAAACAGCTTTACGAAGCTTGTGAGTCAGAAAATAAAGCAATTTATGAAATTGCGCTTGATAACGAAGCGTCACAAGGAGAAAACTCAGAATATAAAGTGCGACTTCAAGCTAAAAAAAGCCTCGATGCAATGAAAGAAGCCATTAAAATCGGATTAACTTCGACAGAAAAATCTCCGAGCGGAATGAGCGGAGATGATTGTGATAAGTTGCAAAAGACCAAATCCAGCTCGCTTTTGGGTGACACAGCTGAAAAAATGATGGTTTATGCGCTTGCAACAAGTGAACAAAATTTGAGAATGGGAACGATTGTAGCGTGTCCGACTGCAGGTTCTTGCGGAATTGTTCCGTCAGTGTTGGTTGCTTATGCAGAGGATAATAATATTAAAGAATGCGATCAGATTAATGCACTGATTACTGCAGGAGAAATCGGCAGACTTGTTTCTATAAAAATGGCACTGGCAGGGGCAGTTGGAGGTTGTCAGGCTGAATGCGGTGTTGCATCAGCAATGGCAACAGGTGCATTGACGCAAATGCGCGGTGGTAGTGTAAAGCAGATTATAAATGCTGTTGCACTTTCATTGAAAAATATTTTGGGCTTAACCTGTGATCCTGTTTGTGGTTTGGTTGAAATCCCTTGTGTAAAACGAAATCCGTTTTTGGCAATCCATGCAGTAACTGCATCTGATTTGGCAATGGCTGACATTGTTTCTGTAATTCCTATTGATGAAGTCGTTGACGCAATGGAACAAACAGGTCAGTTAATGTCACCGCTTTTGAAAGAAAGCTCTCAAGGTGGTTTGGCGAAAACAAAGACGGCTGTGGTATTAGAGAAAAAAATATTAGGAAAGTAAATTTGTGAATAGCGAACAGTTCATTACAGATGCTATCGCACCAAAGTTATTTTTTAGCAGAGCGAACTAAACGAACCTTTCAACTCTCACTACTCACTATTCATAAAAATATTAACTTTTGTAACAAGTTTGTTGAAAAAAGGCAATTTTGTGGAAAATATATCCTTAATATATATATAAGAGATAGTATAATTTTTAAGGAGATATAATATGTTTGACAAGATTGGTGCAATTGGCACGGAACCACGTTCTACAAGTAATTTAAATTATGCAACGCAAGTAAAAAAGCTTAAACCAGAACTTGCAGGATTGCTTAGTGGAATTGGCTCATTGGTAAACAATTTGCCAAGCAATTTTAATAGTGCTTTTACTGTTGGACAAGGTGCAAACGTTCAAGGGGCATTTGGCGATTAATTTTTGCAAAAAGCTTTTATTTGTAATAAACTAATTCTCATAAAAGAGGATTAGTTTATTATGTTATTAACGGCAGATATTGGTAATACTAGTATAACACTTGGGCTTTTTGACAATGATGCCCTTGTAGAAGAATATAGATTAGCTTCGGATAAAGATTTGTCATTGGAAGAATATGAGGTTCTTTTAAAATCTTTGTTTAAGGAATATAAGGTTGACGGATGTATTGTTTCTTCTGTAGTGGAAGAGCTTACTAAAAAGTTTAAAACAGCAGTGGATAACGTTTTTAAACTTAGTTCAATTGTTTTGACGACTAAAATTAACACAGGTGTAAAAATTTGTTTGGATAATCCCAAAGAAGCCGGAGCAGATAGGATTGCAAACGCTGCAGGGGCTTATGTTTTGTACAATCATCCGGTGATTGTAGTAGATTTTGGAACAGCAACAACATTTGATATTGTTAATGGAAAAGGAGAGTTTATTGGTGGAATTATTGCACCTGGAGTAACTTTACAATTAAAAGCACTGAATAAATTTACTTCAAAGTTGCCTAGAATAGAGGTTTCTTTGTCAAACAGTGCGATTGGCCATAACACAAATGATGCAATTTTGTCGGGGGTTTTAAGAGGTTCGGCTTCTATGATTGACGGTCTAGTGGAACAGTGTGAAAAAGAACTTGGGCAAAAAGCTGTAGTTGTAGCAACTGGAGGATATTCCGGATTGATAGCAAATTATTTAAAAAGACCGTTTGATTTTATTAACCCTACATTAACTTTAGAGGGCTTGAGGTATCTTTACCAAATTAATAAATTAGATGTTGTAAGTAAATTGTAAAAAGTTTCCCATTAAATTCTCGTTCCAAACTTGAACATCATTGGGAACAGCTAATACAACAGGTGCAAAATTCCAAATATATTTAATGTTGGATTTTACTAAAAAATCAGCAGTACTCTGCGCAAATTGTCTTGGCACAGTAAGAATTGCAATTTCAGCTTCGTCGTTTTTTGCAATTTCCGGAAGATTTGTGATGTCTTCAATTTTTAAGCCATTGACTATTTTACCAATTTTATTTGTGTCATTGTCGAATAAAGAAAGTATATCCAAACCATAATCAGAGAAATTTCCATAGTTTGCAATTGCTGTTCCGAGATTTCCGGCACCGATAATAAAGGCTTTTTTAGTTTTTTTGAAACCAAGAGTTTTTTCAATAGCAAGCTTAAGAGCTTTTACTCCGTATCCAACACGGCTTTTGCCTGAATTGTCAAGATAATTCAAATCCTTGCGCACTTGAGAGTCGTCAGTGTTGAGAAGTTGAGCAATTTGTTTGCTGGAAATTACATCTTCTTTGTTGTTAATAAAATCAGACAAAATGCAGTGATAAAGCGTAAGTCTGTTAATAACTTTGTCGGGAATTTTCTTGTCCATAAGAGGATTATAGCACGAAAATAATAGTGTAACACTTTACTCTCGCCCCTTGAGGGAGAGAAGAAATTTCTTAGCGAATTATGTGAGCTTAGAAATTTCAGAGAGGGGTATAAAAAATATAAAAATTCAGATCGCGCAACGGAGTGCGCGATGACATGTTTTTTAGTATTACAACATTTGTCATCGCGGACTCTGTTCCGCGATTTGTTTTGAACAGAAATAGTAAACTTGTCCTCTCTCCTAGGGAGAGAGTTAGAGAGAGGGGTGAAAAATTACACAAAAACTAAGCCGGCAAAAACGCAACTGCCAGCAATTTGTAAATTAATTCTTTATTTTCTCTATTTTGTTTTTCAACAATTTTGTGAATTTCTTCATCTAGGTTTTCTGGCAAACTCATAGATGAATACTTAAAAAAGTCGATTAACTCGACTTCCAAAACATTTGCAATCTTTTCTAAAACATGTAGTGAGGGGTAAAATCTACCTGATTCAATTCCGGAAAGTGAAGATGGTTCAATATCAATCATTTCGGATAGTTGTTCTTGAGTTAAACTTCTAGATTTTCTAATAAGTTTTATCCTTTTGCCTAATAGTTTTTTATTACTTTCCATAATACAATAATACCCGTTTTTTTTAATAAAAATAAGCAATACTAACACTTTATTTTGATATAAATTCCGTAATAAACACTTAATACCCCTTGACAGTCACTTGAAAATGAGTTAAAATAAGCGTACAACTATCAGTTTTATATAAAACTAATAGTTATACAATGGCAAAAATAGCTACAACATAGAGCATAAGAGAGTAGACTAAAAAAAGAAAGGTGAAAAGATTATGACAAAACGTTTTGGCTTCACACTCGCAGAAGTGTTGATTACTTTAGGTATTATTGGGGTAGTTGCAGCAATGACTATGCCAACATTGATGAACCAAACAAATGGTGCACAGTACAAAGCAGCTTACAAAAAAGCATTGTCTGCTTTGGCTCAAGGTGTTACTTTGAATGTTGCTTTGGATGGCTCAAGTTTTGCTGATGCTGTCGCTGGTGAAGCTGGTAAAACAGATAAACCAACCTCAGGCGATTCTGTAGCAAGTATTTTGGGGGCAAGAATGAACGTTGTTAAAGCTGCAAGTACTGCAGCAGAGGGAGGATATTCTTCTTTTCCTGGAACTTTAGGTACTGTAACAGTATGTAAAGAAGAAGGTAAAAAACCAGGTGATGAAGGTTGTACACAACAAACCACAAATGTAGTTCCTGATACATACTTATTCTTTAATGATGGCTCAATGTTTGCCTATAAAGCAGTTGATGCTGTAGCTTGTTCTAAAGATGGTAATGTTGATGGTGGTAAAGTTTGTGTCGGTGTAATCGATGTAAACGGTGCAAAAGGTCCAAACAAAGTTGTACAATGTGATAATGGAACTGGGACTGAATCTAAACCGTGTACAGCCGGTAATCCTACAGATATATACCCTGTTGAGTTTTATGACCAAACAATTTTGCCAGCATCTGATGCTGCAAGAGCTGTATTGTACGGCAAATAGAAAAATATAACGTGAAAAGTAAGACTGGATTTGAGTATGAACTTTGTGCGTGAGCACTGAAAAGGACTATTCACTTCTCACGTTTCACTTTTCACTCGTAAAAAGATCGAATCTTTTTGTCGGTGAGGCTAAAACCTCACCGTTTTTTTATGGGTTTAATCCCATACCACATGTCATCGCGGACTTTGTTCCGCGATCTGATAAAACTAAACAAAAATTGATGGCGGGATAGGTATCCCGCCCTACTACTAATCCTCTCTCCAAGGGAGAGAGCTAGAGAGAGGGGGCTAATATGTGTATTTATAAAAATGAATATTTTCTTTACTATGTTATAATATACACATGAAGAAAGCTGATGAAAAAATACTAAATTATGCAAAAATTTTAAGAAGTGACATGACAGATTTTGAACAAAAAATTTGGTATTACATTAGGGCAAAACGCTTTATGGGGTTGAAGTTTAAAAGACAAGTTCCTATTGGGAATTATATAGTTGATTTTTTGTGCACTGACAAGAATTTGATAATAGAACTGGATGGCTCTCAACATTTTGAACAGATAGAATATGACAAACAAAGAGATGAATTTTTGAAAAATAAAGGCTATATGGTTATTCGGATTACTAATAATGAAATGAGTAATATTGAAAGTGTTTTAATTTATATAAAGGAGGTTATTGATAGGATGTAGTTTTTTTGATTTACCCCTCTCTCGCATTTGTAACATTCGCTAAAGCTCATGTCCAACTGCAGTCTCTCCCTCGGAGAGACGTAACTTATATAAAATATATTATTTTAATTCCTAAATATAAAAAATCCTCTCTCCAAGGGAGAGAGTTAGAGAGAGGGGTTGGACTTGATAAAAAATTAAAAAACTATTACTATTACTTTCCCCCACCTCGAAATCAAAGATTTCGGTCCTCCCTCAAGTGGAGGACATGAATAACAAGTATTTTTATACAAAAAATTAACCCCTCTCCCGCATTCGTAATGCTCACATCCGTTCGCAAACTACTCCGACCTCTTCCCCCGGAAAGGTGAAATCTGCCTAAAATCCTCTCTCTGGTGAAGACATGAAATATTCCCCTTTACATTTCTTAAAATTTCCTAAAGTTGCGCAATTTTTAATCCGTTAAATACTTTATATATACATAAGTGCAATCATGTATGTTTTTATGAAAATAAGAAAAGGAGCGTAGCTTATGATTTGAGAGAAGAATATGTGAAGAAATTTAATTTAATATTTCGTTACAAATACGCAAATATTATTTTTTACAGACTTATTATCTAGTATAGTAATGTGCAAAAATTTTGACTAAAATAAGGAGTATTACTTATGAACAAAAAGCAATTATTTATTGCAACTGTTGCAGTAGCCTTATCTGTATCTAGCGCTTTCGCTGTTTCAGATATTACCGGTGTTACGGGCAACAACGGGATTTACAATATTACACCTGAAAAAGTAAATTCAGATGTCGGTTACAGAAAATACGACAATTTTACTCTTGGCGAAGGAGATATTGCAAATCTAATCTATAAATATGGAACTTCTAAAGAAATTGAAACTTTCGTTAACCTTGTTCAAAACGGGGTTAATATTAATGGTATCTTGAATACTATGCGTGATGGAAATTTCTACAATGGTAGAGCCATCTTTATTTCTCCAAACGGTTTGACTGTTGGAGCTTCCGGTGTATTGAATGTGGGTTCATTGAGTGTAATGACTCCAACAACAACTGAATACGATAAATTGAAAGGTCAATACGCTGCAGGAAATTATGAAAATATTAACAATTTTTCTCACTTGTTGAACAGAGCTGAAAACGTTGGAAATATTACAATTAACGGTAAAATTCTTGCAAGAGATGGTGTTCAACTTAGAGGCGGACAAATTAACGTAGGCGCTAAAGGTGCTATTGTTAACGGGATTACATCTACTGAAGCATTTACTGACCGCTCTACAGCTGCAACTCAAGCTGCAAAATTGTTTAATAACCTAGTAAATACTGATGGCATTAAAACAGCATCAGCATTTGAGAGAAACGGTTCAAATATTCAAATCAAATCATCAACTGGTGTTGATATCGCTGGTAAAGTAATCAACGGCGCTGCTGATGTATCAGGTATTACTAAAGATCAAGGTAACAGCGGTGTATTTATTACAAACAGCGGTTCTGCTGGAACAAAAATTTCCGGTTTAGTTCAATCAACACACGAATTGAACGTGTTTAACAAAGCTGGTGATATGAATGTTTCAGGAACTCTTAAAAACGAAGGCGCTAACCTTAACCTTTCTAATAGGGGCGGTAATATGACCGTCGGCGGGAAACTTTCTACTGACAGAGATTTAGCTATAACAAATAATAGCACAACTGGTGCTTTAGCATTCACAGGAACTGCAAATGCTACAAAAACAGCAAACTTTGTTAATGAGGGCGCTGGTGGCATGAGTATTGGAGGAAATGTTGCTGCGAAAGATGTTAGAATTATCAATCGCGGTGGTCAATTGATGGTATTTAATACTAATGATGCTGTATCTGCCGGAAATCAAGTTGATATCGTAAACCATGGTACTGGTGGAATGATTATTGGCGGTATTAAAGCTGAAAAAGGAATTACTGCAATTAGTCATAAAGGCGGTTTAAATGTTAAGGGACATTTAACTACCGAAGATGGTGGCTTAATCGCGATTAGAAATGGCGAAGGCAAATTGCAAGTATTATCAACCGGCAATATTGAGGGTAAAGGCAATGTTTCTCTTAGAAACCAAGGTGCTGACGGCTTCTCAATTGATGGTACTATCTCTAATACCACTGGAGCTAATGATGCTCAAACAGCTCTAATTAATGAAAAAGGAGCAATGCTTGTTAATGGAAAAATTAACAATACGGGCGACATGGCTATTAAAAATACCGGTTCAGGTATGACAATTTCTAAAAATGCAGTTGTTACAAACGAAGGTCAATTGAAAGTTAAAAACTATGGTTCTGACGGTATGACAATTGTTGGCGACATTAATAACACAGGAAATGTTACATTCTACAATGATGCAGGTAAAATGAGCCTTGCAACAGATAAAGATGGAGTTAAAGCCGGAAAAATCAATAATTCAGACGGTCGTTTGATTATTTGGTCAAGAAATAACTCTACAGGTGTTTCAACAGCTTCTTCAAGCCAAATTATTAATAACGGCAACGGTTACAGCTTAGCAATTAAACATACCGGAAAAACAGCTGCCCGTCAAAAAGGCTTGGATCTTCAAGGAACTATTACAAATGATGGAGAAACAGCAATTAATAACTACAGTGGTGATATGTACGTTTCAGGAAACATTACATCTGGCGGAAACCTAGGTATTATTAACCGAGAAGGTGCAGGCAATGTTGACTTTGCAAGCGCAGGTAAGATTAATGGCGAAAAGAATATCAACATTAAAAACTACGGTTCAGGCGATATGACTGTCAACAATGAAATTACTCACGACGGCAGATTAAATGTATTAGCAAATACAAATAAATTGAACCTTGGTGGTAAAGTTCACAACAATAGCAACGGAGCTCTTGACGCAAACAACGGTTTCTATGCCGCTGCTAGAGATAAAGGAACCGGAGTTAATGTAACATCAGGTTTCAGTGCTGACGGTGCAGGTCAAAACCTTATCAAAAATATTTCAGGTAATGACGGCTTGAAATACAATGGAGCAATTAACGCATCAGGCAGTCAAACAGAATTGTACAACGTAAAAGGTAATATGACAGTTGGCGGTACAATCGCAACAACTGGTGACGGTAAAGTCGTAATCTTGAACAAAGGCGACGGAATGACAGTAAACGGAACAATTTCAAGTGCCACAGATGTTAAAGTTGTAAATAAAGGTTCGCAAAAAGCTACAGTGGACGAATCTAAAATTACAGCTCCAAATGAGAAAAAATTCTATGAACAATTGAAAAAATCAAGTTTATAGAAACATACGAAAAAGAGTACCTATAAAAAGGTACTCTTTTTTTATAAAAAAGGCTTGCATTTTATTTTTCAGTTTGTATACTTCTTACTCTGCGTAATATTTTATAAACTATATCTGATATTGGTATTGTACGATTTGATGTTTTAGTTTTTGTTGAATCAATAATTCCTTTTTTATATTTATATAATAATACTCTCAATATATTCACTAATGATTTTATATGGATTACTATTTCCTATACGATAATAAGAGTAATTTTTATAATAATCTTATTTTATTCTTTTTCTTTCCGCCCCACCTAAAATTTTTAATAATATCTTTTTTGCCATTCCTTAAACTCAAAATTATTTATTAACTGATTATAAGTTTCCTCTAATAATTATTTAGACGGGGATTTTTAAGCCGAGAAAAATCTCAAATTGGGAAAACTTATATCTGCAACCACGAAACCTCATCACGCAATGAGAGGGGCTGTATGGGAGAGATTATTAAAAATTCCAATTTAAACTATCTCCCGTTTTAATTTCTATATTTTTAAGTCCAATTAAAATTCCTAATGGCATTAATTCAACAAATGGCAAATTAACATCCCTCTCAAGTAAATCTTTTGAATTCGAATTTATTTGAGAAAAAATTTGTATAATATTTGGATTTGACCCTATTATAGTTTCATATTGTTTTTTTATTATATCAATTATTGTGTAGTCGATAATTTGATATGGACGTTTTACAATACAACCTAAATGAGCTAAATAATCGATATCAGAATGCGTTAATACACTTAAGGTATAAGAATGTATAAGTATTTTGGCAAGATATTTATCATATATGTCTAACGTATTTTGAACATCGAATACAATAGCATGTTTACGCACAAGGTATGATAAAAAATCAATTTGAGCCTGATTCATTTTGTTTATTGTAGATATTGCATCATCTAATAATAGATTTTTTAATGATGAAGCTTTTTCAAGTCCTTTACTTATAAGAAGTTTAACAAATAGTTCAAGTTTTTCTTTGTCTCCATATTTTGCATAATTCTTTTGAGTTTCAAAAATTGTTATTTGCATATCTGGCTGAGATAATCTTTGATAAATTTTATCTGCTATATCATTTTCTAAATTTGCAATCTTATTTATAAAAGAATTGTTTAATTCTTCAACCCTTTTATTTGCAACATCTAATGCCATTTTTCTTAAAATAGGCATATTTTCTATAAAAAGTTGTAATAATTCTGTTTTAGCATTGTCAGTAGTAATGCTATATTGATTAATAACTATACTTTTAGCCTGCAAGTTAGTTGAATTATCTCCAGATTGTTGCTTCTGAATATCATCATTTATCATTTTATATTACCATCAATATTCATATCACCAGCTACTTGAATATTGTTAGAGTTATTGCCTGATTTTTGCACCTGTTTATAGTTCTTTTTTACTCCGATAAAAACACTTAAGCCAAATAGTGCAGAAAGAATTGTCATTATTACTTTCGTCCAATCAATTTTTTGTAATATTTCAAGAATCATTATCAATACCTTTTAATTATAGCTTTGATGTACAAATAATAGCATAAAAATATTGAGAATGCATTTTATTGGTAGCTCGTTGGCTCATAAGAGGCTTTTTGTTTTTAACTTAATCTGCTTGCTTTATATAATCAGTGTTATTGGTATTTATAAAATACTTATACATGTAAATAAAACTAGAACACAAATATCTTTCACCCAAATAGTTCTTTTATTTATCTCTCGCTTGTTTTATAAAAAATCACAATTTGAAAATTATGATGAGCAACACTTATAATTCCCCCATAATTAATTATGGGGGTAAAAGTTTTTAAAATAAAATTTCAAAGTACTTGATTTTTTATTTTTACGGAGCATAATATAGATGTTGAGTGTATTTCACTCATGTACAAGTTAAATATCGCGGGATGGAGCAGTCTGGTAGCTCGTCGGGCTCATAACCCGAAGGTCGTTGGTTCAAATCCAGCTCCCGCAACCAAGTAAATAAAAGGCTTTTGGATTTTTTCTAAAAGTCTTGTTTTTTGTTTTTCCCGATTATTTCCCGACCTGTTTAACTGATGTCATTAGATTTTTATTGATTTTCAAATAATGGTAATTTTTCTTTTTGAAAAATTTTCGGCACATATTTTACAATCTCAACCTGCTCTCTTAAAAATTTCGGCAAGTGTTTGATCCCGTTTTTAGCGTTACCCTCCGTAAAATAACATTTTCTTGAAACTGTACCAACACTAGGATAGTAGGATTATAGTTAACAAAGAAAACTTTGATTTATATGATGATTCTAAATGGAATAATTATTTTGCTTGGTTTGAAGAAAAGGCAATTAAATTTAAAGAGACTTTTAGAAAATACATATAGTATTATGTTCCAAATCTTTTAATATTCTCATTTGATTCAATAGCAGTATTAGCAAGGTTGTTGAATGAATTTTTGTATGTTTGTTTCCCTTTTTCTTATAACGCAAATTATATTTTAGCAGAGTTTGGAGTATAATTTTTTTATGCAAATTTTATTAAATATTATAGCTGTTATATTTAGAATTTTTTCGAATTCATTTAGTAATGTTTTTCAGAAAAAATTGGCAAATGCTGGAGAATATCCTGCGAATGTGAATTGTATAAATTATATTTTGATGAGTTTGTTTTCTGTTCCATTGTTGTATTTTGTTGATTTTTCAAAGTTTACAACAGAATTTTTCTTGTTTGCGATTGCAGGTGGAATAACAGGTGCGATTGCAAATTGTTTTATGGTTTATGCCCTAAAAAATGGAGAATTATCTGTTTTAGGCCCGATTAATTCGTACAAAGCAATTGTCGGAATGTTGTTTGGAATGGTCATTTTGCATGAGTTTCCAAATATATATGGGTTTTTAGGGGTTGCTTTGATCGTCTTTGGGTCTTATTTTGTTTTAGAAAGTCCGAAAGCTTTGCTTAGAAAAGATATTCAATATCGAATTTACGCGTTGATTTTTTCTGCAATTGAGGCTGTGTTTATTAAAAAAGTTATTTTATTATCTTCAATTACGACTTCTTTTATTATGTCCAGTTTTTTAGGTGCAATTTTTTCTTGCATAATTGTTAAATATTTTGTTAAAGAAAATTTAAAAATTCCGAATAAACAAAACAGTATAAAATATGTTTTGACTGCGATTTGTTTTGGGTTGATGACTTTTTCAACAGCATATGTGTTTAAATATATGAATGTTGGATACGCATTGTCGTTGTTCCAGTTGTCAATTATTGTAAATGTTGTTTTGGGGTATAAATTGTTTAATGAAACAAAGCTATTAAAAAAGCTACTCGGCTCAGTGATAATTTTGGCTGGCTCTGTAGCTATTTTAGTTTTTGGTCATTAATATAAAATTAATTTTGTTTCTCAATTTTAATTTTTCCATCTTCTTCGACAAATTTTTTTGGTGAAGAATTAAAGATTTTGTTAATCGTTGGAGTTTCAGTTTTAGGATAATTTCGTTTTTGATAACGCGCTTTTTCGGTTTGAACGTCGTTATAGTCGTTGATTTCTTCCATCCTAAAACGTTGTTGTTTAATCATATCCATATCGTGAACCATTATCACATCTGCAGTTGACGGATATGAATAAGCGGGTGATATTAAAAATATTAGCGCAAATAAGATTAAAAACGGCATTTTAGTTCTCCTATTTTATTCGGAATACAACATTTGCAACAGCTGTAACTTTTTTGTCTATTGAAGATGTGTCATTTATTCCCATATCAGAAACATTTGTAGAATCTACCGGTGTAATTTGGAATACACCCATATTTACAGATTGGATTTTACCGGGGCGATTGTGTGTCGCTTTTAACATTCCTGTAGCTCTGTCTTTTGCATCTTTTGTAGCATCTTTTAACAAATCTACCTTTAAGTCAGTTAAGCCTGAATAGAAATATTCTGTATTTGTTACATTTATATCAATTCCTTTGTCGAGAAGACTTTGAATTTCTGATGAAATTTCTTTAATTTTTTGAACATCATTTGATTTAATTACAATTGGTTGAGAAAGGTTGTAGTATGCAGTTTCATTGGTTACATTTCCGTTTGGAAGGTATTTATAAGAGTAGTATCCGTTTGACGCGCTTACATCAATGTCTGTAATTCCTTTGTCCATTAAATATTGTTTTACTACCGGAAGTTGTGTTTTTACTGCGTTATAGGCGCTTTGTTTTGTTGCGCTTCTTTCTGAAATTTCAAATTCCATTCTTGCGGAGTCGGATTTTACAATTTTGTACGCAGAACCTGTTACTGTAATTTTGTCGTTAGAAAGTGTACTTGTTCCGCATTTTACAGCAATGATTAAGCCAAAAGCCAAAATTAAAGATAGCAAAACTAATTGAAATTTTTCTAATTTTTCAAACCACATATAAATATCTCCTTAAATTACGTTATTATTATAGCTTATATTTTGAAAAAATCAATTATGTTTTAATTAATTGTTTAAAGTTTCAAAAGCTGTTTCAACGATGTTTTTTATGTCAAAGTCATTTTCTTCACCATTGTGATTTGACAACCAAATGAGGTATTCAATATTTCCGGATGGCCCTTTAATAGAAGAAAAAGTAAGGTCGTTTATTGTATATCCCAATTCTTTTGCGCAAGTTATGACATTTGAGATAACTTCTTGATGAACCTTTTTATCTCTGACAACTCCGCCTTTTTCAACTTTTTCTTTCCCTGCTTCAAAT
>CAKUZI010000016.1 GCA_934717855.1 uncultured Candidatus Melainabacteria bacterium
GCGCACTGCCCCCCCCCCGACGGCGCATTTCAATGCGATTTTCTGTGTATTCTGCTCTTTTTCAACCAAAATCATACATTTATTATAACATATATCAATAAAAAATGCACTTCCAAACTGGAAGTGCATTTTAATTCTTAAAAATTCTGAAAACTATTTGTTTACAGCATCTTTGAATTTTTTACCTGCTGAGAAAGCTGGAACTGTTGTTGCAGGAATTTTCAATTCTTTACCAGTTTGTGGGTTACGGCCAATTCTAGCAGCTCTTTTTCTAGCTTCAAATGTACCAAAACCTACCAAAGTAACTTTTTTACCTTTAGAAACTGTTTTTTGAACTGTTTCAAGCAATGCTGCCAATACTTCTGCAGCTTCTTTTTGAGTTACGCCAGCTTTTTTAGCAATTTCTTGTACTAATTCTTCTTTGTTCATTATTAAACTCCTTCTTCTTTTTGTACAAGATTTATTATAGCTGAACCGATTTGAAAATCAAGTGTTTTAACGTTTTTTAACACTTATTTACATTTAAAACATACATTTGTAGGAAATTTAGATAGTTTTTGCTATAATATTAAAGGATTGGAGTATGTAGTATGAAAGAAAGAATTTTATTATTTTGTATAGTTTTTGGTCTGGGAGTTTTTATTTATATATTCCAAAGCTATTTTAACACTGTTTGGGGACTTGCAATACTATGTGGCTTAATGTCTTTATATGTAGGATTTATGAACCTTTCATACAAACTTCAAAAACGTAAACTACAAAAATATCCGCAAATAATCAATAAAAGTTACAAACCTTTTGTATCAATTTTAATTCCTGCACATGACGAAGAATATGTTATTGCCAACACTGTTCAAAATATTTTGAGCATGGATTACGAAAATTTTGAAGTTATTGTAATCGACGACAGAAGCACAGATAACACTGCCTCTGTTATAAAAGATTTAGAACAAAAATACGACAAAGTTACAGCGTTAATACGTCCCAAAGATGCATTTCCCGGCAAATCTGCCGTTTTAAATGATGCATTTAAACTTGCAAAAGGTGAAGCTATTTTGGTATTCGACGCTGATGCAACAGTTGATTCTGATTTTTTAACAACTCTTATTCCTCACCTTGAGCCAAAAGATGTTGGAGCTGTTCAAGCAAGAAAAGTTATAAGAAATAAGAACACAAATCTTTTAACACGCTGTCAAAACAATGAATACACACTTGATACATATTTTCAGGTTGGGAGAGATTCTGTTAAAGGCGCAGTTGAATTAAGAGGAAATGGAGAACTTCTTAAACGTCAAGCTATTGAAGATATTGGCGGTTGGAACAATTACACAATTGTAGATGACTTGGATATGTCTACAAGAATGCACATAAAAGGCTGGGATATTCGATTTTGTCCGGATGCTGTAGTTTATGAAGAGGGAATTACATATATCAGACCTTTATACAGACAAAGAAGAAGATGGCTTGAGGGTACAATTCGACGTTACTTGGAATATTCTGGAGCAGCTCTTTGCTCTCGAGACATGTCGCTTCGTGCCGGCTTAGATATGATGGCTTATATTTCAGAATTCATTATGCCCGGATGGTTTTTAATGGAGATTTTAATCAGAGGTTTTAAAGTTCTTGCCAAACAAGCTCCTCCACATATGCTTTATTCTTCAATAATTATAGGTTGCGTAATCGGATTTGGATTTTTCTTTGCAGCAAGATATGCTCTAAGACGATATGACTACATGCCAAGACTTGACGCGACTTTTGAAGCTCTTGAAACATCGATTTACCTACTTATAATTTGGTTCCCGTTAGTGCTTTATATCTGTTTCAAAATATTGTTTATGAAAAAAGATATGAAGTGGGGAAAAACAGCTCACGGACTTGTTCGAGAAGAAGAAGCAAGCATTAAAGATGTAATATTGAAAGAATTAGAAAAAACAAAAGCTTATACAAAAGAATATACTGACAAATTAAGACAATTGTTATTAGAAAAAAATTTCTATGGAGATATAAATTTTAAAGATTTTAATATAAAAGATTTTAAACTTTTAGAAAAATTGTTAAAGAATGAAAAGTTAAGAAAGTAATAATAAAGGAGAAAAATAAATGGCAACACAAACAATCGTTGATGTAAAAAGCAAAATCAGAGATATAAAAGATTTTCCAAAAGATGGAATTATCTTCCGCGATATTACAACTGCTCTAAAAGATGCAGAAACATTAAGAGTAATTGTTGATTATCTTTGCGAGCAATTCAAAGATGTAAAAATTGACTATATTGCAGGCATTGAAAGTCGTGGTTTTATCTTGGGTATGCCAATGGCTTACAAAATGGGAATTGGATTTGTTCCGGTTAGAAAACCAAACAAATTACCTGCAGCAACATATTCTCAAGAATATGCCCTTGAATACGGAACAGACAAAATAGAAATTCACCAAGACGCTTTCCCTCAAGGAGCAAACGTTTTAGTTGTAGACGATTTATTAGCAACAGGCGGAACAGCAGAAGCAGCTTGCAAACTTGTAAAAAAAGCAGGAGCAAACCTTGTTGGTACTGCATTTTTAATCGAATTAACAGCATTAAACGGTAGAGAAAAATTGGTTGATTCACCAAAAATCGTTTCGATGTTACAGTATTAATTGATAAATAATAAGAAGAAGAGCCTGTGTAACTAATAAAAAAAGGAAGTAAAAATGAACGTACACCCAATTAACATGTCAGCTCCTCAACACAACTCACAACCATCATTTAACGGTTATGTAGATAAACCTGTTATTAAAATCATTAATAAATTAGCCCAAAAAGAAATGAATGCCATCGTTAAAACCTACAATCAGGCTAACAAAAAAGTAAACGTCAAAGACTTGCAAAATGTGAAGTCATTGTGGGAAAATTCATTGAAGAAATTTAGTCTTTATATGGAACGTTTGCATAAAAAATCAGTACTAACCCTTGACAAAGACAAAAGAAAATTAGTCATAAAAAATAAGGATTTAGACACCGAAATAGATTTTTATAATTTCGATGCTGAAGCATCAGGTCATATATGCAAAGGCGGAATAAATAAATTTGGTGATTGTATTGATGCTTCTTCTGCCTACTTAAAAGACTTAACTTTAAAAATAACTAATGATTTGGCTAATACTCTATATAAATCAAAAAAACATAGAGAGATTGATAATTTTTTGTTTGAACAATATACAGAAAAATTATCAAAACAAGCAGACAGTACATCTTTCTTTGCAGGATTGAAGACAAAAAGAAACGGGAAGAAAGCAGACAAATTAGCTCCCGAATTTAATCAACCTACGGGCTGGTTAGACAAATTGCTTGAAATAAGAAATAATGCAATTCAAAGGAAAAAAGAAGCAAAAAAACTTGCCAAAGAGCAAAAACTATTAGGGAAAGCAAATGCAAGAAAAGCGAAAGAAATATTAGAAAAATAGAGCCTAAAATGGCTCTATTTTTTTTATCTTTTGTAAATATCCGCTTTAGTTACTGCCAAATTTTTAAACTTATAATTTTTTATATAATTTACAGCTTCCTCTGGTGTTTGTGCTAGATAATAAAGATCTTTAGCCTTAGTTGACGCAAAATTTTGTTTTATTATCTCATCAAAAAAATCTATTAGTTTGTCATAAAATCCGTTTGTATTTAATAATACAATTGGTTTGTTATTATAACCAAGCTGTTTTTGAACAATCATTTCTGACAATTCTTCCAGTGTTCCAAAACCTCCAGCCAGCGCAACTACAGCATCAGAAAGTTCATCCATTTTAGCTTTTCTTGAACGCATACAAGGCGTCACAAAAAGTTCGACACAATCATCTGTATAAACACCCATATTATGAAGTCTTTCAGGCATCACTCCAATAATTTGACGTCCATTTTTCTTAACCTGTTCAGCACAAGTCCACATCAAACCAAGAGAACTACCACCATAAACCATATCAAAACCGGATTTTGCAAGTAATTCTCCAAACTCTGAAGCAACT
Source organism: uncultured Candidatus Melainabacteria bacterium (assembly GCA_934717855.1). Lineage (GTDB taxonomy): Bacteria > Cyanobacteriota > Vampirovibrionia > Gastranaerophilales > Gastranaerophilaceae > Stercorousia. The sequence continues at coordinate 3,991 of CAKUZI010000016.1, forward strand.
TTGTAATAAGACTGTTCAAGATAGTTACAAGAAGATGCAAAAACACAAACTCGTTTTACGTTATTCATCAAAACCTCCACCTATCTTATAATAATAAGAACAATCAATTCCTGTACCGGTTTCAGAACAATCTTTTTTTAATTCTGACATATTTTTATCAAACCCAAACGGTTCAATTTTTCCGCCATCATAAATATTTATTCCAAAAATATCTTTCCCCCACCTATTTGGAGGTAAAATTCCATTCACGTCAAACATCATCAAAAACAATACATCATCAGATTTGTCAGATTTTATATCTTTTATGCCGACAATTGAATTATTTTCAGCAAAATAAAACTCATCAAAAAAATATGTTTGGCCTCTGTAAACCTTTGTTCCATTCATATATCTCGGATGATAGTGTTTAATAGAAAAACCGTCACCCTCAATCCGCAAATACGGTTTAACCAACGCAAGCAACAGTTGTTCGCGTTCTTGTGATGTTTGAACGTGCTTCATACTTTTCAACATATCATCTGTGATATGGGCATTCATAACCGTGAACATATACTCAACACGGTTAATTCTTTCATTCCACTTAGAAATAAAACCTGCTTGTCGTGTGCTTTCAAAAGATAACGGCATAATCAGCAATAATACACCTAAGAACACGAATAACGCAATAGAATATTCCAGTTTCCAGTAATGTTTTCTAGCCATATTACCTCTCAAAGCAATTTACGCCATATCAATACGTTTTTTTTCAGCAATTAACTTTTCATACACCCATTCCGGAACAAAGTTTTTACCCAAAATTATTTGTCCATTCATAATGTTAGGAGCATGAAAATCTGAACCACCTGTTACAATTAAACCTAACTCTTCTGCCATTGATGAAAAATATTCAACACAAGCAGGAGAATGTTTTCTGTGGTAAGCTTCAATTCCTCGCAAGCCGTATTGCATAAGCTCTTTAATAAGTTCTTCTGCAATATCAAGATCATGAGGATGCGCAATTACAGGAATTCCACCTGCATCATAAATAATTTCAACTGCATCTTGCGGTGTAACCGTTTTTCTCTGAACATAAACAGGTGAATCATCATGGATATATTTTGCATAAGCTTCAATAACGCTTGAAGTTCCTCCAGCAGTAGTAATCGCCTTTGCAATATGCGGACGCCCTATGCTTCCACCTTGAGCAACTTGTTTTTTTATATCATCAAATTTTATACGAATTCCCTCTTTTTTAGCCAACAAATCAATAATTTCGTTCGCTTGTTCAATACGCGCTTGTTGTTGAGCTTTTAGCATACTTTGGAAATCACTGTCATCAACATTCATAAAATATCCCAAAATATGAACTTCTGAATTCTTATACAAAGTATTAACTTCAATACCCTGAATAATTTCTAACTTATCTTCTCTTCCTGTTTTCTTTAAGTAATCTTTTGCAACCGGATACGATAAAACATTATCGTGGTCAGTCAAAGCAATAACTTGCAAGCCGACATCAATTGCAGTGTCGACAATTTTCTCTGGGGAGAACACACCGTCTGAATAAAGGGTGTGAATGTGCAAATCACTTTTCATTTTCCTCTTCCTTTTTCTCTTTATCTACGTAACAAAAAATTCTTCTTATAGCTACAGTATGCCCGCTTGTTGTGTCTATTTCAACTTCAACAGCATTAATTTGGACGACATTACCGTCAGCTACGTCATAACGTTCAGGAACGACTGTTGTAAAGCGATTTAAAGAGGTTTTATATTCCATTCCGATTACACTTTCTTTTGTGCCACAAAAACCGGCATCTGTAATATATCCCATACCGTTCATTATCTGTTCATCTGCAGTTTGAACATGTGTATGAGTTCCAAAAAATGCACTTACGCCTAATTCTGCACAGAATTTTGCAAAACAAATTTTTTCTGCAGTAGCTTCTGCATGAAAATCAACAATTATGATTGGTGTAATCTCTTTAATTCGTTCAATTTCGGCTTTTACAACAACCCATTGAGAATCAATCGGAGCCATAAATACTCGACCCAAAACATTTATGACACCTATTTTAATACCATTCGGAAGTTCAAAAATTCGGCTTCCGCAACCGACTGTTCCATCAGGATAATTAATAGGGCGAACAAGTTTGTCAGCCCTATCGATGTAGTTAAAAATTTCTTTTTTATCCCAAATATGGTTACCGGAAGTCATACAATTAATACCATATTCGGATAATTCGTTATAATTCTTTTCTGTTAAACCAAAACCATGTGATGCATTTTCTACGTTTGCGATAATAAAAGAAGACAAAATGTTATTCTCTGTATTTTGCAAGTAATCTCTTACGGCAAACCTCCCCGGTCTACCGACTAAATCACCAAAAAATATAATTTTTATTATCTTATCATCACCAAACATTGTTCTTTCCTCTAAGAGTTGTGAATTGTGAATAATGAAAGTCTTTTTACATATGTAATCGACTATTCACTATTCACTTATCACTTTTCACTTATTTTGCTATTTCCGTTGTACGGAATTCTCGAACCACTGTAACTCTGATTTGTCCAGGGTAATCTAGTTCGGATTCAATTCGTTTTGCAACATCTCTTGCCAGTTTTTGTGAAGCCAAATCATCAAATTTTTCTGATTCGACAATTATTCTAACTTCACGACCTGCTTGAACCGCAAAAGATTGTTTAATACCGTCAAAACTATTTACAATTTCTTCAATTTTTTGCAAACGTTTGATATAAATTTCCAATGTATCACGTCTTGCACCAGGTCTGCCAGCTGAAATTGCATCAGCAACTTTAACAAGAACTGCTTCAATTGTATTAGCAACAACATCATCATGGTGAGCTTCAATTGCATGAATTACATCAGGTCTTTCGCCATATCTTGAAGCAATTTCTACACCAAGCTGAATATGGGTTCCTTCTTGAGTTTGGTCAACTGCTTTACCAATATCATGCAAAAGTCCTGCACGTTTTGCAATCTTTTCATTTGCGCCTATTTCCGCAGCCAGCATGCCTGCAATATGACCAACTTCCAAAGAGTGTTTCAAAACATTTTGACCATAACTAGTTCTATAATAAAGTCGTCCAAGTGTTTTGATAAGTTCTTTATTCAAGCCCATAACACCCATTTCAAGAGCTGCGTTTTCACCCTCAGCCCAGATTTTTTTGTCAATTTCGTCTTGAGCTTTTTCAACCATTTCTTCAATACGAACAGGGTGAATACGTCCGTCAACGATTAATTTTTCCAACGCAAGTTTTGCAATCTCACGTCTTACGGGATCAAAGCTTGATAACACAACAGCTTCCGGAGTATCATCAATAATCAAATCAACACCGGTCAACGTTTCTAAAGCACGAATATTACGACCTTCACGCCCGATTATACGGCCTTTCATTTCATCATTCGGCAAAGCTACAACTGAAACTGTTGTTTCCACAACTTGTTCAATCATGCATCTTTGCATTGTCGTTGAAAGAATTTCTTTCGCTTTTTCTAAAGAAGTTTCTTTAATTTTAGCTTCATTTTCTCTAACAAGTTGCATTTGTTCTTGCGCCAAATCGTGTTTTAATTGATCCAAAAGCATTGTCTTTGCTTCTTCTGCAGACATTCCGGAAATTCTTTCTAATTCAGTAGTCTGTTTTTGAACGATTTCAGCCAAATAATCTTCTTTTTCAAGAAGTTCATCTATTTTTCTTTGTGCTTGAAGATCTTTATCAGTATATTCTTGAATTTTATCTTCAAGCATGTCTTCACGTTTTGCTAATTTTTGTTCTTGTCTCGCTAATTCTTGACGTCTTTCTCTTTCTTCTTCGTTAAGTTTCTCTCTGTCATCTTGAAGTTCTTCAATAGCCTTGATACGAGCTTCTTTTAGGAGCAGTTTTTCTTTCTCTTCCAGAGCTTGTTTGTCTTTTTCGACAGACAAAAGCACGGATTTGGTTTTGTTCTGTTGGACAAACAGCACAGCGACTAATGCTATTACCGCAATAACCGCAATAATCAATAAAAAGTCCATAAAGTTTTATACCTTATCCTTTTCTATTTTTTAATAATACACGCAATGCTCGATACATGTATCCTATCGAGCTTCTTCTTATTTACTTATTATGTGAATTTTATTGCATATATTTCCAAAAAATATTTACCTACTACATCTGTCAATATCTTAACATAATTATAAGATTTTGTATAGTATAAATTTATTTTTTGATACAAAAATTTTTCAATATTTATTAAATTCTGTTTGTGCTAAAGTGTGATTGACGAGGGAAAATTATGAAAAAATTATTGCTTATTCTTTTTTTATTAATTGGAATTTCTATTCCTGCGATTGCCGATGAAGAAAACAAGATTGTTTTACCATCTGCAACAGGAGTTGTTGAAAATATTAAGTATGAAGATGCACAAGGACTTAACCAAGGTGAAGAAGCAACAAAACAAGTTGTTACTGTTAAGGTCTTAACAGGCAAGTTTAAAGGTACTCAAAGAATAATCGACAACATGCTCACCGGAAATCCGTCTTACGACATTAATCTTTCTAAGGGCGACAAAGTCATTCTTCACTTAGAACCTCTGAACGATACTGTTTCAACTCCAGACGATATAGATATTTTTATTGCAGATATTCAAAGAGATAATTCTATTTATGCCTTTACAGCAATATTTTTCATTCTGCTTCTTTTTATCGGAAAGAAAAAAGGTGCGACAAGCATAGTTTCAATTATTTCAACAATATGCCTAATTTTCTTTATGCTTATGCCGATGATTTTGCATGGATTTTGTCCTATCGCATCTGCTGTATTAGTTGGAATTCTTTCAACAATCATAACTATTTATTTGGTTGGCGGTTTTAACTCAAAAAGTTCTTCAGCGATTATTGGCACTGCAATAAGTTTAATTTTCGCAGGCGGATTTTCAATCCTTGCGATTTATCTTGCTCATCTTACAGGGTTTGCCGGAGAAGAAAACATGTTTTTATATACAGCAAGACCTGATCTTAGTTTTACCGGAATTCTTTCGGCATCAATGATAATCGCATCTCTAGGAGCATTAATGGATACAGCTGTCTCTATAGCAAGCACGGTTAATGAAATTTTTGAAACAGATAAAACTTTAGCCGTAAAACAACTTTTTAAATCTGGAATGAATGTCGGAAAAGACATTATCGGCACAATGTCAAACACTTTGATATTAGTATACTTAGGAAGTTCACTACCTCTTGTTTTGCTATCAAGTAATATTGATATGAATAAATTTTTCAACTTAAACCAAGTAGCAACAGAAATTCTTTCAGCTTTAATCGGAAGTATAGCAATTCTTTTTTGCGTACCAATTACAGCAATGGTTGCTGCATATTTGATTAAAAAAAGTAGTGCTAATAAGGTAGATTTTTCAAAATTAGAGAAAAATGAAATTAGCTAATAGTAATTAAAAAACTCAATTATTAGTGAATGAAGCGTGTGGCTGGTTTTGTGAAACTTTTTCCATAATAAGTTCTCGCCGTCCGCGCAAGACTATTATGTACATTTTGTTAATGAATTAATAACAAAAAAATAGAGCCAGAAAATTATTCCAACTCTATTTTAATTATTTAATTATAAATTTATTTACAAGAACATGAGCAACACCCGCAAGAGCAAGCTTGAGATTTCAAAGCTTCAGCCTTGTCAGTGTGTTCCCAAGGAACATCAATATCTGTTCTACCCATATGTCCGTAAGCAGCTAACAATTGATAGAATTTACCGCCATTTTTAGCAGGCAAGTTTCTTAAATCAAAGTTTTTAATGATTGCAGCCGGTCTAAGGTCAAAGTTTTTAGCAACAAGTTCAGAAATTTCATCATCTGAAATTTTACCTGTACCAAAAGTATCAACCATAATTGAAATAGGTTCAGCAACACCGATTGCATAAGCCAATTCAATTTCGCATTTTTCAGCCAAACCTGAAGCCACAATGTTTTTAGCTACGTAACGAGAAGCGTAAGCAGCTGATCTGTCAACTTTTGTTGGATCTTTTCCAGAGAAAGCTCCACCGCCGTGACGAGAATAACCGCCGTATGTATCTACAATAATCTTACGGCCTGTCAAACCAGCATCACCTTGAGGTCCACCTACTACAAAACGTCCTGATGGGTTTACTAAAATTTTAGTTTCAGCATCTAGTTTAATTGTTTCATTTTCGAAAACATAGTCGATAACGTATTTTTTAATATCTTCTCTAATTTTAGCTTGAATTTGAGCGTTATCAGAAATTCCGTCAATAACATCATCGTGTTGTGTTGAAATCAATACTGTGTGAATTCTTGATGGTTTGCCATCTACGTATTCAACAGTAACCTGTGATTTTCCATCCGGTCTAAGGTATGCCAAAATACCTTCTTTTCTAACCTGAGCCAATCTATATGAAAGTTTGTGAGCTAAGCTGATAGGCAAAGGCATAAGTTCTGGTGTTTCGTTACAAGCGTAACCAAACATAATACCTTGGTCTCCAGCACCGATATCTTCTGTTTCTGAAACAGATGTATCAGCGTTATCTGAACGAGATTCAAGTGCTTTGTTTACGCCACCTGCGATGTCGCAAGATTGTTCATCAATACTTGTCAAAACTGCACAAGTGTTAAAATCAAATCCACCGCCTTCGCTTTCAGTATAACCAATATTTTTAATAGTGTTTCTAACAACTGACGGAATATCAACATAACAATCAGATGTAATTTCACCACAAACAAGTGCCATGCCTGTTGTAACAGTTGTTTCAGCAGCAACACGAGATTGCGGATACTTTGTCAAAAACTCGTCTAAAATCGCGTCAGAAATCTGATCGCAAACTTTGTCGGGGTGTCCTTCCGTAACTGATTCGGAAGTAAATAAAAAGTTTTTTGGTGCCATTTCAAATTCTCCTTAATTTGTTTTTAGGGCTCAGCGAACCTATCACTGTCAACCCGCCGGTAAGGTTTTTAATTCCGACCCGGCAATGTACTAATAAGAAGTGTACACCAGACAATTTTCAAAAGCAAATTATGTATGAAGATGTCTTAATATAAAAAAAGAGCTTTAATTACAAATTAAGAATTAGGATTGCCTAATACAATAGGTAAATCATATTTTTTAGCAAGTAAAAGTAAACCGTCAGGACATTCTTCCAAACTGGAAACTTTTGCGTAAATTGCCTCAATGCTTGGATTAAAAGACGTAATTTCTTTTCCTACTGTATTATTCATACATTCATTAATCACAGCTTTTAATTGTTCTGCTTTTATTATTTTATTACCAATTTTTACATCATGAAGATGTGTAATATATTTTTTAGATTGTATTTGTTTGACTAATTCAACATATTCCGCATCAGTTAAATCTATTTTAAACTTTGATTTTAATAAATTAGTAAACCGAGTTTTGTATCCTTGATTTGATTTGTTATCGAATAGTAAACGCTCAAAATCACTAGCATTTTTTCTATTTCCTGTACAAACATCAAAACCAAAAGTTGCAAGGTTTCTATTTTCATTTTTCAAAATAACACCGTACTGATATCCCATAAAAGTAGGATTTTGATACCCTTTAACCAACGTTGAAGAAGGTGCTAAATCGTTATAATGATCTTTTGTTAAAAGTAGCATATTTTCAATATCTTTAACAGCTGCTGTTGAGGAAAGATCTGTTGTCATATGAACATTAAATGTAACATTTGAAGGGGTTGTTCCTTTGGCAAACCCATACTTTGACAAATCATCATTAGCACCTAATGTATTCAAATTAAGTACTCTATATTGATTTCCTTTATAATTAGCTTTAGGAAACTTTGCTCCATTATTTTGAAAATGAGAAGTAAATAGCATTTTTTGTCCGGAATAAAAATTATTGAATGCGTTATTTATCCGTTGAGTTACATTTGGTGTAAATTTTGATGCATAAACCGGATTAGCTTTCAATAAAAATTCTGCAACTTTATAATCGGAAAAATTTCGATAATTAGTAACAACAGCTTTTTCTGACATTTTACCATCTAAAAAAGCCGCAACAATTTTTTTATTTCTCAAGATGTCTATAATCCTTGTAGTTGCCTCACTTCCCAATTTATAATTTTTCAATACATTTTCAGGGGACTCTCCAAGCTCTGACAACAAAATACTGAACTTACATATTGTTTTATCCATATCTGAGAAAGACTTGTATTCCGGATTTTTCATTATTTTTTGCAAAGTTTGTAAAGTTTTTAAGCCTTTAGGAGTATCTGCAATCGTTTTAAACTCCGGAATTCCTGCCGTTACATCATTAATGATTTCTCTAACACCGTTATTGGAACTGTTTGAGAAATCCGCTTTTAATATCTTACTCTCATTGTTATTAGCTACAATATTTTTTAAGAATTGAGATTTTTCTGTTTTTGACATAGCAGATATGATTTTCTGCCCTTTTAAGAAATTTTCAAGATTTAATATATCTATACCGTTATCCTGCATAGCTTTCCTTAATTGAGGGCTAAGAGTATTAAAGCCTTCTAAAAGAGGCTGTCTATCAATCATAGTCATACGTGATTTAATATCAATACTTGAAAAAACAGCTAATTCACGAATATCCGACAATGAAAATTTCTTACTATCAATACATTTACTCAAAAATCCAAAATTCTGTTTATTTGTATTTTTTAAAACAACAGCAGCAATAGTTAAGTAGGCCCGAGCCTTTTTAGTATTAAAACCTTCCGGAAATAACTTTTCTGCAATAACTTTTTTAGGCTCGTTTGTTACTTCTTTCAATACACTCCTTACATAAGTTATCAAACCTATATCAGAGCTGTTATACTGTTTCAAGACCTTATCTACTAATGATTTGTTAAATTTATTAGCCGGAGCTATTATATTAGTCAAATCGCAATCTGAAAAACGTTTATCATTATAATATTTTTTATACAAATCAATATTATTTCTATTTACATCTCCTAAAGAAATAGCTTTGTTTTGTGCAAATAACCAATTTTTCAATAAGGCTTTAAATTCAGGGATTGTAACACTATCTGCATTTTTTAAAATAGCTCCCCAATATAATGTCGGAATATTTTTATTTTTTATAACCCATAATGCAAAGTCTTGATTCTCTTTTGTTATATACCCCATAGCATCCAAAATATTTCCATAATTTGCATTTTTACGTTTCTTAATAACATCTAATGCACTTGAAACAAATCCTGCATTATCTTTGGTTAAATTTTTTGTCAAACGAGCAATAGCACTCTTATCATAATCTGAATTAGTTCCAAATTGAGCTTTAATCTTTGCAGTAACTACTGATAAATCAGGTTGAGTAAGCATTGCTTTAGAGACTCCAAATTTATTTTTCATTCTTTCAATAACACTATTTGAAGCTTCTGTAACAACTTGTTTTCCATACTCAAAACCTCTATTAATTTTTTTAAATAATTTTCCTGCCAACTTAAATCCTGCCGGAATTAATTTTACTGCAGTAAGCTTCATTCCGGCACCTGTTAATGGGGCGAACAATGCTCCTTCACCGGAGGCTTTTGCGACATCTGACAAACTTCCACCATTTACGGCTGTTCTAAATCCATTATCAATACCGCCGTTCAAAGCTCCATCTGTTAGAACTTCTGAACCGTAAGCAAGAGTTTTTTTGCCTACACCCTCTCCAACAAATTTGAACGCTCCGGGATTTTGCAAAGATGTTTTTAATGTTTGTTTGAAGCTATTTTCAACAACATCTTCTGCAATTTCTTTACCTACTGTTTTTACAGTCTGCAAGCCTAATTTCGTTGCAACTACTTTTCCGACAGCTCCGCCAATACCACTTGTCACTGGCGCTAACATACCAGATACCGCACCTGTTCCGGCATCTTTTTTTAAATTGTCAAATGTATATTTTCGCCCACCAGAATAAGCATCTGCTGCCTTTACTCCACTTTTTACTAAAGCTCCAGTTCCGGCTGCAACTGCAACACCAAGTGCAATACTCGCACCACCAGTGAATGGTGCCGCCGCAACCGCAACAGTATAGGTCGTAAATGACGCAACTCCTGAAATTACATCTGCTGTTACATCAACAGCCATTTCTTGTCCCTCTTGGTAGCCTGTTACTTTTTGACTTGCTTGAGAAAGCTCTCCTTTTTTAAATTTTTCAACATTAGCTTTTGTATATTTTTGACCGGTAATTTTTTCAAATTGTTTCGAGTCAATTTTAGTATTGGGCTTACGCAATTGTTTTAACATATCACGTTCAGCATTAATCTGATTTTGAGCCTTATCAGACCCATCACCTATACCTGTCTTATTTTTAAACCAATCCCAGCCTTTACCAATAAAACCTTGCTCTTTTTGGGTCTTTTTTAACCTTTTTTCCTGATTGTTTAATTTTACAATGTTTTGGTCAATTTGTCCTAACGCCGGATTTTTAGCTTTAATCGGTTTGCTGGTTTTCCCATTTTTTGTAACAGTATAACTCGCCCCATCAGGAGAAATTGAGATTTGTCCCTCTACTTTTTTAAAGTACTCCGGTTTAAGTTGTGTACCATCTGCACCATAATATTTGCAGGCCATACGTCCATCTTTTAATTTTGTATAAATTATTTTTCTTCCTGACTGAAGATAAATCGTCTGCAATTGTGCTCGCTGAGTACTGTGTTCAAGTGTTACTCCTTTACCAACGGACTGATTTCCCCCCCCCCGAAAAGCAAATTAATCGCTTTTTCACGAGAAACCTTTGGATTTTTCTTTAAATATAAATTTAATTGTTGTTGCTGTTGCACACTTAAATCTGACATAAGTATTCTCCTACTTTAGATACATCGGCATACAACAATAATTTCTTTATAGTAAAAACAAAAATCGTTACATTTCGTAAGAAACACTTACTGATAAAACGTCTTCATCTACCGCAACAATCGCCCAGCGAATTACTGACGAAAATAATTTAGACAATTCCTGCTCAACATAATCATTATCAAAATTTTCTATTCTCGAAATTTTTACAATATCAGACTTAATCATAGTTTAATTTTACTACAAACTAAATTTTATTTATGATATTTTAGAATTATGAAAGAAAGATTGGATAAATATCTCACGGATTTAGGCTATTTTGACACAAAAAGCAAAGCATCAGCTGCAATTTTAGCGGGACACGTAAAAATTAACGACGAATATATCACAAAGGCAGGCTTTCAAATTAACCCTGCCAAAGAATACGAAATTGTTGTCAAATCAATGCCTTATGTTTCTCGAGGTGGGTTTAAGCTTAAAAAAGCCTTGGATACTTTTCCAATAAAAGTCGAGGGAAGAATTTGCCTTGACGCAGGAGCTTCAACCGGCGGGTTTACGGACTGTTTGCTTCAAAACGGCGCAAAATTCGTTTACGCAACAGATGTCGGATACGGTCAATTAGATTGGAAAATCCGCTCAGATGAACGAGTTAAAACAATCGAAAGAACAAACTTAAAAAATTGTGGATTTGAAGAAATATATTCAGAAAACGAGTCTATAGCAGATTTGCTAGTAAGTGATTTATCATTCATCTCTCTAACAAAAGTTTTGCCGAATTTAAAAAATTTGTTA
>CAKUZI010000017.1 GCA_934717855.1 uncultured Candidatus Melainabacteria bacterium
CCGTCTTCCTTTCCGTTTGTTTCCTTATATTTTGCATGACGGTTCATGAGCTTAAAAACTTTAATATTTGGATAAGAATTGTTAAGATTTTGTAACATGTATAGCTAAAAGGTCTTCTTTCAAATAGCTATATTATTGTAATGATAAGCCAATCTATAGATAAACTATATTATCCTATGCGGTTTAGTTAACAATCTTGCGTCAATACGTTCTTTGATTGCACCTTGTGGTTCATAGTACGGTGAAACAGTCATGATTTTCGCTGCAATATCTGGATAATAATATATAAACCTCAATTCACTTGACGTTAGAGGCTTTTGAGTATGAACGTTTGCGTAACGAGCTAATTCCAGAATATTTCTGGCTTCATGTTCATCCTTAAATTCTAATTCAAGATTGTCGTAAACGTTTCTAAAACCTTTAATCCCGCCATATTCACCTGTTGTAATCATTCTACCTGTTTCAATAATTTCAGGTTCTCCCCTACCAAGTTCTTCAAAATCGTAAAGTTCATAATTTCTTCTGTCTTTCAAAGCTCCGTCAGCATGTATTCCTGATTCATGCGCAAAAGCATTATCACCAACGGCAGGCTGATTTATAGGAATTGGAACACCAAAGGCATATGATGTATATTTTGCAAGTTTCCATGCTTTGCTTAAATCAATATTTGGGTCAATATTATATCTTTGTCTAAATCCTGCAGATTTTAGTATCGCAAGCAAACAAGAAACTAAATCAGCATTTCCGGCACGTTCACCCATGCCATTTATTGCAGTATTAATATATGCATCAACACCGGCATCAATTGCGGCTCTTGCACCCATTACGGAACAAGCTGTTGCCATGCCTAAATCATTATGAAAGTGCATTTCTAGAGGCATTTCTGTTTCTTTTGCTATCTTATAAATTCTTTCATAAGTTGTTTGTGGATCTTCATAACCTAAAGTGTCACAATATCTGAAGCGTTTTGCACCGGCTTTTTTAGCTTCATTTGCATATTTTATCAAAAAATCAATATCACTACGAGAAGCATCTTCTGCATTAACTCCTACATCGACTGCACCTAAAGATTTTGCACATTCGACAGCTTCACAAGTCATATTAATTATATCTTGTGGAGTTTTTTTGCCTAAATATTTTCCGTTAATCATTTGTTCTGATGTTGATTGAGAAAGATTAATATATTTTAATTTAGGAACATTCTTAAAAGAAAGTTCTACATCATCAGCAATTCCACGCATCCAACCTGACAAACGAGTTCTTGAAATAACTCCGCGTTCAACTAGTTCCAAGTTGCCGTTGAGATAATTTATTTCGTGCTGGGTTGTTGGAAAACCGAACTCGGACTGAGTTATTCCCATATCATCAAGCATTAGGTTAATAATTGTTTTTTGCAATTTTGCTAACCCTAGTCTTGATGTTTGAACCCCATCCCTATTTGTAACATCAACGAAATAAATTTTGTTTTCTCTCATAAGCACTCCTTTGTACACAAATATAAATAACTTGCTTTTTTAGAAAATATTAATTACAATGATTAGTATGAAGTCATTTGTGATTTCTGTCAAGCATCTTTATAAAAACATAATATTATGACAAATACGAAACAATTAGAAAAAAAAATTAATAAGGAATATAGAACCGGCAACGTAAAAAGCGCAATTGAACTTTGCCAAATCGGGTTGCAAGATGATCCGACAAATGCAGACTTACATGTTCGATTGGGAGATTTATATTTGGCATGGCATCTAGATATTTATAATTCATGCCAGTATATAGATGAAGCTATTACGGAATACCAAAGAGCTTTAGAAACATACATAGATTCTGCTGAAATTTATTTTAAAATAGGTCAAGCTCACTTTTTTAAAGGAGACTTGGATAAGGCAATAAACTACCTGGATACAGCGATTTCAAAAGACAAAAAACTAGGTAAAGCATACTATCTTTTGGCAGAAACTTATACTAAAAAAGCGAGATTTTCAGATGCTGTTATGAATGCTCAAAAAGCAATAAAAGCAATGCCTTTGGCGAACTCATGTGCACACTTTTTACTTTCAAGCTTGTATAACGTTTCATCAGCAAGAAGTTTTAAAAACTATTGTTTATCAAAATTTGAATTTGCACTATCTGTTTTAACACTTCCTTTTGACAAAATTGCGCTAGGAAATGTTGCCAAAATGGTTACTTATGCAAAATTTTTACCAATCCTTGTTAAAGGAGCATACTTGGTACAGGTTAATCGTCTGAGCGAAGCTCTTGAATTGTATAGAGAAGCGGTTGACAAAGCTCCCGGATTTATTCCGCTATATTGCTTGCTTGGAGATATTTATCGTTCTTTAGGGCAGTTTGATGATGCTATTACTGAATACAAAATGGCTATTTGGCTTGATGGGTTAAATATTCCGGCATACAGACACCTTTGTCAAGCTTATGAAGAACAGGGTGATTATGATAGCGCGGTTGAAATTTATGAAAAATTAATACAAATCATGCCGAACATGCCTGATGTTCATTCTAACCTTGCAAACATTTTGTATGTAAAAGGAGATATTGACGGAGCGATTTCTCATTTTCAAACAGCAGTTACATTAAATCCTAAAAAACAATGGACAAGTGTAATCAACCAGACTTTAGGTTTTGTATATCAAGAGTCTAAACAAGACTTGGATGCTGCCATAAGCTCTTACCAAAGTGCTTATCTCTTAACACCTAAAGATATTGATATTTATGTAAATTTGGGAAGTGCTTTTTATGACAAAGAAGATATTGAAAACGCTTTACAGGTATACAGAAATGCACTTGACCTTGACCCTGAAAACGCGAAAATTCATTGTAATTTAGGTTTCTTATACTGGGGGAAAGGCGATATTGATGAAGCTTTGAAAGAATATGGTTTAGCAATAAAATATGACCCTAGTTATGATATTGCTTACAATAATATGGGGGTAATATACCTTGATGACTTGGGAAGAGTAAAACAAGCTGCTGATTTGTTCAAAAAGTCAATCGAATGTAACCCGAATTATGCGTTGGCACATTTTAACTTAGCTCGTGCAATTGCAATTACAGGGGATAAAATTGAAGCTGCTAAACTTTATCAAGTTGCACAAGATATAAATAAAATTACTAATGAAATAGATCCGCAAGACATTTTAGATAAAATTAATGCGTTGTTTGAATAGGTTTTAATAAAAAGATTGTGCAACAAATGCGCAATGACATGATTAATTAATGTAAATATTTTGTAATAAATTTGAGATAATGCGCAGTTTTGTATTTTCATCTTCATTATTTATTTGTACAGAAATCTAGAGGTTAAAATATGAATTTAAAGACATTTACTAAAACTGCCATAATTGGTACGGGTATTATTGCTCCAAGTAGTTTTTTTCTTCGAGGAGCTATGGAACCTCATTTTGTTCCTACACCAAGTTTTGCACATTCTTGGGTTATCCCAGATAGTTTAAAAGGTGCAGCACGAGATTCTTTTAATCAAGCTAAATCTGCGGTATATAATGAAGAAGATAACAAAATAATAAGACAGGTTATTAAAGCGCATAATGATACATGTACTTGGTGTAAAGCTTGTAAAATTAATGACAAAGTTGGCGAGTTAATAGATAAACCTTTTAAGACTCTTTACAATTTTACAGAAAAAATGATGGATAAAATATCTACTGAAGAAACGGATTTTAAGGTTAAAAATTGTGCAAATAAGTCTAATTCGAAACAATACATTAAACATGTGAATGATAGTATTAAACCGATTTTTGATGTTTCAAAAGTGAAAAATATTGCTAAAAGAGTCAAATAAAATGTAGGTTTAGGGTTTTACTCAACCTTTTTATTTATAAACCTTATCTCCGATTTGAACCTGTTTTACATACATTTCTTCACAAGCTCCATAACCTCGGTTTGTTGCATCGGTATCTGTTCTGGACAAACTGGATTTGCCCAAAATATCCCCTTTTTCAGTATAAATATCTACCAAATATCCATCAATTTTTACAATATCATTTTTCTTAATTTTTAACAATCCACCCATAACATTAGCATTTGCGGGAATTATATGGGTATGAGAGACATGAGAGCTTACATAGCCCAAATCCCAATGAGTATCGCTATATGGAGGTTTGCTACGCCATTCCAATTGTCTGCTTTGCCCAAGACTCTTATATGATTTGAATTTCCAATGTCTATATAACTCTTTTTTATCTGTTGCTAATTCTCCCCAAGCTATCCCTAAATCAATAAGAAATACGTCATCAAAATCACTTCTCATAATATCACGAAACCAAAAATTTGTATTTTTAGCAACAACAAGACCTGCTAAAGAATATTCTGCCTGTGGCAAAATTGCATATTTATGCTTTTCACCATGCACTTTTATGTATTTTTGAGAGCTAATACTAACTTGTAACGGATCTTGCTTAGTATTAATCTTTGTTTCAGTAATTTCTGATACTTTTGGGAAACCGTAACTTAACCTAAATAAAATGTCTCCTAATACAGAATTAAGCAACATTATTAAGAAAAAGATTAAAGATATTTTACAAAACCACTTCCAGACAGTTTCAAACTCCATAAAACTCCTTAAATATTAGCTGTTTCAATCATTTTTATTGGCAAAATAATTCCAAATGTAGAACCTTGTCCAACAGCAGAGTGAACAAAAACTTTACCATCATGATATTTTTCGATAGTTTGTTTTACAAGATGTAACCCCAGCCCAGTCCCTTTTACTGTATGTATATTATTTTCTACCCTATAAAATCTGTCAAAAATTTTCTTTTGAAATTCCGGAGCAATACCACAACCTTGATCAGTTACGCTAATTTCTACACTATTTCCTGTTTTTACAAGGTTTACTTTAATTTCACCATTATCAGGAGAATATTTAATTGCATTTGACAAAAGATTTGTCAATGCTCGTTCTATTCCATCATAATTGAATAAGAACTCCGGAATATCTTCATCTTTATGCACAGAAATCTTCAAATTATGTTCTTTTGTTAGCGCCTGAACTTGACTTACACAAGTATCAACAACTTCATAAATACTATTTAAAGATTTTTCCATTTGCGCATTTGCTTCCATTCTTGAAAAATCTAAAATATCATTAACCATACCTTGAAGTCGAATTATTTCTTGATTTAAAGTTCCGATAAATTCTTTTTGAGTTTCATAATCAAATTCATTTCCATAATTATAAAGTGTATCAATATAGCTTCTCAAAACAGTTACAGGAGTTCTTAATTCATGTGATACATTAGAAATGAAAGTTGAACGCATTGCATCCATTTCTGCCTCTTTTGTCATATCAATAAGAACTATTATGTAGCCAACATAATCTTTGTTCCTTGTAAACATCGGAGAAATAATTGATTTAATAACTCTTTTATCAACTTGAATACTAAACTCTAACGGTTTATTCTCCATAATTTCAAGCGGAGTGTCTTTAAATTCTTCAATTTTTTCTTTAAAGCAGAAATTTCCTTCTGTATCAACATAATCTTGAATTTTTATATTCAAAGCTTGTTCATCTTCAAGCTCTAACAATTTATGAGCATGATTGTTGATTAATACAACGTTGTCATTGTTATCACATACAACAACTCCATTTGCAATACTCATTAAAACTGCTTCTAATTTATTTCTTTCAAGTGTTAATTGTTCAATATTTTGTTCTTCATATATATGAAGTCTGTTAGACATCTGATTGAATGAATTAAACAATTCTTTAACTTCGGAACTAACATCTTCGTCTTGAATTGTATACCCAAATTCTCCAGTAGAAATCTTTTGAACACCGTTATGTAAAATGCGTAACTCTCTTGTGATTAAATATGTATTAATCAAAATTACAAAAGCAAATACTAGCCACGCAACTGAAAAAACAAATAATAGAGAAGCTCTTGTAGTTGAAGATATTTGAGTAATAATGTTTCCGGATAAGCCAACAGTTACAGAACCGATATTTTCACCATTACCGGAAATTATCGGAGAACTTACAATTATGTTAGAAGCCTTTTCCTTCGAATTTGAACCTCCGCCAGATTTATAAACAAGTTTTCCATCAGAATTTCTAAACTCAATAAAAACAATATCACTATGAGACTCAACAATAGTATCTGCATGGCTCTTTAGAAGTTTTATATCAGCATTGTTTGAATTTTCGCTAATCAAATTAGCACATTCTATCGCAAGAGCTTTAGAAACAATTTGTCCAAAATTTTGATACCCATAATTTAGTTTTTTCTGGATATTAAAAATCGCAAACACTGCAATTGCAACGATTAAAATAGTGCTAAGTAATAATCCTGATATAATTAAACGGTTTTGTGTTGTTAAGCTCACTTGTTTTCCCATAAAAAAATTATATCACCTATAAAGCTTCTGGGCAAGTCTTTATATTATTGCATTAATTTGAAATTTTTTGTATAATCAAGGAATGAACAGTTTTCAAAAATACTATAAGCAATCTGCTACATATAAAATTTTTACAGGTGTTTTTGCGGAGTTTTCAAACTTTTTGGAAACCCTTGGACAGATTGCAATGAATGGTGTTTCTACTGCTAAATTTATATTAAAAGGCGATTTTAATTTTAAAGAAATATCCGAACAGTGCTACAGATTTGGAATTACATCTTTACCAATTACCCTTTCTATTGTCGGAATGACATCTGTTATTGTTGCCTCACAAGTAGCTTTAGAAATGGTAAAACAAGGTGGGAGCAACTTCGTTGGACTTTTAATGACAATGCTTATTGTTAGAGAAGTCGGGGTTATTATGTCCGGATTTGCCATAATTTCAATGATTGGTTCTTCTCTTGCATCTGAACTTGCAACAATGCGAGTTACAGAACAAATTGACGCTATTGAAGTCTTAAAAGTCAACCCGATTAAATATCTTTTTGTTCCAAGAGTAATTGCCGGAATTGTCATGATGCCACCTGTTGTTGTAATTGCTTCTGCTATAGGTGTTATTGCGGGAGCAGTAACCGCAAACTTAACATCCGGATTAGGCTATAGAGCATTTTTTGATTCTGCGTGGCTCGGAATTTATATGAAAGATTTAGGCATCTGTTTGCTTAAGGCAATATTTTTTGGCGCAACAATTTCACTAATAAGCTGTTCTTGCGGGTATTACGCCAAAGGCGGCGCTAAAGGCGTCGGCGAAGCAACTAATAAAGCTGTTGTTTGGTCATTTGTCGCTATCGTTATTTGGGATATGATTTTTGCTATAGCATTTTTCTTTTAAAGAGGTAAAATAAAAACTATGAGTATTGAAGTTAAAAATTTAATAAAAACATTTGACGAAAGACGTGTTATAGACAATATTTCATTCAAAGTTGAAGATGGAGAAACTCTAGCTGTTGTAGGTTTTTCAGGCTCCGGGAAAAGTACTATTTTAAAAATCATATGCGGACTTTTAAACCAAGATAGCGGTGAAATAATCACATCAAAAGGCGATATTGCAATGGTTTTTCAATATTCAGCATTATTTGATTCTTTAACAGTTGCTGACAACATCGCATTTGCTCTTCACGAAAGAAAGGATTTGAGAAACAAGTATTCTGAAAAAGAAATCCGAAAAATTGTTTCTGAAAAACTCGAACTTGTCGGCCTCAAAGGAATTGAAAATCAATACCCATCAGAATTGTCCGGAGGCATGCAAAAACGCGTAAGCTTTGCACGTGCAATAGTTACCGCTCCAAACACAATTCTTTATGACGAACCGACAGCAGGATTAGACCCAATTTCATCTACCCTTATAGAGGATTACATTGTAAGATTAAAAGAAGAAACACGCGCATCATCAATTGTTGTTACACACCAAATGTCAACAATTCAACGAACCGCAAACAAAGTTATAATGCTATATGATGGCAAAATAGTTTATGCTGGAACTCCCGAAGATATGCTAAAACAAAACACTCCATACACAAAACAATTTGTTACAGCATCTTTAGAAGGCCCTATGCAAATGATAGCTGAGAATTAGAAATAAGAGGATATAATTATGGATATAGAAAAACTATTCAACGAAGAAGTAATGTCACTTGACACTTACATAATGTTCAAGCTAAAAGAACAAACAGCAAAATTAAAAGATGAATTAACTGCAAGAAATAGAGCTCCGATTTCATTATCTATGGGAGCTCCGACAGCAAACCCACCAAAAGTTCTTATAGACAGACTAAAAGACATTTTAGACGAGGACGGCATCCATATGTATTCAACTCCTAAAGGAGAACCTTACCTAAGAAAAGCAATTGCGACAAGAATGAAAAATCGTTTTGGCGTAGATTTAGATCCTGAAACAGAAATTTTTTCTCTTGTAGGTTCAAAAGAAGGGATTGCAAACCTTGTAAGATTTATTACAACACCAAAACACGAAGAACTTGAAAAAGATGTAATTATGGTTCCGGATCCTTGCTACGCATCTTATTTGCAATTTGTAAAATGTTCTGGAGCAAAAGCATATCCAATGCCTTTGACTGAAGAAAACAATTACAAACCAGATGTAGAAGCAATTTACAATCAAATCCTCAAAGATGGCTACAAACCCGAAAACATCAAAGCTTTGTTTATAAATTTCCCTAATAATCCGATGGGTATTTCAACAACTAAAGAATACGTCCAATCTGTAATCGATTTTTGTAAAAAGCATAATATCTTATTGGCTTCAGATGCCGCTTATGCAGATTTGTATTTTGCAGAAGACGAAAAACCTTTCAGCATCTTTGAACTTGAGGGTGCAAAAGACATTGGTATAGAATTTTACAGTTTTTCAAAACCATATGCGGTTACCGGCTGGCGTTTAGGCTGGGTTTGCGGGAATAAAGATGTTGTACAACGCTTTGGAAAAGGTAAATCAACAATTGATAATGGGATTTTTAAGGCGTTGCAAAAAGCTTGTGCTGAAATTTTAAACTCTGAAGAGGGCGATAAATATATTGAAGAAGGTAACAAAGGTTATGCAAGAAAACAAGCTATTATGGTAAAGGGATTTAAAGAATTAGGCTGGAATATTGATGAAAAAACAGTTCCACACACAACTTTCTACCTTTGGTTACCAATTCCGAAACGATATGACTCCGCTTTCAAATTTTGCGAAGATGTTTTGAAAAAATCCGGAGTTGTCTTAGTTCCCGGTAACGCTTTTGGAGAGCACGGAGAAGGCTTTTTCAGACTGTCTTACGTTTGCTCTGACGAACAACTTCAAGAAGTAATTGATCGATTTAAAGAAGACGGATTTACTTTTGAATAAAAAACAAAAAGCCTTGAAATCAAAACTTTCAAGGCTTTTCATTTAATCATTGACAATTTTCAAAAAAAATCTTAAAATACTTATATGGCTATAGCGTATTTAAGTTTAGGTTCAAATAAAGGTGACAGAATTGGATTTGTTCAACAAGCAACAAGTCTCTTGAACGCTAGCGACGGAATTTCTCTTATAAGAACCTCAGCTTTTTACGAATCCGAACCTTGGGGAATGGATTCAAAAAATTGGTTTGTTAACGCTGTTGTTGAAATTAAAACAACACTTTCTCCGCAAGAATTATTAACTCAATGTCAAAGAATTGAAACTCAACTTGGACGGAAACGCCTAGATGATACAAAGGAATATCAAGACAGAACGATTGATATTGATATTTTGTTTTACAATAAAGAAATCGTAAATGATGAAAATTTAACAATTCCTCATAAATTCTTGCACTTGAGAGCTTTTACACTTGTCCCTCTATTAGAACTTATTCCAAATTTTGAACATCCGCTTTTACACAAAACAATAGCTCAGTTACATGATGATTTAGAAAATCCTGAAATGGTGTTTTTGTATGGAACAAGAGTTGAACTCTAGAGTAATTATTATTGGTGGCGGTCCTGCAGGTTGTATTTGTGCATATTTTTTGCAGGACAAATTTGACGTCACAATTATTGAAAAAAACTCTCCTATAAAAACTCTTTTACCGACAGGGGGCGGAAGATGCAACCTTTGTCACGCAGAATTTGATTTTAAAGAACTCGCAAAAAACTATCCGAGAGGAGAAAAATTTTTGTATTCAGTACTTTCAAAATTTGGGACAGCTGATACAATTGAATTTTTTGAAAAAATCGGTGTTAAAACATATATACAAGAAAACATGAGGATTTTTCCACAATCAAACAGTGCAAAAGATGTTAGAGACCACTTTTTAAAAGCTTTGAACAAAGTAAAATTTATCAAAGAAAATGCCTTACGGATTAACAAACTGGAAAATAAATATTCCGTCGTAACTGATATTGGAGCGCATAAAGCAGATTATGTAGTCATTGCGACAGGCGGACACGCAACTTATGACTTAATTAAAATGCTTGGTCATAAAATTATTGAACCCAAGCCTGCTCTCGTCGGGCTTTTAACAAAAGAAAATTTTTCTGCAATTAGCGGAGTTGTTCTAAACGATATTTTGTTTACACATAAAGGAATTTCCGGCCCTAAAATCTACGAAATTTCATCACTTAAAGCTAGAGAAAAATTCCCATACAAATTAAGTTTTGACTTTATTGGCGAAATAGATTTGCAAACTGAACTAAACTCAAATCCGCATAAAAGCATTAAAAACCTATTGTCAGAACATATTCCCAAATCTTTTGCTGACTTTGTTTTAAGAGAACTAAAAATCAATTCGGATTTAAAATGTCACGCAATCGACGGCAAAACAAGAGATAGAATTCTTGATAAATTGCACAATTTTGAATTTACCATAACCGGAACTTTTCCGGATGGCGAAGTTGTTACGTCGGGAGGAGTAGACTTGAAAGAAGTTAATTCTAAAAATATGGAATCAAAAATTGTCCCACATATTTATTTTTGCGGTGAAGTTCTGGATATTGACGGGTTTTGCGGAGGATTTAACCTGCAGAATTGTTGGTCTACAGGATATGTTGCAAGTCAAGGAATTCTAAATTCAACTCTCTAATTGAGAATTACCAGTAGCTCTCTAGCAACATTTTAAATCCAAAATCAAGTATTGCTTAACTATTTTTTATGTTAGCCATCATTTCTTTTCTAATATCTTCTTTTACTTGAAAACCACCGTTATCATTTCCAAATTTTCTCATTGCAATCATCAATGCAGGAGCAAGAACGCCCAAAGCACCGATACATGCTCCGATATTTAAAAGAGTAGAATTTCTTTTAACTTTCTTAACGTTTTTCAAAAATGCTTCGATAGATTTATCCTTAACATCAGTTGCTTTAAACGCTTCAAATTTTTTGCTTAATTTTTGCAATTTATTAGCAATATTTTGGAATTCATCGTAATCAATAAACTGTCTATAATCAACGTCATCAGCTTGTGTAGCTTTTTTCAATGTTGGAATAACATCTGACATTTTTGCCATTTTAACAACAAAATCGTCCGGATTATTATGAATATAATCAAGCATATTATTGTAAGAATTTAGTTTTAAAACCTTTTCAGAACTTTTAGTCAAAGAACCGTCTTTAAAGGCTTTTGCAAGTTCTTCACTTTCAATAACTCTTGCATCCAAATCAATTGAAACAGGTTTTTGCGTATTTTTATCAGCTCTTTTTTCTAAGAAATTTTGAATTGGCTTACTGGCAAAATACATAAACGCCCAGAAAGAGCCCTCTTTAATCATATATCCCAAAAGTTCTTGTTTATTTCTTGATTCCGCAAGTCTTTCTGCTGTAATAGAACCGTCTAAAATCATCAAGTTTTTAACAGGATTAAACATAAAATCAGACAAACCACCGGTAAATGACGGTTGTTTTTGTCCTTGAATTCCCTGAAATGCCGTTTTTCTATCAGGTTTTGTATACAAAAACTTATCCTTGTTGTCTTTGTTTTCAAGTTGCATTTCAGCTAGAATTTCTTTTTGTGCATTCTTTTTAGTCTGATCATGTCTATATTTTGTAAGCCCTGCATAAGACGCGATTGTTAACGCTGTAGATACTACGAATTTCCCTAACGCAAGATTTTTGGTGAATTTAGGATTTTTTACAGCATTTTTTATACTGTCTTTGATAGAAGAATCTGCGTATTTTATTGATTTGTTTATAAGTTTTTTTCTTTTTTTAGAAAGATTTCTAACATCAAAATCCGGATCAATTTTTAATGCTTTATATAAAGTAAAATCTAATAATTTTTTATATACGGGAATACCAAAAAGCCAAATGGCTTGAGTTCCAAACTCATCTAAAAATCTGTCTTTTCCCTCAAGTTTGTCTCCGGTAATGTACGAACCGGCAGTCAAACCGACACTATTTGCGATGTCTTTTATTGCCATAGGAACAAGTGAATTACTGTTCCCTAATTTTGAATATATATAACTTGCAGTTCCTGCTGAAGTAATTGCTGGAATCATTTTAACCTTTCCACGGCATATTTCACCGTTCAATAATTAAGTACTATAGACCCCAAATTAAGTTCATTAATTTGACGATAGGGGCATTCGCCTTTATTATTGAGGTTCGTCGGATATTTTCTTGCATTCTTCTACCTTTCACTTTTTCTATAAGTAACATCAATATGAATATTTGCCTGTTTGGCTTTAAAATTTTACGATTATTAACAAAAAAAATGACCTTTCGGGGGGAAAGGTCTTGTTAATGAAAAGTCTTCTTCACGATAAACTGTGAGCGTGTTTTATAACAAGCCTTTATAAGTTCTCACAATTCGTCGTAATTGGTTCATAATAATCATACGAACATAATACATTAAAAAAAATTATTGTAAAGATGTAAATTTTTCTTAAAAAAGTGTTAAATTTTTCTAATTTTGAGTTTTGTGGAATTATATGCAAATACAAAATAATAACAACATACCATTCAATGGGATAAAATTATCAAGCGCAAAATTTGAAGATGTTAGGGAAGTTGCGTTTGACCTAAAACGTGCCGGCTTTTTAAATCTTGGATTTAAGAAAGTTTATTGCAACAACAATTTTAATGAAAAACTTAAGCAAGCCCAGTATATTCGAGAAAGAAGCGGATTTTTTGATAGGGAATTTGGCGCAGTATTTTTCCCTTGGAGTGGCGAAGCCTACATCATGGCTGATCCAAATTACGAACAGCTAATGCTTCCGGTAATAAAACAATACGACGAAGGCGCAATTTTAAATTTAGCAATTTAAGTTTTTATTTGTTATCAACGAGATATATTATTAACACTACTCAATATTTTGATAACGTACCAGAAGTAGCATGGAACTTCTATATAGGCGGTTATCAACCTGCACAAAAGTGGCTCAAAGGCCATAAGGGCAGGATATTAAGTTATGATGAAATCCTGCACTATCAGAAAATTATCAAAGCACTTGTATTAACAAACGACATTATGCAACAGATAGACAAAATAGTTGAGGTGCCATAATGATGTGTATCATTGTGGCACCTCCCGCCAGTTAAATTTTAGCAAAAAAAAATCGCTATTCTTCTTTATATTTACAAGGAATATCCATTTCTTTTAAGTAAGCAAGTCCCCATTTATTTAATTCTATAATAGATGGGATTAGTCTCTTTCCACGTTCAGTCAATGAATATTCTGTTTTAGGTGGAACAACAGGATACAATTTTCTTTGAATAATTCCGTCTGCTTCCAATTCCTTTAATTGCTGTATTAACATTTTAGGAGTTGCGTGAGAAATTAATTTTTGTAATTCGTTATATCTCAGAATTTTATCAATAAGATGACCAATTATAACCCCTTTGTATTTTCCTCCAATAATCTCCATTGTAACCTCAAGTGGACATTTGTATTCATCTTGTCTTTGTTTACTCATTTAAAACTCCAAACTAACCTTTTGGTAACTATTATACTTTAATGTATATATTATACAAAATAGTGCATTCTTGAAAAAAAGTAAATAAGAATTTAATATTGTCAAAAAAGGAGATGATTATATGAAAATTACTCAAATTAGAAATGCTACATTAATTATAGAATACGACAATACAAGATTTTTAATAGATCCTTGGCTTGGACCAAAAGGTTATATGCCAGGTTTTGAAACAGCCGTTAATTCTGAAATTCGACAACCGAGAGTAGAATTACCTTTTTCTATTGATAAAATTGTAAATGTAGATTCTGTTATCATCACTCATATTCACCCGGATCATTGGGACGAATATGCAGAACATGCAATAGATAAAAATCTTAAAATATTTGTTCAATCAGAATTTGATAAAAACTTTATATTATCAAAAGGTTTTAAAGATGTTGAAATTTTAGCAGAACAAGGTACAAACTTTAGAAATATAACTTTATATAAAACTCATACACAACATGGAAAAAGAGAAATTTTAAAACCTTTATGTGATTCAATTGGAATGCCTTACGATGCAATGGGTATTGTTTTCAATGCTGAACAAGAAAAAAC
>CAKUZI010000018.1 GCA_934717855.1 uncultured Candidatus Melainabacteria bacterium
GTAAAGATTAAAATGAAAAGATTTGTTTATTTTGCCCAAAATAATCAAACCATCTGTCATAAGTAATCAAACAATGTATCTTTTTACAAGAAATTTTAATTTTGTCGTTTTTTATGGGAAAATTTCTCAAACTAAATGTCAAATAAACCTAGTAGAAATGATCCTTGTACTTGTGGTTCTGGTCTCAAGTATAAGTATTGCTGTATATCAAAGGAATTAAAATCCCGAAAGGTTCGCCTCACAGATTGTAAATGTACAAGGTGTGGAGGTTCTTTCCCTGTTGATCTTAACTTAACCAATGAACCTCTTAACAGAATTGCTGCATCAATTGCTCCTATTATGAATTTTTGCAAAGATAATGACATTTATTTTTTTGGAATGCAAATGACTTGTGAAGAATTACAAAATATTCAAAATAAATTAGCAAATAATACACTAACAATTAATGATATGTTTAGTGTTTACAAAAAACATTTCGATAGAAATATTATGTTTAAGTTCTTGGAACTTGCAGTTGAGGAGTTAGAAATTTTTCAAAAACGAAAAACAATTTTAAAGGATGCTTTGAGTGCTCATTTTGAGGGTAAATATACCTTATCAATACCCGTATTTTTTGCACAACTTGAAGGTATTTTAAGAGATTATGGTAACATTCCTGACAAAGAGGTTATAAAACCAACAATCCCAATTGATGGTTGGATTGAGCGAATGGCTTTTTCTACAGATGATCAAGCCAAATATTTTAATAGTTTTATTACAAACTTATTTAAAGGGAATGCTGATTCATCTAAATTTAATAGAAATCCTATACTGCATGGGATTAGCGTAAATTATTACAATGAAGAAAATTCAATGCTTTTGTTCTTGACTATTTTGGAAGTAAGGAATTTTATATGGATGAAAAATAATTTAAAACAAGTAATTAACTCAAATTAATAAGTATCAGACCTGCCACCAGCCCAAATAACTCTGCCTATAATTTGAAAAAATTCACTACTTAAATCAACTTCAAATGGAGCATATTTGGCATTTTTGCTGATTACTTGGACTTTGTTTCCCGGAATGCGTTGAAGAACTTTTACATATAATTGATTATCTATGCAAACAACATAAGTACCATTATTTTGCAGTTCTGTCATTGTTTTATTTATAACAACCATATCGCCATCGTTTATTTCTCCGACCATAGAATCACCAACAACAGTAAAAACTAATAAATTTGCAGGATTAGTTACAGTGATGTTTGTTAGCCAAGATTTAGCAAATGCAATAAAATCTTTTGTCATACCTAATTCAGGAATCAAACACCCATTACCCGCTGATGCATTCATGTTAATCAATGGAATAAAAACCATATTAGATAAATCAATATTTACAGGTACGTTAGAAAAAGACTGCTCTGTTAGGTAAATTTCTCCACGACCGTTTAATAGCCATTCACAATTAATATCATAGATATTAGTTAAGGCTTGTAAAAAAGCTGTGCTTGGTTGCCTTTCGCCAGATTCATAAGAATAAATAGTTCTAGCAGAAATTTTAAACCCTTTGTTTGTTAATTCTTCTGCTAATTTTTCAATAGAAAGAGTTAATTCAGTTCTAACCTTTTTAATTCGTGATTGTAAGTTGTTCATAAGCCAAACCTCTATATGAAAATTATTCCACAACTTGCACATAATTTCAATTTACATTGTAAATATGTGTTACAAAACTTAAAAGTTGAAATTGTGTGCAAACAAAATGCTCATAATGTTTTCAATAGATTTCTGTACTTCTTATTGTTGTAAAGTTTTTGACAGTTTAACAAAATTGCTTGACCTTCTGCACATATTTGCATAGTATTGAAATATCGTGCAAAACGATTGGGAGATACGAGGATAAATGAGCAAAAAATCTAATATAAAATTAAAGATTGCTTTTCTAAGATTGGGATTAACCCAACGAGAAGCTGCTGAAATTCTCGGATTTCATGAAAGTTATATTAGTCTGCTTTTGCAGGGTAAAAGAAAAAATAAATTATTTGAAGATTGGTTAAAAGAAAACTCTTGCTTAGATGATTTGAAAGGGATAGCAATATGATAAATGATAATATTTGGCTAACCCTAGATGAAGTTTGTAAATTATCGAAAAGTAAAAAAGAAACTATTCGCAGAAAATGCAAATCAGGCGAATATAAAGCAAGATACAAAATAGACGGAAGAAAAAAGAATTATGAAATACTTTTATCTTCGCTTCCTATTAAATATATTCAAAAATATAATTCATATTTGCAACCTGTTGCAGTTGAAGAAAAAAGTCTTGAGGATTATTCTAATGCTCCAAAGTGGATGAGGGCAAAGGCTGAAAAATATCTTGAATTATTTAATTTAACTAAAAATATGACTTATCAAGAAAAAGTTGATTTTCTTGCAGATTGGTCTGCTAAATATCCTGAAAAACATACATCGTATCAAGCCTTGCGTAAAGCTATTAATAGATATAATCAAGGTGGAATCGCAGCTTTGTTGTCTAATTATGGTAATCACAGGAAAGGTTGCAGTGTATTAAATGATGAATGTTTTGAATATTTTAAAAGCATTTATTTAAGAGAGGGAGCTCCTTCTGTTGAAACAGCTTGGCATATAACCTATGGGTTTGCCAAACAAAATGGTTTTGAATGTATTAATAAATTTCCAACTAGCAAAACTTTTATCAGAAGATTAAGAGCTGAAGTTCCGGAACAGGCTATTTTTATGGCAAGACATGGAGATGCTTCTTGGAATAAAAAATATGCAAACTATGTTCCAAGAGATTATTCAGAATTAAATGCCGGAGGTTGTTGGGTATCAGACCACGCTCAAATAGACGTTGCGGTTTCTTTTAATGGAACGGTCTGTTTTCCTTGGGTTACGGTATTTAGAGATGCAAAAACTTCTAAGTGGTTAGGTTGGTTTTTACACGCAGATTCTCCAAATTCTGACCATATTTTTCAAGCATTTTATTACGGTGTTTTAAACTTTGGAATACCTGAAGATGTTTATCTTGATAATGGTAAAGACTATCGTTGCAAAGATTTTGCAGGTGGTAGAACTAGAGTTATTAAAGTTAAACACAAAAATAATGGTGGTTCTTTAATTCAGAACCTCGGTATAAACATACATTTTGCACTTCCCTACAATGCCCAAACAAAGCCTGTAGAAAGAGATTTTTTAAAAATAAAAGAATTTCTTTCAAAGGGTTTTGTTGGGTATCGTGGAGGCAAAATAACTGAAAGACCTGAAAAACTAAAGAACGAAATCAAAAATGAACAAATTATGCAGTTTGATGATTTCAAAAAATTATTTGATAGATTTATTGAAGAATTTCTGAATAAAAGACCTTCAAAAGGCAAAGTCTTGCAGGGTAAATGTCCAGATGAATTATGGACTGAAGAATTTACGAAGAAGAAAGTAATCAGCAAAGATGCATTAAAGCTATTCTGTATGAGAACAACAAACAACGTCACTATCAAGCGAAATGGCATTTTTGATTCTCAATTACAAATTTCTTATTGGGCTGAATGGATGATTACCGAAAAAGGTCGCAAAGTCTATATCAGAAGAGATATAAACGCTTATCAGGAAGCTTGGGTATTTGATGCCCAAACTGACGAATATTTAGGAAAAGGAAATGCCAATCAGCCTGCATCATTCTTGGCAAATACAGACATTGAAAAATCTGAATACCAAAAACAAGTTGCAATAAAAAATAAAGAAAAGAAAATTTTAAAATCATATATCAAGACAAAATATAATCCGTCAAATGAGGATATTATCGAAAATCTTATCAACAGCCTTGATAAAGTTGATTTCAAATCAAATGCAACAATATCCAAAATTTCTAATACCAAAATGGATAAGGTTGTAAAAGAGGAAAAGAATAAAAATTCTATTCTGTCAAAATATGTTACCCCAATTCAGCCAAAGAAAAAACTTTATCTTACTGAAGCTGAAAAGCGTAGAGATTTAGAAAGAAAGGCTATATAGGAGGAGTTATGAGTTTAATTGAAGATTTAAATAAACTTATGAAAGAAAAGAAATATACATATGCTTATACTGCAAAAGCAATGAATATTTCTCCAACAGCACTACATTTATGGATAAACGGCAATTACAAAGGAAACGTCAAAAAGATAGAAGATGCTGTTTTGCATTTTATCGACATTGAAAAATTGCGTGAAGGTAGAATCAACATTGATTTTATAGAAACAAGTATTGCTGAAGATGTTTTCAATATTGCAAAAGTCTGCCACGTTGAAAATGAAATTGGTGTTTGTTGTGGTGTTGCCGGAGTCGGAAAAACATTTGCAGTTAAAAAATATGCAATTGAAAATTCTGACGTTATTTTAATAGAGGCAGATTTAGGCTACACTCCCAAAGTTCTATTTTCAGAAATCCATAAACGACTTGGTTATGACGGTTGTGGCACAATTCACGCAATGTTTACGGATATTATAGATAAATTAAAATCTTCAGGCAGATTAATAATTATTGATGAAGCTGAACATTTGCCATACAAATCATTGGAATTGGTAAGACGAATTTACGATAAAGCAAATGTCGGAATTTTATTGGTTGGAATGCCTCGTCTAATAACTAATTTAAAAGGTGAAAAACGTCAATATGCACAGTTATTTTCAAGAGTTGGAATGTATGCAAAATTAGATGTTTTAAATGACGAGGATAAAAAAGCTATTATTTCTTCACTATTGCCAAATTACAAACACATCTACCCCCTCCTCTCCGCTTTTTGCGGAGGCAATACAAGAGTTCTGACCAAACTTTTGGTCAGAGCAATCCGTATTGCTGAGTTGAATGATGTTGAGGTCGATGAAGAAGTTATAAGAGCGAGTGTAAAACAAATATTAGTGTGAGGAATTATGCAAAATTATACAAAATTCGAAAAAATATTATACACAATTTTAGTATTGCTTGCAGTTTTTATCTTCGGAGTTCAGGTTGGAATTGCTCAAGGCAAAGAATTACAAAGGCAGGATTATTATGAGTACAGCATTACAAATTAAAAGAATTCATACTTTCAAAACTCAACTGGGCATTGATGACGAGCTATATCGTGAAATGCTTGCCAGTTTTGGAGTTTGCAGTTCAAAAAATCTTACTGAAACCGAAGCTGAGATTTTGATAGA
The DNA here is from genome assembly GCA_934717855.1 of uncultured Candidatus Melainabacteria bacterium. GTDB lineage: Bacteria > Cyanobacteriota > Vampirovibrionia > Gastranaerophilales > Gastranaerophilaceae > Stercorousia. Next base: position 5,162 of record CAKUZI010000018.1, read on the forward strand.
AATTTTAAATGACAAATCAAAAAAGGTTAAACCTAGCAAACCTAAAAAATATGATGATTTATCTCAAAGAGATACTAAAATGTCTACACCTTTGCAGTTAAGAAAAATCGAGGCGATTTGGTGGGATATTTGCGATTCGGCAGAAAGTGTCAAACAAATCAGAAGTTTAAGAAGATTCATAAAACGTCAATGCAAAATTGATGACATAAAATTTCTATCTAAAAAAGAGGCATCAAAACTTATTGCAGTTTTAGAAAAAATCAAAAGTGAAAAATTGTTAAAAGCTCTTTAAACGGCTTTTAAGAGGTACATAAATAAAGGAGAAAAACTATGGAAAACACAACAATGTCAATGAAAGAAAAAGTTATGGGAATGATGACAATGAAAATGGAAGAATTATCTGCTGAGTGCGATCAAGCAAAATTAAATTTTGCAGATATTATGCTTGATGATAACGCTGACTACAGATGCAGAGATTCAAGAAGACTTAAATGCACTAGCATTGAGGCTCAGATTGATTTATTAAAATCAATGATGGACAAAGTTTCTGAAATGACTTGCGAAGTTATGCTTCCACCGATGGCTAGAATCTAGCAAGGTCGAAACGGTCGGCTAACAGTGCAAGCTGACCGTCTTAACGTTATGCGTTAACTGATGAGACCATTACCCCACCAACCCTAGGAGTTTTAAATGAATTTGCAAGAAAAATACCCTTGGATAGAATTAGTAACACCTGAAGATTTGCCAACTGACGATTTAAAAATAATGGCAGATATTATTGGAATGCCAACAACAATAAAGTTATTAACAGAGGCTCCGGGTTGTGTTTTTACGATGACAACAACTTGGGATAGAGAAGTTATAAAACGCTACATAAAACGAACTTATGACGGCTCTAAGCTATGCAGAATGCGTTTATGCATGCTCTGTAAAGTTAACGAGAATTATATTCATAAAGTTTGCAGTCAAAAGAAAAAATAAAAAGTTTTATTTTAAATCAGATAAAGAAAATTCTTCACCTAAATCATCCTGTAATTCTTTAATAAGTTGATCAAGTGGAATATCTAAACCCTCTGCGACTTTCCAAATAGTAGAAAATCTAAAATCTTTCAAACCTAATTCTACTTCTCTCCAAGTTGCCTTTGGGACACCAGCCTCAGCAGAAATTTCATACATAGTTTTACTTTGCGTCTTTCTATGTTTTGTAATAATTCTGCCAATAGTTTCAATAAGTATTCTGGTCTTTGTTTGAGAGTTTTCTTGCATACTAACAATTTTAATGATAAATTCAAGTTAGTAGGCTGTAATTACAACCTAATATAAAACGATATGTCCAGTTTTGTCGTTATATAAATTTAAAATACAATTATGATTAAAAGAATAATTTATGGTTTTATAATTGCTTGCTTGTTTTCACTAGCCTCATTTGGCGTAGAATACAGATATGCCTCAAACGGATTTAAGTATGCATATCATCAACATAGTGAATCATCTTACCAACACGCTTGGTGCAGTGCTCATAATGGCATTGAAGAATATGAAAATAAAGATAAAACAAGAGTTGATTGTTTAACTCCTTATCATGCAGTTGAATTTGATTTCGCAAATAAATGGGCAGAATCAATAGGACAAGCGCTACATTATCAATTGATGACAGGTAAAAAGGCTATGGTTGTTTTAATATTGGAAAATCCTAAAACTGACATGGTTTATTATAATAGAGTAAAAAGATTGGGAAAAATTCATAATTTTGACGTTGAATATATTACACCTACAATTTTGAATATAAAAAATGGCAAATGTCCTTATGCCGACTGCAAGTGTCACAAGAAAAAATAATATTATTTATAACTTCCAACTTTTCTGCCATACTTATCGTACTGAGTAGTTCTACCACTTGAATCTGTTTTAAAAGAACCGACTTTGTTACCATATTTATCATACTGGGTTGTTACACCATTTGAATTTGTTTTAAAACTACCTGTTTTGCTTCCATATTTATCATACGAATTATATCCTGAAGAAGTTTTTCGATAGCTACCTGTTTTTGAACCATACTTATCATAAGAGTTATATCCACTTGAGGTTTGTCTGTAAGAGCCTGTTTTTGATCCATATTTATCATACTGAGTAGTGGTGCTTCCATTTGTTCTATAAGAACCAGTTTTTGAGCCGTATTTATCGTAAGAATTGGTTGTAGCTGCAAAACAATAGCCTGTCAATAAAAACAATGATACTAATAGTGATAATAATTTTTTCATTTATTTACTCCTATGTAAATATAACGATTTCAATTGATGAATGTTCATTTTTATAAATATAGTACAAGTAATATTATTTTATCACAAGCCTATGTCAAGATAGGACATAGCTTTAGTGCTTAAAATAAAATTTACATAGCCTTCAAAATAAGCGTGTTCATGGTAATATTATTCTAAAATGTGAGGGTTGTGAATGGCTTATCAAAGTGAAGCAGTTTTAGAAAATTTATTTATAGAGCAATTAAAAAATCAAAATTATGAAGTAGTTGAGATACCGGATTATGAATCTCTTGAAGAAAATTTTAAAGTTCAGTTTTCTAAATTTAATGCTGATAAGTTAGATACCCCTTTGTCTGCTAAAGAATGGGAACGTGTTTTTAACTATTTAAAAGGCAAAAGTGTTTTTCAAAGTGCCAAAATACTTAGGGATAAATTTATTCTAGAACGTGATGATGGAAATAAAATTTATGTTTCTTTAATTGATCCTGACCACACTAAAAATATCTTTCAAGTTACTCACCAAACTACAGTTGTTGGGAAATATACAAATCGATATGATGTGACATTACTTGTAAATGGATTACCATTAGTGCAAGTAGAATTAAAACGTAGGGGTATCGACATTAAAGAGGCTATAAACCAAGTTATGAGATATAAAAAACACTCATATAATGGTTTGTATCACTATATTCAAATGTTTATTGTTTCAAACGGAGTTGATACAAAATATTTTGCTAATTCAGATAAAGATTTGCTTTATAGTATGGCTTTTTTCTGGACCGATTTTAACAATATTAGAATAACAAATTTAAAGGAATTTTCTATCACATTTTTGGCAAGAGACCATGTTATAAAAATGTTGCTAAAATATACGGTTCTGAATGAAACAGATAAGGTTATGATGATTATGAGACCTTATCAAGTTTATGCAGTTGAGGCTTTGATTAGACAGGCAATGCTGACTAATAAAAATGCTTACATCTGGCATACTACAGGTGCTGGTAAAACTCTTACATCATTCAAAACAGCACAGTTACTAGCTATGAACCCTAATATCAAAAAAGTGATATTCTTGGTCGATAGAAAGGATTTAGACTCTCAAACAACAGAAGAATTTAACAAATTTGAAGCGGGTTCTGTAGATGCCACTGATAGAACGGATCTTCTTGTAAAACAAATTAGAGACAAAAATAAGCAGTTAATTGTTACAACGATTCAAAAAATGGCAAATGCGATAAATAATTCCAGATATACAAAAGTTATGGAATTGTACAAAAATGAAAAAGTTGTCTTTATTATTGATGAATGCCACCGAAGCCAATTCGGAGATATGCACAAGGATATTGTAAGACATTTCGCAAAAGCTCAATTTTTTGGTTTTACAGGTACGCCTCGTTTTGAAGTAAATGGAAAAGTCGAAGGTAAGATAACACAAACAACTGCAAAACTATTTGGAGAATGCTTACATAATTATTTAATTAAAGATGCCATTTTTGATAATAATGTACTTGGTTTTCATGTTGAATACATCAATACTATGAAGGGTGATTTTGATTTTGAAGACCAAACAAAAGCTCAAGCAATTGATATAAATGAACTGTATATGGCAGATGAAAGAATGACGAATATTGCGAACCATATAGTTCAAAATCACATTGCAAAAACTCGAAATAAACAATACACTGCGATATTTGCAGTTTCTTCAATTCCTATGTTAATCAAGTATTATGATATTTTCAAGAAAATTGACCACAATTTAACAATTAGTGGAATTTTCTCATATGGACAAAATGAAGATGCAGAAGGTAAAGATGAACACAGCAGAGATGCTTTAGAGCGAATTATAAAAGACTACAACGAAACATTTAATGTTAACTTTTCTACAGAAACATTTTCTGCATATCATAAAGATATTTCAGATAGAGTAAAAGGCAAAAAGGCTAAATCTTTAGATATATTAATTGTAGTCAATATGTTTTTAACAGGATTTGATAGCAAACCATTAGCAGTTTTATATGTTGATAAAGATTTAAAATACCACGATTTGTTGCAGGCTTATTCAAGAACCAATAGGGTTGAAAAAGAAACCAAGCCATTTGGTATTATTATTTGTTACAGAAATCTAAAAGAACGAACTGACGAAGCAATTGCCTTATTCTCAAAAGGACAGAATGATGGAGTTTTGACTCCTCCTTATGAATATTTTGTAAGAAAATTCAATGAAGTCGCAACAGAATTAAAACAAATTGCAATGAGTCCTGCTTCGGTTGATACAATACAAAGTGAAGATGAACAACTGAAATTTGTTTTATGCTTTAGAGAACTTACAAAATATTTAAATTCTTTGCGTACTTTTGTAGAATTTAGTATTGATAATGGTGCTTTAATTATAAGCGATCAAGAATATCAAGATTATAAAAGCAAATATTTGACTTTATATCGCAAACATCAGCATGACAAAGAAGTTGTATCAGTATTAAACGATGTTGATTTTTGTATAGAATTAATGGAAAGTAACAGAATCAATGTTGCATATATAATGAATTTAATTCGTAATATCAATTTTGATGATCCTGTACAAAAAGATTATGACATCAAACATATTGAAGATGAATTAGCAAGAACTGATAACCCCGCAATGATGAGAAAAGTAGAGTTGTTGCAATCATTCTTGGATAGAGTTGTTAGAGGCTTGAATAGTGCAGATGAAATTGATGCAGCATACAATGATTTCGAAAATGCTGAAAAAATAAAAGAGATAAATAATTTTGCTCAAAAAGAGGAATTGGATTCAAAAATGCTCACAGATGTTATTTCTGAATATGAGTTTTCTGGGAATTTGAATGCAGGCAATATTAGAAATAGCATCGAAAAACCAATGCCACTACTAAAGAAAAAATCTTTAGTGACAAGAATAGTAGATTTTGTAAGAACTCACGTGGAAAAATTCCAATAATATCGGAGGTCGTAAATGGATAATAGTGTACAACAACACCAAAAAGAACTTTGTAACAAACTTTGGTCTATGGCAAATGCTTTAAGAGGCAACATGGAAGCTTATGAGTTCAAAAATTATATATTAGGAATGATATTTTATTATTACCTTTCTGATAGAACTGAAAAATATATGGTTAATTTATTAAAAGATGACCATATTAGCTACGAAGAAGCTTGGAATGATGAAGAGTACAAAGAAGCTGTTATTGATGAGTCATTAAGAGATTTAGGTTTTGTTATTGAACCTCGCTATCTTTTTAAGAAAATGGTTTCAATGGTAGAAAACCGTTCCTTTGATATTGAATTTTTACAAGAAGCAATTAATACATTAATGGAGTCAACAATCGGTAGAGAATCCCAGAGTGATTTTGAAGGTTTATTCTCTGATATGCAGTTAGATTCAACAAAATTAGGACAAACTGTAAAAGATCGTTCTGCTGTTATGGCTAAAATTATTGCTGCATTAGATGAAATTAAATTTGATGTAGAAGACACAAGAATTGATGTTCTAGGTAATGCTTATGAATATTTAATTGGACAGTTTGCTGCTACTGCTGGTAAAAAAGCAGGGGAATTTTATACTCCGGCAGGTCCGGCAGAATTATTATGTAGATTGTCTTGTTTAGGTTTAACCGATGTGAAAGATGCTGCCGACCCAACTTGTGGTTCAGGTTCACTACTTTTAAGACTTAAAAAATATGCAAATGTTCGTAATTATTGGGGACAAGAATTAACATCAACTACATATAACTTAGCTAGAATGAATATGATTTTAAGAGGTATTCCATACCAAAATTTTGAAATCTATAATGACGACACATTAGAAAAAGACCATTTTGGTGATTTAAAATTCAGAGTTCAAGTTGCAAACCCTCCATATTCTGCAAATTGGTCAGCTGATGCAAAATTTTTAGAAGATGAAAGATTTAATGAATATGGAAAACTTGCGCCAAAAAGTAAGGCGGATTTTGCATTTGTTCAACACATGATTTCGCACATGGATGAAGATGGAAGAATTGCAGTTCTGCTACCACATGGAGTATTATTCAGAGGTGCTGCAGAAGAAACAATCCGTAAATATATCATTGAAAAATTAAATTTATTAGATGCTGTAATCGGATTACCTGCAAATCTTTTCTTCGGAACAGGTATTCCAGTTTGCGTACTTGTATTGAAGAAAAATCGTAATGCAAATAGTAATAATATTTTATTCATAGATGCATCAAAAGACTTTGAATCTGGCAAAAACCAAAATATCTTAAGAGATTGCGATATTGATAAAATTGTTGAAACCTACGAAAAACGTGAAGATGTTGAAAAATATGCTCACGTTGCAACAATGGAAGAATTAGCTGAAAACGGATTTAATTTAAATATTCCTAGATATGTTGATACCTTTGAGAAAGAAGAAGAAATAGACTTAAATACAGTATCAGCAGATATAAAGAAACTTCAATCCGAAATTAAAGATATTAATGCAGAACTAAAACCATATTTTGACGAATTAGGATTAGATTTCCCATTCGCAGAGGAGGTTTAATCAATGGAAAATAATAACGAAAATTTAAAAAATTCAAATAGCGAAAATTCATCTTTTTTTGAGCAAAAAGTATCCTCAAGTAACGGTAATGAGG
>CAKUZI010000019.1 GCA_934717855.1 uncultured Candidatus Melainabacteria bacterium
TTGAAGTAGGCAAAAACACTTTAAATAATATAGTTAACTGAAAAATTATAATAACCAAGAAAGGAAAAATCAATAATGAATGAGAAACATCAAAATCGAAATTTTGCGTTCACGCTTGCGGAAGTTTTAATAACTCTCGGCATTGTCGGCGTAATTGCTGCATTGACCTTGCCTACGCTTATAAATAATATAAAGCACAAACAGCTTGAAACTGCTTTTAAAACTGCGTATTCAATTTTTTCACAGGGTTTTATGAATATGATACGCGAAGAAGGAGAGGGAATTACAAAAACTTATGCAGAAAATTTTGATAGCCAATTAAATGTCTACACTAAAGAGGATGAATTTAAAGAAAAGTTTTATAAATATTCTGGGATAAAAGTTATAGGGAAATGCAATTATGGAAAAATTAATATTAACAACTATAATAATACTGCCAGTGCAAGAGGATATGATGTGATTCAAAAGGTTCAGCCAAAATATGGAAATTTTGACTTATTATCAAATGGCATGTGTGCAATCGTTTTTATAAATGCTGGACTTCCGATGATATATCTTGATACTAATGGGCAGAAAGGTCCAAATTTGTTTGGACATGATTTTTTCAATTTTTATATTGACAAAAATGATAATTTGGCTGTATTTAAGATGAGTAAACTTTATACCGAAGAAGAGTTAACTGGTGAAAACGCACCTAATTATCCAGATTTGGCAGGACATCCATGTTCAAAAAAATCTAAGCAGAGTGCGAATGGTATTGGTTGTTCTTATTATGCTCTAATTAATCAAAATCCAGATGACCCAACGAAAGGTTATTGGGAAAGTTTGCCATAAAACTTGTATTTCATCTATATTTTTAATATAATTTTCATATGAGTATTAAGAAAATAAAATTGAGAGACTTTGAAATTGGTGGTGACAAGTTGACTATTATTGCCGGTCCTTGCGCTGCTGAAAGTCAAGAAATCCTTGATGAAACAGCTCAAGGTTTAAAGGAAATTACAGAAAAATTAGGCATTAATTACATTTTTAAGTCATCTTTTGACAAAGCAAACCGCTCTTCAATCTATTCATACAGAGGACCGGGGTTGGAAAAAGGACTTGAAATGCTTCAAGCTGTTAAAGACAAATATGATGTGCCGATTGTGACAGATATTCACAATCCGGATCAGGCTGAACCGGTTAGCGAAGTTGCTGATATTTTGCAAATCCCTGCATTTTTATGCAGGCAAACAGATTTGCTTGTTGCGGCAGCAAAAACAGGAAAAATTGTAAACATCAAAAAAGGACAATTTCTTGCGCCTGAGCAAATGCGAACACTTGTTAAAAAGGTTGAAGAAGCCGGAAACGATAAAATTTTATTAACAGATAGAGGGTGTTCGTTCGGTTACAATAATTTGGTTGTTGATTACAGAGCTGTTCCGATTATGCAACAATTTGGTTATCCAGTTGTGTTCGATGCTACTCATAGTGTTCAACTCCCTGGGGCTAACGGAACTTCTTCAGGTGGAGACAGAAGATTTGTTCCTGTTTTGGCAAAAGCTTCAATGGCGGCAGGCGCAAATGCTTTGTTCTTTGAAGTTCATCCAAATCCTGATTGTGCAAAATGTGACGGGCCTAATATGCTTTTCTTAGACAAGGCAGAAGAAGTTTTCAAAGTATGTAAAGAAATTTTCGAATTGGTGAGAAAATAATGATAATAAAGCAATTTACAGCGGGACTAATCGAAAATAATATGTATCTTGTAGTTGATGAAAAAACTCGAGAAGCTGTACTTATTGATGCACCACAAGATATTCCGGAAGTGAAAAAATCAGTTGAGGAATTAGGTGCTAAAGTTAAGTACATCTTGATTACTCACGGACATTTTGATCATATTATGGGATTAACTTCTTTGAAAAAAACATTGAACGCTCCGGCTGTAATTTGCAAGGATGACGTTGTTATTTCGGACAATGTGAACGAATTTACAAGACTTTTTGGAGTTCCTGATATTACCCCTCCGACTTATGACAAATTTGTTAAAGATGGTGATATTTTGGAAGTTGGCGAAATGAAAGTTAAAGTTATTCAAACTGCAGGTCATACAGAGGGCGGAGTTTGTTATCTTATTGACGATAGTTTGTTTTCGGGCGATACTTTGTTTAAGCAAAGTGTTGGTAGAACAGATTTGTTTGGCGGAAGTTTTGAAAAAATTCGTCACAGTGTAAAAGATATTTTGTTTAAACTTGATGAAAATACAAAAGTTTTTCCGGGGCATGGACCAATGACAACAATTGCTTACGAAAAAAAATACAATGAAATAATTTAGTATAAATATTCTCGCTCATTGAGGTGAGGAATAAGTTGTACACAAGCTGAGGCGAGTGTCACAAATTCAAATTAGGTGGTTAAACCCTTAAAAATTAAAAAGAAGGTAAAACATGAAAGAACAACTTGAAAAAATATATGCAAATGCAACGGAAGATTTAGCTAAAGCTACTTCTATCAATGATATTGAAGAAATTCGCGGTAAATATTTGAGCCGTAAGGGTGAATTCAATGAAATAAAGAAAAATTTAAAAAACTTATCAAACGATGACAAAAGGATTGTAGGTTCTCTTGCAAATGAAATTACTAAAAAGCTTGAAGAGGGCTTGAGAGCTAAACATGATGAGTTTTATAGAAAAGAATTGAATGAAAAATTGAAACAGGAAAGGATAGATATTACTCTTCCGGGCCAATATACTCAAATGGGTAGAGTTCATCCACTTACGTCAACAACAAGCGAAATTACTGCAATTTTTCAAAATCTTGGATTTTCTGTTGTTCCACAAGCTAATGCGCCGGAAGTTGAAACTGAATATTTTAACTTTGATGCGTTAAATGTTCCGAAAGATCACCCTGCGCGTGATGTTCAGGATACATTTTATACAGAAATTGCGAAAAACGTTGTTTTGAGAAGTCAAACTTCAAACGCTCAAATTCACGCAATGGAAGGCAAAAATCCACCTATCAGAATTATTTCTCCTGGTAGAGTTTATAGAAACGAAAACATTAATGCTCGTAAAAATAATTTCTTCCACCAAATTGAAGGGCTTTATGTTGATAAAGATATAACTTTCGGAGATTTGAAAGGCGTTTTGAACGAATTTATCAGAACATATTTTGGAGCAAGCAGACCTACAAGATTTAGAAGTAGTTTCTTCCCATTCACAGAACCATCTGCAGAAGTTGATGTTCAATGCATTATGTGTGAGGGTAAAGGTTGCAGAACTTGCTCTGGCACTGGCTGGTTAGAAGTGTTGGGATGCGGAATGGTAGATCCGAATGTTTTGAGAGGTGTTGGAATTGATCCTGATGTTTATACCGGTTTTGCATTCGGTATGGGTGTAGAAAGATTGGCAATGCTTAAATACGCAATTGACGACATCAGATTATTCTTTAATGACGATGTAAGATTTTTGAAACAGTTCTAGTTGAAACTTCTAATAAGAAAAAGACCTCATTGAGGTCTTTTTTTATTACCAATCCCAAAATGGGTAATCTTTAGGTATTTTCCAGTCATTTAATTGTATAATTTTTGTGGCATTATGAGAAGAATTGTATAATCCCTCAGGAGTACCATCCCAAGCAGCGCTTACATAGGGTTCCATTCCCTTTCCTTTGAAGTAAATGTTCCGATTTCCAGATGCTCCAGTTGTGTAGAAACCAAAATAAAAACAATTTTTACCTAATTTTTTATTTTTTAATGCATTTTTATTGATGTATAAGATAATATCTCGACAATTATATGAAAATTTAGCTATTGATCCATTAGCTAGATTTACTGCAAAAAAATCTGTTTCAGCGGGATTGTCTATGTAAGAAGTTGATTTTAAATAGTTTTTGAAATATCTTTCGTAAATTGATTTATTGCATTCTATGCTAGAAGATGTTGTATCTGAACAGGACCTAGCAAGTGCCATATTCAATTCATCAAGCCCTCCTTCTTCAATTGCAGACATTTGAATTGCCTCATTCATTATTGAGTAGAAACTTTTTAGTTTTGTTTCTATTACTTGTTTTTGATGATGTTCTATAAGTACAGGCATAGTTAATGCTGCAACTATTCCAATTATGCCAAGCGTTATTAAAACTTCAGCTAAAGTGAATGCGAATTTTTTCATCTTTCTTCTTCTATGTGATGGGACACTTCTCATTATTGCATATATTTATTTGGTTTTCAAGATGTTTCTTTGTGTTACATTAAGAAATTTAGGTATGTTTATTGTAACACATTATCATTGTTAATGCAATACATCAATTTCTATATGTAGTACATATTTAATAAAAAATGCAATATAATGTTTAATTATTATATGAAAAAGATGTTTGGTCAGAGATTAAGAGAGTTGCGAGTTGCAAAAAAATTGACGCAGGAAACAGTGGCTGAATTGATAGATATTCAACCTGAGAATTACTCTCGAATTGAAAACGGTTTGTCATTTCCGAAACCAGAGAATATTGTTAAATTAAGCAAAGTTCTTGGAGTTGAAATTGCGGAATTGTTTCAATTTTCCCATCTTAATGATTATGAAAAAATTTTAGATACAATTATAGAAAAGTTGAAATCTGACAAAGATACAACAATTATTACATATAAGTTTTTGAAAAGTTTGGGAAAATTGTAGAATTTTGGTGTTAAAACCCTCTCCCGCATTCGTAATGCTCACTTGAGTTCGCAAACGACTGCTCCCTCTCACAAAGAGAGAGGGTTAAAGTTTATTATATTCTTCTAATATTTTTAACAAAACACCATCAATGTTATTTGTAATTTCGTTATCCCAAAATCTTAAAACTTTATATCCTAGCTTATTTAAATCTTCAGTTCGTTTATTGTCATATTTAATATTATCAAAATGCTGTGAGCCATCAAGTTCAATAACTAATTTTTTGGAGAGTGCTATAAAATCTACAACATATCTTCCAATCGGAACTTGTCGTCTAAATTTAATACCGTTTAAGCGTTTTGCTCTAATTCTTTGCCATAAAATATTTTCACAATCAGTTTGATTGCTTCTTAAGTTTTTCGCATTTGTTAGAGATTTTTCAAAATAAAATCTATCCATATAATAATTATAGTACAAACATCCCCTCTCTCCTTGTGAGAGGGAGCAGTTGTTCGTGAGCATGTGCGAACGTTACAAATGCGGGAGAGGGTTCACTCAAACTTACTGTACAACCTTATGCAAACCGTGTGGTTTGTCAACATTTCTGCCCAATGCGGTTGCTATTTCGAGTGCCAAAAGTTGGCAAATTACGACTAGGCAGAACGATTTAACGATTTCGCTTTCGCATTTTATGTCAATGTTGAATTTTGGTGTAAGTTTATCGTTTGTGCAACCGATTATCGACAATGGTGGATTGTAATCTTCTGTGATTTTACTCAAATTCTTAATTGCAGTATAGCTTAATTCGTTTACTGAGATATGTACCATTGCGGGTTTGTTGTTTAAAATGGCAACGTGTCCATGCATAAACTCACCTAAAATATTTGAGTAAACATTGATATAAGAAGTTTCTTTGATTTTTAAAGATGCTTCTTTTGCTATTGCGTAAGAAATTCCGTCAGCGGTAATTACAATGTTTTTAAACTTAGCTAAAAACTTTGCCATTTCTTTTATTTCATGGTGAAGTGCATAAGCTTTTTTTATATATTCAGGTAAAGTTTTCAAAGCATTAATATAGTGTGAAATATCAATTCCTTTGTGTGCGGAATATTTTAGAACAAGCAATGTGCAACAAAGCATTTGAGTTGTGAGTGATTTTGTTGCTGCTATGCTTTTTTCTTCTCCTGCGCAACAGTCAATTTTAAAGTCAGAAGCTTCCCAAATTGTTGATCCTTTTTTATTTGTTATACAAAGTGTACGCATCCCAAATTCTTTTGCTTTTCTTAAGGCTGAATTTGTGTCTGATGTTTCACCGGATTGTGTTATAAATACGTATAAAATATCGTTATCGTGAGGGACAACAACTTTTAGTAAAAATTCGCTTGAATAAATTGCTCTTGCTTCAATTTCAGCAACATTGCCAAACAAGTCTGCAGCAAATCTTGCGCAGTGGTATGAAGAACCGCTTGCGACAAATATAACTTTTTGAATATCAACTGGAATATCAAATAAAATATAATTGTCGTCATTGACGTGTGTTTCTAAGAGGTTTTTCAGAACTTCCGCCTGTTCAAAAATCTCTGTTTCCATACTTGATGTTTTGTGTGAATTGAATAACATATTTAATTTATTCCTTTTAAATTCTTTGGTTGGTCATTCTGAGCATTAGCGAAGAATTTCACTATATGACTCAGAATGACGTTTTACCTTAGAATTTTAACCTAAAATATCTCTCAAAATTTCGTTAACTGCTTTAGGGTTTGCTCTACCCTTAGTCTCTTTCATAACTTGACCAATGAAGAAGCCTAATAGGTTGTTTTTACCGTTTTTGTAAGCCTGAACTTCGTTTGGATGAGCATCAACGATTTTTTGAGCGATTTCTTTAATCGCTCCTGTGTCAGAAATTTGGCTTAAGCCACGTTTTTCAACGATTTCTGAAGCTTTCGAGCCATCTTTCATCATATCGATAATGATTTGTTTACCGATGTTGTTAGAAATTGTGTTCTTTTCAATCAAAGAAATTAATTCAACAAGGTTTTCAGGAGTTAATTTTGTATCTGTAATTTCTTGTTTTTGTTCTTTTAAGTATGCTGTGATTTCGCCCATAATAAAGTTAACGGCGATTTTTGGAGAAGCGCCAAGTTTTAGAACTTCGTCAAAGAACAATGCCAATCCCATTTGTTCAACAATAACAGACGCGTCATATTCGCTTAAGCCTAATGACATGTAGCGTTCACGTTTTGCTTGAGGAAGCTCTGGCATTTTGTCTTTGATTTCTTTAACCCATTCTCTTGAAATTTTTAAAGGCATTAAATCAGGTTCTGGGAAGTATCTGTAATCGTGAGCATCTTCTTTCCCACGCATAGAACGAGTTTCTCGAGAATTGTCATCCCAAAGTCTTGTTTCTTGAACAACTTTGCCACCCTCTTCAACAATTTCTATTTGTCTGTCTATTTCATATTCGATGGCTCTTTGTAAAGCTGAAAAACTGTTTACATTCTTGATTTCAGCACGTGTTCCGAATTCTTTAGAACCCTTTGGCATAATAGAAATGTTTGCGTCACATCTCATTGATCCTTCTTCCAAGTTGCCGTCGCAAACACCGATGTAGCGAACGATGTTTCTCAATTCTTCCATGTAATTTCTAGCTTCTTCTGAAGATCTCATATCAGGTTCAGATACGATTTCCAAAAGCGGAGTTCCGGCTCTGTTTAAGTCGACTAGAGAATATGAAGAACCTGCGAGTCCGTCTGCGCCTGCGTGAACAAGTTTTCCTGCATCTTCTTCCAAGTGAGCACGAGTGATGCCAATTCTTTTCCCTTTTACGTCTAAATAGCCGTTTACGCAAATTGGTTCATCATATTGAGAAATTTGATAACCTTTTGGGAGATCCGGATAAAAATATTGTTTTCTGTCGAACTTACATCTTTCAGGAATTTCGCAATTAAGTGCCAATCCTGTCAAGATGCCCATATTAACACATTCTTTGTTAAGAACAGGCAAAACTCCAGGCATACCCAACGTAATAGGGCTGGTTTCTGAGTTTGGTTCTTTCCCGAATTCGCAACCGTCGGGTGCGAAAATTTTTGATTTGGTTTTAAGTTGTGCGTGAACTTCTAAACCAATTACGACTTCATATTTATCTCTCAAGTCTTCCATTATTTTCTCCTTTTTATTAAAGACGTTAAGTTGCAAGGTCGTTAAGACTATAAGTTCATATTGTTAGGTTGGTTTTTATGATTTTATGAAAATTGAAAAGGACTTAACGTCTTATCGCCTTAACGTCTTAGCGACTTAATCTTACCATAAACATACTCATCAAATCAATCAATTTCTTATGCATTTTTACATTGTGAACTCTTATGTAATCGACATTTCTTTCTATTGCAAGTGCGTTGAGTGCTGTTGTGTAAATATCTTTGTCTAAGTTATCTGCGTTTTGCATATTCAACAAGCTTTTTCGAGAAATTCCAAGCATTAGAGGACAACCCAAACTTTGGAATTCTTCAACCCGACGGATAATTTCAAAGTTATTTTCTCTTGTTTTCCCAAAACCAATCCCCGGGTCAATAATTATATTTTCGATGCCTTTTGAATGTGCAAATTCAATTTTTTTGCGCAAATTCAAAAAAATTTCTTCAATCAAATCTGTGTATTCAGGGGAATTTTGCATATTTTCCGGTGTGCCTTTTGAGTGTTGAATTATTATTGGCACATTGTATTTTGCGATAACATCTACCATTTTTTCGTCATAGTCGAATCCTGAAACGTCGTTAATAATGTTTGCACCGGCTTTTATGCATTCTTCCGCAACTTCTGCACTGCGAGTGTCAATACTTAGTGGAATTTTGCCTTTTGCAAAATCAATAATAGGCAAAAGTTTTTCTAATTGGTCTTTTGAAGAAACCGCTTGCGAGTATGGTTTGGTAGATTCTGCACCAATGTCGATAATATCAGCTCCATCATTAATTAATTCTAATAAATGTTCTTTGGCTTTTTCAAAATCATTGAACATTCCGCCGTCAGAAAAGGAATTTGGAGTAAAGTTAAGAATACCTACGAGTTGAGTCCCTCCACTCCTCGAAATTAAAGATTTCGGTCCTCCCTCAAGGGGAGTACATAATTTTTCAAACTCTTCTCCGAGTTTTTTCAACCCAAACGGCTGAAACTTCAGTTTTTCTGCAACTTTTTTTATTTGCGAAATACTTCCTCCCAAAATACAATTTGAGCATTCAATTTTACCGGTGATTACTTCTCTATGCGTTGCGCAATCGCATCCGACAGAAATGGCGGTTTGTTTGATTATGTTTGCCATTGCAGGGGTAAGAGAATATATTTTAATGTTTTTGTATTCGAATTTTTCTTTAGCTTTGTGTGTGTAAGATTTGTCGAAGCCAATTTTTTTTAATTCGTTTTCAATATTAGTATTTTTAATTTGTCTCAAAATAAAATCGTGCATAGCATTAGCTTAGCACGATTTTTTGTATAAAACAATATTAATTAATCTCTATGGGTATGTTTTTCAATAGCATCGGTAGTGACTTTGCCGATATCTGATAAGCCAGAAATTAATGTTACGATACCAAAGCCGTATCCAAGAGTGCCTGCTCCAAATTTAAACAATTTACTGTTTACTAGAGGTTTAAGAAATTTTGAATTTTGAAGATTTTTGCCCCAATTTAGAATAGCGTTTTTAGCCCATCTTGTGTTTTCAATGACTTTTCCCCACAACCCTTTTGTTTGTTTGGCTACATTCGATGCGGTTTTAGCTGAAGTTGTAATCCCGTTGGTAACTTTTGACGCAGAGCTAAACATGTCAAAACCGGATCTGGTTGCTTTAGTTTTTGCAACAGATGCTGTTGTCGCAGCAATTGCACCACCGCCGGTTACGACTTTTTTGTCTCTGTCTTTTTCTTCTTGAGTGCGAATTCGGCGTAATTTGTTGTGTCTGCTTGTAAATGTAACATTTTCATTTAATGAAATAGTCATTAGTCAGCATCCTTTTCACTTTGTTCTTTCAAAGCAGTTACGCCGGAAGCAATACCGCCGGAAGCCCCAACAGTATTAACTGTCGCTTTTTCATAAGTTTCTTTTTTTACACTTTTGATTTTGCCAAGTACCCAATCAATACCTTTTTTGATTTTTTGGTTAACTGTTCCTAAAAATTCTTTAGTGGCTTTTAAACCTTTTACAATCGGTTTTCCTACTTTTGTCTCAGCAAATTTTGCACCCCATTTGTTAAATTTTTCTTTTGGAGTTGTGTAAACTTTTGTTTTTGTGAATTTTTCCCAAAGAGTATGAGCCTCGTTTTTCACTGTATTGTATGCACTACTAAAATCTTTTTTGATTTTAACTACGGCTTTAGCTTTATTCAATGCTTTAAAACCTTGGATAGATTTTTTAGCTCCCCAACCGGTAGCCATTCCGCCTAAAATACCACCTGTAACTATAGCACCGCCTTTAATAAGTTTTTGAGCGGTTTTAGGCAAATGCAAATCTTTGTCTTTTGCCATGTTTTCAAATTCATCGCGTTGCTCTTCAAGTTCTTCTTTCGCGCGGTTATAAGTGTCTTCGTTTTCGAATAAGTCGTCATCAAAATAATCTTCGTTTGAAGATTCTATTCTGTTATTTCTAGCGCTAAATGCAGGCTTGTAATTTGTCGAAAAGTTCGGTTGAATTGTTAACATATATTTTCTCCGTTAAAATCTTTCACGATTGTAATACACGTAAAGAAAATTTCTTGCTGTTTTATTAACAAATCGTTACAAAGTTTTTAGTTCACACACATATCTGTCTGAATTATTGCACATATTCGCTTATTTGTAAATATATTTACTTCCTTGAAATGAATTTCTTTTGATAAATTCTCTGTCAATTTTGTTCAGACAATCGAATTTTTTAGAAAGCCAAAGAGGAGCAATAAGTTCTGAACTTAAGCCATTTCCTGCAAGGCGGTGAATTGTAGTTGTTTTTGGTAGATATTCAAGGAAATCACAAACAGTTTGGACGTATTCATCTTCGTCCATAAAAGAAATTCCGCCGTCATTATAAATTTTTGCAAGTTTTGTTCCCTCAAGAGCGCAAAGCATATGGATTTTCACCCCGTCAACCCCGAGTTCTGCAAGTTTTTGAGCTGTTTGCATAATCTCATCGTGCGTTTCCCAAAGCCCAAAAATAACGTGCACACAAACATTTAGTCCTGCATTTTTTGTTTTTTCATAAGCTTTTAAAAAACATTCAAAATCGTGACCGCGATTGATTTTTTCGAGAGTTTTGTCATGAATTGATTGAAGTCCGTATTCAATCCAAGTATAATAATCATCTTTGTAAGAAGATATTAACTTTATTTTGTCATCGTCAATACAATCCGGACGGGTTCCGATAGAAATCCCAACGACATCAGGGTGGTTAAGTGCGGAGTTATATATTTTTTTAAGTTCATTCACGGGTTTGTATGTATTTGAATATGCTTGAAAATAAGACATAAATTTTTGAGCTTTAAACCGATTTTTTAAAGTATCTGCTCCGATTTTTACTTGTTCTTCTATTGGTAAAAGTTTTGAATGCGCTTGTGAAAAACTTCCGCCCTCGTCGCAAAAAATACATCCGCCGGTTGAAATTTTCCCGTCTCTATTGGGACACGAAAAACCAGCGTCAAGAGTTATTTTGTAAACCTTGGCGCCAAATTTGTTTTTTAAATGTGCGCTATATTGATTATAGCGTTTATCGGTGTTGTTGAACAAGTTGCCCCCCCCGCCTTAAATAATTGAAAATATATTGGCGGGATAGTGATCCCGCCCTACAAGTTTATCTTAAAGTTTTATTTGTTTTCTTCTTCGTCATAAATAGGATAAACGTAGTGTTCACCACAGTTTGGGCAAACTACTTCTTGTTGTTTCCCGTCTTCAAGTTTTGCTACTTCAAACAATGTTTTGCAACCTGATTGAACGCATCTGATTGCCCAGCTTGGTCTTATTAATCTTGCCATAATTTTTCCCCTTTTTTACTATTACAAAAGTATTTTATCATTTTTAAATTCTTAATGCAAGTTATTAAGATTGTTTCAGAGAAAGTTGGTTAGTTATTAAAATTTTAAACTTTTTTACATTTGATTTTTTTATAAGTTGCAAAAAAATGAAAAAAGGGTATAATAAAAATGCAATAATGTTCAAAAATTTTTGGAAAGGATATTATGAGAAAGAATAAATATACAGCATTTACGCTGGCTGAAATGATGGTTGTAATGCTTATTATGAGTATTATTTTGGCAGCAATGGCACCCGTAATGAC
>CAKUZI010000020.1 GCA_934717855.1 uncultured Candidatus Melainabacteria bacterium
AGCAGAACTTATTGAACATTTGAACAAAGTTCTCGGTTGTGATGAACATGAGGAGAAGAAGATTAGAACAAGAAAGGACAAACAAGATTTATAATTTTCTGTTTGTATTAAAATTAAATTATGCTTATCGGATTTTTGAATAGATTAAATGATTTAAATGAAAATTTGTTCGCCGGGTTTGACGGAATTATCGAAAGTTTTGGAATGCCGGATTGGCTATGCGACGCGATAATAGATAGTTTTCACGTTTTACCGTTGTTATTTATCGTATTTTTAATAATTGAATTTGTAGAATTTTTCTATTCTGAAAAAATAAATTCTTTTATGAAAAAATCCGAAAAATCTGCTCCTTTGATAGGAAGTTTGTCCGCAATTATTCCACAGTGCGGTTTTTCAGTAATCGCGAGTACATTATATATAAGACGATTTATTACAAAAGGAACGTTGATTGGGATTTATCTTGCGACGTCTGATGAAGCAATTCCTATTTTGCTTGCAAATCCTACTCATACACATCTTGTAGTTCCGATTATCGGTTTAAAGCTAGTGATTGGAATAGTTGCAGGGTATTTAATAGATTTTATTTTGAAAGATAATAAATATATTCCGATTGTTGAAGAAACAGATGAGGATAATTTGCATGATGGTGAGGGGTGTTGTCATCATAGCGTTTCTCATAGACGAAAAAGAGAGCTTATTTATCATCCGCTAAAACATACATTTAATATTTTTGTATTTATTTTAATTATTACGGTTCTTTTGAATTTCGTTTTGGCGGTATATGCAGAGCACTCAATGCTTCATCTTTTACTTGGAAAAATTAAGTTCTTAGAACCTGTTTTGACGGCATTTGTCGGATTAATTCCTAATTGTGCGGTTTCAATTGCTTTGACAATGCTTTTAATCAAAGGTTCAATCAGCTTTGGTGCAGTAATGTCAGGACTTTTGTCAAACGCCGGTTTAGGTATACTTGTTTTATGTAGGCATAACGAAAATTATAAAGATACATTAAAAATAATCGGAATTTTGCTTGTCATAAGTATCGTATCCGGCATGATTATTCAAGTGTTTGCGTAAGAGTTAGTCTGTTATTTCTTTTGGTTTTGCAATCGCATCTCGAATTTTAGAACCAGCTACAGCAGCTAAAGCGGTGCCAACAGCACTTGTTATATATATTGCTATGCCCCAACGATTTGTTAATTTCACTTTATTGAACAATTCTGGAGAAAGAACCTTTTTCGCCATACTATTACCTCTATGGGTAGCCATCAATTCTTCTGC
This sequence comes from uncultured Candidatus Melainabacteria bacterium, assembly GCA_934717855.1. GTDB lineage: Bacteria > Cyanobacteriota > Vampirovibrionia > Gastranaerophilales > Gastranaerophilaceae > Stercorousia. Next base: position 1,282 of record CAKUZI010000020.1, read on the forward strand.
AACAATTGGAGCTGAAGTAAGTAGTACTAATTTGCCGACATTGTTTTTGATAAACGTTGTAGTTTTGTCGATAAATCCATTAGGTTCTTCTCCTTCAACTTTTTTACGTTCAAATAAAGCAACAGATCCCAATAAGCCACCTAATACCATACAAGGGAGTCTAAGGCCTTGCATTCCTTTCCAGAATTTGCTAAAATTGAAATTTACAGCGTGTCCCATTTCATGGAAAGTTGCTGTTCCTAATTTATTTCTGTTTACAACTATTTGATTATTTGTCGCTTGGAAAAATGCATTTTCCCCTGCTTTTGTAGCTTCCAGTAGATCTACTTGTTTTCTTAGCCAGTTAGGTAATTTTTCAAATATTGGATTTGGAGGAGTGTTTTCATTCACGTTAATGATCTTTACAGCCTTTGATGGTAATTTAAAGTTTTCAAATGCTTTATCAACACCTTGATTTAAAACAACGCTATCACAAGATTGTCCTATTTTTGCCATTTGATTTTTACCATATTGTGCAAAAGGCGCTTGTGCTAAAGTTGTGGCAGTCCAAACTCCTCCGCCGACAGCAACTGCGGCCATAGTTTTACCAATTCCTGCTGTTTGGTATCTTCTGTCATCATTGGTTGTAATAATTGTCATAATAGTTTTCCTTACACACTACTTTATACCTGTTGTAAAACAGGGAAAAAATAAATTTGACAAATTATTCAAAACAAATTTACAAAAATTAATTATTTTCTAATACAACATCTTTCAAGTTTACGAGCAAAGCGAACTATTGGCTTTTCAATATCTGCAGTTATTGAATCAACTAAAATTGTTTTGCAACCCAAGTTTTTCCCGCACAAAACATCTGTCAAAGGTCTATCACCGACAAAACAAGTTGTTTCAACAGAAAGTCCATGCTCCTTTATAAAATCTTCTGCCACTTTTTTGTTTGGTTTGTGAGCTTCAAAAACTATTGGAACATCTGTACAAGCACGAACTTTTTCCATATATGCAGGATTATTGTTATTTGAAACAATTCCAACAAAAAAATCTTGCTTAACTTTTCCCAACCATTCAAGAGTTTCTTCAGTATAAAACCCTCTTTTTGAACCCATCAAAGTGCTGTCAAGGTCAAATAGTAACGCTTTTATGCCTTGTGATTTTAAATCTTCTAAATCTATTTCATAAATATTTTTTATATCGTAATCCGGTTTTAAAAACATGTTTTTTCCTTTTTTTGCTATTGTGTTGGGCTAGTAAGTCCAACCTACAATGCTTCCGATACCGACTTTGCATCTAAATCCTTAATACCTATTTTATCCCAACAGTTCTAACTAATGCATATTTTGTATCTTTTGGGCTTTGTGAAAACTTAATATAAACATCTGCGTTTGTGTTGCCAATGTCTAAATCTTCACCATCACCGTCTTTTATACCCTCAACTTTAGTAACAAACTGTTCGCTTGGAGTAATAATTTCTACTTCGTCACCGACAAGCATTTTGTTTTTTACTTTAACAAGGTGGTATTCTGTAGGAATAGTTATGTTTCTTTCTTCCGCTCTGAATTCACATAAGAAATCAGCGCCAGCTAACCCCTTTGAAATATCATAGCTGTAGCTTTCGCCATTATTGTCGCCTAGGGCAAAGCCTGTTGTATAACCTCTATTTCCGACTTTTTTAAGTTCTAAGAAATACTTTTCCATATCGGCAGACGGATTTTGCATAACTTCGTCAATTGCTTGTCTATATGTTTTTGCAACTGCAGAAACATAATACAAACTTTTTGTTCTACCCTCAACTTTAAACGAATCAATCCCTGCATCAATCAATTGAGGTAATTGTTTTACAAGACATAAATCTTTTGGACTTAAAATGTGAGAACCTCTGTTGTCTTGATTAATTTCTAAAAACTCGTTAGGTCTAGTTTCTTCAACAAGTCTATAACTCCAACGACAAGGTTGAGAACAATTTCCGTGATTTGCTTTTCTTTCGCCTTTTGAAAAATAATCACTTAACAAACATCTTCCGGAGAAAGATACGCATTGAGCGCCATGAATAAAACTTTCCAACTCAATATCAGGAACATGTTTTCTAATTTCTGCGATATCTGCAATCGGCAATTCTCTCGCTAAAATACATCTTGTAGCCCCTAAGTCTCTCCAAAATTTGACACTTTCATAGTTTAAAGTATTGGTTTGAGTACTTACATGAACCGGTATTTCCGGAATATGTTTTCTAATCAGATTAAAAATCCCATAATCACTGATAATAAAAGCATCAGGTTTTGCATCTTTAAATCTGTCAATACAAGCTTCAAGTTGTTTAATATCGTTGTTAAACGCAAAAATATTAATTGTTACATAAGCTTTAGCACCGAGTGAATGAGCTAAATCAACCGCTTGTTTAAGGTTTTCCATCGTAATAAGTTGACCTTTTCTCATTGCACGTAAGCTAAAATCAACAACGCCAAGATAAACGGCGTTTGCACCGTATCTTACCGCATATTCTAATTTTTCCAAATTGCCCGCAGGCATCAAAAGTTCTACATCTCGCATATCTGTATATTATCCTAAAGATTATAAATAATCAACCGATTAGGTGATGACCCAAAACGATTAATGGATATGATAATAATGTAGAGGTTGGACTAATAAGATTTTAGTATCTGCAAAGTCTTATAGTTTATAGGAGAAGAGAAATGCAAACAATCGAAAATGCTACAGCTACAATTAAAGAAATTTGGGCATATCAACACCCTGTAATGCACACTTGGTTTGTTTTGAGTTCATTGTCCTTATGCGCAATGTTTGCGTTGTTATATTTTGTAATATAATTATCTTATGAAAAAGCTCAGGATATTTTTAGGATATTTAACTTTAGTTTTAATTGCAATAAGCATGCTTTATCCGTTTTTTGCTATGATAAATTTATCCTTTGTTGATAATAATGAAATTTTTACTAATGCAGGTAGAATTTTTCATCCACATCTTACTTTTGATAATTATAAAAATGTTTTTGCAGAAATTCCGATGGGTTTGTATTTTTTTAATAGTTTGGTTGTTGCGACTATTACAACAATTGGACAGGTTATATTTTCTGCGCTTGCCGGATATGCTTTTGCAAGACTTGATTTCAAATACAAAAACGCGTTGTTTCTTTTAATTTTGATAACAATGTTAATTCCTCCGCAAGTAAATATTATTCCGCTATTCTTTTTGATGAGAGAATTGCATTTGATAGATACTTATCAAGCTCTTATTTTACCGGCGTTGTTTGGCGGTTTTGGAATATTTTTAATGCGTCAATATTTTTTAGGTTTACCGAAAGATTTGGAAGAATCTGCCAAAATAGATGGTTGTAATTTATTTCAAACATTTTTTAAAATTGCGTTGCCTTTAGCGCTTCCGACGATTGCGACACTTGCTATATTTACATTTGTAACTACTTGGAACAGTTTTATGTGGCCGTTAATTGTGACAAATTCAGAAAGCATGCGCACACTTCCGGTTGGTCTTGCGATTTACAAAGGAAGTTTTAGAGAGCTTACACTTTGGGGAAATCTTTTGGCATGCTCTGTAATCTGTACAGTTCCGGTAATCGGAGTATTTTTGTTAGGCAAAAAATATTTTATTTCAGACATTTTGCAAGGCGGAGTAAAAGAATAATAAGCAACTAAGAAGCAAATGGTTAGACAATAAGTCAAACTTGGCAACTTAACTTTTTAACTGCCCAGTTGTTTTGCTATAATTTATATCTCAATACTGAATTACTTCCTTGAGAAGAAACAAAAAGCATGCCATCAGCAACATGTAAACCGTATGGTTTTTGAATATTTGAAATTTGTGTAGAAATTGCTCCGGTTGGAGAAATTTTTACTACATTATTGCTGTTATAATTTGAAACGTAAATATTTCCAAAACTATCATTTGCCAATGCTATCGGTCCATTGATTTTTGCATCTTTAACAAAAAGAATTTTTTTCCCATCAGGAGTAATTTTATAAATCATGTTGTCAGAAAAACAGGCAACATATAAATTCCCATTCTTGTCTGTTGTTACTCCGGTCGGGCTAACAATATTATTATACATGCCATTTGATTGATCAATTGTGTGGATATCTGCGTTTGCAGTTTTATCTGTTTGGGCTTTTAACGTTTGCATGTCTGTATTCATCGAATTTGCAAGATTTTGAGCTTTCGCGTAAATCGTACTTTCAACCGGAATTAAAGATAAATAAGACTTCGCTTTTTCAGGTTGTCCGAGTTTAACACTTAAATCAGCAGCTTTATACACTGATTCATAATCATTTGGATTTCTTACAATAATTTGTTTGAAAACATCTAATGCGTTATCGTTTTGCTTCAGATATTCTAAAATTGTACCTAAATTATAATAGGCATCAATATAGTTTGGGTCAATAGAAATTGCTTGTCTAAAAGATGCCATAGCTTTGTCGTATTGTCCGATTTTGTAATAATCAACACCTTGGTTGTATTGTAATTTGGCTTCTGTTGGCGGTTCGTAAAAATCTTCCGCGATAGCAAAAGAACAGAAGCCCGTAAAAGATAATATAAATAATGTAATAAGCAATTTTTTCATGTGTTTGTACCCGTTTTAGAAGTGGTGGGAAGAAAATCTTCCCACCTTTTTCTTTTTTTAAATTATGTTATCCAATTTTTCAATTATTTTTTTATTTTTGTCAGCAAATTCATGACCTCTTGCGATAATTGCAAGTTTCAAAATATTTGCAAGGTTAATTGCATTCAGTTCTTTGTAGTTGTCTGGTAATCTCAAGCTCCAGTTTGCATCGCCAGATGTTCCAGGTCTGTTGTAAACATCATAAATATTAAAATAATCAGTGAAGAAAATTTGAATATTTTCTGCTTGAGAAGCAAATAATTCAACAAGCTTTGTTTGAGCTAAAAATTCTGCATCATCTGTTAAACGAACGATAATATCATCTTTATTTTCTGCTTCTGCAAATAAGTCATCTACAAGATTTTTGGCATGCAAATATCCGACGTGGCTATGAATATTTTGGTCAGCCCACATTTTTATAGGTTCATTGTCATGTGTTCCAACCATTGCCCAGCAACGTTTGTCGATGTTGCAACATCTATATGGATCTTTAGGCTTGTCTGCTTCTACAAACTGAGTTAGTTTCATTCCTTGCAACCCAAATTCTTTCATTACAGATGCAACAGGATTTGTTAAAGTTCCTAAGTCTTCGCAAACAATAGAATCTTTGTCCAAACCTTCTTCTTTTGCTGCAGCAATAACGATTTTTTCAATTAGTCTGCCATAATCTTTAATTTGTTTTTTATCAAGAGTTTTAACTCTTTTTTCTTTATCTGCAGTTAGTTCGGTATCCAAATCTTCTAGTCTTGCGATAGCATATTTAGAAAGTTCAGGATGTTCCGGAGATGAATATAATCTACCTGCGCCTTGTTCGATTTTTGGTTTTTTACCTTGTTTGTATACCCATGGGTCAATTAATCCAACGATGTGATCAATTCTTACACCGCCCGGGTTTTCGCGGAACATTTTTTTGTATAAGTTTTTCAACAGCTGTCCACCTTCATCCAGTGAACCATCCGCATTGTACATTCTTTCAGGATCCATTACAGGGAAGCCCCATGCTTGACCATCTTTAGAAAAATAGTCAGGTGGACAACCTAAGCACCATCCTTTTAAGAATAATGATTGATAAGCCCAGCAATCTCTATCAGAAAAAGCAACTTGTCTGTCCGCAATCATTTTTATGCCATGCTTTTTAGCAAATTTACGAGTTTCTTCATTTTGTTTGCTGATTATAAATTGAGTAAATTTGTAAAGTTCAATTACGTCTTGATATTTAGTTTCAATTTCTTTAATTCTTTCGCCACATTGCATTCTTTCTTCGTTAGATTGTGGATTAAAAAGGTTTTTGTCTACTTCAGATGTCCATAATGGCCAATAATCGTTTCCGTATTCAACAGAAAGAGCCTCGTACAAACTATCTTTGTCTAACCAAAAATCATTGTCACGTTTAAAATGCTCAAATTCTTTTTGTAATTTTTTGTCAGGATTAGATTTGAAATTATTCCAAGCTTCTTGTAAAGCTTCATTTTGTCTTTTATATATATATGAATAAGCAGTTTTATTTATATCTTTGTTTGGATTGTTATTAACAATATTATTATATGTTTCTTCGGATAAGATATTTTTCCATTCTTTTGTTGTTAATTCTTTTAAATTAATAAACAATGGGTTGTCAGAAAAAATTGTTCCTGTATATGGAGAAGAATCGCATGATTTTGTTTTTCCTGCAGGTCCAAGTTGAATTGCGTCAAACAAGCCTGAAGCATATTCAATAAATTCTTTCCCGCCATTTGTATTAATACTGCCAAAACCGGTGTTTTCACCTTGAACAGCTGGAAAACTTCCGTTGTGCATAATAAAAGCAAGGTTTTTCTTCCCTAAAACTTTCAAAGCTTTACGAATAGTTTTTTTTGCATCATCTGTCAAAACATTAGATTTGTTTTCTAAAGTACAAGTCATTTTTACCCCTTCTTATAAAATACTAACTATAACATATCCTTTGTAAACAGATATTAGCATGCTTAAAATTTTTTTTCAATATTATATAAAAAAAGACCTGCATTTAAGCAGGTCTTAAATATTATTCGGGGAAGCATGCTTTATAGCATGTTTTTTCTAATATTTTCTTTTTGTTTGTCGATTTTTTTAATTCTTCTTTCAAGACTTTTTACTTCTTTGTCCAAAGCTTTTCTCTCAGCTTTAATTGCCGTATATCTAGCATCGACATCAGAGTATTTTGTTTTGTAGTTTAATAATTCATTTCTAACATCAACTTGTGCATTATCTAATTGAATAATTGCATTTTGCATTTTTGCGTTTCCGGCAGGTTCTCCAGAAACATTTGTTCTAGCTGTAGAATTCACTGTATTCGCAGGTTTTGCACTAGTCGTTGTTGCAGTGGTTCTAATAGAAGAAGAGTTATTGGTATAAGCATCTTCAAAGTTTAATGGTGTGAAAGCATTGCCATCAGCGAAAGCTGAGCATGAGCATACTATTAAAACAGATAAAGATAATACAAGTCTTTTTACGTTTTTGTTCATATTTTTCTCCTTATATAAATATAAATATCCGATTTTTTCTAAGTATATAATATGTTTTATAAAAATAACTCATACAAAAAAATGAGAAATTGGGAACAATTAAAGCATGCTCTAGTCATAATATAATGTGTGTTTTAAGAGTGTGAAGTTTTGTAAAGTCTCTAAAAGCTTGATATAAAACGCTTTTTCAAAAAACATAAAAAACATGAAAAAAACATGAGTTCATGGGGTTGATTTTAAATTTTCTTTTGCATACAATTAGAGACGTGCCCAGTGCACAGTGAACTTTCAAAAAATCATCATAGTTAAGAAATCTTAAAACAAAATTTAAAAAACCACTTGACAAAAAAAATTGATGAGATAAGATAGAAAAGCAGATGACACTAGCAATTAAGAATTAAGATAATTTTAATGCATCTGATATAATATAAAGGAAGTAAACCCCAATCAAAAGATTGTGTCTGCATTGCAGAGTTCAAAGAACGGTTGAAGATTTAAGACTAGCACTTTGACAACAGAATAGCTGAAAAGACAAAATACTTTGTTAATTCTAAAAACGAAATGATAAGGACAAAAAGTAATGAGCTAGACAACCTAATAGGTTGAATAAAATAACTTTCTGACAATGGAGAGTTTGATCCTGGCTCAG
>CAKUZI010000021.1 GCA_934717855.1 uncultured Candidatus Melainabacteria bacterium
AATCCTCTACTCATTATATAAAATACTGCAGATTCATCTACCTTTCCAGAAGCCGTTGAGTGATTTCCTTCTACATCTGCTTCTGTGCATAAAAGCATTGGAAGTGCTATTGATTTTGCCTTGTCTGATAATAACATGCAATATTCGTTCTCGTTTCCTTTTGCTTTTTTGCAACCTTTCTTGAAATCGATTGTTCCTTTGAAATTTTTCTTACTGCTATCTTTCAAAGCTCCTTGTACATCTATATCAACATTTGTTTTTTCTCCACGTAAATGTACAATGTAATTTAAATCTTTCACTTGTGAACCTTGTCCTAAGTAAATAGTTTTCAAATCATTATCCGCTTTATTTCCAATAGCATTAGAAAAATAATTAGAAATACTTTCCTTTGCGCCTATATCAATTAACTTATGATACACCTTTGAATCTGCTTCAATATCATTCTCATAACTCTCGATGTTAGTAGACACATCATTTAACAAATTCACAACAGTTACATTTATCTTAGCTCCATCGCTAGCAAATGTTCTTATAATTCCCACATGAAAACATTCCTTTTCAGTTTCCGACTTGTACTCAATAACAACATTTATATTTTTACTAGCAACAATATCAATTTGATTTAAAAGAACTTGGCTATCTTCATCAAAAGTATATGTAATTTTAACATTCTCGGCTTTCTGATTATTTAAAATTCTAATTTTGCTATTAGCCTTAGAAAAAACTATATTTTCAAGCTCTTTATTATTTCCAAAAACTAATTCTCTATTCGAAACAGCTTCATCTATTTCACTGTTTTCCTTTATAATTTGAACATTTTCAAACTCTGGAATTATTTTTGGAATTTGTGCATCTATTTCTATATTATTTATTCTAAAATTATTTGCCGTTCTAATAGGCGTTTCATTTAATTTTAGCATTACCTCAATCCTTTCTTTCGCCCAATAGGGACGCCCCTTTTTGGGCGATTATCCTATTGCACCTTGCAATTCTAAGTTTATTAGGTTATTCATTTCTACCGCATATTCCACTGGTAATTCTTTTGAAATTGGATATGCAAATCCTCTTACTATCATGGCTTTTGCATCTTCTTCTGACAATCCTCTGCTCATTAAGTAGAATATTTCCTTGTCACTTATTTTTCCTATTTTAGCTTCGTGTGAAAATTCTACTTCATCAGTTCTTATGTCGTTTACTGGAATTGTGTCTGAACGTGATATGTCATCTAACATTAGTGATTCACAGCTTACGCTACATTTTGAATTTTTTGCGTTTTCTGTAATTCTTACTAAAGCTCTATATGTGCAGGCTCCTCCATCTTTTGAAATTGATTTTGAATTTACAACTGATGATGTGTTTGGTGCATTGTGAACTACTTTGAAACCTGTGTCTAGGTCTTGTCCATGTCCTGCAAATGTAATTCCTGTGTATTCTGTTTTTGCACCTTCTCCATTTAATATGCTCATTGGATACAACATTGAAACTTTAGATCCAAATGAACCTGTAACCCAGTCAATTTGTGCATTTTTCCCTACTATTGCTTTTTTAGTATTCAAGTTCATCATGTTTTTTGACCAGTTTTCTATTGTTGAATATCTTAAATAAGCATTGTCTTTTACATATAATTCAACACAGCCAGCATGAAGATTTACCTTATTATATTTTGGTGCTGAACAACCTTCTATAAAGTGAAGGCTTGCTCCCTCGTCTACTATTATAAGAGTATGCTCGAATTGTCCAGATTCTGGCGAATTCAATCTAAAATATGATTGCAAAGGAATATCAACCTTTACTCCCTTTGGAACATACACGAAAGATCCTCCTGACCAAACTGCAGCATGAAGTGCTACAAATTTATGGTCATTTATTGGAACACATTTCATAAAATGCTCTCTTACTAAATCCGGATATTCTCTAACAGCAGTCTCCATGTCTGTATAGATTACTCCTTGCTTTAGCAAATCTTCTTTTATGCTATGATATACAACCTCTGAGTCATATTGAGCTCCAACACCAGCTAGAGATTTCTTCTCTGCCTCTGGAATTCCCAAATTATCAAAAGTCTTTTTTATATCTTCTGGAACATCGTCCCAGCTTGAGTTCAATTTAGATTTTGGCTTAACATATGTTGCAATCTCATCCATTTTAAGTTCAGACAAATCTGGTCCCCATGTTGGAAGTTCAAGCTTTTCGTAAGTTTCTAAAGCCTTCAAACGAATCTCTCTCATCCAGTCTGGGTCATTTTTCTTTGCTGAAATCTCTTCAACAATTTCTCTGTTAAGACCTTTCTTCATTTTAAACTCGTAGTCATCTTTATTTTTTATATCATATATATTTCTATCTATATCGTCTACTTGAGTTTTTGACATAATATTTCCTTTCTTTCTTGATTTTATTCGCTTTATATCGTATAATCTTTGTATTCTTATTTGAAAGGAGAATACTTATGAGTTACCTGCTTGTTCTCTTAATCGTTCTGTTACTTTCGAGTGACGGAATTATTGCTGTCACGGATAAGTTTCGGGAAGATTTCACAAAACGGCAAAATCAATCGGACAAATACGATAAGCAAAATAAGTAATTCTCGGCTCTCACCTAACTAACTTATACGGTGAGAGCTATTTATATTGTGAATATCCATTAACTTCAATCTCTTGTGCTAGGCTTGCATCTCCAGTTTTTACAATTTTTCCATCAACTAATATATGAACATAGTCAACTTTCAAATTTTCTAATATTCTAGTATTGTGTGTAATTATTAAAACTGCATTCTCATCATTCTTGTACATTTCAATTCCTTTAGAAACTGTTCTAACCGCATCAACATCAAGTCCAGAATCTGTTTCATCTAGTATTACAAGTTTTGGTTCTAATACAAGCATTTGCAAAATTTCGTTTTTCTTTTTTTCTCCACCAGAGAACCCAACATTCAAATTTCTTTCAATTAGCTTTGGATTCATATTTAATTCTTCCATATATTTTTGAATTTGATCTCTTAACTCAAAAATTTTAACTGGCTTGTCTGTTATTTTATTTTTAGCATATTTCAAGAAATTTGTAGTAGATATTCCCGGTATTTCAACAGGTGATTGAAAAGACATGAATACGCCTTTTTTTGCAATTTTATCTGTTGATAAATCGCTAATATCTTCCCCTTCAAACACAACTTTTCCACTTACTTTTTTATATTCTGGATTATTCAAAATAACATTTGCTGTTGTAGATTTTCCGGCTCCATTTGGTCCCATTATTACATGAGTTTCTCCTTTATTAATCTTCAAATTCAATCCTTTTAGGATTTCCTTCTCTCCTGCTACAGCGTGCAAATCTTGTATATCTAATAAATTTTCCATTATAAGTCCTTTCTACTAATTGATCTTTTATCTTCTAGTAGTTTTGCCATTTTTTTAGCAATCTACTATATATCTTTTCCATTTACAAAAATAATATTTGGTTTTCCTACCAAACAAATAGGATTATACTACATAATCGCAGTACAGTCAATAGTTTGGCTGTATTTTATGTAATTCTAGTTCGAGCTAATTGAAGTATTTACACAAAAAAAGAATATATGTTCAGTTTATATATTCTTTTTGCTATCATTACCATATTATATTCTCTTTTTAGCAATAACATTGTATATATGCCAATGTTTCATTTTACCCAATCCAGTTTTTCCATCTTTTTCAATTTCTTTAAATTCTATTATATCAAATTTGTCTTTAAATAGTTCTAATAACTGCTCTTTGGATAAAAATACCATCTTTTCTTTTATAGGTTTCCAAGAATCATTCATTCCAAAAAAGTTTCCTACAAAATATCCGTTCTTTTAATATGCTATCCGATATTTTTTCCCATAAAACGTGAAAGTTGTTATTATCACAGAATGGAATGCTGAAATTTGCAACAAATAAGGTATTTTTTCTTAATTCTACATTTTCAAAATTTTCACAACAAAACTCGAATCTTTTTAGCTCTTCATTATCTAATTTTCTAGATATAAGTTCTTTTGTATCCTCTCTATCTATTGCTAGCACATTCCAACCATTTTTTATTAAATATATTGTGTCTCTCCCTGCTCCGCACCCTAAATCAATAGCATTTTTCGGAGTAATATTCATCTTAACAAATTTTTCTACTATTGGATGTGGTAAAGCATCCATTGTATTTTCATAATATTTTTGTATACTTTCCATAAATTTTAATTCCTTTCTATTGGTTGTTATAAATCAACTTCATTAATCTAAAAATCAAGTTTGAACTATAATAGTGGTAAAGGCATCACATAATTGTGATGCCTTTATTAGTCATTATAATGTCCTTTGCACTGCACTATTTCAATTTGTTCGTTTACAATTCGATAAACTATCCTGTTTGCTTCATCAATTCTTCTACTCCAAAATCCACTTAAATCATTTTTTAATGGTTCTGGTTTACCAATTCCTGCGAACTCATTTCTTTTAATATCAATAAGCAGTTGGTTAATTCGTTTTAATGTTTTTCTGTCTTGGTTTTGCCAATAGCAATATTCTTCCCAAGCTCTCTCCGTAAACATTATATTATTCATCCGCCATCTCCTCTAATTCTTTAAGCGACTTTTTTACGACTTTCCCCTCTTCTAATTGTTTTATTGATTCTTTTATTGCTTTTATATTATTCTCCGAATAGAATGGATCTATTGAAACTTCAAATGGTATTCTTTTCTCTCTGCTCATTTTTCTAGCAAAAATATTAAATGCTGTACTCATCGTTATTCCTAGTTCCTTACAGGTCTCTTCCATGCTTCTTTTCACTTCTTCGTCCATACGTACATTTACTAATGTTTGAGCCATAATTATCACCTCTCTATTAACAGTATAATTCTTTGTAAAGATTTTGTCAATACGCTATATTTATTTTAGTTGTATATTTTTATTATATTCTTATTTTTTTATTTAATTCATTTTTTCAATAAATAAAAAAAGATATGCGTCTCCACACACATATCTGATGTTTAATATCATGACCAGTTATATAATATATATTACAATGGAAACGATTAAAAATCAATATTTTTACTAAAATAATTATAAAAATTTTCGCCCAAAAAGGGGCGTCCCTATTGGGCGAAATTTTTATTCTGTTCTTAATGCTTCTACTGGGTCTTTTTTGCTTGCCATTTTAGCTGGTATTAGTCCTGCAAGTATTGTTAATCCTAAGCTTATTAATACTAGTACGGTTGCTTGTGTTACTGAAACTGTTGCATGTATTGCTACTCCAGATAGTGCATATATTATTCTGTTTATTGGTAGTGTTAAGAGTAAGGTTATTCCAACTCCTATCATTCCAGATATTAAGCCTATTATGAATGTTTCTGCATTGAATACTCTCGAAATATCTTTTTTCGATGCTCCTATTGCTCTTAGTATTCCTATTTCTTTTGTTCTTTCTAATACTGAAATGTATGTGATTATTCCTATCATTATTGATGATACCACAAGCGATATGCTTACAAACGCAATTAATGCATAGCTTACGGCGTCTATTATGTTTGTTATTGAGCTCATCATTGCTCCGACTAAGTCTGTATAGGTTATTGTATTTTCTTCTTTTCCATCGTATCTCTGCTTTTTGTTGTAATCCTCTATTGCTTTTGCTATTAGTTCTTTGCTTTCAAAAGTCTTTGGATATATCGATATTGATGATGGCTTATCTAAGTCAATTGCGCCTAACGTTTTTAGATTGTTTTCATAACTTGCATTCTGATTTTTTGTGTATGTGTCCATCACTTTTGCAATTTCTTCTGTTGACATTTGGCTTATTGCCATTTTTTGCTCGTTGCTTAGATTACTGAAATTGAATTCTGACTTTTCTCCTGATTTTGGAAACTCTAGTCCTGTGAATACATTGATATCTGAATTTTCTTTCTGCTCTTTAACAATGTCCGCTTCGTTTGTCTTATTTATAACATATTCTTTTAAGTCTTTTAAATATCCTATTCCGCCATTCATAGCTGTTGCAGTGCTTTGCTCGTTTTGCTTAATAATTCCAACAACATTTATATTCTCGGCATTTGCTATTTTTTCTTTCATAAAGTCATCATCTTCACTCTGGTCTATCCACAAATTTCCTTGTTTTTCATAATAATCAGAGTTTAATATTAGTTTAAATGATAATTTTAATAATTCATCATATGAATATGTAGTCTCTTCTTCTTTGTCTACATTTTCTCCTTTTTTAGCCTTTTCCCACTGTTTTGATAATTCTTCTTGGTCTTTTAGTCCTAAAGTATATAGCACATAATCGTTTAATTCATTGTCTTCATTTACTATTAAAACAACTTCGTTATAGCTCTTTGGCCAACTTCCTGCAATTAAATCATATTGAGAATGAAGCAATTCTTCGTTGTCTAGCATTTCTGTCCAAGCATCATTGTTCATAGTGCTAAATGAGCTAGATACCATTGCCATTGGAGAATTCTCTTGTGCCTCTCTCATGCTTCCCATTCCCATGCTGTCCATTACAGTACTTGGGTTTACTTGCACAACGCCATTAGATGTATCTTCTTTATATAAATTTAGATTTAAATTGTATCCATATTGAATAGCATTACTGTTTTTAGCAATGTCGTTATCTTCTTGCTCTAAGTAATGTTTAAGCTCTGTTAAATTATTATTTTCCATTTTATTAGATAGAGTCGAAATCATCTCAGACATTATATTTTTTGAATATATCTTGTCTTTTGGTCTATCCTTTTCATCATTGTTTTCGTCCATCATTTTTTCTATCATTGCAGACGTATCTATTGTAGACTCCTCAATTGTTATTGGGTATGATGATAGAGTATCTTCTTCGACTTTATCGATATAATTTTGTATTCCATTAGACAAAGCTAAAATCAATGCAATCCCTATTATTCCAATACTTCCAGCAAACGAAGTTAAAATAGTTCTGCCTTTTTTAGTCATTAAATTGTTCAAACTTAAATTTAAGGCAGTGAAAAATTTCATAGAAGTTCTGCGTTTTTCCTTTAATTTTTCAGCCTCCTTCTTTTCACTCGTATATGGATTAGAATCGTTCATAATAGTTCCATCAAGTATTCTAACAATTCTTGTAGAGTATTTCTCGGCAAGTTCTGGGTTATGTGTAACCATTATTACAAGCTTATCTTTCGATATCTCTTTCAAAATTTCCATTACCTGTACAGAAGTCTGAGTATCCAAAGCACCAGTTGGTTCATCAGCCAAAATTATATCAGGATTATTTACTAAGGCTCTAGCAATAGCAACTCTTTGCATTTGCCCTCCTGATAATTGGTTTGGCTTTTTATGTATCTGCTCCTTCAACCCCACATCTTCTAATGCTTTAATAGCCTTTTGCTTGCGCTCTTTCTTACCTACTCCAGATAGTGTTAGCGCCAATTCAACATTTGCAAGCACTGTTTGGTGTGGAATTAAATTGTAATTTTGAAAAACAAAACCAACAGAATAATTTCTGTAAGCATCCCAATCTCTATCCTTAAAATTCTTGGTAGACTTATTATTAATAATCAAATCTCCACTAGTATATCTGTCTAGACCTCCAATTATATTTAAAAGTGTAGTCTTGCCTCCACCACTTTGCCCTAAAATAGATACAAACTCGCTCTCTCTAAATTCAATATTTATGTTTTTCAGTGCATGAACCGTTGTATCACCAGATATATAATCTTTATTAATATTCTCTAACTTTAACATATTTACCTCTTTTCAATTAATTTGTAATTATTTTTCAATCCATACTTTAATAATATTACCATGAAGCATTGCTATATTCAAGCTTTTTATTGTTTTACATTAACGATTTGTAACAGAAAACAATCTCCACGCATATACTATTAGCATGGAGGTGAATTTTGTGAATTATCAAA
>CAKUZI010000022.1 GCA_934717855.1 uncultured Candidatus Melainabacteria bacterium
ACGGTCGTAAAGACTCACCTCGGTGAAAATACTTGGCGGGCCACCGCCTGG
This sequence comes from uncultured Candidatus Melainabacteria bacterium, assembly GCA_934717855.1. Lineage (GTDB taxonomy): Bacteria > Cyanobacteriota > Vampirovibrionia > Gastranaerophilales > Gastranaerophilaceae > Stercorousia. The sequence goes on from CAKUZI010000022.1 coordinate 52, forward strand.
GAAGATAACTCGTTGCCAGCGCCTTTTTTTAAAAGAGAGAATTGAGATTTTAGCTTGATTCTCTCTTTTGTTTTATAGATATTAGGTATATGGTGAAAATTCTTCCAATTCTTTCTTCTCAAAAAAGTAATCTTCAAAATGAGCCAATTGCTTATGATGATGAAATATCTCAGCAAAGACGAAATTATATTCGGTCTCATTATGAGAGCTGGAATAATGGACTTTACCAAGATATTTATGAAAAAGAACCAAGATTAGAAGAATATGAATTGAATAAACTTGTTAAATTTTATTCTTCTAAACCTAAAAAAATTAATATTGATAACCTTAATATAGTTGCAAGAAAGATTGATTGTTCTCCTAAAACAACAATTTATCGTGGGCAATCGTTAATATATTCCAGCGATGAAGATATAAGAAGTTTAAAAGATGCTGGTTTTAAACAAGTTATTGATTTTGCTAGTTTTGGTGATGAATATAAACATCGTGTTGAAAAAGCTGGGTTGTCTTTCTACGACTTCCCTATGGAAAATTTCTGGGATGATGGTATTTTTGTCAAATCAAATTCTCCTGAAAATAATAGAAATTACTTAAATAAATTTGTGAAATTTATAAACAAGATGCAAGAGGGCTATGCTTACATTGGTTGTGATTATGGTACATATAAAACTGATGAAGCAGTTATGCTGAATAGTTTCTTTAATCCTAAAGCTAATCGACATTCTGTTGTTGTTAGACATAATTTTATGATCGACAAAATGCGAATTTTGTATGAAAATTTGACGAGTGCAGATAAATTGAAAATGAAATGGAATGCAGAGTGGGAGAAGGAATTCCAGTCTATGTTAAAGAGAGCAAAGGCATTTCCTGTTTAGTTTATTAATTTATTCTTTTGGGAAACAATATGTTTTCATAAAATCTTTTAAAATATTATAGTATTTTTTTGAACGTTTTGTGTTTGGATTTTCAAAAATATCGGAAAATCCTAGTTTTACCATGTCTTTTATTATTGAATTCAAAGGTTTTTGAGTAAAATATTTTTCGTATAATGCAACACATATTCCGGTTCGTCTTTTGCCTTTTTGGCAATGGATGTATGTTTTGCCATCATTTTTGGTAATCGCATTCATTACATCAAGGAAAAAAGCCGGTTTTGGAATACCATTCATTCTGTGTGAATACTTAAAGTTTTTATATTTGATGCCTAATAATTTGCAAAAAAGTTTTTCTAGAGGTTTATTTATTAGTGAACTATTGCGTAAATCTATTATTTGATTAATTCCGGCTTTTTTCATTTTGTATAACCGAAGCGGAGAAGTTACTGATTTCCCTCGAATTAATCTATTGTCTACAACTGTCATGTATTGAGGTAAATTAATTTTCATATAATGTACAAAAGCTCTAAAGAAATAATGTTGCTAATTCTTTTTTTATTATTAATTATTGTTACGTTTTTGAAATTTTTAAAACAATTTAGTAAAAAAAAGAGCCTGAATTAACAGGCTCGTTGGAATTAAGAATAGCTGGAAGTATGAAAAAGATTTAATAATTATATTTAATACAAGAAACGCCCTTGTGCCAATAGGCTCAGTGGGTAATTTTTGTATTAGTCGGGTGGGTAAGATTGACTTTATTGAAATTGTAATTATAAAAAAAGTATGACAATTTTGGAGTTTTTTAAATTTAATAAAGAATGTGAACATTCTAAAGTAAGACCAGATGTGGATTTTGCGTATTGCCCGGATTGTGGTGAGCTGATAGAAAATCAATGGTATTTGGTTCGTTGTGCTTGTTGTGGCGTAAAGCTTAAAGGAATTATTCGGAATAAAGAAATTGTTCCAGAAAAACATTTTTGTCATAATTGTGGCGGTCGTGATTATGTAGTGGAGTGCATAAATAAGATTAATTTTATTGATATAAGCTATGCAGTTTTAGTTAAAGCTGTTGTTCATAATAATTCAGAGACTTATACTCAAAGCTGGGTAGAAACAGACTTTAAAAAACAAAATTACAGACCGCGATTGCTTCAAGGTGGAATTTAGAACATTAGGTTACAAACGGTTATAGCGGTAACAATTCCTATAAAATCAGCCAATAAGCCGACTAAAAGCGCATATCTTAATTTTGAAATCCCAACAGCTCCAAAGTATACTGCAAGGACGTAAAAAGTTGTTTCGCTAGAACCGACCATTACGGCAGTCAGTTTTGTTGCGTAAGCGTCAGGACCTAAGTTGTTTGCGATGTCAGAAAAAACGCCTAAGGCTGCAGAGCCTGATAGCGACCGAACTATCATTACAGGAATTGTGTCAGCAGGAACATTGAATTTTGCAAGTATTGGTGCGCAAGCGTGACCAATCATTTCAATTATTCCTGATGCTCGAAACATTGAGATAGCAACGATTATTGCAACTAAATATGGAATAATATCCACTGCAACTTTAAAACCATCTTTTGCGCCCGTTGTAAATGTTTCGTATAGCGGAACTTTTTTAAATAGGCCCATTGTAAGGATTAAAAGTAATATTGCAGGAAGTGCCCAGAGGGAAATTATGTTCATTATTGATTGAAACATTATGCTTATGCCCCCTCCTCAAAATCAGATAGATTTTGGTCATTCCTCGAGGGGAGGACATTGCTAAAACTTTGTTTTGCCCAAAATTTTTGAAAAACTTTTGCTAGTATTATCGCGCTAACAAAGGCAATACTTGTAACTAAAAGTGTTGGGGCGATTATTTCAGTTGGGTTTTTATAACCAATTCCGATTAGAATTGCAATTACAGTTGCCGGAATTAGTTGAAATCCGGCTGTATTCATTGCCAAAAACATACACATAGCATTAGATGCTGATGATTTGTCTTTGTTTTGAGTTTGCAATTCTTTCATTGCTTTTATGCCGATTGGAGTTGCGGCGTTTGTTAATCCAAAAGCGTTTGCAGAAAAACTCATTGCAATATCACCAATTGCCGGAGAATTTTCCGGAATTTCGTTGAACAATCTTTTGGTAATTGGTTTGATAATTTTAGCAATAAGTGAAATAAGTCCGCATTTTTCGGCAATTTTCATCATTCCAAGCCAAAAAGCCATTATTCCGATTAACGAAAAAGCGACTTTAACAGAAAGTTCGGCGCCTGTAAGGATTGAATTTACGACGTCTGGTAATTTGCCGTTGATTGCTCCGGCAATTATTGATATTACTATTAAAAAATAGAAAATGTAATTCATATTCTGATTAAAGCATTAATACAGTTTAAGGTCAATTAATTAACCTTTTTTGAAAACATTGATTACACCTTTTAATAATGACTTAGCATCAGAAACAAGAGGTGATGGTTCTCTGAAAGGAGCATTTAATTCTTCTAGTTCAATTAATTTTTGTCTTTGATGTTTGTATGCTTTAATAAGGCTTTTTAAAACTTTATTTGGTTTATGAACAGATGGACCAGAAATTTGAACCATTTTATCATAATATCTTTTATCAATTTCGTTTAATCGTCTTCCAGAATTCATTGTAACCATTGCTCTGTCTTGAATTGCACGGTACGTTGCATTAATTGTTCTCGTTACTTTCATATTTAAATCTTCTTTCTTTTGGGGTAATTTGTATTTACACTTTTAATAATACACTGAATAAAAAAAATTGCCAAATAAATGTTAAAAATTAAGAAATATTAATGAAAAATTTTATATAAAAAACGACACCTTTTTACAAAGATGTCGTTTTAAATTATTAATTAAAGTTTAATTAACAGCAAGAGCAAGCTTCACAATTGCAAGCTAGAGCTTCTTTAGCTTCTTCTAATCTAACTTTAATACGTCCGTCAACGGCAATACCTTCACCAGTTGTTTCTGAAATTAACAATGGGTTAATATCCAATTCGTCGATGAATTTGTAGTCGTTAACTAATTGAGATAATCTCAACAATGTTTCTTGGATTTGATCGATTTGAGCAGGTTTTGTACCTCTTGCACCTTCAAGAAGTTTGTAAGCCTTAACTGATTTAATCATATCCATAGCGTCTGTATCAGTCAAAGGAGCAATTCTGAAAGTTACGTCTTTCATAACTTCTACGAATACACCACCTAAACCGAACATCATCATAGGACCGTATTGAGGATCTGTTGCGATACCGCAAACCATTTCACGAGAACCTTTAACCATTTCTTGAATGATTACACCTTCAAGACCTTCTAACAAGCCTTTTGCTTCTAATCTTTCAAGAAGTCCTTTGTATTCTTTTCTCAATTGTTCTTCTGATTTGATGTTTACAACAACACCGCCAACATCTGTTTTGTGAGATGTTGTTTTTGAAGTCATTTTCATAACAACAGGGTAGCCGATTGAGTTACCTAGGCTAACAACTTCTTCTTCGTTTGTTGCCAAACCATATTTACAAGCTCTGATTCCGTATGCTTGCAATACATCGATTGATTCAAGAGTTGTTAATTGTGCTCTGTTTTCTTTCAATGCATTTTTGATGATGCTGTCAACTTTAGCTTTGTCAACGTCTGAATAGCAAGGAACTTTTCCCTCAGGTTTTTCAATCCAAAGTCTTTGTTCGTTCAATCTATTTAAGCCGTCAGCAGCTTCTTCTGCATACATAAAGAATGGCATATTAACTTTCATATCAGAAAGTTTTGTGAAGAATTCGCTCTTAGTCATGAATACACCGATAACAGGTTTTTCAGGGTGTTCAGCTTTAATTTCCATCAAAGCTTTAGCAACGTCGATATCTTTCAAACCTAAGAATGGAAGATAGATTGTAATAATCATATCAACGTTTTCATCAGCGATTACTGTTTCCAATGTTTGCTTGTAGTGTTCGATTGGAGCAGAAGCAATCATATCAACAGGGTTTTTAACTGATGCTGCAGATGGTAAGAAACTTCTTAATTTATCTTTTGTAGCATCTGTTAATTTTGCCATTTGCATACCGTATTCGCAAACAGCATCTGTAGCCATGATACCAGGACCACCTGAGTTTGTGATAATAGCAACTCTATCGCCTTTTGGAATAGGGCAAGTAGAGAATACTTTTGCAGTTGCAAACAAGTTTTTCAAAGAAAATTCTCTGATAATACCTGATTGGTGCAACAATGCAGCAGCAGCTTTATCAGCACCGGCCAATGAACCTGTGTGTGATGATGCAGCAGAAGCACCTGCAGCAGATCTTCCAGATTTCAAAGCCAAAATAGGTTTTTTCTTTGTAATTCTTGTAGCTAATTTTCTGAAATTAGCTGGATCTTGAATTGATTCCATGTACAACAAAATTTGTTTAACGTCTTCATCGTTTTCCCAATATTCAAGAGCTGTTTCAGCGTTAACATCAGCTTGGTTACCGATTGAAATAAATTGTGCAAAACCAAGATTAAGGTCTTTCAAAATGTTCAAAATACCGCCACCTAAAGCACCTGATTGAGATACGAAACCGATGTTTCCACGTTCAGGAAGAGATTCTGCAAAGCAACCGTCCATTCTAACGTCAGGGTGAGTGTTTACAACACCTAAGCAGTTAGGACCAACGCATCTCATGCCGTATTCTTTAATCTTTTCTACTAATTGTTTTTCAACTTCAGCACCTTCTTTACCAGTTTCTTTGAAGCCTGCAGTGATGATACAAAGACCTTTAATACCTTTTTCGTGGCATTGGTCAATTGTTGATAATACAAATTTTGCATTAACAACGATGATAGCTAAATCTACTTCACCAGGAACTTCCAAAACTGATGTGTAAGCTTGAAGTCCTTCAATAATTCCGCCTTTTGGGTTTACAGGATAAATTTTTCCATTGAAATTGTATTCCTGTAATCTTTTCATGATATCAGAACCGATAGTGTGTTCTTTTGTTGACGCACCAATAACCGCAATTGATTTTGGTTTCATGATTTTGTCTAAAATGTTCATGTTTTTTCCTTTCTTTTGGTTGAATTTTTATTAGATTACTTTGTTTAAATTTTGTGAATTTTCCATATTTTCATATCCGGTTGTCGCATCTTTTATTGCAGATTGCAAAATATCTTTTCTTTGCAAATAATCCTGAACAAGAACTCTGTATTGTTTTTCAGGTTGTTTTGAATTAAATGCTTTAATAGATACAAATTTAAAATTGCCATCTTTAATATTTAGGAATTCTAGATTGTAAGGCTTTTTAGCAATTCCAGCCTTGCATGCGCTATCAATTAATAGTTCTGCAGTTTTTGGCTTTATATTTCTAGATAAAAAAATACTTCCGTTAAAATTTTGATTTGAGATAGCTTGTACTTGCATAATTTTCTCCTTAGTTTTTAGTAACCGTTTTTAATCCACTCTCTCACGCGGAATTTGGCTCCTAATTCATTCGCAATTTCTTCGCATTTATTTAAGTCTAAATGTTTCCCTTTGTAACCTTCAACAATACTAGCAACAACAGAAATGTTTTCATCGGAGCAAGCTTTGATGAATTTTTTTACTTCTTCGTATGCTTGGTCAAATTTTGGTTGAGAAAGTTCATTATACTCTTCTTTTGTAGCCCCGTTTAAGCTTACCGAAAATTCGTCAATAAGCCCTTTGCATTCGGGAACGATATTCTTCTTATAAACGTAATTAGCATGGCCGTTTGTATTTACTCTAATCTTAGTTTTGGGGTATTGTTTTTTTATATATTCTGCAACTTGTTTTAAAACATCAAACTTTAACATAGGTTCACCATAACCACAGAAAATAACTTCTGCAAATGGAGCATGATGCACATTAACTAGTTCATTTTTCTTTAGTTCAAACTGTTCAATAACATCTTTTGCAGTAGAATTTTCATTGTCTAACCATAAAGTTTGACCTACAACATCGTCTTTGTCTTTTCTAAGGCAGAAGATACAGTCATTCGTGCATCTGTTAGTTAAATTAATATAAATTTTTCCATCGAGTAAATATACTAGAATATTTGCCATGACTAGCCTTTCAATAACTAAATTATTGCATGCTCAAATTCTATTTACAAGTAATTATTATTGAAAAAAGATTAAGAATATGTTAAAATATAAAAGTTATGTTGGGAAAAGAACAAAATGCAAGATTTGTAGAGTTGAATAATGCCGTCGGGGGGGGGGCAGTGCGCCGACATTATTACGTTTAGAGAGATGGGGGAATAAAGCAACTAGGCAGCTAGGAAGCGAAGCAGCTAAGCATGATTTAGATGCGAAGACGCAAAGATGCGAAGATGCAAAGAAGCATAGTCTTTTACTGTTAAGAAAGTTTGATTTATTTAGGAAGATTGTTGATATTTTAAGTTTAGTAAAACGAAACATTTTACTCTCTCCCCTTGAGGG
>CAKUZI010000023.1 GCA_934717855.1 uncultured Candidatus Melainabacteria bacterium
CTAGAGGCAATAGACTTAGAGCTATTTAATAATCACATAAAAACATTATTAGATGGTGGAACAATAGATGTACCAACCTTTGATTTTAAAGTTGGCACAAAACGTTATAATGGCGAAAAGATGCACCTTGCAGATGACGAAATCCTCGTAATAGAGGGAATACATTGCTTAAATGATAAACTTACGAGTTCAATACCAATGGAACAAAAATATAAAATTTACATAAGCGATTTAACAGTTTTAAACATAGATTATTGTAACAGAATATCTACAACAGATACAAGATTAATTAGAAGAATTGTTAGAGATAACAATTTTAGAGGATATAGCGCATTGCACACATTAAGAACATGGGCAAGTGTTAATAGGGGAGAAAACAAAAATATATTCCCATACCAAGAAAATTGTGATGTTATGTTTAACTCATCATTAATATATGAATTAAGTGTTTTGAAAAAGCAAGCACTGCCATTATTACAAGAAATAACAAATGCAGAACCAGAATATGCAGAAGCAAAGAGATTGGCGGAATTTTTAAAATATTTCGAAGAAGTTGATGAGGGGCTAATACCTCAAAACTCATTATTAAGAGAATTTGTTGGTGGAAGTATATTTGGTGACTAGATAAAATATTTACAATGTGCTTTTTTTAATTAATGCTTTCTGCAATATGTTTAAGTCTAGATATTTGCTAATGCGAGTAGAAACATAAAAAGAAAATAAATGATAAGAACAGAAGAAAATAGAATATATAAAATTAATAAAGGATGGAATAAAAATGGCTGGAAATTTTACAGAAATAGACGAAGAATTTACATGTGAAAATTGTGGAAAACATGTGCCAAAGCTAGGCTACTCATGCAGAAACCATTGCCCATACTGTTTGCATTCAAAACATGTAGACGTAAATCCTGGAGATAGGGCAGAAGAATGCCATGGAGATTTAGTTCCAGTAGGAGCTGAAATAGATAGTAAAAAAGGTTATGTAATAATTTTTAAATGTAAAAAATGTGGAAAAATACGTAGAAACAAGGCAGCAAAAGATGACGATATGGATTTAATCATAAAATTAACAGCAATGCATAATTATTAAAATCTATAATTATTTATAGAAAACTCGCCCAAAAAGGGATGTCCCCTTTGGGCGAAAATTTTTAAATCTCTCTGTTTAAATTTCCGTTTGTATATTCTTTGCCTTCTAATTTATTGCCATTTTTCACTGAAGTTATAATATTATTTATTTCTTTGATATTTTCATCAAGTATATTTATTCTGACAGCTGAAATCTTAAAATCATGTGTATCTATTGAGGTTATTTTGCTATTGTAAATTGATGTAACGGTTTGGATATTGTCTGGAATTATTCTGAATTTAAATCCAAGACGATCTTTTATATAGTATTTTGCAGTGCATGAATTATCTGTAACTGACGTATTTGAATTGTCTGATAGACTTGCAAATGCAGAAGATGTACAGTTTTTACATTTCATGTCACACTTTGGATAGCACTTATTACTTTTCCCGAGTAGACAATATGATGAATTCATTAGTACATTTCTTCCATATGCTATTAATTCTACTGGTAGAGAACTATTGTCACATAAGTTCTGTAAAATAGATTTATTCAATTCTACAGATGGTGTTACTACATTTATTCCAAGTGATTGAAGTTCTTGAATGCTGTATTCATTAAATATATTCATTGTATAGTTTGCGATAAATGTATATTTTTCATTACCAATATATTTTTTCAAAAGCTCAAAACCAGAAATGTTTGATATTACAAATCCTTTAATTTCATAGTCTGACACGATGTTATCAATATTGTTTAGTAATAAATTTTTGTAGTTTGGTTTTATTATTGTTGGCATATATATGTACAAATCAAATTTTCGCGATAAATTGAATAATAATGTATTGTATTTTTTACTCAAGAAAAATTTTAAAGGAATGTATATATTATCAACATTTTCAAGCTGAGTATAATCATATTCTAAATTAATATTTTCTAATAAAATGCTAAATTTCCTTTGAAGTACATTATTAGTATTTTCAACTGAACATTTTCCATCATGTAAAGAAGTAAGAGACACTACCTGCTTAGATGAGTTCTCGTTTCTTCTTTCTAAGAATTTATTCATTATTTTTTCTTGCAACATATTAATTGCTGTTCTACGTGCATTATTTAAAGCACTTATACTAGGAATGTGCAAATTCTCATCTAAATTGATATTCAATTTTTCAAATGTATATGGAGTATTTCCAAGCTTATTTAATTGGTCTGCAATTCTTGTTTCTGTTATTGGCGAGTTAATCGAAACTTCTGGTATAATGTCAGAAACAAATTTTATTGCAACATTATCATAAAATGGTGCAGTATTTGTTTCTAAAGTTATAGAGATAGGCTTGTCCTTTTTTACAGATACAGAGCAGGTTACAGGAATTTTTTTGTTTTCACAATTTGGAGCAAATGTTTTATCTGATTGGTCATTTAAAGCTTTGCTAGAAAGTTTATACACTTTTGCTCCAGCTCTAATTTTTCCTTTCATTCGTCCAAGTTTTACAATTTGACCGATTTCTGCATTCTTCAAATTTGTATTTCCTTTTATTAGTTCAGAAATAGTGTATGCTCCAGTTTCACCGTCAATGCTTATGGTATCTCCGATACCGACAGGTTGATTTAGTTTTAATGTGATGTGCCCTCTGTTGGCATTGTAGTTTGATATATTTCCTAAATACAATCCCATATTATTTGGCTTGTCTTTGAATATTAACTTTCTGTTTGGCTCTGATAATAAATGTCCGCTAGAGAATCCGCCTCTATTAAACACTTGCTGTAAGTCTAATTTATCTGCTTCATCAACCACGTATTTGTTGCCAGACAAAGCAAGGTCTATATATTTTCTATAAATTCTTGTAACAGTTGCAACATATTCTGGAGTTTTCATTCTGCCTTCAATTTTAAAAGAATTTATACCTAATTTTACTAGAGTAGGCAAGGTGTCTAGAGAACAAAGGTCTCGTGGACTAAGTAAATAGCCTTTATCAAGAACGCTTTCAGTACCGTTTTTATCTTCTAGCAATTCATAAGGAAGTCTACATGGCTGAGCACATTTTCCTCTATTACCAGAACGCCCTCCAACCAAGCTAGAAAATAAACACTGACCAGAGTATGAGATGCAAAGTGCACCATGTACAAATATTTCTAGGTCAACTTTACAATTATTTCTAATATATTCAATCTCGTTAATTGGAACTTCTCTAGATAAAACGACTCTTGAAAATCCAAGTTTCTCAAGTTCTAATACACCTTCTAGATTATGAACAGACATCTGGGTACTTCCGTGAATTTCCATTCCTGGAAAATGAGTAATTAAATATTTAGCAAGACCAAGGTCCTGAACAATAATTGCATCTACTCCACATTTATAGGCAGATTCGGCAACTTTAATGGCATCGGCAAACTCATCATCTGTAATTAAAGTATTCAATGTTAGATTAGTTTTTACATTTCTTAGTTTGCAATATTTTACGACTTCTGCGACTTCTTCCAAAGAAAAATTCTTTGCATTGGCTCTTGCACTAAAACTGTTAGCACCAAAATAAATGCAATCAGCACCATTTTGAACTCCGGCTCTAACACAATCAAAATCGCCAGCAGGAACCAATAACTCTGGAACTATATTAATTTCATTATTCATGTATAAATTTATTCCTCCTTCGAGGTAGAAAGTTAATAAATTTCAACCTCAATTTTACAACTCTATATATTGTAACACACTTTGCGAAAAATTCATACTATATTATATAAAACAAAAAAGGAGGAATCTAAAATGCAAGACGACAATAGAGGTGGATGCAACAGTGGAAGTTGCGGATGTGACGAAGGACCAAGAGGAGGATGTGGACGCAATGAAGGTTGTGGATGCGGACCATTTGGTGGACTATTTGGCGGAAACAATTGCGGATGCGGAGATAGCGGAATTTTATTCTTCATAATAATATTCTTACTATTATTTACAAACAACGGATGCTGTGGTGGCAGATAAAACATAAAAAAGATGCTAGACTATAAAAATAGGCTAGCATTTTTTTTAGATATGTGTTACAATAGATTTCGCAAGAGAAAACGCCAATATAGCTCAGTTGGTAGAGCAACGGATTCGTAACCCGTAGGTCAGCAGTTCGATTCTGCTTATTGGCTCCATGCATATTCTAATTATGGTAAATTTACCGTAATTAGATTTTTTCATTTAATTCAAAATTTTTCTTTTCTTCTTCAACAGCACTAATTAATTCTTGCTCTGTTGGCATATGAAGTTTATATTCTGATGAAAATATTGTTTTATTATCTTCAGGAAGAGTATATTTTACAACTGTTTCATTTTTATTAGTTGATAATAATATTCCAATTGTTGAATTTTCATTTTCTTGTTTAATTTCTCTATCATAATAATTAACATACATTTGCATTTGCCCGATATCTTGGTGTGTTACTTTACCAATTTTTAAATCAATTATCACAAAACATCTTAAAAGTCTATTATAAAAAACTAAATCAGGATAAAAATGGTCTTCACCTAATGTTAACCTTACTTGATTTCCAACATAACTAAACCCCTTACCAAGCTCAAGCAAAAACTCTTTTAAATGCTCTAATATGTTTTTCTCTAAGTCACTTTCAAGATAGTTTGTATTCTCCTTTATATCCAAAAATTCTAAAACAAAAGGATCTTTTACTAAATCTTTACTAGTTTTTAAAATTTGTCCTTTTTCAGATAGTTCAAGTACTTTTTCTTTATCAGCTGATAGAGCTAATCTTTCATATAATAAAGAGTCTTTTTGTCTTTGTAATTCACGAACACTCCATTTCGCATTTATACATTCATTCAAATAAAAATTTCTTTTTGGTTCTTCTTCAATTTTAATTAGTTCTAAGTAATGAGACCAACTTAATTTGGCAGACACTGTCTTCCAAATTGGATATATTAAGTAAAATTTTCTCATAGTCCTTAAGTTTCTGGCAGAAAATCCTTTACCGAACTCATTTGTTAATTTTTGTGATAATTTTTCAAGCACAGCATCACCATAACTTGCTCTTTCATCACCTTGCTATATTTCCATAATGGCTTTTCCTATATTCCAATACAAGTTAAGCATTTCAGTATTTACAACACTATATACTTTATTTCTACTGTTAATAACTAACTCTTTAATATTATCAAATATGTTATTAAGCTCATCATCATTTTTAAGTAATTCGTTTTCCATTAACTACCTCCGTTCTTTAATCTTAAAAAATATTTATGAGCTGATTATACTATAGATGGAAAAAAATTACTATATTCACAAAGAGATTGTTCTAAAAAATGTCTATTCTAATCTTGATTTTATTATCAAGATTAGAATATAATAAAAAAAGAAAGAGATTATAAAAAGGTAAAGGGGAAAACGATGGAGAAAGAAAAAAGAAGAATAAGTAAAATGATGACTACTGTAATAATTATTGGCATATTGTTAGTTATATATGGTATTTTGTGGGGAATATACCATGTATTAACAAAACCGAGCAGTAATGTTGATATAGAAATAGGAAGGCATTCTACAACTGCGGTATATTCAAATACAAATGCGCTTATACCAAATAAGTCGGATATGGAATATTCACTTTACGCTGCAGATGCAATATTAGACGAACAATTTAGCTACAATGGGCCAACTTTTAATTTGGAAAACATATTTGTAAAATCAAAGGTAGAGCTAGAGAATCAATTAAAGACTTATATTGGAACGGATAAAGTAAAAACGGATGATGGAGAAGTTTTAGTTTTAAGCGAAAAATATAATGATGAATTTTTTGCTAGCAACAATTTAGCAATAGTGATGATTCCTAATGTAATGCATAATGTAGAAGTGAAAAGTGTAAGAAAAAATAGATTGACAGTCATAATAAATATCAAGGATGAACAATATGTGACTAGTACGGCAATTTTAACTGAACCAAGTTTTATTTTTGTAACGCTTGATAAAAGTGTTGAAACTGTTAATTTTAATATTTACAAGACTACGAGCTATGAAAAAAATGAGAACTATAAAGCAACTTTTATATTTGCAGGAGTTGCTATTACAATTATAGTTATAATTATAGC
>CAKUZI010000024.1 GCA_934717855.1 uncultured Candidatus Melainabacteria bacterium
AGAATAATACTGGATAAATAACCTTCATGGATATATTTCCCCCTATATATTTACAATATATTTTACTACGTATAATACGTACAGTCAATACTTTTGGGTTATATTATTTCATATTCATTAGAAAATATACAATTTAGGGACGGAGAAAAAAATGTACATAGGTGTTCAAAAACGATACAGCTAATTAACAAGTGAAAAAGCTTTGCCCGGTTATTATTTATATTGCCATTTTTTTAAAACCCGTTAACTGTTGCTATTGTTGAAAGATTAGAACCTAAAGCTGAAAAAAAGTTCCCTAAAGTATCTATTTCATCATTACTAAGATTGCTAGAAATTGCAACAGAAAGAAGCCCAGCAAGAGCTACAAGTTCACAGCCAGAAAGGGTAGATAAAAAAGAAGAAAATTCACGATAATCCATACAAATCACCATTATATTTATATGAAAAAATTAAGAAATAATGACGAATGAAAAAAAATATAATAATCTTGACAATTTTTTTTGATATTGCTAATATAGAAATAATAAGAAGAATATAAAAACTCTTGATAGATACTGTTACGAAATTATAAAGTTAAATATAATAATATTTAATCCAAAATGATTTTAGGAGGTAAATATGGCAATAGACAAACAATGGGTTGATGAGTTTGAAGGCGAATATAAAAATAAATTATTTGATAAACTTGCGGAACAAAGAATTAAACAATCAGAAGCAATAAGACCTATGGAAAAAAATCTTAAAGATTTAGGACAAAACAATGTTGAAATCCCCAATACAAGTATAACTGTAAATAACAAAGTTGTTGAATTATTACACATATTTGAGGATGCCGGAATATCAATGTTTTCAATGCAATTTGAAAAAGAGAATATGGTAATGCCATCTTTTATTGGAGAAGCATTGATAGATGACCTGTTTGCAAAGGAAGATATGGCGATAAAAGAACTTGAAAGGTATGGAAGTGCTATAGAAGAATTTACTAAAAAAAGAAATGAAAAAGTACAAGCTTTGCAAAAGGTAAGCCCTATGAAAAAATTCTTTTCTAGAATAAGAGCCTTTTTTGTTGGTAATAAGCCAATAGAACTAGGGCTACGAGAAGAACAAAGAGCTCTTAATAAAGCAACGGAAGATTATAGGGAAGCAGATAATCAAATATGGACATATAACTTACGTGAAAATATTGTACCTGCATTAGTTAAATATATAACTGGTTCACAGAAATTTGGTGAATTCAATATTGAACATCGATATCGTGCATCTGACGTTCCAGGACTGATTGAAGAATGTATTATACCAGATCTACAAAAATTAGGACTAGAAGATCTAGTGCCTGAATTACAAACAGCATTAGTTGAAGAATATAAGAAGGATTTGCCAGATCCTGAAATTTACAGAGTAACTGATCAAGAAATGGATATGTATGTTCCAGATTTTTCAAAGAAACATGAGGAAAAACAGAATATTCAACCAGCAACAAGAAGTAATATAGAACAAATGGGGGAAAACAGTGAAATTGGTTTGAAAACATTTGAGGCTATTGATGCAAGTGTCTCTGCTCAACAACGCCAAGTTACAACAGGGGTGATAAAAGAACAAATTGCGAGAGAAGAACAAGAAAAAGATAGTTATAGCCAGAAAATACAACAAGACGATTTTATAAGAGATTAAATTGGAGGAAAAAATATGACAGTAGAATACAGCAATGCACTGGCTGAAGTGGATTATATTCTTGAATTTACTTCTAAAAGTATTTTGAAAAAAATACCGAAGTCTTTTATAAAGTTTATAAAAAATAATAAAAATAAAGATTATAAAGTTTCTATAAATAAAGATATACCAATAACCAAACAGCCATTAAAGGATGAAACAAGAGCTATCATGTCACTTATATATCGAAGTTATCTTTGCACTGATAATCAGAAAAAAAGACTAAAAATAGATGATATGGTAGAAATGAAAAAGCAAAAGAAAAATGACATAAATGATTATAAAAGCCTTTTTAAAAAATATAATTAAGTGGTAGAAAATTGATATAATATAAGAAGATTGCTATGTGCCAATTATAGTTGATATATTTGGACTAGTAATTTTTTTGTAGAATTTTGTCACTTGAACACTCGGTCATAGCTCTTGTATAATTTTGTTTTTTATGGTATTCTATCAATGAAAATAGGGAGTGGGTGTTAGCAAAAAACAAAGGAGGAAATCCCTAGAAAGGAGATATTCGTACAATTATACGAGTAAAATGAAATGAATAGAACAAAATATGAGATTTATGAATCGAAGGAATATAACAACATTAGAGAGGTTCTTGATAATGCTTTTACAAATTACCCTGATAATGTTGCATTCAAATTAAAAGAAACAAATGGCAAGCAGGTTACTTATAAAGAAATAAAGTACAAAGATTTTCAAAATGATATAAATGCTCTTGGAACAGCTTTAATTAATTTAGGACTAAAAGACAAAAGAGTTGCTATAATTAGCAAAAATAGATATGAGTGGATTCTATCATATGTTTCGGTTTTAAATGGCACAGGAATTGCAGTTCCATTAGATAAAGGCTTACCAGAAGAGGAAACAGAGTCATCTTTGCAGAGAAGTTATGCCGAGGCTGTAATTTTTGCAAATGATTATATGGATACAATGAAAAAGTTCAAGGCTTCTGGAGCAACAGATGTTACAAAATTTATTTGTATGGATCAGATTAGTGATGAAGAAAAAAAAGCTGGTTTCTTGTATTTAGGAGATTTAATAGAAGAAGGAAAGAAACTAGTAGAGAATGGAAATAGAGATTTTATAGATGCAAAAATTGATGATAACAAGATGAGTATTATTTTATTTACATCAGGAACAACTTCTAAGTCGAAAGCTGTAATGCTATCTCACAGAAATATAGCATCAAATATTTCTGCCATGAATAGAGTTGAACATTTTTTGAGCACTGATGTTAATATGGCGTTTTTGCCATTCCACCATACATTTGGAAGTACAGGAATTTTAATTTTTTTAAATCATGGTTGTACAAATGTATTCTGTGACGGAATTAGACACATTCAAGCTAACATGAAAGAATATAAAGTAAGCATTTTTGTTTGCGTTCCACTTTTAATTGAGTCAATGTACAAGAAAATTGACAAAGAGATAAAAAAACAAGGAAAAGATAAATTAATAAAATTTGTGACTCCGATTAGTAATTTTTTGTTGAAGTTCGGTATAGATATTAGAAGAAAAGTGTTCAAGAGTGTAATAGATAATTTGGGAGGAGCATTAAGAGCAATTATAAGTGGAGCTTCTGGATTAGATCCAAAGGTTGCAAAGGCTTTTAATGACTTTGGTATATTAACAATTCAAGGATACGGATTAACAGAAACTTCACCAGTTTTAGCTGCTGAAAACGAAAATTGTATAAGGTATGGTTCAATTGGCTTTCCTATGCCAGGGGTTACTCTAAAAGTTGATAATCCAAATGAGCAAGGAATAGGAGAGCTTATTGCAAAAGGTCCAAATGTTATGCTTGGATATTACGAGAATGAAGAAGCAACAAATGAGGCTTTAAAAGACGGATGGTTCCATACAGGGGACCTTGCAAAACAAGACAAAGATGGATATTTCTTTATAACAGGTAGAAAAAAGAATGTTATAGTATTGAAAAATGGAAAGAACATATATCCAGAGGAACTAGAAACACTAGTAGGAAAACTTCCATATGTGGAAGAATGTATGGTTTTTGGCTATCCAAAAGATGATGATTTGGTGATTTCTGTAAAGATTGTATATAACAAAGACTATGTAAAAGATAATTTTGCAGGATTTACTCAAGAACAATTAAAAGAAAAAATATGGGAAGATATTAAAGAAATAAATAGCGGACTTACAAACTACAAGCATATGAAAAAATTAATAATAACAGATGAGCCAATGATAAAAACATCAACAGCCAAGATAAAAAGACACGAAGAAATGAGTAAAATTTTAGCTGAGGAGGGTGCAATTAAATAGTAGTCTATTTAATTGAAATATTATATGAAAAGAACAAAACTTTCGGAAAGAATTTTGCCAACATATACTAAAGGTGAGGAAATATTTAATATGACCTCACATATTGTTGGTGGTGCATTTGGAATTATTGCAACGGTTCTATGCGTGGTGTTTGCAGCAATTCATCATAATGTGTATGGTGTCGTATCTGGAGCTATCTATGGAGCTTCGATGATAATTTTATATACGATGTCTAGCATATATCATGGATTACATAGAAACAATGCAAAAAAAGTATTTCAAGTACTAGACCATTGTACAATATTTTTACTAATTGCAGGGTCATATACACCATTTGCCTTATGCACATTTAGAGAATACAATACAGCCTTAGGTTGGTCATTGTTTGGAATAATATGGGGAGTTGCGATTCTCGGAATTGTATTAAACGCTATAGATTTAAAAAAATATAAAATATTTTCAATGATTTGTTACTTAGCAATGGGCTGGTGCATAATAATAAAACTTCCATTATTG